>CAYTWW010000029.1:0-3198 GCA_964441565.1 uncultured Methanosarcinales archaeon | reverse complement strand
AGAGTCGACATGTTGATAGGAGTCGAGAGGATCCTGCTCCCATACCCTTTTGGGAACACGTCCCATTCCAGTATGTGTGTCATCACATGCAGCGGCCTTCTAATCCTTTTCGCGGCCATGATCGACGACGATGTTATCGGTGCCAGCGCTCCCTGGACCCAGACGATGTCTGCAGCCCTCACTTCCCTCTTGATGATCGCCTGATCAGGCATCGAAGGAGTGATGTCTCCGACCTTGAAGGAAAGCGGCTTGAACCTCACTATCCTTATTCCAAGGTCTTTTTTTATCTCACCGAAATCAGGGCACATCACAGTGATATCGAACTTCTCCTTGAGCCTTGGTATGGTCTCCTTGAGGAAGCTTGTGGCTCCATCAAGCTTTGGCAGGAAGGTATCTGTCGGTATGAGAAGCTTTTTCATCGTATCTTGAAGAAAACCTCTGCATATTTGTATCTGTATATGAGGCCGTTGAGAATCGCTTGTGCATACACGCTCCACATGAACTGGAGCTGGACTATCCACTGGCTCTTGTGCTTCCTGAACGCCTCGACCTTATATCTCATGGTGTCTGATATATCCACGATTAGCCTGGGAAGCTGCCTGTTCCTGAGATTGAAAAAGAAGTTCCATACATTGAAAGAATAGATATCCCCCCTGAATTTCATCTTCTCAGCAAGGGAAGTCACAAAACGGTATACGGCGCGATGGTCTGGATGCGGATCATCAAGAGAATGGGTGAAGATCTTCTCAGGCTTGTACTGCCGGATCATCCTGCGTATCCTGGTCGATATCTTCTTCTGCTGGATCTCAGCATCGAACCTGCCTTCTGATAGGCCCAGATAGTACACTTCAGAGTCAGGTCCGCACATGACCTTGTTGCCTGCCAGTGATTCCCTCACACGCGTCTCGATGATCACCTTCTTCTGAAGATGGGGATGCGATAGCATGCCGTAGGAGAAGATGACTGTGACTACCTTGATGCCTTCACGCGAATACTTCGCGAGCGTCCCCCCGGCTCCGATGATCTGGTCGTCGTTGTGTGCGCATAGCACAAGCACGCTCCTCATGTCTTCTCGGCTAAGGGGCCAAGTATTATTAAATCTTGTGAATGATTTTTGGCACTGAAAGATTTATAAAGATAAGAGGACAGACTAGACTATCATGTTACGCAAGCATATCGCAAGGATCCGCGATTATAACGAGATCGCAGGTATCGGCGAGATCGCCAGGAGATACTTCGCCATGAATTCCTTCGACGGCATCCTTACGATTCTTGGAGTCCTCCTGGGTAATTATTTCGCTAATGTGCAGGATCCGAGGATAATCGTCTCTACTGGAATATCGACCAGCGTCGCCATGGCGATCTCCGGGATCTGGGGGACATACTTCTCAGAGGAATCGGAGAGGAAGAAGAAACTCAAATCCCTGGAGAGGGCTGTCCTGATGGACCTGGATCACTCGCAGATCGGGAGAGCAGAGAAATTCGCGATTTATATAGTCGCCTTGGTGAATGGGCTTTCGCCATTCCTATCTGCCATACTAATCCTTATCCCTTTCTTAATAGGGTTTGAGATCAAGGTCGCCTATTCGATCGCGATGGCGATCACCTTCGTGCTGCTCCTTGGACTTGGAGCATTCCTTGGCCATGTATCAGAGGAGAACATGGTGAAGAGCGCGATAAAGATGCTTGTCTCAGGGCTGATCTGTGTCCTGCTCCTCTTCCTGATAAATGCATGAACATGAACTGGAAAAAGCTGGCCTCTCCGTCCGTGGGATACATCAACGACCATTGCATATATGAGGATAGAGAAGGGTTCTGGCACCTGATCGGCACCTACGCCAGTGTCTACCGGACTCCTCTTTCTGAGCGCAGATTCTTCCATGCGAAAGGCAGATCACCCTTCTGCCTTGAGCCAGAGAAAATGGATCTTGACGGATCCTGCATCTTCAGGATCTCACCATTCGTCTTCCGGAGCGAGAGATGGCATCTTTTTTTCGCGACCGGTTTGTGTGCACTCTCGCACCGAATATCGGACGACGGCATCAGATGGAAAAAAGCAAGGCTCGCATGCTTCGGCTCGCCGTTCATGCGTGACCCGTGCATCATCAGCCATCAGGGCAGGACGGTACTATACTTGACAGAGTTCGGCAACAGGATCAATGCCTACCTGGCAGCAGACCCCGACCTTCGGACATGGAAATTCCTGAAGACTGTCTTCAGGCTCGGCCAGGGATCGCCTCGCTCCTTCAATTCAGCTTGCGAATCGCCGTTTGTGCTAAGGACCGAGAGAGGGTTCATATTGCTCACAACAATTGTCCCAAGCCCGATAGGGAGGACAGAGAACTACCTTAGCACATTCGCTTTCGCATCAGATGATCTGCTTGAATTCGGTACTTATCCTGGCGATGTACAGATGATCAAGAGGATCGAATGCCATGCACCTGAAGTATTCGCATACAAAGGCAAAAAATACATCACCACATGCGGCTGGAAAGGATTCCCGAAGCCAGAAGGTTGCGGAGAAGGTGTCTGGTACACCGAACTCTCACTTTTTTGATCTAACCTTCCTTCTTAACGATCCAGTTGTTAGTTTCCCCCATTTATCTTACTGGATTGATTGAATTCTGAAGTGTAAAATCCTGCATGATTATTTGAGAATGGATGTCAGATGTTTACCGCCAATGTTTTTTGGACCCACTGCGAAAGTGCGGAGGCCGGGAACCCCAAATGAAACGAGGGGTACAGGAACCAAAGTGACCGCAACTCTGAGCATCGCGAAGAGTCACAGGAATGATAATGACTGTGTCTCGAATCCCTATTCCAGACCCACTGCGAAACTGCGGAGGCCGGGAGTCCAGAGCGAAGCGATGGTTCACTTAGAACCCAGGAACGATAGTGACGTGGGTGCGAGAACGAAGTGACCGCATCTCGAATCCCGGACGACGCATGACGAGCAGAAATGCGAGGAATGCGTCGGCCGGGATTCGAACCCAGGTAACCGGCTTGGAAGGCCAGTATCATAGCCACTAGATCACCGACGCCTGTTTCCTCTGGAAATCCATATTCTTTATAAAGATTTTGAAAGGAAGACTTTTATAGTGGATTTCATTCCGCAGCTCTATGAGAAAACCAATCATCGCTGGCAACTGGAAGATGCACAAGACTGAGTCAGAAGCAAAAGAATTCGCTGAAGCCTTC
>CAYTWW010000028.1:3965-7791 GCA_964441565.1 uncultured Methanosarcinales archaeon | reverse complement strand
TCCTTGCATTCGGCCCAGGCGATTCCTCCCTCGATCACACGCCGGATGAGCACATCCTGATATCAGACTTCGAGAAGGGAGTCGCAGTGATCAAAGGAGCGCTTGGGAATCTATATTGGCCCTCAGGCCCAAATGAAGAAAAGGATTGATATCCATAAGCACCGAAAGGCAGATATATCAATTATTTCTCGTTTATCGTGTGATATGGATTGCGCTCTTCCTCTTGTTCCTGCTTGGATGTGGTGAGGAATCAAGGATACCAGAACCGTCTGATTCCCAGGAATCTGTCATAGAGATTTCTCCGTCAGTGACTCCAATTCCTGCCGCGACAGTCGTGAACGCGAGAAGCTTCATCCCAGCTGCCTGCAGTATCCAGGAGCGGCTTCGTTACCTTTCTGAGAAAGGCGACAAAGGAAGGGAATACAAGCTGCTCAGTGGGAAGGATCCGACACTTTCGCTAAGCTTTGTCAAAGATATCTATGACCATATATTCTTCTGTGACATGACATACAAGTCAGGCCTTGAGCCGGAATGCGATCAAGCGACTGTCTCAGGTGAGTTCTACTATCTGGAGGATATATTGTTGCCCGAGCATCAAGCCCAGATAGTACCTGAGAGGACTTTTTCTCTGGAAGAAGGTACGCTTCAGATTGTCCTCAAGACAGATTCAGAATTCGGAAATCATGATGGCGAGTGTGACAAGGAGCAGAGGATCTTTGAGATGGGGGAAGAAGAGAAGCTCATCATGTCTATTGGCATGTGCGGTGAGCTTGTGGTTGGATGGGTCGATGTTGAGCCGCAACAGAGTCTGCTGTTACCAGGAGATCCAGGAGATCCATATTTCATACCTCTGTGGGGAGGTGGTGAGGAGCATCTGCTAACTCTGACATGGAAGGAGAACCTATCTTTCTATATTGATGATGAGCTTATTGGAAGCATGCCTATGAAGGCGGGAGCATGGGAGTCTGGCACAGTAAAGGTCAGGAAGGAGTCACTAGTGCGGGAGATGTATCTGTCTCCGGTCGCCAAAGACTATGCCCAGGTCAGATCTGATTATCGTTATGGGATATCCAAGATCAAGCTTCCGGGGATCTGCCTGAAGTCTGGCCAGCATTATGCAGGGCCTGAGAATGGGAAGTCATTAGACGGCAGCCATGCAATCTGTGAAGATGGCTTCCAATCCTTTGGAGGAAAATGCACAGGTTTCAGATATCTAGGACAGAAGCGTGAAAAGAACATCAACCTGATCTTCCTTCCGATGCAGATCAGTGACCCTGAAGAGTTCCTTGGATATATCAAGGCAGGACTGGAGAGAGATGGGTTATTCTCACATAGTCCATTCAGTGAGCATAAGGATGATTTCAATGTGGTCTACACAGATTTCCAGCTATCTTACAAGGAGGAATCGTATGATTATATCCAGAAAGGATACAAGTTCGACGCAGGTACATGCTCATATGCAGAGGATGGTGTCGTGAGCAGGCATGTCAATCGCATAGGATATGATGAGGAACTTCTCACAAGGCTCCTTGCCGCTTTTCCTGCATATGATCCCTCAACAGACATTGTCATTATCCTATTCAAGGATGACATGTACTTCACAAGCACAGCCGGGACATACATAAGGGTATTCATAGATGAGGACCTAACAGAGACTCTGGTGCATGAGATAGGTCATGCATTCCTGCTCGAGGATGAGTATGAGATAGCCCGTTCAGATGATATTGGGTACAACTGTGGAAGCTATGATTCAGGTGCTGCATGCTCAGGATGGTGCAAGGAAGGAGATCTAGTCGGGCTTGATGATTACTTGTCAGGAGGAGGAGACCCGGGCGGATGCCTAGGTCGCATGGAAGAGCAGGAGTGCCTTACAGATATTGGGACGTGCGAATGGGTGGATGGATGCATTGTCATGCAGGATCCTAGGTATGATGTCGATCCCAGGTACTGCGAACACAAGCATCTTTATCTTACTGAAGAAGGACCATGTCTTTGTACAAGCGACTGTGTGTGGCTGGAAGAGCAAGACTCATTCTTTGGGACAAGATGCATCCCCAGGCTCTTGAATGAACGTGTCTTTCCTATCCCTACGCTGGTAGAGGGATGCAGGGACCCTGGTTGCACAGGAAGCGATTGCGACCAGTTAGGTTGTTATTATCAGTGCGGCGCATGGAACAGGGCTCGTTCGACATTCAACAGCATCATGAGAAACCATTGGGAGGAAGGTAGCACATTCAATTATCCCTCAAGAGAAGTTATCAAGTGCTCTCTACGGGCAAGGCTTGAAGCAAAAGGCAAGAAGGATTTGCCAGCCTGCAAGGAGGAATACGATGCGTAGCCTTATAGTCCTGCTGCTGCTTATTCCAGTAGTCTTCTCTGATTCCTTTTACATTGTCATCGAGAAGCATGGTGAGCAGCTATCCGCCAGAAGTTTATCGACCCTTCCCTCCGATGCAACCTCGACTGGTGTCGGTCGTCACTCAGCGATCCTCGAATCCTTCTCAGGAGAGATATTGTTCAACTACAGCTTCACAGTCCCAGAGAAAGAATATGTAGACATGCGTACACCAGAGGGAAAATTCGTCGATGTCCTGCCGGTAGAGGAAGCAGTCTTTGCAATCAAGCTCCCTTATTTCTGTGATGCTAAGGAGATTGCCATCTATGGGCCAGAAGAGATGACAAGGTTTGCTGTTCAGGACGAGAGCAGATGTGATGAAGGTAATGTCGAGCTGAAAGGTGATGGAACAGTTCCCGATATCGCCGGCGGTAATTGGGATTGGCTATGGTTTCTGTCGATCCCTTTGGCTGCGGCTGCCCTTCTCTGGTATCTCAGGAGATCTCACTTATACTGAGTTATATCAATCCCCAGGTCCCTTGGTCCGAATGCGAGAGGCAGCAGCTCATCGATCGTCGCGATGATTATCCTTCCTCTTTGGGTTGTTGACATTATGACTTCCAGCGGGACGTCTGCAATCTGAGAAGATTCATACAGCATCTGCCTGCATGCTCCGCATGGAGAACTCACCTGGGAAGTGTTGAAGTCAGCACCTCTTCCGATCACAGCAAGGCTGTCGAATGTCCGTATCCCCATGGCATTCGCTCTCAGTATCGCAGCCCTCTCAGCGCAGATGGTTGAACCATATGCAGCATTCTCGACATTTGAGCCAGTGATGATCTGGCCATCAAGAGAATGGAGCGCAGCTCCGACAAAGAACCTTGAATATGGTTGTAGGCTGTCTCCATTGCAGATGCAGCCTGGTCAAGAAGTGTCTGTTGGAGTGCTGTGAGGCTTGAATATGTTGCGTCTCTCATCGATAGGGAGGAACACATGTTATTCTTAAACATGCCTGAAAAGAATCATCTTTTCCCCATCCCGAAGTAGCTTGCATACATCATGAAGAACCCTATCCCGACAAAGAAGAGCCCTGGGAGGAACACGCCGACAGCCATCAGCCCTAGCCCGAATATCACGAACAATGGTGAGGTCACCTTCCATATAACTCCCACCTGAAACTTTCCATACGAGGGATCCACAAGCGGCTGCTCATTTTCAGGAAGTTCCCTCTTCCCTTCATCCTCCTCGAACACCTCGATCTGGTCGATCGCGACCTCAGGGAAATTGTAACCTGAATACTCGCACTTCTGGCAAACATATGTTGCAGGCAGCCCCAGCGCAGGCTGTACAGGATTGTTCTTCTCGATCTCCACATCAGGCGAGCCGCAGCGCGGGCATACAGTGGTGTAGGTATGGGAGCGCATGGATATGCTATCTCTGAAGGATTATATAATTTTGACCCTTTTAGTGGCTCAGCTTTCCCTTTTTGCC
>CAYTWW010000028.1:0-3865 GCA_964441565.1 uncultured Methanosarcinales archaeon | reverse complement strand
GTTGTCTCAGGATTTGTCGCCATAAGCTCAGGCAGGGCAAGGGCGACGGAAGACATTGATATCATCATCGAGAAGCTTGACCTCCCAAGCTTCGCAAAGCTACATAAGTCCCTGTCAGGAGCAGGGTTTGACTGCCTTCAGTCCGAAGATGCTGCAGAAATCTATTCATATCTGACAGACAAGACCTCTGTGCGCTACACCTGGAGAGACCGACCTCTTCCTGAGATGGAGCTCAAGATGGCACGTGACAAGGTTGACGAGTATCAGCTTGCCACAAGAACTAAGCTTTCCCTCACAGGCCTTGACATCTGGTTCTCTAACATCAATGTGAACATCGCATTCAAGGAAGGATATCTTAAGTCCGAAAAGGACCTGAAGGATGCAGAGCATCTGAGGAAGGTTTATCCAGAGCTTGTCAGCGAGGACGAGATCGACAAGGTAAAGAAGATGATCACTGAGGTGCGAATGCGATGAGCGAGGAGATAGACCGCTGGATCAAGTACATGAAGGAGCACCCTGACACCTGGAAACAGGTCCACACAGAATTCATAAACGCACAGTTCGAGAAATCCGAGCGCTTCATCCACAACCTATTGAAGCAGCCAGGCGGCAGGCAGAAGGTCATCAATGCCTACGGCATAAAGAATGTGAAAGGGTATAGGGGACTGCTTGGATGAAGCTTGACTATGATGTTTTTAATTATCTTTTTGAAGGAGCGAAATCAACCAAATATGAACGGAAGGAAGATTTCTCTACAGAACTCATTGGATTCTTGTGGGAAGTCGATCTAGTTTTCAAGGAAGCGTTCAAGAGTATTATTCAGGAACACGCAAGAATTTCGTTGAGTGACAAGTGTGTAATATACACACAGATACACTCACGCCAAAAATATCGGTATGATATCGAATTGGTGGATAATGATAAAAAAATCATAATTGAGAACAAGATTTATTGTACGAAAAATCAGTTACCGAAGTACTTGGAGGATAGACGCAACAACGAATTCTTTATCCTGCTAAAACCAATCAGGAACACAAAATTAAAGCAAGAAGGAGTGACCTTAATCCTTTGGGAAGAGCTTCTAACGAACCTCCTTCCGATATTGAAAATCGAGGATTCTATGATGCAACTACGCAAGAGCTTTTTCAAGTTCATGATGGATACAGTTGGGATTTATCCTCAATGCGTTTATGATCTTGATGCAAGTTTCCATAGAAAACTGCTCGCAGACTATAATCTTAATGCTTTCCGCTCCGATAAGCAGCTTTTATTTAGAGAGGAAGATGGCTCCAAGATAGGTATTGAGCTTGATTTGATCGATGAGGATTTCTTTATATTTCTCGAGGATACAGTGACTCCAAGAACCGATTCGGAAGAGGAATATGACCACGACATAAAGGTAGTTCTCCGTGACAAATACTTGGAATTCATTCAAGTATTTGATGAGGATAAACCTGAAGCTACATCCTTCTGTTTTGAGGTTGAACCAGACAGAATCGCAGTACTGGAGGAATTCATCCTTGAGTTTTATAGTGGTTCTTTAAAGAAAGAGATGCATAATAGTTATAAATATTTGAAAAAGAAATTGCCTGAGTTTACTGGTAAAGGTAAAGATCTGACAAATCTTTTTTTTCATCTAGTGAATAATTCACAAGCTACTATATCCCGCTCCTAACATTTATTAACCCTCCCCCATGCCCCATCGACTATGAAACAAGATACTGATGATGCAGAGGACAAGAATAGGGCTGACCGCATCGCCGAGGACGTCATCGAACGTGTCAATAACTCTCCCCTTCTCCAGAAAGTCGTCAAGGAGAATCCATATGGCTACATGGTCTACGACGAGAAGACACCTAGCGGCACTATCCACATCGGCTCTGGCAGGGGCTGGGTCATCCACGATGTCATCGCAAAGGCCCTGAGAGACAAGGGGGTCCATTCTGTCTTCGTGCTATCCTCTGACGATATCGATCCATTCGACAAGATGAACAAGAACCTTCCTCCTGAGTTTGAGAAATATCTTGGCATGCCTTTCATGGACATACCTTCGCCGGTCCCAGGCTACAAGAGCTTCGCTGACTACTATTTCCAGGAGGCAGTCTCCAAGTTCAGGGAATTCGGTATCGACGCAGTCCTCGAATCCACAGGCGAGCAGTACAGGAAGGGCGCATTCAACAAGACCATAAAGACTGCGCTTGACAATGCCCAGAAGATAATCAGCATATACAAGGACATGTACGGCGACGAGACCATCGGCGCAAACCGTCTTCCATTCAACCCGATCTGCGAGAAGTGCGGGAAGATCGGCACGACCCTTGCATATGAATGGGATCCAGAGCGTGAGATCATCAAGTACAAGTGCCTGCCTGATTTTGTCAAGTGGGCGAAAGGATGTGGTCATGAAGGTGAACGGTCTCCGTATGATGGCGGCGGCAAGTTCCCCTGGAAGGTCGAGTGGGCAGCGAAGTGGCCGACAAAGGGTGTGGTAGCAGAGACCGCAGGCAAGGACCATTTCACAAAAGGCGGCTCCCGCGAGATAGCATGCAGGATAGCAGTCGATGTCTTCGACTTCCCTCCTCCACACCCGAGCGAAGGCTACAGGACAGGCCCAGGCTATGAGTTCTTCACAGTCGGCGGCCAGAAGATGTCCACCTCAAAGGGAAGAGGGATGGGCTTCGCAGAGAGCACAGTCTATGCGCCTGCGAGCATGCTGCGCTTCCTCCTGGTGAAGAGCAGGCCCAGCGCAGTCATAGACTTCCAGCCTTATGAATCCAATGACCTCATCCTCCTCTACGAGAGATACGATTATGCAGAAAGAGTATATTTCGGCAGGCAGGAGGTCGACGAGAAGGAGAAGGCAAAGCAGAAGAGGATCTACGAGCTCTCTCATGTCGGCCCGATAAGGCAGAGGATGCCTCCTCAGGTGCCATTCATCCATGCGGCGACGCTTGTCCAGATTTTCTCTGACGAGGATGAGATCATCAAGAATCTCAAGAGGACCGATCATGTCTATCAGGATGCGACAGAGGATGAGATAGCATATGTCAAGGATCGCCTCTCATTTGCCAGGAAGTGGGTCGCAGAGTTCGCAGCAGATCAGTACAAGATTAACATGCAGGACAAGCTGCCTGAAGGGCTCGACCTAACTGAACAGCAGAAGCAGGCCCTGCACACGCTTGCAGCGAGGATGAAGCAGAATGACTTCACAGAGCAGGAGCTCTACAACGAGTTCTATAAGATAACAAAAGATGAGCTCGGCATGAACCCGCAGGACTTCTTCAAGGCAGCATACCTTGTCTTAGTGAAGAAAGAACGCGGTCCGAAGCTCGCCCCATTCCTTATGACCATAAGGGAGAAGGCTATCGAGCTCTTCGAGCAAGCCTGATTTCTTAACTTTTTTATATACTTTCACTTGACCGCCCGGTTGTGATAGAGGTAACAGACCTCCAGCCAGATACGTTGGAGTGGATAGCCAGAGAGCTACAGCCAACTTCGCCTGTCAGAGGAAAAGAGTTCACAGTAAAGGCAGAAGGTCTCTCGATCAGGTTCGCATGCCTTGGTGATTTTCCTGGCAGTTACAATACAGAAGAAAGCATTGTTCCATACGATTCCCTTGAACAGTGCGCTGAATATGCAAGGCAGCTGAGCAATCCTCTCCAGAGATGGCATTATCTGCAGCTTGGCAGCATGTCGATGCTGAAAGAGAAAGGGATCGATTGGAAGTCCATCCTTGGAGACAGGCCGCTGGAATTTGTCTTGTTTGATAAGTCAACATTGACAAAGTACCCTGGTTGCGAGCAGGAGAACCTTCCTCCCTGGTGGGAAGGGAGGAATATCGGCGATGTGTTCTTCTTCACTTATG
>CAYTWW010000027.1:0-8805 GCA_964441565.1 uncultured Methanosarcinales archaeon | reverse complement strand
ATTGAAGATGTTTCAAAAATTAGAGATTTTCAGTTATAAATGAACGACTCTTTAACTCCCATCACTGCACAAACAGCTTCATAGGGGAGCCTCTGAGACTTCTGTTACTGGCTTCACAGAGTCACCAAGGTTCATTACGCGATAGCAGCAGGCAATAAGATCATTCTTATCCAACCCTTGCCATAAATCAATTAATTTATATTCTTGAAAATTTTTGGTGAACTGAAAAAGGGGGTTTACATGGATTACTATAAAGCGAAACTGAAGGAAGTATATGCAGAACTGCAGTCCAGCGAGAAAGGACTAACAACCGAGGAAGTACAGAAGCGTCTTGAGAAGTACGGTCCTAATGAATTGCAGCAGAAGAAGAAAGATTCTCCTTTCAAGATCTTCATAAGCCAGTTCCAGGATCCTCTCGTCCTGGTCCTTATCGCCGCTGCCCTCATCTCTCTTGGGATCGGCTATTTCGAGCATGTGCAGCATGGCGCTCCTTTGATAGAATCCTTTGTCGAGGCAGGAGTCATCGGCGTCATCCTGATTGTCAATGCTGTCCTTGGCTTTGTGCAGGAGTACAATGCTGAGAAGGCCATCGAGGCGTTGAAGCGGATGGCCTCGCTCAAGGCAGTGGTCCTCCGTGATGGCAGGAAGACCGAGGTCGAGGCGAGAGACCTTGTCCCCGGAGATATAATAGTATTGTCAGAGGGGGAGAAGATCCCTGCTGATTCAAGGCTTATCGAGCTTGCGAATCTCCAGACACAGGAAGCTGCTCTCACAGGAGAGAGCCTTCCAGTCAAGAAAGAGATAACTGAATACAAGGCTGACCTGGCGCTTGGCGACAGGAAGAACATGATCTATTCAGGCACCGTGATCACGCAGGGAAAAGGCCTCGCGATCGTCGCTACGACCGGGATGCAGACAGAGATCGGAAAGATTGCCACCCTTATCCAGGAAGCTGAGAAAGAGGAGACTCCGCTGCAGAAGAAGCTTGAGCAGCTAGGGAAATTCCTGGGAATACTCACGCTCGGCATCTGTGTGATCGTCTTTGTAGCAGGACTTCTGAGAGGATTCCCCCTGATGGAGATATTCATCTACTCGGTGGGACTTGCGGTCGCTGCCATCCCTGAGGGGCTTCCTGCTGTCGTCACGATTGCGCTCGCCCTCGGAGTAAAGAGGATGGTCAGGCGCCATGCGCTCATCAGGAAGCTGCCATCTGTCGAGACACTTGGCTCGACAACAGTCATTTGCAGCGATAAGACAGGCACCCTCACCCACAATGAGATGACTGTGAGGAAGATATATGTCGATGGCGAATACATTGACATCGACGGATCAGGATATGATCCGCACGGGAAGTTCTCCCATAATACAAAGGACCTGGAGCTTCTCCTCAAGATCGGCACCCTCAACAATGATGCGAAGCTTGAGAAGCAAGGTGACGAGTATAAGATAATCGGAGATCCGACAGAGGGCGCATTGATCGTAAGCGCCGCGAAAGCAGGCATAGACAAGGAGATCCTTGACAACAAGCACAAGAGAGTAGATGAGCTCCCTTTCGACAGCACAAGGAAGATGATGTCGACTGTGCATAACATCCTGGGAAAGAAGCTTGTATATGTCAAGGGCGCACCGGATATCCTCCTCAGCAGATGCTCGAAGATCATCGAAGCAGGCAAGGTCATCAAGCTCACACCAGACAAGAAGAAGAAGATCCTCGCTGCCAACGAGAAGTTCGCGGGTGAAGCACTCAGGGTCCTCGGCTTCGCATACAAGGAGCTCAAGAAGGATAAGAAAGATGATTGGGAGAAGGACCTCGTCTTCGTGGGCCTGCAGGGAATGATCGATCCTCCGAGGAAGGAAGTCAGGGACGCTATCAAGAGATGCAGGACTGCCGGCATCAAGGTCGTCATGATCACAGGCGATTTCATCGGCACAGCGAAAGCCATCGCAGGAGAGCTTGGCATCGAAGGGAGAGCTGTCCAGGGATCCGAGCTTGAGAAGATGGACCTTGACAAGGAGGTCGAATCCATCGGAGTCTATGCGAGGGTGAATCCTGAGGACAAGATGATGATCGTCGACGCCCTCAAGAGAAGAGGGCATGTGGTGGCCATGACAGGCGATGGAGTCAACGATGCCCCTGCGCTCAAGAAATCAGACCTTGGCATCGCCATGGGGATAACAGGCACTGATGTTGCCAAGGAGGCGTCAGACATGATCCTCACAGATGACAACTTCGCAAGCATAGTGAATGCCGTCGAGGAAGGTAGGACAATCTACGATAATATCAGGAAGTTTGTCGTATACCTGCTCTCAAGTAATATCGGCGAGATCCTTGTCGTCTTCTCTTCGATCCTGCTCGGTCTGCCTCTGCCAGTCGTGGTAACGCAGCTGCTATGGATCAATCTGGTGACAGACGGCCTGCCTGCTACTGCCCTTTCAGTGGACCCGGCGGAGAATGGCATCATGGAGATCAAGCCGAGGAAGAAGGACTCTAACATCATCGGGAAGAAGCTGGGCTTCACCATGTTCCTGATGGGTCTTGTGATGATGGCTGCGACAATCGGAATCTTCGTCTACTACCTGATGCAAGGCGGCTGGACTTTCGGAACACCTATCACAGAGTCCAACGATGCTTTGTATAGGTATGCATCGACGATAGCTTTCACGACGCTCATGATGCTGCAGATGTTCAATGTCCTCAATGCGAGAAGCCAGAGAAGGTCCATATTCAATGCGACCCTGTTCCACAACAGGTGGCTTTGGCTTGCCATAGGATCGAGCATAGGCCTTCATCTGCTTGTCCTGTACACGCCACTGGGCTTCCTCTTCAGGACAGTACCGATCAGCTTTACAGACTGGATTATCATCACGATTGTCAGCAGCTCTGTGCTGTTCGCAGGTGAGATCCTGAAGCTTTTCGGCGTGCGGCAGAACGATTGATTACAGATTGGATCCATACCCCGCAGCAAAGTTTGCAATAGCAAACTTTAATTTGCAGTTTAGCAAATTAAGCTGCGATACCCAATTTGTAATCTTGGAAATGCCGGTCACGAAGTGACAAATTGGCCGCATACCCCGGAGCTTGCTCCGGTCGGACAAGGCCATATTGAGGCATTTCCATTGATTTGTTTTCTTTGATCACTTTCTTTTACATTTTAAAATTGGATTGATTCTTTTGGGATCTCACATTATGGAGAAAACCATTATTAATAGACGTCATTTCTATCTGATTCATGGACATATGGACTGAACTTTCTGAGAGGATCTCGAAGGAGAGGCCTGACAAGGAAAGGCTGACCAAGCTCAAGAAGGAGCTCACCATCAAGTATGGCCATCCTAAGATACCTTCTGATATCGAAGTGCTCATACACTGTTCGAAGGAAGAGCATGCCCTCCTGAAGAATATACTTGCCACAAAGCCTCAGCGCACAGCCTCAGGAGTGGCAGTCGTCGCCGTGATGAGCGAGCCAAGGGAGTGTCCCCATGCAAGGGAAGGTGGGCCATGCGCCATGTGCCCTGGAGGACCGGGCAGCGCATTCGGAAGCGTCCCTCAGTCATACACCGGAAGGGAGCCGGCAACAATGCGGGCGATCAGGAACAGGTTCGATGCATTTCTCCAGGTCTTCAACAGGCTTGAGCAGTATGTCCTCCTTGGCCAGAGCGCAGAGAAGGTCGAGGCCATAATAATGGGTGGCACATTCCCTTCCTATGACAAGCAGTATCAGGAGACATTTGTCCGTGATATGTTCGCAGCCTTCAATACATTCTCAGATATGTTCTACCATGATGAGCTTGACCTGGATGGATTCCGTGAATTCTTCGAGCTTCCAGGAAAGGTGGATGATCCTAAGAGAGAAGAGAAGGTGCAGCAGAAGATACTCATGCTCAAGAACCTTTGCCTATCACTAGAGCAGGAGCAGGCGAAGAATGAGCTTGCCCGCATCAGGTGTGTCGGCCTGACTATCGAGACCCGCCCTGACTACGGCATCCTTGAGCATGGGCTTGAGATGCTGAGGCTAGGATGCACCAGAGTTGAACTAGGGGTCCAGAGCACAAGAGACTCTGTCCTCTCCTCGATAAACAGAGGCCATACTGTCCAGCAGAGCAAGGATTCGACCCGCATACTGAAGGACCTAGGTTTCAAGATAAATTACCACATGATGCCAGGGCTTCCCGGATCAAGCCCTGAAGACGACAGGAAGATGCTCCTCGAGATCCAGGATGATCCAGGCTTCCGGCCTGACATGCTGAAGATATACCCTGCCATGGTCCTGCCTGGGACAAGGCTTCATGCAGAATGGGAAGCTGGCAAGTTCAAGCCGATGACGACGAAGCAGGCAGCAGAAGTCAGCGCCTCCTTCAAGCGCGAGGAGAAGCCGAGGATAAGGATAATGCGTGGACAGAGAGCTATCCCGACTGTCGTGACTTCTGCAGGAGTTGACAGGACCAACCTGCGTCAGTATGTCCTCCAGGATATGAAGGGCACAGGAGACAGATGCAGATGCATCAGATGCAGGGAACCCAGACCAGGTAAGAAGTATGACCCTAAGCTGCATGTCCTCGAATATGAAGCCAGTGGAGGGAGGGAATTCTTCATATCTTTCGAGGATGAGGATGTTCTCCTCGGATTCTGCAGGCTCAGGTTCCCTGGAAGCCATCTCACCACTGAGATAGATGAAGGTACAGCGATCATCAGGGAGCTGCATGTATACGGGGCTGCCGCAGGCCTTGGACAGGAGGGGGAAATCCAGCACAGGGGCCTGGGCAAGCGTCTTGTGGAAGAAGCAGAGAGCGTATCTCGTGGATCAGGGAAAAGTAAGCTGGCCGTGATATCAGGTGTCGGTGTACGTGAATACTATAGGAGACTGGGCTACGAGAGACAAGGACCGTACATGGTGAAGATCTTCTAGAGAGCCTGCTTGAGCATCTCCCAGCAGATCCTATAGGTCGGGGGAATACCAAGTCCGCCAAGGCTTCCGGAGGCAAGAGTCTGGCTCGGATTCATCGGCGCATCAGAACCATAGTATCCGTAACCTGTCCTGATCTTTTGCCGGAGATATTCTTTGATCCGGGCTAGCTGCAGGGCCTGGGCAAAGTAAGCACCCTCCATCTCTACTCCTCCGGCCCTGAGATCTCCCCCGCTCATCTTGGCATGCATGCAGCCGTTCTGATAAGGTGTGCCATGGACAGTCAATGCAGGCCCGCTGTATACACCTGTATGCACCAGGCCCTGTGCCTCTGCAGCTGACAATACCTTGAAAGATCCATCTTTATCAAAGACAATCCTGAAATCGTCGAACATTGAAGGTCTAAGCGAATTGTCAACAACATAGTTTGCCTCGCTGCCTTCGATCACGAAAGCATTAGGGAGGAAGATATCGCCCTTCATGCCTGGCTGCCCGCCCTGCCCGTAGACCCCTGCCTTCCCAAGCACACCGAAATAATCCACAGTTGAAGAGGGACCTATCAGAGAGAACGCTTCCTCAGGTAGTGTGGAAGCCTGCCCGCCGAAAGGATAGTTGATTATGATGAGGACTCTATTCCTGCTATGTCTTAGCTCAGGTGGCAGCAAATCAGAAGGGATACGCCTGAGATCGAAGATCTGGGCATCCACATCAGCTATGGAGTCAGGGAGGTAGATCATCCCTGCACCCCTGGCAAACTCCTCGACATCTGAGTCTTTCACCTTCATGGCTGCCATACCTGAATAGAGATCTGCATAAGGAAGGATATTGTGCCCGAAAAGTATGTTCCTTGGAGTATGCATGTTTGCGCTGATGAATGCGATCCGTCTGCCAAGCATGCCTCTGTCGTCAAGCAGACTGTAGAGTGTCGAAGCCCATTGCTTCTCATAACGCCTTGAGGTCATAGCCTTCTTCAGGTCTTCTGTGAATTGTATCTCATAAGGGATCGTGAGGTCTGTAGTATCGTCGAAGGCCGCCTCCTCTCTCTCTGCAAGCTTGGCAAGTCCGTGCATCACGTTGAAAAGATCATGCTTTTTGCCATCTGAGACCCTCCTGCCTACTGCCTCATATGCTGTCTTGACTTCCCCATAGGAGGATCCGCTCAATCTGGCGAGTACCAGCAGCTTGTTCTCAAGGCCGGTCCTGTCTCCGCTGGTCACGATGTTCTCAAGAGCCAGCCCATCTGCAGTGAGGTTGCCTTCCTCAGTGAATGTTTTCTTATGAAGTCTCTTCCCTAAGAGGTAGATGTATGAGAAGTTGGCTATGAAATCATATATCTCCTTCTTCCCTTTGGTTGTCATGACATACATTGCGTCATCCATGCGGAAGCATCTTGTCCTCCTCGCTGGAGCTAGTATAGGCTCCATCTGCAGCCCTGCCAGGTCTTCGATAGAAGAGAATATCAGCTGCCTGGTATCCTCTATCCCTGCAGGAAGCCTGTTGTAGGCGTAAACCAGACCCTCCAGCGGATTGGCGAAGTATATCTCCGGCTCAAGCTCAAGCATAGAATCAAGGAATGTCCTGCCGGATACTCCTCCTGGATTATAGTGACCTCTATTGAAAAGATGGTCGATGGCTGTTATCATGCCGGCTGTCAGGTTCCTGGCTGCATGATGCCCTAGCAAATCCATTTTCATACAGTGTCACATTTTTGCTTAAAAACTTGAGGGAGAAAATCTGTCAACTTATCTGTTTAGACTTCATATAGTACTAAGTCTCCTAGTTTACAAAATTATATACTAAATCAGACATTAAGTTAATTAATGTATATAGAATGTATATTAATAGAAAGTTTTATATATTAATAGGTAAACGCATATCCTAGATGACAAAAAAGCTACCTACGCGCCAGGAGATGATGGATTTTCTGAAGGGGATCAGGGATGCTCGCGACCGGATACTTGTGGAGCTGCTCTATGAGACAGGCTGCAACATCAGGGAGATAGTCAGGCTGAAGGTCCTGGATGTGAAGAAGGATCATGTGATCCTTGGAAGAGGACGCCGCAAATCCCTGATATCCACACGCCTGGCTGAAGACATCACCATGTTCATCAGGGGTAACCGCCTGACAGCCGATGACTGCCTTATCAGGACAAGGCAGAGCGACTCGATATCTGAGAAGAGGGCGAGCCAGATAGTTGTCGAGCTTACTGCCAAGGCAGGCCTGCCTGCACATAATGCGCATGCTTTCAGGTACTGGCATGTTGCCCATGCCTACCTTGAAGGAGTCTATCAGGAGAATATCGCAGATCAGACCGGACTCAAGGTCCACAGGATATTCCAGATCATCAGGTCAGCAAGGCTCCCGAGGCTTGCGAACCTGTATCCTAGATTCTTCACATAGCCAGGTGCCTCCTGGCGACACCTCCTTGCCTTGCAGAGGGCTGCTGCAAGGCCTTTTTTATCGCAGGCAAGTTATATAAGTGAGAACTGTTTTTTTTATGACCATGGGAAAGATAAAGCTTATTGTCCTTGATCTATTGAAACCGCACCAGCCTACTATCCTTGAGCTGTCATCAGCACTCAGCGACATCCCTGGCATAGACGGAGTCGATGTCACAGTCTACGAGATCGACAGCAAGGTCGAGAATGTCAAGGCGACCATCATGGGCCAGAACATCGACTATGATAAGGTCCGAAGGGTCCTGGAAGAACTAGGGGCCAGTATCCACAGCATCGACAAGGTCTCCTCAGGGAACGAGCTCATAAAGGAAGCCCATACTCACCAGGACAGGACCAACTGATCTGGTATCTAGCAACTCTGTTTTTATAGGAGGAGAGATTCCACGAAGATATGTCAAGAGAGATCCCTAACCAGGAGAAGATAGAGTTCAAGCCCTCCTTCGAGACGCACTACAGGTCCCTCCTTGGTGAGAGGTACGAGGAGTACAAGAAGATAAGTCTCACCTTCCTGCGCAGGTCCATCAGGGTGAACACGCTGAAGGCCTCGGTGCAGAGAGTGAGGGAAGGTCTCTCTGCCCAGAAATGGGATACTATCCAGGTCCCATGGTGCAAGGAAGGATTCTGGGTCGAGCATAGGGAAGGAAGAAGAGATATCGGCTCGACCAGGGAACACGCCCTCGGATATCTTTATGTGCAGGAGGCGGCAAGCATGATTCCCCCAGTGGTCCTTGATCCCAAGCCAGGCGAGACCGTCCTTGACATGTGCGCATCCCCTGGCTCAAAAGCGACCCAGATCGCACAATACCTGGAGAACAGAGGTGTGCTTGTCGCGAATGATTTCACTGGCGATCGCCTCAAGCCGCTGGGCATCAACATGGAGATGATGGGCATAACTAACGCAATAGTCACACTGATGTATGGCCAGTGGTTCTCGAAGAAGGACCTCAAGTTCGACAGGATCCTGGTCGATGCGCCATGCTCCGGGACAGGCACTATCAGGAAAAGTCTCAAGACGCTTCGCATCTGGAATCCCACCATGATCAGCCGCCTGGCATCCACACAACGAAAACTCATAACAGTAGCCTTTGACGCACTCAAAGAAGGGGGGACGATGGTCTACTCCACATGCTCACAAGAACCGCTCGAGAACGAGGCAGTCATATCATACCTGCTCGAGACCCAGCCAGGCGCAAGGCTTGAGGACATCGAGCTGGAGATCAAGAGAAGCGAGCCTGTCCTTGAGCATGCCGAAGAGAAGTACAGCCCCGAAGTCAGGAAGACCCTCAGGCTCTGGCCGATGGACAATGACACAGAAGGTTTCTTTGTCGCAAAGATTAAGAAATATCCATTGTGAACGACAAAGATACCTACGAACGAAGTGAGTCTGGTTTCTTTGTCGCAAAGATTAAGAAATATCCATTGTGAACGACAAAGATACCTA
>CAYTWW010000026.1:0-9624 GCA_964441565.1 uncultured Methanosarcinales archaeon | reverse complement strand
CTTCCTCCCTGGTGGGAAGGGAGGAATATCGGCGATGTGTTCTTCTTCACTTATGGTTGGATAAACGACTATCAGTCACACCAGGAGAGGTTCAATCCAGGCAAAGGCCCATATGAGAGGCTGATCGCCGCAGGTGGAGCGCATGAGATACTGCATATCCTCCACAGGACGAGAGTAGGACCTGATGTCATGTACGCTCTTTTTCTGGAAGAAGGGCCTAATATCATCGTTGGAGATGACCTTGCGGATCTGCCTTCTGATGATCTTGGCATCTATCCTGAGTACATATTGGACCCCCTGCAATGCAACAATGTCACAAAGCTTGACAAGCGAAGATTCAGGCAGAACATCGTCTACCAATGGTCAGCCCACTTCTTCGACCATCTTGTCAAGGAAGTGAGCATCAGGAATAATGTGACCTACAAGCAGGCCTTCGGAGACATCTTCATGCACATGGCAGATGAGAAGTATATCATGCATATAGGCGAGCATAGGATTTTCGACCATGAACTCTTCTTCAAGGATATGTATGGTGTTGAAGTGGATCTTGAATTCGCCAAGCTTCACCCACCATACGGCGGATAGGCTGGAGGGGGCAGGTTGGAGGTGCCTGTCTCTATGCTCCTTATTATCGTCCTGCTCGAGTCAATTATCTCCTGGATATGTGCAGGTATGGCGTGTCTTGCTATGACGACTGTCCGAAGTATCTGCTCAGCCCGATTATTATCTCCGATGAGGTCATTCTGGACCCTGTACTTGAGCTGATGCACCTTTGCGAATTCAACCTGTATGAACCTGGCATCCTTCTCATTCTTGAGTATCTCATTGCAGACCTGGATTATCACTTCCACATTGTTCATCATCTCGATGACAGTGTTTATGACAAGTTCTATATCCTCCCTTATCGTGTCAGCAGCCTTCTCGCACTGCCTGTAGTCCTTGAGCACATTCTGCAGCAGGGAGAGGAATGATATGCTCACCTTTCCTTCTCTGATCATCGTCTTCATCTGCGTCAGGTGATTTATCGTCCTGCTGAATCCAGTATTGCTGAGGAATCCGACAAGTCTCTTCATGCCTGAGAACGTCTTGAATGACATGAATGGGCCTAGCCAGAAAAGCTGGGTCTTGCTGAGCCTCTTCTCATTCCTTGAGTAGTTGAGTCCAGCATTCTGCCTTGCTTCCAGGTGCCTGTAGTGCCTCTCTATCTGGTTGAGGAGCATAGAGACATCGCTCTTGAATTTCTGTCCATATGATACAGGCACTGTAAACCTATGGTCCCTTGCTTGCAAGACGATCTGCTCAAGCTCATCAGATATCTCGCTGAGGAATTTCTGGTCAAGGTCATCGGCTGATTTTGCCTGATTTTCAAGAGTCGTGACAATCTGGTTGAATGCGTTGATGAACTCTTCCACATCCCGCACGAACATCACACAGAAACGGTTGATCATGTTCTGCAGCTGAGTTGGGCTGGCCTGATATCTTCTCATGAGACCAGAGATCTTCTTCTCAGAATAGCTGTTGTTGATGATCCTTGCAAGCTTCGCAAGTGCCTTGAAATCAGCCTCGACGACTTTCTGGCCAGCATTCTCGACCGAGCTGAAGGTCTGGATCGACATCAAGAGTTGGTTGTACTTGTCCCATCCTGCGGTCGTTGCAGCAGCATTTCCCAGGCCTCTCCCTACGTTGCTGATACCCCTTTCGATACCTGCTACTCCTCCAAGTACAGTATCAGCTATGGCACCCATCGGCTAATCCATTTGCTTTGCAATATATATACTTTTCTGCAACTGTCTGCCAGTGGTCAAATGGGCTGCACCGATACTTTTATATACCCTCCATCATTATGTTTTCTCGTCGAGAAATCATAGTTTTTCTCAACTGCGGATCGCTCTGGAGTATGACAAGGATCATGGGGAACTAGATGGCTGAAGAAGGATATAATGCTGATCATATAGTTGTCCTGGGAGGCACTGATGCTATCAGGAAGCGCCCGGGGATGTATATAGGTTCTACAGGGATAAGGGGATTGCATCATCTTGTCTATGAGATCGTGGACAACAGTATCGATGAGGCGCTCGCAGGCTTCTGCACAGACATCGCAGTCAAGCTCTACAAGGATGGCAAGGTCAGCATAGCTGACAATGGCAGAGGCATCCCCGTGGACAACCATCCCAAGTACAACAGGCCGGCAATCGAGGTCGTGATGACAAAGCTCCACGCTGGAGGGAAATTCGACAAGAACTCCTACAAGGTGTCAGGAGGACTCCACGGCGTCGGAATGTCAGTGGTGAACGCCCTCTCCGAGGAACTTGAGGTGTTTGTCAAGCGACACGGAAAGCTATATCATATGAAATTCCAGAAAGGCATCCCTGTCACTGAGCTTACCATCCTCAGGGATGCTGAGAACACAGGCACAAAAGTGATGTTCAAGCCTGACCCAGAGATCTTCCCAGAGACGGCTTTCGAGTTCGACATCCTCGCTTCAAGGCTCAGGGAGCTCGCGTTCCTCAACAAGGGCATAAAGATCACGCTCAAGGATGAGCGAGACGGCAAGGAGAAGACCTTCCAATACCAGGGAGGACTGATTTCTTTCGTCGAGTACCTCAACCAGAACAAGCAGCCCTTCCATTCAGTCATCTACTTCAGCAAGAACCAGGATGACATGGAGATGGAGATAGCCCTCCAGTACAATACCACTTACAACGAGAACATATTCACATTCGTGAATAACATAAACACTATCGAGGGCGGAATGCACCTCGTAGGCTTCAAGGCAGCCCTCACCAGGACGATCAATGCATACGCAGAGAAGAACAACCTTGTCAAGGACCTGAAGCTCTCAAGCGATGATGTGAGGGAAGGCCTTACAGCTGTCATCTCTATCAAGGTCCAGAATCCTCAGTTCGAAGGCCAGACCAAGACCAAGCTTGGCAACTTCGAGGTCAAGGGAATAGTGGAGTCCATGGTGAACGAAGGCCTTTCGATATTCTTCGAGGAGAACCCTAAGATCGCCCATGAGATAATCGACAAGGCTTCAAAGGCTGCGAAAGCCAGGGAAGCTGCCAGGAAGGCAAGAGAGCTTGTCAGGAGGAAATCTCTCCTTGAAGGCTCGACCCTCCCCGGAAAGCTCGCTGACTGCTCATCCCAGGATCCTGTCAAGTCAGAGATCTACATCGTCGAAGGAGATTCAGCCGGAGGAAGCGCCAAGCAAGGCAGGAACAGGGAGTTCCAGGCGATCCTGCCACTCAGGGGAAAGGTCATAAATGTCGAGAAGGCAAGGCTAAGCAAGATCCTGCAGAACAATGAGATAATCGCGATGATAACTGCCCTTGGAGTCGGCATCGCAGAGGAGTTCAACATCCAGAAGCTCAGGTACCATAAGATCATATTCATGACAGATAGCGATGTCGACGGCGCGCATATCTCGACGCTGCTCCTGACATTCTTCTACAGGTATCTCAAGCCGCTCATCGAGGAAGGCCATGTCTACCTGGCCCAGCCCCCGCTCTACAAGATCAAGAAGGGCAAGTACATCGGATATGCGCTCAATGATGCTGAGAAGGATAAGATCCTTGCCGAGATAGGCAAGGATGGCGTGACCCTCCAGAGGTACAAAGGCCTTGGAGAGATGAATGCTGAGCAGCTGTGGGAGACGACCATGAACCCGGATGTGAGGACTCTTCGGAAGGTCACCATCGAGGATGCTGTCGAGGCAGACAAGATATTCACGATCCTTATGGGCGACGAGGTCGCTCCCAGGAAGAAATTCATAAAGGAGCATGCCTTGGAAGTCGTGAACATCGATGTATAAGGCTGATCTTCTTTAGAAATCTTTTTAAATCTCATCCAAATCCCAGAGTACCATGGCTAAAGTTGACAAATCCAAGCTTACGAAGGGCAAGAAGAAGAAATGGATTCCTGTTCTCGCTCCTGAGATATTCAATAATTCTGTCGTCGGTGAAACACTGCAGTATGAAGCTGAAGATGCGCTGGGTAGATTCCTTGAGTCGAACCTAATGATGCTCACAAGGGACCTGAAGAGCCAGAACGTCAACGTGAAGTTCCAGATCACCGAGGAGAAAGAGGGCAAGCTCGGCTCCAAGATCGTCGCCTACTACCTGGTCTCAGCATCGCTGAGGAGGATAGTAAGGAGGAAGCACACAAGGCTTGACGAATCTTATTCCTTCAAGTCCAAGGATGGCAAGAGGATGAGGATCAAGCCGCTTGTCCTGACCAGGGGAAAGGTCTCTGGTTCAGTCGAGAGCGCGCTCAGGGCAAAGCTCAAAGCCATTATCTATAAGTTCGTCTCAGAGAATGATTTTGACACTGTCCTCAAGGAGATTGTCTTCGGCAAGCTCCAGAAGGCTATCAAAGAGCAGCTCAGCAAGATATATCCAGTCAAGGATGCAGAGATAAGGATAGCTAAGGAAGAGAGCAAAGCCAAGGCTGAGAAGATCAAGAACAGGAAGGAAGAAGTCATAGTCGATGTCGAGACACCTGAGGGTGAAGAAGAGGTCGAGGAGACTTACGAAGAGCCTAAGGAAGAGGATGACGGCGAAGAAGCTGAAGGTGAAGACTCAGATGACAGCAGTGAAGAAGCTGCTGGGGAAGAGGCGATGCCAGAGGAAGAGCCTGAAGAGAAGCCTAAGGCGAAGAGATCACGAAAAAAGAAGGAGGAGTGAAAGTGCCAAAGCCAATAATCGACTATGCTAAGTGCAAGATCACAAAGACCTGTGTCGAGGTCTGTCCTATGGAGGTCTTCTCAGTGGAGAAGGCACCTGACGGCAAGGAGAAAGTAGTTGTCTCAAAGCCTGAGGACTGTATCGGCTGCAGGGCGTGCGAAGTTCAGTGCCCTGAAGAAGCCATCAAGGTCGAGGATTAGACAATTTCTTTGGCTTCACCTTTCTTTATTGTCTTCAAAGAAAGGTGGAACAGTTAATTTTTTATCGAAGACTGGTGATAATCTCTTAATTGGGTTTTCAACCTATCTTGTTCGCTCATAGGAAAGGTTGAGCCAAAGAAGCTGATTATTTCATCTCATACTCTTTGATGATCCCTTTCTCACCGTCTTCCCGTACCTTGGCTCTGACAAGCACATGCTTCTCAAGACCTGAATTCATCAGCTTGTTCTTCAGCAGATTGTCCACCTGGAATATCCCTGCTGAATTGTTCATGTCTATCTCGACGACAATCGGTTTCTCTTCTGAGGAGGTTATCTTCACATCATCGATTGCAAGGGCAGACACAGCATAGATGTCCTGCTTGCCGAGCTTGAAAGGGATCCTTGCCCTGCCCTGCTTCATGTCGAGGGCGTCCGCAAGCTTGACGACACCGGATTCGATAGTGAGGTTCTGGGCTTCCTCATCATGGCAGATCATCGCATGGAGTATCTCGCACTTCATGATCTGGGCCTCTCTTTCAGTGTAGAGTCCTTCCGTAAGTCCGTCGATGATAGGTCCGGCAAGGATTATCCCGAGCATCTCATGCTCATCCCTGTGGATCGAATTCCCGATGTCATGAAGCACTGAAGCCATGACGACGATGATCTCAGCATCCTCATTCTTCATGCCATGATCCTTGACAATGCTCGGTACTACTCCAGCAGCAAGAAGATTCCTCAGCAGCTTCAGTGAAAGATTCGCGACAATCGAGACATGTACCGGCCCGTGATCAGAATAGCCAAGCCTGCTGACAGTCATGATGTTCGAGGCATCCCAGAGAGCCTTGAGCTTCTCGCTCTTGTTCACTCTCTCCAGAAGCACTCCAAGCTTCTCATTCCCTTTTATTGATAGGTTCATATTCCTGCTATACCTGTATGATTGTTATAGTTTACGAAAAAGAAGAAGCTATTGTGCAGGGACAGGCACAATCCGCCCATTGGATGTCCTTTGTGCCGGGGCTACAATCCTTCCCTGATCTATGGCCCGGACACGTCCAGCTGCGACTCCTGCAAGAGCTGTATATTTCTCGATCTCGCCAAGATAGAGATCTCTTTCCTTTTGGTCCTTGGCTGTCGCGAGCAGCGCCTGGGCAGTGGCAGCCCTTGATGAGAAGTAATTCTGCAGATACATGTCTGTCGTCCTCTCTACAGTCTTCACATCCTTGGAAAGAAGCCCTTTGGTCGACAGCATATGCATGTACTCATGGGTGATTGCGTATTCTTCAAGATGACTTGCCTTCACTCCAGGATTGTCCTTTCCCAGATCTCTGATCATATCATCCAGATGCAGAGGAGAACCGAGGAATCCTCCTTTGACGACCTTTCCATCATCAGTCATGAATTCAAGTCCAGGCCTGCACCACATGACAGCCCTTTGTTTGTCTGTGCCTTTTGTGTCAGCGACCTCGTAGATGACAATCTGGTTTGGATCGAATTCAAGCTGGAGTCCTTTTCCCAGGACCTTATTGAGATTGATCCAGCTTGCCAGATATGATAGCTGCTCCTTTGAGAATCTTGTATCAAGATCAGATAATCGAGCATAAGCTGCCTTCTCAGCAGGACTCATGTTAGGGTCATTTCTATAGTCGTGGCCTCTCGTCGCTACAACTCCTTCCGGAGTGCGCGCTGACATCATCAATGGAGGCTTTGCTAACGCAGGATGCGCATCCAATGTCGGATATGTTTGACCCCTATACATTCAAGGCTTGGTCAATGATGTTCTATATTTAAAGATAACCATTATAATCGCTGAACAATGACCATCCTCTCCCTAGGTCCGTCGAACTCGCAGAAGAATATCCTCTGCCAGGTCCCCAGTTGCAGCTTTCCTTCCTTCACAGGCACAAGCACAGAGCTTCCGACGATAGTGGCCTTGATATGGGCGGGGGAATTGCCCTCTGAATGGCCGAAATTCAGCTCAGGCACGATCCTTTCAAGTGCATTTAGGATATCTGTTCGGACATCTGGATCATGTCCTTCATTTATCGTAAGTCCTGCGGTCGTATGAGGGCAGTACACAAGGAGCATGCCTTCCCCCCTGGCATGCTCTGCCACCTTGTCGGTGATGTCGATGAACTCCTCCTTCCTCCCTGAGTTTATATGCATCATTGAATGAATAAGTTTTAAATATAAAAAACGATGACTTGTATCCATGCCTGGGGCAACAGACGTTATTGAAAGAGTCATACCTTATGTTCCACTGTCAAGGCAAAAAGACTCACTTCTGCCACCCGATGCAGGAGGTTCGCTTGATCGGCGAATTGAAAGCCTTGAAGATATGAGAAGACTCTATAGCGGGGTCCTATGGTCAAGCGATTATTCCCGACCTCTGTCTTATGACCCTCGACTTTTACAAGCCAGTCAGCTTGGACCGGGTACATACTCACGTGTGATGGGTAACCTTGCCAGGATGTATCTGGGTCCAACCTACCCTCAATAGCCGATCAGTAGGAACAGCACATCTGTCAGGTTCCAGAAAAGGAGCACATTCATCCCTAGTACTATCCAGGGTTCTATATACACTTTCAGCGGTTGCTCTCCAAGCAGTCTCGCAAGCCCTGCCTGAGAAAAGGCGTAGATGATTGAGAGTATGGTCCCATACAGCAGGTTCATCCCTGGTATTAGCGTCGACAGCGCAGCGATGCTTAGTATGGGGATGAATTCGAGGGAATCAGACAGCTCGAAGCTCCCTGACAATATCTCAGGCACGATACCTGTCACTATGCAGAAGACTGCTGCAGTCCCCATGCCATAGGTCTTTGTGATGATTATGCTGATGAAGAACAGTGGATCAAGATGGATAGGGAATCTGCTCATATGGAGGAAATAATCTACTGTCATCACAGCGAAGCCAAGGATGAGAAGGATCATAACGCTCCTGAACCAGAAGAAGAAGAGCAGGAAGCCTGCGGCTGAGGCAAGCAGTTTCCATCTTTTTCTTAGCAAAGCAAGAATATCCATCTCCTGTAAAAAAGATGGACTATAATAAAACTATTTTGCCTTTGCTGCAATCTTCTTCAGGTATGCATCCCTTGAAAGATCCTGCTTTAGGCTTGCCGCAAGCTTTGCGTCATGGAAAACATCCTTTATCCAGCAAGCGAAATCATTCTTCTGCTCATTCACATGGAATCTGAATGCGCCTTCATCCATCCTCTTGAGGCCGGACACCAGCTCAGGATAGTTCCTGTAGATGGCGCCATCGACTGCGAAGAAGACTTTGTCGTCCGGACAATTGACGGTCTTGACAGCCTTTTTCGGACTGGTCTTTTTCGTTGGCATGAGAAAAAGCAAGAAAGCGTATCCTTATTAAGTTTACTTATCTCTGAAGAGTAAAAAAAGAAATTTACTTTCTGCCGCGGGCCATCTTGGTCCTTGCAGCATTGCCGTTCTTATCGACAAAATACAAGTACCCTTCCTGCCTCTTGATGCCTGTCTTTGACAGGACTTCCTGTTTCTTGTCTGTCTTCTGGCCGCGTCGTGCCATCTTCACTCTGGCGACGTCGCCGTTCTTGTTGATGAAATATAGCCAGCCCTTCTCTCTCTTGACTCCAACCTTTGCTAGAACTTCTGCCATTTTATCACCTTTTTTACGAGATTAAACCCCTCTTGTTCGCAAGACTCTTGCGACGACAGAAGATTTTTCTGTCTTAGCTTTCCTAATGGCCGCTGCTTTTTATAGTTTTCGAAAATTTGGGGAAGAAATACCTGCTGATATCGACCAGAAAACTTCCATAGGGTCCTGGTTCCATGTCGTATTCCTGATGAAATCATAGGCAGTATCATGCACTCCATTCTGCGCTGGCGAGAAATTGACAAATCCATACCTGAGTCCACCTATATCCTTCCTCCTGATCTCAGAATTCCATGCTCTGGCAAATGCAAAGGCCTTGGCCTCCTCTGTCACAGGATCATGTTTGCCATCAGTGAGCAGATGTCCCAGCTCATGTCCGATCACAGACACAGTATCTGCCTTGCTCCTGCCAAGCGCATATACCTTCCCTTCTCTTAGCGCAAAGCCAAGAAGACCTGGATTGAAGGTTCCGAAAAGCTGGTTCTGGAGGTCGAACCAGCCCTCGGGAGGCAGGACCCTTATGCTCCAACCAGGAAGTTCCCTCCCTGTAAGAGAGATGAATGCTTCTTCCACAATAGGTTTCACCTCAGAGAAATCATTGACTTTCCTCTCGACAGTGCCATCCTTGCTCGCGAGCATGTCGATGAAATCCTCCAGTCCTCCCTTCCTCTCCCTCCTTCGTATCTCACGGGAGTAGTCTGCATGCTGATAGGAGTAGTACATCAATGGTAGGAATGCGAGCAGATTTATCTTGGTTATCCTCAGACAATTGAAAGGTCATAGCCCTGAGCGGATGACTCAAGCTGCAAAGCTTGAGTTCCAGGACGTAAGTCCGCAGACAGTGAGAAATCCCAGGATTTCTGCTGCCCTAGAAAACTTAGTTTTCTATGGTGTTCGAATACGCCCAATAAAAAATAGCCCTGGGCGGATTGTTCAGGTCTCGAAGAGCCTGAACCCAAGGACGCAAGTCCGCAGGTGTTCGAATACGCCCAATAAAAAATAGCCCTGGGCGGATTGTTCAGGTCTCGAAGAGCCTGAACCCAAGGACGCAAGTCCGCAGGTGTTCGAATACGCCCAATAAAAAATAGCCCTGGGCGGATTGTTCAGGTCTCGA
>CAYTWW010000025.1:0-13086 GCA_964441565.1 uncultured Methanosarcinales archaeon | reverse complement strand
CATGGGACAAGCCGAACCTGCAGGATGCGCAGTATTTCGAGATGTACAAGCAGGCGCAGACAGGGAGCGGGATAGAGATCTGCCTGGGAAACACATGCATCTCTGACAGCGGATATGTCAAGTCCTCCAATTACCCGATCACTGTGAGCGGAGGCACTGGCGGAGGAACTGGTGGCGGCACTGGAGGAGGAACAGGAGGGAACACATCTGAACCACCTCAGAACACAACAGGGACATACTATAACCTTGAGGGATTCCCTGCCAGCTGCGAAGGCGGCACTATAACGCAGGACACTTTCAACGGAGGGAGGAACATCGTCTGCTCAGCTTCCGGAAAAAGCCTGACTGTGCAGGCATGGGACAAGCCATCCTCATCAGATCCGCAGTATTTCGAGATGTACAAGCAGGCACAGACAGGAAGCGGACTCAAGATATGCTTCGGGAATACATGCATCTCTGATAATGGATATGCCAAGTCTCCCAACTATCCGATAACTGCCAGCGGCGGTGGCGGTACCGGAGGAGGGACAGGCGGAGGAACTGGTGGCAACACGACTGAGCCACCGCAGAATGGCACTGGCACCACGTTCAATAATCTTGAAGGCATGCCTGCTTCCTGTAACGGCGGAACGATCACACAGGACACATTCAACGGAGGGAGGAACATCGTCTGCTCTGGGAGCGGGAAATCGATGACTATCCAGGCATGGGACAAGCCGAACCTGCAGGATGCCCAGTATTTCGAGATGTACAAGCAGGCGCAGACAGGGAGCGGGATAGAGATCTGCCTGGGAAACACATGCATATCTGACAGCGGTTATGTGAAGTCGTCCAATTATCCGATGACTGTCAGCGGGACTGGCGGTTCTGGTGGAGGAACTGGCGGTGATGGGAGTGGCAGCGGAGTTGTCTGGCTGGGACATACAGGGAACACAGGAGTCTCCCCTAACTATTTCCACCTTGAAGTCCAGGAAGCAGCAGATCCTGCTTCAATCCTCTCAAGCGATTGGGAGGTATGGACCCAGGGCCAGGGCCAGAGAGTCTGGAGCGCGCTCGGAAAGACTGGACAGAACAGGTTCCATCTGCATACCCCTGACGGAAGCTTCGAGGGACCATTCGCAGGAGCGACCCAGCTCAACTTCGGGACGACCTATCAGGCAAGGGTGAGATTCAACACTGCATCTGGGAATGGCGCCTGGTCAAGCTGGTATTCATTCACGACGCTCCAGCAGCAAAGTTCTGACCCGACAGCTCCTGACTGGACAGCATCCTCAGGGTTCAGGGTGGAGACATTCGCGACTGGACTTGACTATCCTATCCATGTCGCAGCTGCTCCTGCCAGCATGTATGATTCCCTTCCAGACAACCAGGAACCTTACATGTACGTGACTGAGCTCTACGGAAAGGTGAAGGTAGTGCACAAGGATGGTAGCGTGGGCACTTATGCTGAGGGACTATTGAACTTCGATCCTTTCGGAAGCATCACAGGTGGAGGACAGATGGGAGTCATCGGACTCTATATCGATCCTGCGACAGGCGACCTTTTCGTCGGGACGACGTATCTAGACCAGAATGACCAGATCAAGAACAAGATAATCAGGTTCGTCTCCACAAATGATGGGAATGGCTATTCAAGCAGCCAGACCATCATCGACAATCTGCCTTCATCTGCATCGCATCAGATCGAGCAGATCACAAGAGGACCTGATGGCAAGCTCTATGTCAATCTTGGAGATGCGCTGACTCCTAGCAATGCGCAGTCAGACAGCATCCTCGCTGGCAAGATCATCAGGATGAACATCGATGGAAGCAATGTGGAGGTCTATGCCAAGGGATTCAGGAATCCATTCGGCGCTGACTGGAGACCAGGCACGAATCAGCTCTTCTCGACAGACAATGCGCCAGACAGCGGTGACAGGATAGTGAAGGTCAACCAGGGCGAGAACTATGGTTGGGGACTCAATGACAATTTCGCCACATGGGACTCGAAGAGGCTGTATGAGACAGACGTCTCCCCAGTCGACCTGGAATTCAATCCCGGAGGGTCCGGCTTCCCAGGCGAGCTGTCAGGGAGGATGTATGTTGCTGTCGCAGGTCCTGTATATACTCAAGGACCTACGCAGAGCAAGCACATACTCGAATTCCAGCTTGATGGTGCAGGGAACCTTATCGGGAACAGGGAATTTGTCGAATACACTGGCGATGGCTATGGGACTCCGATGGGGCTTGATTTCGGACCTGATGGACTGTACTTCACTGATATCTATGGCGAGGCTGGAGCTACAGGCTTTGGGTCTGAAGGCAGGCTGCTGCGCGTGGTCCAGGGAGAGCCTGGGTCTGGTGGAGGGACTGGAGGAGACTTCAGGACCAACATCTATGTCTCTCCATGGTATCCGAAGCTCCAGGGCAACCAGGTCGAATACCAGTTCACATGCCATCCTGTAGATGGAAGCGGCAGCTACAAGTTCGACTGGATATTCGGAGATGGCGAGGCACAGTATGGTGACACATACAATGAGAACGGCGATGGCAAGAAGACCCACTCCTACCCATACACGAACCAGCAATACACTGTGAGCTGCACAGCCCATGACCAGAACACTGGCGAGACAACGAGCGCGAGCATGACAGTGAACCCGAGCAACTACATCGCTGAGCAGCAGTGATTTTATTTTGTTTTATGGGATTTTGTTTTTTTGTATTTAGAACAGAATGGGAGGTGGATGATGAAAAAAATATTGCTATTCGTTTCGCTTATCCTCATGGTCGCTTCAGTCCATGGCCAGGTCGCAATGTCTGAGCTGGGATATCACCCGAACGGACATAAGCAGGTTATATCGTATGGAGGCGGGGGTAGCTATTCAATCATCGACCAATCTGGAAACATTGTGCTATCAGGCCAGCTTGGACAGGACACATGCCAGGGTGGACAGGAATGCTATACAGCAGACATCTCGCATCTCAGCGCTCCAGGAAAGTATAGAGCGAGAGCAGGCGGCCAGACAAGCAATGAATTCACCATAAAGAATAGCGTGCTTGCAGACAGTACTGATCTGCTGCTTGAGTTCTTCCAGGCTGCAAAGCAGCAAGGATCTGCTTACCATGCCGACCTCCATAAGGCGCAGGGTCCCCCTTTCACAATGATGGCAGACGGCTCCTTCATCATGGTCGCAGACATGGCCACGATACCTCTGATAAGGCTCGCTAGCGCATATGATCGCAATCCGGCAATATTCAGTGATATCTACACTGTGACTGATCCAGGAAGAGCAGACATCAGGGAATACATATCGATGTATGTCGACTATCTCAAGGTGCTGCAGGACAGGGACGGCACGAAATCCATATCTAGGGGATGGGACAACTCATTCAACTGCGGGACCGCGCTTCCAGATCAGGAGAAGTGGAACGATGCTCCTGAGGAATGCATGACATTCGATGTGAGGACCCACAAGCTCTTCACGACCACCGCGCTTCTTGCATACCTGAAGAGCATCCCGGCGCTTGAGCAGGGGGAGCAGCAGGAGATCCTCCAGAGATCTGTCGACACATACAAATACATCATGCAGACTTACACGATAGGGAGCGATGATGAGAGCGCATACTTCGGCGCAGCATTGTTCCTCCTCCATGACTATACCGGCGACGAGAAATATCTGAGAGAGGCGCACGCTCTAAAGGATTATGTGTCAAAGGGATTCACATCCGAAGGCACCAGAGGTAATGAATTCTACTGGGAGGAATTCGAGAGGCACAGGCAGAAGATAAGAGATGCTGGCCTCACAGACTTCGACGCAGGAGCACTGCTTGCGACCAGGACCCTTTCGATGCGGGATTCTATCACCAACGCAGAGGGGGTCTTTGACGGTTTCAAGGGCTTTGAATTCCAGAACTCAAGGTACATGCTGACTGAAGCGCTCCTCTCAGCGAAGGCATCAGACCTGAATCCCGATCAGGCTGATGAACTGCGAAAGCTGGCAGAGGCCCAGCTGGCATGGCTCACTGGGCAGAATAGGATAGAATACCTTAGGAACGGACAGGAATCAAGAATATCGAAAAGCTTCATCTTTGGAATCGGGAACAATCCTGTCGAGTTCCATTCGAGGCTTGTCTCTGCTATCTATACTGAGAATGGAGGCAGATTCCTGAATGGAAAAACACATATCCCTGGCTGGATAAGCGGAGCATATGACTCTGACCAGGACGGAGTACTGAACCATCAGGACGAGTGGTATGACTGGAAATTCACAGAGACGACAAACGAGATAGTGGCGCAGGCGATCGAGCTTTTCGCCTATATGGACGCAGTCTATGAAGGTTCATCTCCCGTGACACCACCGGGTCAGATGCCTGTCAATGAGACAGATCCTCCGACGACTGGCACATACTACAACCTGGAGAACATGCCAGCCAGCTGCACTGGGATGATCACTTCAGACAGGTATGATGGAGGAAGGCACATCACATGCTCTGGCAATGGAAAGACAATGTCGGTGGATGCATGGGACAAGCCGACCGCAGAGCATCCTGCCTATTTCGAGATGTACAGGAGCGCAGGTTCTGGTCTTAAGATCTGTCTTGGGAATATCTGCATCGAAGACACAGGATATGCAAAGTCAGAGGACTATCCGATAACTGTGACACAGGATCCGACTGATCCTGTTGATCCACCTGCCGAGGATCCGGAAGATCCTCCGGTCGAACCTCCTGCAGGGACTTATCACAATCTGGAGGACTTCCCTGTGCGATGCGAGGGAGGGACGATAACAAAGGACCTCTTCAACGGTGGGAGGAATATCGTCTGCTCTGCTCCAGGCCAGTCGCTCACAGTGCAGGCATGGGACAAGCCAGGGATCGAGAATGCGAAGTACTTTGAGATGTATAAGCAGCAGCAGACTGGAAGCGGAGTGAGGATATGCTTCGGTGAGACCTGCATAGCTGAGAATGGTTTCGCGAGGTCGCCTGACTATCCGATCATGGTCAGCGATGCAGGTGATGATCATGAGCCTGTGTATCTGAATGTCGAGAAGATCCCTGCATCATGCGAGGGAGGTTCGATAACACAGGACCTGTTCAACGGTGGGAGGAACATCGTCTGCTCCTCGACAGGAAAAAGCCTCACAGTGCAGGCATGGGACAAGCCAAGTTTACAGGATGCGAAGTATTTCGAGATGTACAAGCAGCAGCAGATCGGGAGCGGGCTTAAGATCTGCCTTCTTGGCACATGCATAGCAGAGAATGGATTCGCAAGAAGCCCGGATTATCCTTTGGAGGGATGAATATGAGGAAAGCATTAGTAATGGCTGGAGGCTTCGGCACCCGGCTGAAGGAATTGACAAAAGACACACCTAAACCGATGCTGCCCCTGCAGGGCAAGCCGATCCTGGAATATACTGTGGACCTTTGCAGGCGGTTCGGGATAAGGGATATCGCGATGAGCGTGTTCTATCATAAGGACAGGATAAAAGAGTATTTCGGCGATGGCTCGAAGTGGGGTGTGAAGATAAGGTATGTGGAGGAGACAGAGCCGCTTGGGACAGGTGGAGCGCTCCTCCTTGCCAGAAATTTCCTTGATGAGCCATTCATGATGTGCAATGCAGATGAGCTAAAAGACATCGACCTTGAGGAGATGGAGCAGCAGCATCTCTCCACAGGTGCGCTTGCGACGCTCGCGCTAACGCACGTCGAGGACCCGAGCGCATATGGGGTCGCAGATCTTGAAGGGGAGAAGATTCATAAGTTCGTAGAGAAGCCTAAGATCGAGGAGGCGCCGAGCAAGTGGATCAGCGCAGGGCTATATATCATGAGTCCTAGCGTGATCAGGATGGTCCCTGAAGGATTCACCATGATCGAGAAGGACCTGTTCCCGAAGATCGCGAAGAAAGGGCTGTTATTCGGCTACAAATTCTATGGGCAATGGTTCGACACAGGCACTCCTGAGCGCTATGCGAACGCTGAGAATGGATGGATGGGATTCACGGAGGTGAAGGCTGCGAAGGTGGAGTGATCATTCCCTTTCATTATACCATTCCCTGAAGAGATGGACAAAGGCTGAGACAGCTTCAGGAGGGATTTCTTTTTTTCTCAGCTGAATTATCTTCTCTCTTGCGAAATCTATGAATTCAGGTCTGTTGACAAACTCAAGATCTACATTCAGATGGTTCCCATCAATGAGCCTGCTGTCTATTGCCTCATTCACCTTGTCTTCGATCCCATTGAAGACCGCTAGTGTCCAAGAATAGAGGATGCCCTCCTCTGTCTCCTGGTAGAACACTCTTGTCATCCCTTCCCTCATCCTCTCCACAAGCCTTTTCTCGTGCGCATCCATCCTGCGGATGATATGCTCACCTTTAACAAGGGCGACGAACAACTCGTGGAAAGTAGGGATCTGCTCAATCTCCCTGATGACTGCTTCCTCAAGCTTGAGCTGAGCTTGCAGTGAACTGACGATCTCTGGCTTTACGGCCTTCAGCTTTTCTGCGAACCTGAATTCTGCCTGGAGTATCTCGAACAGATGCTGCAATAGACCGTGCACATGCTCAAATTTGGTCCTAGTATATCCGAGGCAATTGCTGAGCCGACGGATGCGTCTTATCTTGACCTCGATCTCCGCAAGGTCTGTGATGATCTCAGAACCCTCCTTCTCCTCAGATGAGATATCGAAAAGCTCAATTGCCAGGAGCTTGAGAAGACGATCAGCTATCGATGCATCAATCTCAGAAGCATCCAGATTCTCGATCAGCTGGCGTTTCTCAGCAAATGTGAAGATATAATCGTTCCAATGCTTCCGTATAGCATCGTCATCATGCTCGATCTCCCTCGCCAAGGATTCTTCAGAGCCGAAAATACGGTTCAGGAAACCCATATCCTGCTACTGGTTCCTTCTCTTCCCGAGGACCTTGATCCCCTTGTAGTCAAGGTATGTGATCTCGTCTCCCTCGACAAGTGTCTTGAGGACTTCAGGTTCGCATTTCGCGTCCAGGGTCTCGTAGGTCTGCGGGTCCATGATCTGCAGACTGTCTGTTCCTCCCAGTGAGAGGACTGTGGCCTTCTTCTTCATGATGTCGAGAATCTCCACCTGGTCGTTATGGCCCATGGTGATGGTCTTCTCACCCTTGCCTTCTACGTCGACGACGGTGAAGACAAGCTTTGTATGCGAATGCGTGCCGCAGTTGACGAGACTGCGCCTTGTTACCTGCAAAATCTGTCCTTTGTATTCGAAGAACTTTCCCCTGTCGAGATCTGATGCGAGCATCCTTTGATAGAATCCATGGTCAATTATAAACGTTGCTGAAAGTCGACAGTCAATACCACTAAATAGTGACTAAATATGAAAGATTTATATTGACTGCATAGTTTCTCGATCAGATGGAAACGCTGCACCTGCTTGGAGGAATGGGAGCAGAAGCTGGGCTGCACTCCCTGATAAGCCTATATGACAGTCTACTCGAAGCAGGTCTTACAGTACAGGGGATCGACCGGGAGGACCTGGGGAGAAGGCTTGGTGAAAAAAGCCAGGAACCCCTCGAGTTCCGGGTCGACGCCAATGGGAAGGAATGGAGGTTAGTCTTCACAAACAGCGAAGATATCCCCAGCAGGCAGGAATATTTCTCTCGTGGAGGAGAAGACTATGTACCAAGGCTTGCCGAGATTGCTCAGGGTGCGTCATATGCTGCGATGCTCTGCAATACTGCAAGCGCACCCGAGAAGGTCAGGCAGCTCGCAAGGGAATCTGGTTCCCTCGTCTATGATTGGGTAAATGCAGCGCTCGCAGAATTGCCTGGAGGCAAATATCTTTCGCTGAGCACCTCACAGCTTGACAGTATAGGGTCATATGGCCGGAACCAGGCAGTTGATGATAGATTCTATGAGCGATTGACAGAGAAGGTCATAAATGGTGTGAAGGCAGGAGATTATCAGGCTGCTGCAGGAGAACTTGACAGCCTGTTGGCCACGTACGGGATCAAAGAGGATACTGTGCTTGGGCTCAATTGCACTGAGCTGCCTGTGCTGTTCAAGTGGGCAAGGGGGAAGGGATACAGGTTCACGGGCTATAGGACAGCTGACCCGCAGGACTCATTCAACAAGAATATCGTGAAACTGCTGTCAGGGGAGCTGGCAGGGGATTGCTATTTTGTGGGATGAATAAAACGTTACTCGGATAAGTAATGATTGTTACTTCCATAGAGAATCAATTCTGGATGATGTATAGAATATCTATCAGCACAAACAAGAAAAAAGAAAGAAAAAGAATCTATCACCAGCTCGCAAAGCCACCATCCTTCCCGACGCATACGTTGCCTGCGCAGACACTCGCATCGATTGGGCTCGAGAGGAGGTACATCTCGAAGCCGCTGCCTTTCTCGCAGGCCTTGGCCTCTATCCATCCTGCAGGAGCGCTATACTGCACCTTCCTGCATGATGTTCCCTCCATGTAATCGCCGACAAGATTGCCTGATGGCTTCACTGTGAAGGACAGGGAAGACACGCCTCCTGATGAAGCCTCCTGGGCTGGCTCATCTGTCTTTGCAGTGACAGATGCTGAGCTGAGCTGGAATCTGGCATAGCCAGAATCCTTGCTGACACAGCCTGCTCCCAGGCATGCCTTGAAGTCTGCGTTTGGCGCCTTCCTCCTGTAGAGCTCAGCATATCCTCCGTCCTTCTCGCATGAGAAGAGCTCGATGTCTCCTGCAGATGTCGTGAACAGGATGGTCCTGCACTGGCCTTCTGTGGAATCTGAGCTTTTCTTGCATGCCTTGCCGTCAAGGCTGCATGATGCTGGAAGGTCACTGATCTTTGTCTGTTGTGCTGGAGGCTGGTCTTGCACCGGCTGCTCCTGTACAGGTGGCTCATCCTGTGCCGGGGGCTGCTCCTGTGCAGGGGGCTGCTCCTGTGCCGGGGGCTGCTCAGTCGACATCAGGAATCTTGCGAATCCTGAATACCTGTCAACACAACCAGATCCGATGCATGCCCTGAAATCGATGGCGGGAGATGATCTCTTGTAGATCTCTGCGTAGCCACCTGACTTCTCGCATGCGAACAAATCTATGTCTCCGGAAGGAGTGCTGAACTTCACAGACCTGCATCCTCCCTCCAGCCTGTCTGATACCTTGGCGCACTGCTGCCCTGAATACTCGCATGAAGCTGACAGCTGAGATATCTGTGCAACTGGCGCAGTCTCTTCTGATGGCTGTGGGAGTGATGGCTGCTCTGGGACAGACGGCTGCTCTGGGACAGATGGCTGTCCTGCCGACATCAGGAACCTTGCGAATCCCATGTCCTTTGTCACGCAGCCTGCTCCCAGGCATGCTGTGTAGGATATGTCTGGGGCAGCCCTTGTGTAGATCTCAGCATAGCCGTCTTCTTTCTCGCAGCCGAAGGCATAGATATCACCTTCATCTGTGCCGTAGACAAGGAGCCTGCATATTCCATCTGAGATGTCAGTCTTCTTCGTGACTGTCTTACCAGGGGAAGAGCAAGTCTCCTGCAGCTCTGCGATGTCCATGGTAGCTGCCGGCTCTGTAGGGACTGTAGGTGTAGTCGGAACTGAAGGTGTCGACGGTACTGTCGGTTCACTTGGAACTACAGGATCCTGCAGGTCGACGCCCGGATCATTCGGAGGAGCCCTGCCGATGGATGGCAGATCCCTTCCTATGCCTGTGCCCAGGGCCCTGACTGCGAATGCAGTCATGTAGACTCCGAAGCATGATGCGCTGTCCCAGGTCTTGCTTGTGCTGCTATAATGCCTGAGAGCGCTGTCAAGCGTAGGCTCGAAGAGCGCCGGATTATGGCCTCCTGTCTGGAACTGCGCCTGCAATCCTTGAGCATAGTAGCCTGACTGATAGCTCTGGGCTTTTCCGTCTGGCGCGTACTGCAGCGGCGCCCTGTTGGGGTCGTTCATGTAGAAGTTCCCCCAGAGCTTGCAGTATTTGTCAAGGCCTGGAAGCTCTACTCCTGCTTCCTTGGCATAGTAGTTCGCCTGGCACATCCCTATGGCTCTTGGCGCATCTGCATAATCCCACACTGTAGGATTGCATGATTGTGTGCATTCTGCCTTAGGGACAGAACCGTCTGTGTTCCACTTGAATGCCATGCCTGGAGGAACAGTGAACTTCGAGCCATCGAAATTCGCTGCCTGCAGGTAATTTAATGTGAGATCCTTTGCGACCTTGCAGTATTTCTGGTCTCCTGTGTTCGTGCATGCCTGGACCATCGCCATTATCGCATCAGGGAAATATCCTGTGAAGACGAAGTTGTAAGAGCTGAATCCTCCTCTCTTGGCATTGCTGCCGCCTGCCAGCCAGTAGCATATGTCGCCATAGCCAAGGCTGGACTGCTTGCATGAATATAGTGTCTCATACTGGACAAAGTCTGCGGAGAGCTTGTTCGCCAGCTGAAGGTACTTTGCCTTCTGCGCCTCATCCTTGAACAGCGGATTCTTCGCTGCTGTGTAGAGCGAGATGATTATCCTCGCTGTCGCGTCGCTCGCAGTATCGCAGTTGCCGTTTATCCCGTCCTTGCACTGCTCGATGGAATTGCCGTTCCTGTATATCCTCCAGGCAGGGATATCGCCGTTAGTCGACTTTATCGCGCCGAGAGTGTTGTAGAACTGGTCCATCTTGGCCTGGTCACGTCCCATAGACACGACTACGCCTACCTGGGAGAATTCATCTGTGACCATGCAGTTGTGGGTGCTGTCGACCTGAGCATCGCAGGCATTGCCTGACTGCAGATCAGGGACTGAGCATGAGTCGCTACGCTTGTACCATGGGACCCACATCTTGTCTCCTATGGTCGTGACGACGTCAGGATTGGAAGTCAAGGCTGATAAGAGCGAATCGTAGTTCTCGCTCCTCGTCTTTCCGTCGAATCCGATATCTGATGGATCCAACAGAGGGCCTGCCTTGACTGATGCCAGGACAACTAAAGCAATAAGTATATAGCTGAATCTATGCCCCTCTTTCAATATTCCACCTCCTCTTGGAACTAATGTTGCCTTCAGGGACAGCAAAGCAAAGAAAAATCAATCAAGCCATCCCAATAGGATGCTTCTATTCCCAAGATGGATTTAAAGATAATTGTTCTCTAAAATCCATGTTTTACGAAGATTCTTTTATAAATTATCCGACGACAAAAATCCCGTGATTATCAATTAGTCATAATTGATAATAAATAAGCCATTATATAAAGTGGCATAAAGCATCCTCCTGCATCAGGCATGAATAATAGTAAACAAAGTTATAAAGACTCACAGGGATTATCCGCTGAAGAGGTGATGCGGATTTGATCGGGAGGGTTGCGCCGGATTTTTCAGAGTATGCTCTTGTCGAAGATGAATTCAGGAAGATAAGCTTGTCTGAGTCCAGGGGGAAGTGGGTCGTATTGTTCTTCTATCCAGCGGATTTCTCATTCGTATGTCCTACTGAGCTGTCTGAGCTTGCTGACAATTATGAGCGGATAAAGGGGATGGGCGGCGAAGTGATCAGCGTGAGCACAGACACGAAGTATGCGCACAAGGCGTGGCATGATTCATCTGAGACCATCAGGAAGATCAGGTTCCCTATGCTTGCTGATCCTGCGAAACGAGTCTCTTCGAGCTACAATGTGCTGCTCGAGGAGGATGGGCTTTGCTGCAGGGCGACATTCCTGATAGACCCGGAAGGAAGGATCCGGACGATAGAGTATCATGACAACAATATAGGGAGGAGCACTGAAGAGCTCATCAGGAAGCTTGAGGCTGCCAAGTATGTCTCTGAGCATGACGGTGAAGCCTGCCCTATGAACTGGAAGGCTGGACAGAAGGGGATGAGGAAGGGGATTGAGATGGTGGGTAAGATATGAAGCACCAAAAGCATCCCAGCCAGAAGGAAGATTTCTGCAGGAAGTGCGGCGAGAAGCTCATGACCGGGGAGGAAGACGCAGTGTACTACTGCGTGCAGTGCAGGAAGAAGGGGGATGGAGTTGTCTTGTAAAGAAATGCAGCTGGACAAGGCAGACTCTCACGCAAATGGAAACACTATCTGCCTTGGTAAAAGTCGTTTCTTTGATTCCCAGTCTTCCATTGCCGGACCGAGAGGAACTCTACTTGAGAAATTAAATAGTGCAGCAAGAAGTGCGCTAGACATCATTGGCTGTGTCCCTCACTGTGATGTTGCTTCCTGATCTGTTTCTCCGACTTTACGACTGAAATTTACAAACCCAGGAGAAGGGCTCAAAGCCTCGCCGGGTTTGCTTCGGGGTTGATCTCTTGGCCTGCTATGGCATTCTAGCCTATCACAAATATTCAATATATATCTTCAGCCGATGGCGCTCGGCGAGCGTACGCGAGCAGGTGATGAGGCTAGCCCACATCACCGTCGAGCCGACATTAGAGGCTGGATACACTATAGACTGAGAATCTCATTTTTCATGCATATCTATTCTTAGATCAAGTCAAGTATCTCATCCACACATTCGGCAAGAGGCTTGTTGACATCGATGACCTTGCCTGAGGAGAAGGTATGGACTTTCCTAAAGACAACCCTCACAGCTTCCTCCCCATGCGGCTTCTGGCGCAAGCTGTCTCTCTCGATGCAGACTTCCAGAGGCGCCTCAAGCGTGAAGACCTTCGCACCAAGCTTGCCTGCAAGCTCTTCGAGCTGCGATCTCCAGTAGAAGTTCCCTTCGATGATGGCTGGTGCAGTCACATCAGCCAGCATGCCGGTGATGATATGGTTCGCTTCCAGGAATGATGCTTCTGAGATGAATCCTCCTTCCCAATCCAGATCATTCAAGGACCTTGTCGACCTCGATGTGCATCGCGCCTATCCTCAATGACAGCTCGCTTGCAATCGTGGTCTTGCCGCAGCCGAGAGGACCCCGGATGATGATCGACTTCATATCCTATAGGATGTGGCCTGGAGGTCTTATTCTTTTCTGCCTTTGAATCCCTCCCGCAATGTTTTTATTGGATGAGGCTTCCGGTTGAAAGATGTTCTCAAGGTTCCTTGAGCTATCGAAGCTGGAGTTCAAGAGCAATTTCGCATACAGGCTCCAATTCATGTCTTCTGTAGTCATATCTCCGCTCATCCTTGTCATGTTCTACTT
>CAYTWW010000024.1:15673-17386 GCA_964441565.1 uncultured Methanosarcinales archaeon | reverse complement strand
GGTTTTGTCCAGCAGCAGACTGATACAGTCAACAGCGAGTCTGCCCAGCAGATGACGTGTTCCCTCAACACCATGATAGAATTCGTCAAGGTGGACACTGCCGCTCAGGTATGCTGGACACCTTCAGGCCTGAATGCCACGATAAAGAATTCAGGTGCGCAGGCAATCACAGGCGTCAATATCCAGGTGATCCTGAACAATGGATCTGCCATGAACATGATGGACTGGACACCTGTGGGGATCGGTGATGCAGTGCGCCTTGCAGCGACCTTCACCAACAGGACAGGCCACCTAATAAATACAGCAAACAATGGCTATAGATACATCCAGATATCTCCAGCTATCGATGTCCCAGGCTCCAGCCAGGACAGGCTCTGCTCAAACATCAAGATCGAGCTTTCAGACATCCAGCGTTATTGCTAAAAAAAGCAGGTGAAAGATTGCACAAGAGAGGAGTATCTCCACTGATAGCGACAGTGCTTCTTATAGCATTCTCAGTAGCTTTGGGCGCTATCATAATGAGCTGGGGCAGAAGCTTTGTGACTACGCAGACGGATACAGTCGGAAGCCAGTCAGCCCAGGAGATGAGATGCTCGCTCGATGTCGCAGTCGACTGGTTGATCATAGGAGATGAATACCAGGTATGCCATGGCTCACGTGGAGTCAATGTGACTGTGCAGAATGTCGGGAACATCGATATCACAGGCATAAAGATACAGGCGATCGATTCGTCAGGCATGACATTCAATGGGCAGGGCAACCGTACGCTCTCTCCCGGAGATGCCTATCGCTTCGATGTTGTCCTATCGGAGGCTGGAGGCATATCAGATGTGAGGCAGATAACAGTGATGCCCATGATAGATGTCCAGGGTTCTGCCATAGATAGGTTCTGCACCAATGCGAGGATCGAAGTTGAAGAGATCGGCTACTGCTAAGATGAGCCACAAGAAGAAGAAATCAGAGGCGTGGGTATCTGCGATAATATACACGCTGGTCGCGACGATCGCAATCGTCCTCATCCTTGAGACAGGGATACCTATCCTCGAGAATCTCAAGGACAAGACGACTTTCTCAAAGACCAAGGATCTGATGCTCTCGCTCGACCAGCAGATCCAGGAAGTAGCGAGCGAGGGTGAAGGGGCCAAGAGGACTGTCACGCTCGAGATCAAGGATGGTGTCATGAGGATAGGAGACAATGAGATTGCATGGGAGTTCGAGACAAAGAACAAGATCCTGGATCCCAGGACAAGCCAGAACATAGGGAACCTGGTCATCACGAGCAATGCGAATGTCAGGACTACAGAGAATGATGACCATTACATACTCCAGACAGATATCAGGAATGACACATTCGTCGCAAGGATAAACAAGACTGGCTCAGAAGCTGGCTGGGCAGCGATGAACACATCCAGGCTGATAGACTACATCAGCTACAACAATGACAAGCTCAATGGCACATTCTTCTTCGCGATCAACGGCAATGCCAGCTCTTCTGTCGGGACCGGATTCACAAGGATGGAGCCGGCAGGCAACAACAGCAATCTCGGGAGGGCGAAAGTCATCGCGTTCATGAACACGACGATGGGCACATATGAGCTTGAATATACGCTCGAGAGCTATTCTGACTTCCTCACAGTGAAGATCAAGAATTTCGTGCCTGTATAAGCTGTGATATTTTCTAGTAAATGCTCTACCTTTCTTTTAGCCGTAAAG
>CAYTWW010000024.1:0-15573 GCA_964441565.1 uncultured Methanosarcinales archaeon | reverse complement strand
CAAAGAAACGGAACGCAACCCTTAAATACTCTTGACCTTTAGAGAAGCATTGAAAAAAGAGGATGCCAGAAGACAATACTATATTCCAGATCGATACTACGAAAAGTATCGTGGAGTTCCCTGAGACGAGCGACAGGACAAAGGTCGACATAAGGTATCCGCTCATCAAGCCCTATGCTTATGCTCACATCTACTGGGACAAGACGCAGACAGAGCTGATCTACCATGTGGAGGAGCCTGAGCTCACGCCTGCTGAGAAGGAGATACTGAGGCTTGTCCTGCTGGCTCTCGAAGAGATGATCAACATCAGCTATAGCGGGACGAGCAAGCTGGCCCTGGTCATCAACTATCTTGAGAGGAACGTCCAGGCGATCCTTGTCGAGCTTGGGACTGTGGTCTCGAAGGAGACATACCTGAAGCTGATGTATTACATCTTCAGGAACTCCGTCGGACTGAACAGGATCGAGCCGCTCCTATCTGACTTCTACATCGAGGATATCGAATGCAACGGGATCAACAGCCCGCTGTATGTCGTGCATCGCAAATATGAGAACCTGCGGTCGAATGTGATCTATACCGACATGCAGGAGATAACAGATTTTGTCGAGAAGCTAGCCCAGAAATCAGGAAGGTATGTGTCCTATGCGAAGCCTCTCCTTGACGGGACGCTTCCTGATGGGAGCAGGATAAATGCGACATACACCCCTGACATCACTACAAAGGGGCCGACCTTCACGATCAGGAAGTTCACGAAGGATCCATGGACGCCTATCCATCTGATCAACGCGAAGACCGCGACCCCCCGCGTCTTCGCATACCTGTGGCTTGCGATTGAGCACAAGAGGAACTTCATGGTGATCGGGGAGACCGCATCGGGGAAGACAACCCTCCTGAACAGCATCCTCTCATTCATCCCTCCTGAGAGCAGGGTATGCTCGATAGAGGACACAAGGGAGCTGAACCTTGCGCATGAGAACTGGATGCCGTCTGTCTCCAGGACAGGATTCGGGATCCCAAATCTCCTGGGGAAGGAATATGGGGAGATAACCCTGTTTGACCTCCTGAGGGAGAGCTTCAGGCAGACACCAGATTACGTGATCGTGGGCGAGATCAGAGGAAAGGAGGCATATGTGCTGTTCCAGGGCATGGCCTCAGGGCATGCGTCCTTCGGCACATTCCATGCAGGTTCTGTGGAGACCTTGATGAGGAGGCTCTCAAGTCCTCCGATCAATCTGGCGTCATCGCTGATCGAGTCACTTGACATATGCATCGTCATGACCCACATGAAGGAATTCGAGAAGAATGTGAGGAGGCTAAAACAGATAGCCGAGATCCAACCCAGCAAGTCAAAGGAACCCGGGAAGGCGAACTATATCGTGACCTTCGAATGGGATCCTGCCAGGGATGCCATCACGCAGAAGGCACCTTTGAAGCTCCTGGAGAAGATCAGCCAGGATTCCGGGATGACTGTCGAGCAGCTCGGGATGGAGATAGACCTGAGGGCTGAGCTTCTGAACCGCATGGCTCAGAGGAAGATCATCGATTTCAAGGAAGTCAACTATGTCTTCAAGAACTACTACCTTGACAGGAACAGGATACTAGACGAGTATGATCTGCATGGATTCAATCCTAAGAAAGCTTGACAAGAACCTTGATAAGGTCCTCCTGATCGCAGAGATCTACAAGGATATGCCCAAGGCGAAGATCGCGACAGAGGAGGAGCTTACTGTCGCAAGGATGAAAGGCAAGGTCGCCAAGGATGAGATGGTTGGGATCCTCTTCGAGAACCACAAGATGATCACAGAGTGCATCGAGAAGGAAGAATGGAAAGGCTGCTGACTAACCTTGACGAAATGAGGGAACTCCTTGATGAGATAAGGAGCTATCAGGGATATAGGGCAGAGCTGGTGAATAGCTTCACCAGCCTCGAGCGCAGCTATCAGGATGCAGCGATAGGATATCAGGACTATGTCAAGGGGAAGAACAGGCTGCTCGGCAACAAAGAGTACAGCGAGGCCATCGAGTTCTATGATTCATACATCGGGAGCCTCCTGAAGAAAGCAGACTCGTTGAATCACCTGGCCCTGATGGCGATCTATAATGATGTCTCCTATGAGCAACTCCACATAAATACCAAAAAGATGAGACTTAAGCTTTTGAAGAAGCTTCCGGTGGTGGAGAATCTCGATCTCCCGGTCCCTGAGCCTTCAGCAGAGCCGATATCAGGAGAGCTGTTGCGGCCTGATCTTATCGAGGATCCGCAGGTCCCTGTGCCTGATGGGATGCCCCAAGACCTGTCGCACAGAGAGGAAAGGATACTAGAGAGCGAGATGGCAGTCCCTGTTCCTGGGCATACGGTAATGCCGACATTGCCCAAGCCCAAGAAGCTGGGGGTCATCAAGAGAGCGGTGTATGCATTCCAGGCTGTGGGGAAACCTCTGTATGACAGGCTATCAAGATCGGATAACATACTCTTCAGCAGCATCCTCAGCAGGAGGCTCCTCGCATACATCTTCGGAGGGAAGAGCGAGGATGAATTCATAAGCAAGGAGACGAAGATGCTGCCTTCGATCTTCAATTATGAAGACCAGAGGCTGGACAATCTGCTTGAGGATGATGTGAAGGCGGTGCTCGATCCATACCTTCTGGAGAAGGAAGTCAAGGAGATAAAGAACCTCATCGCCCTCAAGGAGACCAAGGTATACCAGCCAAGCTCCCTCGGTTATTATGCCAACATAACGGTGAGGAAGATAAGCATCTATTTCATCGAGCAGTTCCCTGGGGTGTTCAAGAGCCTGTACAAGGCGCTCAGGTTCTCAAACATAAGGATACTCTCGAACACATACATAAATATCATGTTCCTCCTGACGATACTTGTCGCGGTAGGGTCGCTACCGCTCTTGATGATGTTCTTCGCATTCCAGGGAAGCTCGATACTTCTGGTGATGCTCAAGAGCATCCTCTTCTCGATGCTGCTATCGGTAGGGACATTCGGCATGATGTTCTATTATCCGTTCATGCAGATCAAGAACAGGAGACGCTCGATAAACACCAACCTTCCATTCGCGATCGACCACATGTCTTCTGTCATCTCATCAGGAGTCCCTCCTACGACCATGTTCAAGCTCTTGTCAGCATCGAAGGAGTACGGAGAGATATCAATCGAGATGGAGAAGATCTCCAACTATCTCGAGGTGTTCGGATATGATGTGCTGACTGCCATAAGGGCAGTGTCTGCCACCACTCCTTCCCCCCAGCTCAAGGATTTCTTCGACAGCTTCGTCTCGACTGTGGAATCAGGAGGGGACCTGAAGAATTTCCTGGACCAGCAATCAAAGGAGGCTCTGATGCAATACAGGCTGGAGAGGCAGAAGTATATCGAGAGCATAGCGACCTATTCAGATATCTATACCGGAGTACTTATCGCAGCACCGCTTTTCTTTGTGGTGGCGCTCTCGCTTGTGAGCATGCTGGGCGGAAAGGTCGGCGGGATGGATGTGAGCGTGATCATCACAGTGGGGACGTATCTCGTGATACCTGGGCTGAATCTACTGTTCATCATATTCCTCGAGATGAACCAGCCGGACATCTAAAATGTTCTACAAAGGAAAGAAGACCACATTGGAGAGGAAGCTTGGAGCTTTCGATCTGCTGCTCTTCGGCTTTGGCAACATCCTAGGCCCTCAGATATTCCTCATGCTCTCAGGGCTGGTGATGATATCAGGGGAGCACGGGCTTTTCTCGATCATGATAGGCTCTGTGATCTGCTTCCTGATCGCGGGAGTATATCTGGAGCTTGCGCTCTCCATGCCAACGGCATCATTTGTCCTTGATTCGATAACTGATGCCTATGGGGAATTCATGTCGTTCTTAGTAGGGTGGTCGATGCTCTTCGGCAATGTGACTTTCGCTGCCATGTGCGGGATAGGGTTCGGCATGTTCCTTGGCGATGCGATGCTTGGAGGACTTGCATCCATCATCGTGATAACGCTGCTTGAGTTCAGGGGGATAACAGAGATAGGGAAGTTCCAGCTTGCGCTTGTCTTTTTGATAATCGGGTTCTTCGCTGTCCTGATAGCTTTCAACTTCCCCTCTGATGCGCCTCAGATATCCCTGCAGGCAGAGTTCCATTCGATCAAGAGCATCTTGTTCGGGATAGGATTCTTCTTCCTCGCATTCACGGGATTCGAGGATCTTACGACGTATGCTGAAGAGGTGAAGGATGTCAGGAAGCTTCCCAGGGTGATGTTTCTTCTGCTGTTCCTGATCTCGGTACTGTACATCTCCCTCTATTTCGTACTGATAGCAGGGATCAGGGGAGGAGACGAGCTGCTTCTGTCTGATCCGCTGATGTTCCTTTCGAAAAGGATCTTCGGGACTCTCTCGGACAACATCATAGGCATAATCGGCATGTCAGCTGCCATATCTTCGCTGATCACATCCAAGAACACCTGCACGAGAAATGTCTATTCGATGGCGCAGAAGGGATTCCTCCCAGAAGTATTTGCGGATGTCAAGAAGGACATACCTTTTTTCGCTATCCTGCTCTCCTCTGCTCTTACGCTCCTTGTGCTAATGTCAGGGTCGCTTGAGATCATAGTTTACCTGTCGAACTTCCTGTACTTCTTCATAGCCGCGACATTGTCTTTCGCACTGCTGAAGCTCAGGGAGAAGAGGAAGAAGCTTGAGAGGCCATTCAGGCTCCCTCTCGCTCCTGTCCTTGCCACTTTGACAGGATACCTGATGATCGGCCTTATAGGATTCCTTGAGCTGAGAAGCATAGCCCTTGGCATCGCGTGGATATTCTTCGGTTTCATCATCTATATGCTGAGGGTAGTGGGAGAATACAGGCTCAAGATCGCTCTCCTCGGGGCGAACATGGTATGCAGCCTGCTCCTCGTGATAGTATTCTTCGTGCTCCAGGATGTCTCTCCTGCGCTATTCCTCCGGACAAAGCCGGCTCTCCTTGTGTCGATGCTTCTGTTCCTTGTCTTCTCAGCCATACTCCTGATCGACACAGTTGGTGTCAAGGGAAAGATGAACGAGAATCTCGTGGGCGCCTATGGGATAAGGCCCAAGAGATGATCATATTTAGATGTTCACTTGCCGATAAGCAGGATGCCTGCGGTCATCTGGATGATGCCGATGACTGCTGATGTCGATGCTGTCGCGACTATTATCTTCCCAGGGATGTTGAGGCCGAACACATCCAGCGCCAGGAAGAACGCGATAAGGACAAAGAGGATCCCCAGCACGAAGACAGCGCCTCCGACAGCGACGCCGAACATCTTGACAGAATGCACGAACTTGAACTCGGAGAGGCGGAGTTCCATGTCCTCCGCATCCTTCGCGATCTTCTGGACAATCTCCTTGAGATCCTCAGGTATCGCTTCAGGCATGGAACCACACATGGGGAAGGTGTTTAATAAATCTTTTGGAGCAAGGGTGGGCTTGAGTGCTCACAGGACTGCTCGCCAGATAATAACATATCAATTAAAATTATGTTATCATCGTAACATCACTTTAAAGAATCCAAGGGCCAACCTTGTCGTCATGCCTTTGAGGAGACTGATACTTAAGCTCTGGGACACTTGCCAGCACCAATGCATCTATTGCGTGAATGGCGACGGTCCTGAAGCAAGATACAAAATGCCAGAAGAACGGCTCCTTGAGATACTCAATACCCTTCCCACCAGGGATGTTGAGTTCACCGGTGGTGAGACCACGATATTCCCTGACTTGCTTGTTCGGGCTGTCGAAGCTGCCAGATGGTCTCCTTATACAGAGAGGGTCTGGACCAACACCAATATGGAGCTGCTCACAAGGGATGGATACCACAGAAGGCTGGAGCAGGCAGGGCTGGATGTGGTCCATTTCGCATTGTATACGCTTGATCCGCAGCAGTTCAAGGAGTTCAGGGGCAACAGGAATGCTGATCTGGGCAAAGTGCTAGACACGATACATCGTGTGCTGGATGATACTAATATGGGGCTGGTAGCGGAATTTGTGCCGATGAGACCCAACGCTGGCCAACTTCCACAGGTGTATGGATTCCTCGATGATCTTGCGCAGCAGTATCCAGGAAGGATACAAGAGTTCGAGATAGGACATCTGATCCCTTCAGGCAGGGCGCTTGATAACATCGCTGCGCTACAGATGGACATTGCAGCAGAAAGAAAGATCCTGCTTGATAATTCTCAGATCACGCAAGGTAACATCCCTGTGTCTGCCTTCTGCTACGGTTGTGTCACGAGGCCGATGCTGAAAGACGCAGGATACTTGATCTTCCCATGCGATGCAGGCACTCCTGATGGGATGTTCTATATCGATCAGGGAGGAAGGGTATACAGGGACAATTTCTCCGGTGTGAAGATATGCGACGATTTCAGGAACCTGCCGGAGGTCCAGATAGGGCTACCGGCTGTCCCGCAGTGCCAGTATCTTGAAACCCAGTCATAATATTTTTAACCATCTCTCACTTCTTCCTCTCTCATGGGGGGAATCACAGTACTTCCTGAGTCAGTCATCAACAAGATAGCTGCAGGGGAAGTCATAGAGCGGCCGGCGAGCGTAGTGAAGGAACTCATCGAGAATTCTATAGATGCCGGAGCAAGGCATATCGATGTCGAGATCAGGGAGGGAGGCAAGTCCCTGATCCGTGTCAAGGATGATGGAAAGGGGATGAGTCCTGAGGATGCGAGGATCGCATGCCTGCGGCACTCGACAAGCAAGATATCAAGCGCAGAAGACCTGTTCTCGATAAGCACTCTCGGCTTCAGGGGTGAGGCGCTCGCTTCCATCGCGGCAGTGTCGAGGATGAGGCTCCTTACAAAGGAAAGAGGGAGCTCAGAAGGGATTCTTTTGGAGTACGAGGGAGGGATGCTTGTCAAAGATGAGGCAGCTGGCTGCCCTGAGGGGACGATAATCGAGGTGCATGACCTTTTCTTCAACACACCTGCTAGAAAGAAGTTCCAGAAGTCCATCATGATAGAGACATCGAGGATCGCAGACATAATCGAGAGGTATGCGCTGGCTGACAGCATGCTACATATGAAGCTCATCAGCAACGGGAAGGTGATGATCGAACTGCCGCCTTCAGACCATCTATCAAGGTTCTCAGGAATATTAGGCCAGGAAGCTGCTGGGTCGCTTGTCATGTTCAATGCTGAGCATATGCATGGAGCAGTCTCAAGACCATCTTTCACGAGAGGAGACAGGAGCGGCCAGACCCTCTTCGTCAATGGGAGATATGTCAAGTCCAAGGCGATCACTGATGCTGTGTATGAAGGGTACAGGAGCATGCTGTTCGTCGGGAGGCACCCTGTGTTTGTGGTCTATCTTGAGCTGGACAAATCACGGACTGATGTCAATGTCCACCCGACGAAAAGCGAGATACGTATAGAGCGAGAAAAAGAATTATGCGAAGGGATCACCACAGCGGTAAGGATGGCTCTCGTAGGAGAGACTCTTATACCTGAGCAGAGTCCCAGGCAGACTCAGCTGGAATACCAGCCTGTCGAGGCATCCTCACAGCAGGTGCTTACTGTAAAGGAGGAGACGCTCAAGCTCGAAAGACTGCCGAGCATGAGGATCGTCGGTGTGGTCGGGAAGACGTATATCATCGCTGAGACCGGCTCAGGCATGATCCTCATCGACCAGCACGCGGCCGCAGAGAGAGTGATGTACGAGAAGCTCAGGGGGAGAGAGGATGGAGTGAAGAAGCAGAGTCTCCTCGCTCCTGTGGCAGTCGAGCTTGAGCCGAGCGTCTTCGAACTTGCATTATCTGCCAGGGAGACCCTTGACAAGGCCGGCTTTGAGACTGAGGCTTTCGGGAGGAATGAGCTTTTGGTCAGGACCAAGCCGCATGGGCTGGCAGGGCTTGGAAAGGAAGAGCTCGCCGACCTTATCCATAGCATCGCATCAGATGAGAAACTGAGGAAGGATGAGAGCGCAGTGATAATGGCAGCCTGCAAGGCGTCGATAAAGGCTGGTGATGAGATAACGCTTCCTGAGATCCGAGATCTCATAGAGAAGCTTGAGAAGAGGGAACTTCCTTACACATGCCCGCATGGAAGGCCTGTGTCAATCCAGATATCATATAAAGAAATAGAAAAGATGTTCAAGAGGTCTGGATAAGCTGTCCTCTTATCTCGCCTTCAGGGTTGTCCTGCGTATGCACATTGATGTAGTACATCCCGTCAAGAAGATCACCTCTCTGCTCCTCTGTAAGCTCGCCTGAGAAGCCGAATGTGCCGCTCATGTCGTCGCTATCTGCGAAGACCTGAAGCGGGAAGACAACTGATCCTGCCTCTCCTTCCTCGCCTAGGTGGATGTGCGCAGAGCTTTCACCGACAACCTCCAGTTCGCTCTCAAGGTCCTCGAAGTTTCCAGTGACCGAGAGAAGGTTCCCTGTCAGAGATGCTGTGAAATCGCCTGTTGCGTCTGTGTTGACTTCAGGGACTTCCTCATCTCCTGAAAGATCTCCTTCGAACATGACCACGTCAGATGTGTTCTCTGATCCAGTCTGGTCTGTCTCATTGAGATCATCGGCTTCGGAGCCGAAGTCGTCATCAGTGTCATCCATGGTCTGATTGGTTGTCTGGTTTGTTGTGGTCTGGTTAGTCTCGTCGAGAAGATCATCGACAATGCTTCCGAAATCTTCTTCACCTGCCATCCCTTCCTCTACAGCTTCGACAGTCTGAAGGATGTCCGAGATCTCTCCGTCAGTATTCCAGTAGACGAAAGTCATCGAGTCGTCCATGACAGGTCTTGAGCTTGCGCCTGTGACTGTCCAGTTCTCCTGTGTGAGCAGCCTGAGGACATCGTTGAGCATCGTATCATTCAGGGCAAATACTCCGACAGCAGTCGTCATGTTGGTCTCGGTGTCCAGCATGAATTCAAGATGCGTGCTATGCAGCGCGTAGGTGGAATTGTCACCGAAGATGACTGTGCACATCTCCCCCCTCTCGACGCCTGTCGCTCCGACATCTGCAGCATAATCCTCGCAGGTCATGTCTGCCTCTGCGCCGAATGTCTCATTGTCTGTCGTGTTCGTCTGGTTCAACGTCTGATTCAATGTGTCATCCAGTGTTGTGTCATTCACTTCTGCTCCCAAACTCTCGTTGTCTGTCTCGTTCGTGTCTATATGCGCTGCAAATGCAAAGAACGCTGACATCACGAGCAAGGCAGCCATTAGTATAGCTTGCTTTCTCATTTTTCACCTCCTTTTTTAACGATGCATGAGAGGAATCCCCTCCTTGGCATCAATCGATCCCACGTGTGCTACGAGTGGAACATGATATGCAAGAAAATCACATAACGCACATCATCCGTCGAGAAAACGATAGCAGATTAATAAAGGATGGCGGGGGCATCCATAATGTAATCAGCCTGTAGGTTATGAAAGATAGCCATACCTGTGAAGGATAAAAAGTAGCTAATAGACCAGGTCCTCTTCTCTCAGGAAGTCATCATCCTGCCTGCGCTGTACCTTCAGTTCTGGCTTGAGCGAGACCTCCTCGACCTGGGAGAGGGCGCTCGGTCTGACGAAGGGTGAGAGCATGCCGCAATAGCTGATGACAAGCCTTTCCTTCGCTCTTGTGGATGCTACATAGAAAAGCCTTCTTTCCTCCTCGATCTTATCATATGAGTCGTCGTTCCTCAGACCTTCCAATAAGGGGTGTTCTGTGGCATTGCATGGGAAATTGAGCGAATTGGCACCGACAATGTATACCATGTCTGCCTCAAGCCCTTTCGCAGCATGGACTGTCGACAAGGTAACCTGGTCATCTTCAGGAGAGACCTCTTCCTTCTTCATCTCAGTGGTCCTCTTGAGATACCTTATGCCTGCTGAGCGCATGTGCGGCTCGATCTCCTCAAGCTGCTTGTTTGTCCTGGCAAGGACCATGATGCCACTTCTCTCTGACTGGCATGCGAGGATGCTCTGGCAGAGGAATGAATACTCCTGATCATGGCTTGGATGCGAGATGAGGACTATCTTCTCTCCCTCCTTCCCTTCTGCCTTGAGGTCGTGGAGCTTCATGGGCTTGATTATGGAGTTAGCGAATGAGACTATCCTTCCTGTGCTCCTGAAGTTCGACTTGAGCTGCACGACTGTGCTATCCTTTCCGAAGTCCATGATGTGCGTGATCCTTGAGCCTCGCCAGCCATATATGCTCTGCCTCGGGTCTCCGACAGCGAACACATTGCCAGGTGAAAGCGCTCTGATCAGGTCGACCTGGATATCATTCACATCCTGATATTCATCGACAAGGAGATGGGTGATGCCTGGGATAGTATCTGGTCTTGAATTGAAAAGCTCGATAGTGTTTATTATCTGGTCGCAGAAATCCCTCAGACAAAGCTCCTTCTTTCTCCTGCGGATACCTTCCAGCACTTCGGATGCGAACCTTGGATCATTTATGACAGGACTGAGACCCTTGGCTTTTGTCAGCTCAAGGACTGAATAGAAATCATACATCATCCTCAGGAACAGAGTGACCTCGTCATCTGATAGCTTCTTCTTGGTATAGTATTCCTCCAATGCCTGCCTTGGGGCATATCCTGCATCCTTGAGCGATGAGATGAATATGTCTTTCATCTCACGAAAGCCCATCACCCTCTCGCACTTCCCCTGCTCCTCATGCTGCCTGAGCATCCTCTCGCAGAATGAGTTGAATGTCTCTACCTGGACCCGGTCGGCAGGCGGCATCTTCGAGAGGCGGGAAAGCATCTCGTCCCTCGCTTTTCTCGTGAATGTGATGGCCAGGATAGACTGCGGGGAGATGCCTCGATATTTGGCGAGGAAGTATGCCCGCCATGTCAGGACTGTGGTCTTGCCTGTGCCTGCGCCTGCTATGCAGAGGATGTCCTTGCCTGGATGTATGACTGCCTTCTTCTGCTCATCAGTGAGCTTGGAAAGCTCAGGGAACTCCCTGAAAGCAGCGCGCTCTGCGTCAGTGACTGCCTCGATCTTTAGCTGATGCCTGTCGACTGCGACAGTGAGCTCTTTTGGATTTTTCAGTTCCTCCCTCCCTTTCTCAGTGATCTTTAGTGTCTTGTAGAAGTCCCTTTCTTTCGAGTATTCGAGGAATCCTTTCCTGACAAGGATGTCGATGAGTTCAAGCAAATCCTCCTTGGTGTGGAGTTCGAGGGATCCGAACTCGAGCTTCTTGTGGAGGTGGAGGCGCTTCACCTGGCTGGTGTTATCGCCGATCAGGACAGAGACGGCAAGCATCTTCCCGATGCCATAGTTCAGTCCTGCTATGAGGCGGAGCACATTGGCATGAGGGAAGAATTTCATGGGATGGGAAAAAGGCGGATGGTTTAAATGAGTTTCGGCGGACGGGAGGACAAAATATGATACTGGCAAGGGGATAAGGCAGAGATTTCATACAGCTGCACAAAGCAGAATAATCAAGCGATGGGATTGACTGCACCTGCTTTGGAAATTGATAGATGGTTCAAATCCCAAAAGACATAACTGTGTCAGGCCGGAGGAGTATCAGCATAAGGAAGAGCCAGAGCAGCCGCAACATGCAGCAGCCCAAGGCAGACAGAGTGCTATTGAAGAACTGATCTGCCTTGTAAACAAATATTAACTTTTAAGTATCAAACTTCATGTCATGCGTCAGACCGGAGGAACATCAGATAAGGAAGAGCCAGAGCAGCAGGAAAAGTGCTAGATGTCATTGAATGCTTTTAACGCCGTAAGTCTAAAGATTCAAGCACTTGTCCATAGACTTTCTCTTTATTAACCGAGAACCTCGTGGTTCTCGGGCTCTCCTTTGCGAGATGCTCTCCTGGTTGCTCTCCTCTGCGAGCTGCTTTCTCCCCAAGCAGCTTAATGAATTTCTCATCCAAAAATTTTATTAAGTGCAGCTGAGAGTATACATATTGAAAATGAGAATCATAAGCATCTTGTCACTTGTGTTGGTCGTGTCAATATCACTTCTCGCCTGCTCGAAGCCACCTGCCGAAGAGGCGGAGCTGGATGCTGCGGTGTGCGGCAACTCCATCCTGGAGGAGGGGGAGGATGGCTCCACCTGCTGCCAGGATGCTGGCTGTGTCGGAGAACAGATCTGCGAAGGGAGCTCATGCAAGGAGCCTGAGTGCGGAGAGTGCCAATATCCTGATCCTGCGACACATGCATGCAAGGACCATGCCTGCTGCGAGAACTCTGACTGCGCATCTACAGAGGAATGCAAGGACCATGCATGCGTCGCGCTGAACTGCGGATACTGCAAGTATGCAGAGGACCACAAATGCATAGCCATGGCTTGTTGCGACGATGAGGATTGCGATGATGACTATAGCATGACAAAGGACATCTGCAAGAATCCCTCCACAAAGTCAGCACAGTGCATAAACGAAGACCTCAATGAGTGCGCGAAGGACGCTGACTGTGATGACTCAGACGCATCCACGGAAGATACATGCACCTCGAGCATGCCTAGGAAGTGCCTGCATATGGAGATCTCAGATTGCATCGATGAGGATTTCTACTGCCCTGAAGGATGCAATTACAAAAACGACGAAGACTGCAGCGAGGATGAGATAGAGTGCACGACGCTTGCATGCTTCAAGGATGCGCTGGAAGACTGCGTATATGCTGACTTCACATGGGCAGTCGACACAGAAGACTCTGAGAACAAGATAACCACCACAAACTATCTCAGGATCAAGGATGAGGAAGATGATGAGTGCGAGGTCTTCATCAGGACAGAGGAAGTCAAGCTCAGGTTCACAGGCGACTACAAGGACGAGCTCGAGGATGATGGCTACTCCGACGATGAGATCGATGACATGGAAGAAGATGCTGAGGATGATGCCAAGGATGTGGAGGACTACACCCTGACATGCTTCTTCGAGGATACCGATGAATTCGCTGATATCCTGGATGACTGGGACGATGGCGAGTATGACATAGATGACATCGAGAGCTACTGCGAAGGGGATTATTTCGACTGAGATAAATGGACAGAAGGAGAAACTAGTGCAGTGGAATAGGCGCTAGACATCTTCTGATGCAGTGGTGGCAGGACATATTTTCTGTTGGTTCTTTATCCTTTCACTTTTCCAAACAAAGCGCATGCAGAGCAGATGCTCAGTTTGCATGGACAATGATTTGAAGAGAGGCTATTTTCCGTCACCTGATCCACTTCAGGATCTTTGGCTCTCGCTTCGGCACTTTCATGTTCTGTTTCTTTGGATAGCCGAATATCAGGGGAGCGACGATCTCATGGGAATCAGGTATGCCAAGCTCCTTCTTTGCTGCAGGATCGTTCTCAAGAGGCAGCGCGAATCCTATCCAACAGCTTCCGAGTCCCATGGCGTGCGCAGCTAGGAACATGTTCTGGACAGCAAGGCCTGTGTCATCCTTCAGGAACTGATATCCCTTCCTCCCAGAGATGATGATCAGAAGGGGAGCATTGTAGAAAATGCTTTTTGCACCGCTAAGCGTGTAGCCAAGCTTGAGCCCGAGGCCGAGGAGATTCCAGTTCTTGAATGCCAGCTCACCGAACTGATGCACCTTGTCCCTTCCCTCGACTATCGATAAGTGCCATGGCTGGGAGTTCATGGCAGATGGAGCCATCACAGCTGCATGCAGGAGCTTATCTACCTTCTCATGCTCGACAAGCTTGTCTTCGTAGTCCCTGACTGATCTTCTTGCATCGATACATTCCATGACATCCATGACATCCACCTATAGACTGGATTACAAATATATTTTTTAATGCTTGCATAAGCTGGAGAGGAGGGTGAAGAGGGGATCTTAAAGAATACTTTCCTGCATGTGCCAGGTGTGAGCGAGAGGAAGGAGAGGGAGCTCTGGTCAAAGGGACTCCTGTCTTGGGATGCTGCTATCGAGAGATGCGAGGAGTTCCCTGATCCTGAGAAAGCCAGGAGACTGCTGTGCCAGTCAAAACAGGAGTGCGAGAGGAAGAATCACCTGTTCTTCTGTTCCCTACTCCCAAGGAACGAGCATTGGAGGGCTTACAAGGATTTCTCTGACAAGACATGCTTCCTGGATATAGAGACCACAGGCTTGTCGAAGCACTATTGCCATGTCACGACTGTGGGTCTGCATGACTGCAGAGGCACTCGAGTTCTTGTGAAGGACCAGGATGTTTGCGAGCTTCCCCGGCTCATCAAGGATTATTCGATGATAGTGACCTTCAATGGGGCGATGTTTGACCTTCCATGGCTGCGGCATGAGTTCGGGATAGAGTTCGACCAGTTCCACATAGACCTGAGGTTCGTGCTGAAGAGGCTTGGATACTCAGGAGGCCTCAAATCAATCGAGAAGCAGCTCAACATAACCAGGGATGATGAAGTGGGAGGGATCGGAGGCTTCGAGGCAGTGATGCTCTGGAAGAGATACTGCAGAGGGGATGTCTGCGCACTTGAGAAGCTGAAGAAGTACAATGCAGCAGATGTCGAGAACCTGAGGACGCTCATGGAGTTCGCTTCCGAGAAGATGAGAAGCTCACTTCTTCATGAAGGGCTTAAGTGAACGGATATTCTGTTTCTGGATACCTGCCTTTGACAAGGCCTTGTCCCATGTGCCGAAGCGCTTCCTGTACGTGGAATATGAAGCGATCCTGGCCTCCTTCCCCCTGGGAGGCCGGCCAAGCTCCTTCGAGAGCATCTTCAGGCTTTCCAGCAGCTCTTCATCAGGGATGAATACACGGACATTGAGCCTGAGGCCTGCAGATTCAAGAGCCTTGTTCCAGGAGCCATAGCGCTTCATGTAAGTACTAGAGCTTGGCATCTTCCTCCCTTTGAGGTCGACCATCTTCGGTGTGCGCCTGAGCTCAGAGGATAGGCGCTTGAGGTAGAACACGAGCTGCTCCTTTGTATAGCGCATATGAGAAAATTAGGTGGAGGAATATATAAAGTTTGCCAAGGAACTATAAAAAACTGTAGATCAGGGTGACAATGAGATTCGTCGTGATGACCTCTATGCTCCTAGGGAGCAGCTTCTCGAACCTTATCTCTTCCATTATCAGGAACTCTATCCCATTCTGCAGGATCAGCCTTGTGAGAGGTATGGCAACTGCGACAATGAACATAGGGATCGATCGGAGGAAGAATGTCAGATAGCACATGGCGATGAAGATAGGGAATTTGATCATATGGGACATGTTGAGATCAGCAAGGACAATACCATTGAGCAGATATCCCAGACTGATAAACAGCGCGTAGTCGATGTGGCCTGAGTAGGATGCGAGGATGACGCCAACCAAGATGAAGTCCAACGGATTGGATATGCCGATCCGGATCGCGAATGATGCCACAAACAGGTCTATAAGGATGATCGCGATCGCGAAGAAAAGGATTGGATAGAAGAACAGGCCTAATGATGCCGCTGATGCCATCAGGATATACTTCCTGTGTCTCCTGGCCTCAGACCAGATCTTCCTGATCATGCTCTTACGAACCTGTACAGCTTTGCAGGCCTGTGCGAGACATCGTCTTGTGTCTTCTGCGTCTCTGCGACTATGCCTGAGACAAGCATCTTCTTCCTGAAGTTCCTATTGTCATAGTTCTTCCCCTCGATTATCTCGTATG
>CAYTWW010000023.1:0-18543 GCA_964441565.1 uncultured Methanosarcinales archaeon | reverse complement strand
CTTCGTTGACCCAGGAACGAAGTGACGTGGCCTGCCTGAGGTGGCTGGCCCTCTTCATAATTTTGTTTCCAGCCTTGAAGATTTTCACTTCATTCTCTCGTCCAGTTCCGCGCTGTTCCGCTGAATTCCGCGTAAAGCTGTTAGGTTGTTCCGCCTTATCTGATCTTAAATAAAGGAGGAAACTAGAATGAAGAGAATATTGCTTATCTGCATGATAGCAGCACTGGTAGTGAGCGCTGCAGCAAAAGCACCGAATGCCGGCGATGGCATCCCAGACGGTTCTGGCATCGATGATAAAGCAGGTGCCCCGAATGCCGGTGACGGCGTCTCAGATGGTTCAGGCTGGGACAAGACCACAGGCGCTCCAAACTCAGGAGATGGAATATCTGACGGCTCAGGCTGGTAGATCCTTTTTTTCTTCTTGGCTTTTACTGCATAAGTAAACAGTTTTGTACTCCAGTCCCACAGTCCTCTCCCGAGGTGATCACCACGGGAACAAAAGCAAGAGAGATAGTGAAGGATGCAGATAAGATAAACGAGATGCTGAACAGCGCGCTTGCAGACGAGTGGCTGGCTGTGTACCAGTACTGGGCAGGCGCAAAGGTCGTGCGGGGGATCATGCGGCCTGATGTCCAGGAAGAACTCGAAGAGCACTACAAAGAGGAGCTTGAGCATGCTGATATGCTTGCAGACAGGATCATCCAGCTAGGCGGGGACCCTATACTTGATATCAAAGAGATACATGAGAAGAGCAGATGTGGGTTTGATGCCCCAAGCGATCCAGCTGTCCTGAAGATACTTGAGCAGAACATCAAGGGAGAGCAGTGCGCAATACAAGTGTATCATGAGATACTTGAGAAGATCAAGCTCTCTGGCGACCCGATAACATTCCACATAATCAGGAAGATAATGCAGGATGAGGTTGATCATGAGCAGGAGCTGCAGGACCTGCGGGATGATATATCAATGAGCTGACTCGATTTTTTCTTTCTTGTCAGATAACTCACCGATGACTTCTCCATCCAGCCTTGTCTTCCTCTTGTGACAGTCTTTGCACAATGTACGCAGATTAGCCTTCTCAAACAGTCTCCCACCCATCTGCACTGGGATGATATGGTCGACGTCCAGTTCCCTTTTGCGAAATCTTTCTTTGCAGATGCTGCACTTGTAGCGGTCCCTCCGCAAGACATCCTTCCTTACCCAGAACCAGGAATTGTTACGGTTGAAGCTGTCCATGCACTCCTTTGAGCAGTAGTGCCGCCTTCCAACGGCGACTGTCTTTTCACAGTTCCTGCAAAGGACGTTTCCTGCAGAGTCGAACTTGTCAGGCGTGTCTGAGATGCGGGGGTAGCGGGGCATGAGTCAACATAAACGAGGGAGATTGATATGTTTATCTGGAGTCTACTCAAAAAGTTTTTATTTACTGTTGTCATCTTAGGCAGTATGCTGTCAAAGGAATCTATCATAGCTGCTTTGGAGGAAAACAAGTCAATGCTTCGTAGTTTCGGGCTCAAGCAGATCGCTCTGTTCGGTTCATATGCTGCAGGAGAACAACGACCTGACAGTGATATAGATTTCCTGATAAGCTTCAGAAAAGGGAGAGGTTCTTTTGATGAATACGTCCATCTAAGACAGTTCCTTGAAGATCTGTTCAAGAAGAACATAGACTTGTGCGAAGAAGATATGGTAAAGGAAGAGCTCAAGCCGTTCATCCTGGGAGATGCGAAGATTGAAGCGAAGATATGATCTGTATCTGAAGGATATTCTTGGTTCTATCGAAAGGATCAAGGAATATACAGGAAGTGATGATGCGTTCATGGACAGCAACCTGATCCTTGATGCAGTGCTGCGAAATCTTGAGATAATCGGAGAAGCTGCAACACAGGTGCCTCCAGACATCAAGGAAAAATATGCATCTGTTCCATGGAGGGATATCCAGGACTTCAGGATTGTTGCAGCACATCACTATTGGAAGATCAACAAAGATAGGGTCTTTGAGATAGTCCAAGATAAACTGGATGACCTTCATGATATGATCACGCTCATTCTTCAGAAAGAATATCCCTGATAGCCCCCATCTATATAAATTTCAGATTCCTTCAATCACCCTATGATATCCACGCCAGACCAGCGGCTCCGAGTCTTTGTCAGCTCGACTTTGAAGGAGCTGGAGAAGGAGAGGAAGGCAGCACGCGATGCCATCGAGAGCCTGAGATTATCACCTGTGCTATTCGAGCTTGCTGCGAGGCCTTATGCAGCAAGGGAGCTGTACCGCTCATACCTGAAGCAGAGCCATATATTCATCGGCATCTACTGGCAGAGCTATGGCTGGGTGGCTCCAGGGATGGAGGTCTCAGGGATCGAGGATGAATACATGCTTTCAGAGGGCAAGCCCAGACTCGTCTACATCAAGGCACAGGGAGAGAGGGATGAGAAGCTAAAGGCGATGCTTGACAGGATAAAGGATGATGATGTCTCATTCAAGTATTTCAGTGATCCAGAAGAACTCAGTGAGCAGATACAGATGGACCTTGCCATCCTGCTCTCAGAGAAATTCCAGCAGGAGAGGAACAAGTTCCTGCCTCTGCCATCATGCCCGATCGTAGGCAGGGAGGAATCGATGAAGACTGTCGAAGACTATCTTGCTGGAGGGATTAGGATAGTGACTGTGACTGGGCCAGCAGGTGTGGGGAAGACCAGGCTTGCCATCGAGATCGCGCAGAAGGCGAAGGACGCTGCATGGGTCAGCCTCGATAGGGAGAAGGAGGTGATCCCTGCTGCCGCAAGGGTGCTTGGGGAGGACCCAAAGGTTTATGGTAAAAAGATGCTGCTTGTGCTTGACAATTTTGAGCACCTTATCGACCAGGCACATGAAATCTCAGCCCTCCTGTCATCCAACGATAACCTATCCATGCTCATCACAAGCAGGACTCCGCTGCGCATCTATGGAGAGTATGAGGTCAAGCTTGAGCCGCTTCCTCTCGGCTGCGGATCAGTCCTCTTCACAGAGTTCGCAAAGGTGGTTGATCCAGGCTTCTCGCTTGATGAAGAGAATTCGACTGCAGTGGAAGAGATAGTGACTAAGCTCGATGGCATCCCCCTCGCCATCGAGCTTGCAGCATGCAGGACAAACGCATTCTCTCCACAAGAGATACTGAGGAGGCTTGGCATTGGAATTCTGACAAACAGGCAGAGGGATGCGCCTGAACGGCACCGGACGATGGAGAAGGCCATAGGGTGGTCTTATGACCTTCTGGAGCCGGGGGCGAGAGAGCTGTTCATCAAGCTTGGCAGCATGAAGGAATTCACGCTAGAGGATGCAGAGAGAGTCTCAGAGGATGCGTTCGAAAGGCTCCAGACACTTGTCGACAGCAGCCTTGTGTGCAGGGAGGGAGAAATGTATAGGATGCTTGGGATGACAAGGGAGTATGCAGTTTCTCAAATTGCATAACCCTTAAATATTGACAGTTCCAATGCGTATTCTATGCCATCATTATTGACATCTGCTCAGATAGAAGCTCTCGAGAAGAGAGCAAGGGATCTTCATCGAGGTACGCATGCAAATCATCCGGGGATGGTCATGACCTCAGGCCTGACACTCGAAGGACACATGTATGATCTGAGCCTTGGGAACCCGGATTATCAGGCAGTGCTGGGGCCAGCAGGATATGCGCTCAATCTGGATATGACTCCTGCAGATGATTTCTACTTCCTCAACATAATATCTCCTGAAGGAGGACTTTTCCAGGCAGAGGAAAGGCTTGACATCGGGGCATCTCCCTCTGAAAGAGGAGCTTGTCAGGATCATGGGTCCGTCGGTAGTCCATGAGACTCATCTAAGAGGACTGCCGGATGAACTGCATCATGCGGTATATCAGCGCAAGAGCGGTCTTTTGACTGTTGAGCAGCTATTCGGTGAATGGATTGCCCTTGACACTATACTTCATGCATATGATTCTTACATCGCGACCTCTTGCGTTCCGGTCACACAAATCGCAATCCCTCAATAGACAAGAGGATGGCCTTTCCATCTTGATGATCATATGAATTCCTTTCTCGCATACTCTGGCTTCTCTGGGTCGAAGACCAAGACAGCCATCCCTTCCCCGAGCTGACGATTTCCAACAGACAGCATCACTGTGTCGCCAAGCCAGCCAATGTAAGGTCCGTATTGTCCATCTGTGCTGTGCAATGTTATCCGCGGCTTGTTCCTCTCGATGAGAGCCTGGATCGCGAGGGACCCTGGAGCGCTTCCAGGAAGCGCGTTGAAGACATACATGTCGGCAGCTGCCAGCCTCTCAAGGTCATACTGGATGGAATCCTCATCAACAGAATATGGCACCCACAGCGGCTTTCCGTCGACAATGATGCTGCGTGACCCTCCTCTGGGGGGAGGACTGGATTCAAGGTCTCTCTTCGAATAGTCCCTGACCTGCGAATCTGCAGGCGAGTATGGATATCCCGCGATGACAAGGTCTCTGATATTATGCTTCCATCCATGGAGGCTGTTGATATTGTGATGCCTCTCGAGGACATCCTCATTGACTGATGCATCGTATCCTCCCTGCATCATATAAACAGGGGCTGCGATCCTCCCAAATGCGCCTGGCATAAGCTCATCAAGGAACCGGCGCTGGTTCTCGATATACTTCTCGTCCAGGATCGCATAGCTTTGGGCAAGGCTGCCTGCGACAATTATCGCCTCAGGCTTGATCTCGTGCGCATATATAGCCAGGGCACGAGCCCTTGCGATGCTGCCATGAAGCCCGGATGTGAACAGGATATCCATAGAAGCAAGGACCTTGGATATTCATAAAAAGATTATCCTTCTAACCGTACATCCTGAGGATGAATATGGGTGTGAGGATGGCGAGCAGGATGTTGAGGAGCACACCGACCCTGAAGAAATCTGAGAATCTGTAGACGCCGGTGCCGTAGACCATGGTGTTCGTCTGATACCCGATAGGAGTGAGGAATGACGTCGATGCTGCGAACATCACAGCCAGAACAAGTATGCGCGGATCAAGCCCTTTATGGACCGCGAGATTTATGGCTATTGGCACGAGTAGGATGACTGTCGCATTGTTTGAGAGGACTTCTGTCAGGAGAGTCGTGAAGACATAGAATCCCATCACGACGAGGAGGACTGGCAAGCCTTCAGTCAAAGAGCTGACAAGGGATGCTATCAAAGCAGCTGCGCCTGATTTCTCAAGAGCGATGCCAAGAGGGATGAGTCCTGCGAGCAGAAAGATGACATCCCACCTTACAGCCCCATATGCCTCTTCAGGTGTGACAACTCCTGCGAGCATCATCGCAAGTACTCCGAAGAGTGCTGTGACAAGGATAGGATATATGCCAAGGGCTGCTATGATGACGACACCGGCCATTATGGCAAGGGCAATCCAAAGCTTCTCTTTCCTGTAGTTCGAGTCAAGATAGTCTATGACCATGAGGCCTGGGTCCTGGCGGATCTCCTGCACATGCCTTGTCTTGATCAGAAGCATATCGCCGATCGCAAGCCTGATCCTCTCAAGCCTGCCTGTCATGCGCTTGTCTCCCTTCCTCAATGCCACGACATTTGCCTTGTACTTCGGGTCGAGGTTGAGGTCCTCGACCTTCTTCCCTATGTACCTTGAATTGTGTGGGACTATCATCTGGAGCGTCTCTTCCCCTGAGACGCTCTGCAGCGGCTCTATCGTGCTGACCCTTATGCCTGGCTCAGATTCCAGGCTCACAAGTATGGATGTGGGTGCGCTGAGGACAAGGACATCACCTTCCTGGAGCCTCACTGAGGAGAGATTGCCTTTCCGCTTCTCAGTCCCTCTATGGAGCTCAAGGACCTTTGCCTTGTACTTCTTCCTGAATATCGTGTCCTTGACAAGCTTCCCTGCATGCTTCGATCTGATCTCGACCTCGAATGTATAGTCGAGGCTCTCATGCGAGCTTTCCTGGGACAATGCTTTCCTCTTCGGGAGGATCCAGTATCCGATCACGACAAAATACAGTATCGCTATGCCGAGGACAATCATGCCCAGCTGCCAGAAATCGAACATGCCGAAAGGCTCTTGGCCGAGGCTGATCAAAGTAGCATTGGCAAGCAGGTTTGTGGATGTGCCGATGAGTGTGAGCATGCCGGCAGCCATGGATATGTAAGACAGAGGGATAAGGAGCCTGGAGGCGTATGTGCCTGAGACCTTTGAGAGGTTGAGGACAAAAGGCATGAGGACAGCCACGACTGCTGCATTGTTGAGGAATCCTGAGAACGGCACGACCAGGAGCATGACAAGGAGGAGCTGGAGGAACCCGTTCGATCCGACTATCCCGAAGAGGCGGATGGAGAGCATGTGCAGGAGGCCTGTTCGTTCGATGCCTTTGCTGATGATGAACATCGAGAGTATCGTTATCACAGCGCTGTTCGAGAACCCTGAGATGCCTTCTTCTGGCGTGACCAGACGCAGCACCATCAGGCTGACCATGATTATCATGGCTGTCACATCCACCGGGAATATCTCCCTGAAGAACAGGAAGAGGGCGACTGCAAGGACCAGCAGGACAAGCACGATCTGTAGTAGTGCCATATGGCCAGTTTGCTGACATTGATATATAAAATTTTCACCTATCATCACCTGACATGGAAGTACCTGGGTACATGATATCAGGAAGCAAAAGCAAGTACATGGTGATCCTTGGAAGCCAGTGACAGAGGTGCCAGAGGCTCCCATGACTGCTGTTTAGATGGTGATAGGAGTAAAGAAGTGTTTTCGTCATTTCTGAAAATCTTCTTTTCAATAAGGAACAACATCAAGCTTCCCAAAAAAGAGACCTGGAAAAACAAACGATGATTCTTCCGATCACTGCTTCCATCGTGTTATCGGAACCTTGGTGATTACACTAAGAAGCCAGAAAGCCCCGGGTGTCAAGAGTTACCTCTTGAGCACATTTAGCGAAACTAAATGTTTAAACCCGGGGATGTCCTCAGAAATGCAGATTTCTGGGACCCTAGAATGACTTTTGTCATTCTATGGAACGGCATGATTTTTCTGGCTTCTGGTGCACAAGGAAACTGCTGTTTCCTGTGCCACCGGAAGAGCTTGGCTCTTCCTTGTGTCCTAGAATCCGCGATTTTGGGAGGCGCGCGCAAGGCGGGTAGTGCGCCTCCAGCGGATTCTATGACTTAGGAAGATCGGAAACCACGAAAGAATCGAGTGGCACCAGGACGAAGTCCTAAGTGTCACGAGATACCTCGAGTGGTGCTAGGACGCAAGTCCTAAGTATCACGAGTTCATTTGGTTGTTAGCAGGACGCAACCTTGATGATAGAATTGCATCTTCATCGGTATTTCAAGCGCCGACTGTGTAGAACTGCACCATGATGAAGAAGAAGTAGAGCATCATAAGAACGATCCCCTCCTTCCATGTCAGCTCTTTACCGCTCTCTGCAAGCGTGAAGAACACGAAAGCTATCACTATCATGTACAGACCTGTTGTCAGGAACAAAGCAAAGTGGCTTGTGATCGGAGCGATAATGGCAGTGAGGCCGATTACAAGCGTGCTCTTCATGACGACACTTCCGACCAACTCTCCCATGGCGAGATCCTGGTGATGCTCGATCACAGCTTTCGTAAGCATAGAGAGATCAGGGAGATTCGATCCTATGCCGAGGATGAACATTCCCACGAATATGCTTGATATGCCCATGTCTAGGGCTATGAACTGGGAATACCTGACTGCGAACTCAGATGAGATTATCAGGAGTGCGAAGAACAATATCATGAGGAGAATATTCTTGACAGCCTCTGTCCTTGAACTTCGCAGATGATGGCTCTTCTTGTCCATGCCGGACATCTTCCAGAGGTATATCAGATACACGCTGACAAGGATGATGCCATCGATCCTTGAGAGGCCGGGGCTTCCTGGGATCCCTATGAGCCTGAGGACATAATTGTCTGCCATGAGGAGTATCGGGATGAAGATGATGATGACCATATACATCAGGTCCTTGTGGATCATGCTGCTCTTGATCTTGATGCCTCTGCCTAGGATAGAGACGATCCCGATTATCACAGTGAGGTTTGCGATGTTCGAGCCTATTATCGTGCCCAATGCAAGCTCAGGCACGCCCTTTATGCCTGACATTATGCCGATGAACAGTTCAGGGAGAGAAGTGGATACAGACATCACGACAAATCCGATTATGAACTCTGACATGCCGAAGAATGCTGATACCTTGGTAAGTGCACGAAGAAGGCCGTCGCTTGATTTGACAAGCACGATGCATGCAGCAAGGAATATCAGCAGATGTATCATAGGCCGAATAGTATGACAAGCGGCTTATATTCTTTTTGAAAAGATCAGATCTGCCCTGTCTCGACGTACTTCTTCATCATCTTCTCGATGATGACATTCGGGGAATATCCTTTCTGAGCGCACATCCTCATGAAAGTGTCATATGTCTGCTTATCCACATTGTAGTCGAGCTTCATCTTCTGAGGCCCTTTTGGTGTTGCTGCCATAGGCCTGGGTAAGGGGGAACAGTATAAAAGCCTGCCGAAAAGGTTTAAGAATAAGTATCTTCCATGCATGCTGATGAGGCTGGAGGAACTAGTCTGGGAGAAACTTGATGATATCAGAAGCAGGGCTGAAGCATCAGGGCTTGAGGCAGGCTTCTTCGACATGGAAGGCTCACAAGTCACACCTGAAAGGGATCTGTTGCGGATGCTCTACAAGGGGCTAAGGACTGATAATGTCCCCAGGACCACAATCCTCATCTATTATTCCAAGGAAGGAGTCAAGGCACTGGCAGGTGCCTTGGAAGCTATCTATGATGAAAGGTATGATTTCCTCGATGTTGCCAGGGTATGCTTATCTCCTGAGGCCTTCTCGGCATTCGACATAGGCAGGTTCGCACAAGCTGTGGCAGGCCTTACTCCAGAAGAGTCTCTTGACAAGCTGATCACCGATTACAGATGGATGCTGCAGAAAGAGATCTCAGGATTCTCTCTCAGGCACCAACAGCCACTCATTGAATTGCGAAATCCTATACTCCCTGATAACTCCCTCGAAGAGAAGCCTGCGCCTCTAGAAGGATTTACGATCTGCAGCAAGGATAGAAGGTATTTCCTGTCAGTCCAACATGAAGGGAGGGATTATGTTGTGATGGTCGGATCCTACCCTGAACTTCTGGCACAGGGAGCGCACAGAGTATATGACCTCATCGGGCAAGGGCTGGACTACGTCGAGATAAGGAGCCTGGAAAGGGAGAGCCTCACACTGCAGGATCTGGACAGGCAGGAGTTCCATATCGGCTATCCCTCCTGGCCTCTCGGCCTTGCCAAAGCTTCTGAAGAAGGTGTGGACGCAAGCCAGCTTGCCCCGGGAGAATACAGAAGATATGCCTGTACTGACAGACCTCTGAGGTGGAGACTGAATTCATTTTTAGAAAGGTCAGTATTCTTCCCGAGGGAAGATCTGGAATATATCGCAGGATATATTGTAAAGAAACTCTGTTCATCAGGTGCGGTCCGGCAGTTCATCTCAGGTGTATATGGGGAGCCAGGAGCAGGAAGGATCCACGAACTAGGGAAAAGACTATCCGTGCATCTCGTTGACCCGAGATAGCGCATCTGCAGGACTATCGTATTCATAGTTCGGCAGCTCTGAGAGAACATCCATGATATAGTCGTCAGCTCCATGCTCCTCTGCCTGCTTCTGGAGATCGTGCTTCTCTGCCGGGAATGAGAGCTTCTCGAAGAATTCGAGGATCTTCTTTGAATCTATGCTTCCATGTCCGTGTGGTGGTGTATCCATCCCTCCTTCGAAGATGTGTTGATTAAGAAGGATTTGCCTATGGTGGATAATCCGCAAGCCTTATTAACCACATCGCGATAGGGTGTGATGTGATCGTCACAATAGGGATGCTTATCATGTCGACCTTCTTCATATGGAAGGGCTCTGACTGGATAACAGAATCCATCGCCCCCCTTGCGAAGAAGCTTGGGACAAGCTATATCGCCATAACGACTCTTGTCGTCTCATTCATGCTCTCGATGCCTGAGCTTTTCTCGACAGTATATTCGCATCTCCTCGGAGTCCCGACGCTTGGCATAGGAGTCATCATCGGCTCAGTCATACTCAACCTGGGCCTGACTGTCGGGGTCTCTGCAGCGATAAGGCCTCTGGTCGTGGAAGAGGACATCGTGATCAGGGATGGCATCTATCTGATTGTTGTCGCGATGATCATCCTTGTGTTCGGGATGGACCTCAAGTATGAGAGGAGCGAGGGGATAACGCTCCTCCTGCTCTTCATACCCTATGCCCTCAACGTGTGGTTCTTCGAGCAGGCAAGGATGAAGAAGGAGGAAAAGGTCAAGGACCTCAAGGAGACGCTTCTCATGCTGAAAGGACCTCTCCCCCTGGTCCTGAAGCCAAGCCCCCTCACTTTCCTGATCGGAGCAGGGATCCTGGGTCTGGGCTCATACATGTTCTCGGTTTCTCTTGTGGCTCTTTCTGAAGCGCTGCCATTCCCGAAGATAATAATCGGAATGATATTCGGAGCCTTGGGGACAGGCACTCCAAACATCGCCACAGCAATCCAGGGGACGCTCAAGGGATATGAGGATGCGGCTATCACTGAGACCTTCGGATCGAACATATTCACTCTCCTGATAACACTCGGCGTCCTCATCGTCCTCAATCCGATAAAGATACCTGCCAAGCTCTTCTACTTCGACATGATATGGATGATCGTCATACATGCCCTGATGCTGTCCTTCATCTTCAAGGGATACCTGTACAGGGAGGAGAGCATGACGAGGCTTGAAGGGATAGTGCTAATATTATTCTACGTCGGACTAATGGTCACAAATCTGTTCATATTCTAAATAAAATATAGGATGGTGATAAAGAAAAAATCAGAGCAGCTGGCTGTAGCTGATCCAATTGCCGTCTTTCTCGACAAGCTCATCATCGTCTGTCATGATGAGGTATATATAGCTCTCAGCGCTCCTGTCCCCTAGCTTGATGTCTTCCCCAAGCAAGCCTCTCGACTGTCCGTTCTGAGGCTCAATCAGGACTGCTCCCTCAAGGACTGATGGATCGCCTTCGACCTTCTTGTCTGAAAGAGCGACGATGCAGTGGCCGTTCACCTTTCCAGTGTTTGGATCGAGGATCTTTCCGCATACAGCATATGCATGTTCAAATCCTTCATATTCTGTGAAGGTCCCTCTTGCCTGCCATTCGCCTTCGTTGTCAAGGTCCCTTGTCTCATCTCCGGCTTTGTCCCATGTTGTGATCGTGACATCTCCGCAGGAGTCTGCGATCGTGTTGAACTCTGCCTTGTAGAACAAGGAGAAATCCTCGCAGTCGCCTCCTTTGTTTGTGTAGAAATCGACGATCGATTCCAGCCTGTCCTTGATGTCCTGGATGTAGCGGATCCCCATGCTGAACTTGTTGACGCGCTGTATGCATGCTGTGTCGACCTGGCAAGAGTCTCCTGAGCGCTCGACGCATCTTTCCAGCTCATCGAGGATCTCATCCTGCGTGATCTGTGAGTTGTCGCTGAACCAGGCGATCGCATCCTTGATCTCGCCACCCATGGTCCTACCCTCGCTCAAAGCCACTATTCCTGTCCTGTACTCATCCTGAATCTGTCCTGAGAATTCCTGCTGTCCCTGCTGGAAAGCAAGAGCTACCAAGACCACTAACGCTGCAATTATTACCCGCATGCTTTTGGGTGAAAAGTCAATCTTTTAAATTACTTTTGGAAAAGAGGGATTATTGTGGGTATTCATAGAAAGTGAGGTCTGAGACACTATCAAGTATAAGGTAACGGCCGATGATATGCCTTGTATCGAGTAGAGCTACCTCAATACCCTTCTCATCAAACAGCAGGTCAGGGCGCAACTCTCCATCCTGGAGGAGATCCAGTCCCTGATTCCTCCTCAGACCAGGACTGACATAGAAAGGCCCGATGCCAACATCTTCGTCTGAAGGCCTGCCTTCCCTATCGTACGTCCGGTTCCTTGCCGTCCTAAGGCCTGCTGGGACCGGACCAGCCGCGACTGAAGAAGGGAGCCAGAAGTCATCAAGTCCTTCGCCTCTTGTGATGAAATATCTCTGGGGAAGGGAAGGCACTATGCCGTAGATGGACCCTGATATGTCCCAAGGTTCAGGTGGTAAGCCGAGATTGAGATTTCTTCTTGAATGGTTGAACTGCATGTCGTATGCGAAGAAAGCGAGGTAATCTATGCCCTGCTTGGAGATCCTTCTAGTGTTCTGGTACGCATCAATAATCAGGGTCGGGCCGAGCGAATAAGCTATAGCATCATCGACGACACGGTTCAAAGCTGCTATCTGGGCTTCTCCTGCAATGAGGCGCGAGTTTTCGGACAGGACCTCCTGCCAGATGCCTTGCAGGGCAGTCTCACCGACAGAATCGGATATCTCCAGGGCAGAGTGCCTTGCGATATTGTATCTCTCTTCAAGCATAATGCCCTCATCAAGCCCATAGGTCTCGCTTATGCTTGTTCCCTGGCGAGGCCTTGACAGATAATGAGCTGTAGCTCCCAGCCCGAGTCCGCCAAGGAATAACGACCACAGGAAAGCCCTTCTGTTCATATGCTGAAAACTAGAGAGATAGTATTTATTGATGAGTCTGATAAATCAAAGGTGCCTGTCTTGACTTGTTGCCGAAAAGAATATATATTGACAAACATCTACATCGTATCATGGACTTCTACAATCTGCTGGAGCGGATGCTGTCAGAGGGGAATCACTCCAAGGCTATCGTGAACATACCCATCTATGTCAACCAGGGGAGCATGAGTTTCAGGAAGATGAGCGTTGATGTGACAGGGATCGAGCCAGGGCATCACAGGATGAAGGTCGTGTATGCGAGAGAGCAGGGAGTGGTCGAGATATCGATCGTGTCAGAAGGACTGACCGATGAATACCTCATCCCTCCGGAGCTTCTCCATGAGCATCTGAGGCAGCTTGATCATCACGACCTGTTGCAGCTGAGCGTGAACCTGGATTAGGTTTCCATTCGGTTTCCAGGGATTTTTTATATCTGAATGCAGCTTTCCCCTGCTGCATGAAGACACACATATCGTATCTGTTGTTGATCATGCTTGTCACGACTGCGGCAGCATTCGAGATAGAATCTCCAGAAGGAAGGGTATCAGGCATCACGACACTGAGGATAACCCATGATGATGACCTGGACAGCATAAGCTATTCTGTGGACAGCTCATCATACAGGACTGTCTGCGAGGACTGTGACGAGTACGAGGCAGACATTATCCTCTCAGACGGGAAGCATGTCATAAGAGCGCGTGGATATGATGGCAGCGATAGGTTCTCTGACAGTGTCGAGGTCATCGTAGGGGAGCACAGGATCGAGATCAGATCTCCAAAAGAGCAGGCATATAGCGGAGATGTCCGGATCGATGTAAGGACATCTGAGATGGTAGATAAGCTCAGGGTAGAGGTCGATGATGAGAGATACCAATGCGAGAACTGCTCCAGGCTTGAGAAGACAGTGAGCCTTGATGATGGTGAATATGAGCTTGAAGCGACATCATGGCTCGGTGATGATGAGGAGACTGCATCAGTCACTTTCACAGTGGAGAAGGACAGGTACTGGGTCGAAAGTCCTGTCCAGAAGACATATGGGTGGGATGTGACAGTCATGCTGAGATCCACAGAGAAGATCGACATGGGCTTCGAGGTTGATGGGATCGAGAAGGCATGCGAGGACTGCACAAAGCTAAGCAAGGTTGTCGTGTTGGATGAAGGAGAATATGAACTGGATGCATGGTTCATCGTAGACGGCGAGAAGCATAGGCAGACAGTGGAATTCACTGTCAGAGATGCGCTTTCCTGGACAGCAAGGCTTCCTCCTGGGCAGATAAACAGGATGATAAAATCAGGTAAGCTCACACAGGACCAGATAGAAGATATCCTCGACAGCCAGAGGATCCCTCCAGGTATCTTTGGAAAGCTCTTCACATTCTTCTCAGGAAGCTATGCTGACAATATCGTCAAGCATTATGATGTGAATGACAGCCTCAGGGAAAAGCTACTTGAAAGGGATGACCTGTCGAAAGAGAGCATAGGGAAGCTCAAGCAGGGCACGGTCAAGGCGCATGGCAAGAAAGTGAGCGTAGGAAAACAGTCTAGATCCTAAGCTTGAGGATGTTTGTCTTGAGATGAGGTCTCTTCTCGAGGACCTTTCTTTCCTCGAGTTTCCGTACGACCTTGCTCATCTTGGATTTCGAGAAGCCGAGTTCTCTCATGATGTCCTGCTGCTTCTTCTCTCCTTTCTTCAAGAGAGTCACGATCTTGAGCTCCTCAGGCCCAAGCGAATCCTCAAGCCTCCTGGCAGCTTTCCTTGAATGATACACCCATGCTGCTGCTGCGAAGACAACTGAGACCGCAGGTATGATGTAGAGCAGTGGAGAAGCCCTTGGATCCTTGTAGAAGACAGATACAGACAGCTCATCATCCGCTTCCCAATCAAGTATCATGTGCGTCCCATCAGTTGTGACAGTCGGCTCAGGTATGGCGCTCGGATGGCCGCTAAGAGTGCTGTGCTCAGGCAGCGTGAGTGTGAGACGTATGGGTCCAGCATGCTCGAATGAGGATCTGAAAACCTTTCCTGAACCAGCGCTCTCGACAAGCCTGTCGTAGACGAGAGTGAAGCTGAAATCGTTCAATCCGAAGGTCAAGGGGCGTTCGACCATGACAGAATACGGGCCATCTCCTGTGATCTCTGTCGGCCATGCGCTGGCAGCAGCAGCTGGCCTCTCTTGTGATATATATTCGAAATAATCGTATTCCTCCCCTGAGAGCATGCTGATATCAATATTCTCGAAGGCCATGCCGTCCTTCAGCTGGATATCGATATCCATGGCTGCTGATGCCAGCTCTGCTAGCAGGAGCATGATGATGAGCCTTCTCATGCTGATAATAAACTGCTGAAGCTACTTTAATGTATCGGAGAGACTGGCAATATTTATTAATAAGCAGATTCCATATCTGCCTCATGAAGGGGATTGTCATTGCCTGCTGGGTCCTGATCGCAGGGATACTGCTCTCCGGACCGGCAGCGATGCTCCTTACAATGGCAAGGCCGCAACCTGCCTGGATCGATGCTGCGACGTTCATCTCGAATTTCCATCCTGTCCAGACAGTGCCGTACTTCTTCGGGTTCCTCCTGGTCGCCGGCTCTGTGATGCTCGTATGCGCAGCCTTCAGGATCGACAGATCAGCATTGCCCGGTATCGTGCTTGTCTCGATCTACGCAAGCCTCATCTCCCTCAATTACATCATCCAGACGACCTATGTGCCTGCTCTTATCAGGCAGCCAGGTACCGAGCTCCTTGTCGCAGCATTGTCGATGTCCAATCCCATTTCGATCACTTGGGCGATGGAGATGTGGGGTTACGGGTTCCTCGGGCTTGCGATGCTCTTCATCATGCCCATATTCAAGGATAACGGGCTCGGAAGGGCGATCAGAGGGATGATAATAGCAAACGCTGTCATGAGTGTCGGAGGCGCGCTCTATACTGCATATGATCTATCCTGGGTGCTATCGGCTGCTGGGCTTGTCAGCTTCGTAATATGGAACCTGCTGTTCTTCGGGATTGCCGGGATGATACTGCGCTACTATACTCATCGATGACCGAGCATCCAGTAGTTAAGGTCACCATAATAGGTGGTACGACCAGATAAGCAGCTCTTGGATACGGAAAGCCAGGATAGCATGTAAAGTCTATGATGTGATAGACCTTTACTGGTAAAGCCAATTCCCTTGGTTGAGCTGCAGTGATTCGAACCTCGGCAATTATCACTTATTAATAATAAAATTTATATTGGACTTGTTTTTACCGCACCTGAATGAGCCTTAAAAACGTTGTGACAGGTGCTTTTGCTGTAGTCTTGGGTTTCTACTGTGGTGTGGGTTGCGCACCTCCTTCAAGGTCATTCTCGACAGGTCAGGAAACTGCTATCGATGATGCCATCACAATCGATGATGTGATAAATAACCCTGGCAACTATGAAGGCAGGGAATTCAGCTTCTCAGGGTATGCCAGCTATGTAGGGCAGGAGTCGAAAGATGCCTATAGAATTGTAGGTGATCGTGGTCAAATGGTAAGGTATGATCAGAATCATTACCTTTACAATCTGAGTACTGACAGCCAAGGATCAGGTACATCGCTTGCGCTTGTGGATTCCCAAAGCGGACTCCCCTGGTTCGGACTTCTTCCTCATGATCCGCTCGAAGGCAGCAAGAACATGACTGTATCGGGCCGTATACAAAATACAGGTTCAGGTTATGCGTTGTATGTCGAGAAAGCTGTGCTTTCTGCTGATTGATGAAGTCGCATGGCGCTTGGATCTCTACAAAAGATGACTTTTGAATATCTGGAGATCGGCAGCAAAGGTGACAACGGCAGTCTGCTTGGGATATCGCCATTCTTGGATGAAGAAGACTATTCCAGCAAAGAATCATTCAAGGGCAAGCTGTCATCATATCTGAAGGCAGCTGAAAGAAGAGGGTGGATCGGGAGACATACCACCGCAGTCTTCCCTGAATATGTCGGGACATGGCTATTCCTCGCAGGAAAGGATAGGAGGTACTCGACCTTCTATGATGCGACAAGCGGATTGTCTGGTATAGGGTCACACAACATATTTGATCGTCTGTGTGGTGTTTGATGATAAAGGCAGAGCGAAGCACATGATCAGAAAAACACACTTGACTGAGCATGAGCAGCCATATATGGTGCCGGGCAGGACTGAGGATCTCACACCTGTTGATACACCTGCAGGAAAGATCGGGATATTGATCTGCGCAGATTCATGGCACGACGAATGCTATGACCAGATCAGGGGATGCGAGGCAGTTGTTGTCCCAAGCTATTCTATCCCGTCGATCTGGGAAAAGCCATGGCAGGGATACTCCGGCCATCCTGCTCCTGCTGATGTGGACCGGAAAGATATCGGCTCGATAACCCTTGGGCAGGCATGGCAGAAGTATGCCGTGGCAGGAAGATGCGTAAAGCACGGCATAAGTCATGGACTTAATGTGTTCCTCTACACAAAGCTGTATGATTTCCAGTCAGACGGCGCATCATCTGCGATATCTTGTGGACAGGTACTCCATTCAGCGATATCAAGGCACAGCATGATCAATCTTGGACTTTAGGGAGACAGATACTCTCATCCTTTCGAGAATGAAGAAGGACAGATTTTACCAAAGGAAAATTTGAAATAATTCTAGGATATATTGACGCATATGGAAAAGGCTGACCCTAATTCTCCAATCCTGACAGAGAATGATAAGGAAGTTCTCAAGAAGATCATCGATCAGGCAAAGATCCCTGATAACCAGATTGCAGTAAGCATGGGTATCTCTCCTCAGGCAGTATTCAAGATAAGAAACAAGCTTGAAAGGCTGGGCATCATCAAGGGTTATGTGCCTATCATCGATTTCAGGAAGATCGGAATCAACATGATGGCTGTCCTTGTCATCGAGATGACTGCTTCTGTCTGGCAGATGTATTCGGAAGCTAAGGTCTCAGAAAGGTTATCACATATACCTTATGTCATCAATGTGTATAGGATTGCTGAAGCAGATGCGTCACATGTCCTGATATTAGGATTCAGGGACATCAACCAAAAAGAGAAATATATGATGGAATTCCAGACCAAATACTCAAGTGAGATAATTGTGAAGAACGCATATTCTTTCTCAGTCGATAATATTATACTACAGAATCCTCTGAATGTGCTCCATGAGATCATAGACAGAAAAGAGCTGTCAGGCTACAGGATCTTCCCAAAGAAATCAGGTTGACGGACGATTGTGCTCAAATAAGGGCTTGCTCTGGAAAGCTACTAATCCAATTGTTTCAATCTAGATCAATATTCAAGTAGAGATTTTCTACCTTAGTTTGATATATGCAGCTCATATCCTATATCCTGGAGCCGATGGAAACACTGACAAAAGAAGAGTTGATTGAAAAAAAAGCCAGGTTCATGTCTTTCGGCTTTGATAATGAATACATCGCATTCTCCGGAAATATCATATATATGAAACATGGAGACAGATATATACAATTATCAGAGGATCCGAAAAAAGTAGTCACATAGTCGGCAGAGGGATTCTTCGGTCAATAAGACAAGGATAACCCACAGTACCACGGGTCCAGTAGGGACTTATTCTTCCAACATTCTACAAGTCACGGAAGGGATGATTGTCAAGGGCGAGTTTTGTGACTAATAAAATTCCTGACTACTTCGAAAAGGCTTAGCCACACCTTTCTTTGACCCTTCCAAAGGTGCTACCAAAGAAAGAGTGAATGCGCCAAGGCCCGGATTCCCAGAGGTGAAGCCAATGGGTGCGAGAACGAAGTGAACGCATGTTCAAATCCGGACTTAAGCGAATGAAATGAGCGCCAAGGCCCGGATTTGAACCGGGAGTTCCTTTCGGAAATCGCTTTCGAGGCGATCGGAGTAGCCAGATTGTCCCACCTTGGCA
>CAYTWW010000022.1:16979-18795 GCA_964441565.1 uncultured Methanosarcinales archaeon | reverse complement strand
TCCCAAAAGGGTATGGGAGCAGGATCCTCTCGACTCCTATCAACATGTCGACTCTGGTCGTCGCGAGGATGATGTATAACATGTGCGACACAGTCATGGTGCCATCCCAGGAAGTGGCTGAGCTGATGACTCTTCTCGGCATACATTCGAGGAAAAATATCGTCAGGCTTGGCGTGGATTCAGAAAGGTTCTGCCCGCCAAAGGACAAGAAAGAAGCAAAGCGAGCAGTCGGCCTCGATCCTGACTCATATCTGATAGGTTTCATAGGTCGGCTTGCTCTAGAGAAGGATCTGAAGACATTGTACCGGGCTTTCTCACGGGTCTATGCGAAGCATAGGGACTCCCGTCTCATAATCGTCGGAGATGGACGAGAGGATGTCAAGCAGATGTTCCGTAGGAAAGAGTCGATCATCCTATTGGGTCCCAAGGAGGATGTAGTACCGTATTTCCAGGCCCTTGATGTGCATGTGTTGACAAGCCTTGTCGAGACAGCCAATCTCAGCACGCTTGAGGCAATGTCATGCGGCTGCGCTGTTGTCGCGACACCAGTGGGCTATGTCAAGGAGTACATCAAAGACAAGATGAATGGCCTTATCATACCAAAGCAGGATTCATTCACCCTCTCAAAGAAGCTTGACCTCCTTAGAAGCAGGCAACTGAGGGAGGAACTTGGTGGAAATGCGAGAAAGACAATACTGGAGAAATTCTCCATCGAGCTGACTGTGAAGAATATCCTGGAAGTCCTCAGTGAGCAGCCAGCTGGTTCATGAGCGCGGCAACTTTCCTGAGGTGCTTCTCCAGCTCCAGGTTGGAGATGCCTTCTGCCTTCTCTTGCTGCAGTACATCTCTTAGCTCATGAGATAAATGCTCGAGGAATTCGAAATACTCTTCTGATTCATGATGCGAGATGTGTCCTGAACGGAGCTTCTCCTCGATCTCCTTTATGCTCTTGACATGATAGTCTGGAAGAGCATACGCCCTGCCATGGACATGGTGGATGAAATCATGCTCCGGGAAATGGAAGAAGTAGTCGACATGAGGTGCGCCAGGTCCTGCCATATGTGACTTGAAGAGATACGGATATTAAAAGGTTTGTGGTGGTTCCAATATATTTAAGAATAAGATTGTGACACTCTGGCATATGCTTTGGAAAACAATCAATCCGACACTTGCGATCCTTGCTGATCGAAGTACTGGTGTTGCTCAGCAGTTGCAAACCAATTTGAGTAAATTGGGGTATCAGACAAATCTGTATGTTGTTCGAGAACCCCTGGATTTGACAGATATATCGGCTAATAATCATATCATCTGGCTTGTCCCTTCTTCTCTACAGCAAGGAATGGAGGACTCCCTGATGGCTGCTTTAGAGGAGACTGGTCGAGGCTATGTGCTTTATCCTTGGCAGACATCCTTTTCTGACTCCAGTGACTATGATCCTTCCTTCAATCAGACGACTCCGGCACAATGGATCTGCTATTCTGGCAATGATAGCCCACTTGAGGCTCGTTTTGTGACGCATCCTGATGTCAGGATACCTGCAGCAAGCTACATAGGTTTACCTGAGCAGGATCGTGTCGTGGCTGCTGTCGAGGCTGCTGCAAACAGGCTTCATGTGCTGACTGATTATCTTAAAAGGCCTGAAAGATATGACGAATATGATGTTCGCTTACTGATGAATCATCCTATCACATCAACGCCGGAGGAGTTAGCACTTTGTTTTGGAATCCCTTGCGATAAGGACGGGGTAGAAGATCCAAATTTCCTTATCAGGTCCTTATCTGCTTTGCAGACCGCGGCACAGGCAGACTTCTATTCT
>CAYTWW010000022.1:0-16879 GCA_964441565.1 uncultured Methanosarcinales archaeon | reverse complement strand
TTGTCTGCTTCTGATATGACTCCGTCGTTGTGCGAGATGATCAGGTACTGAGCCTTGTCAGTGTACTTCCTTATAAGTTCTGCGAGCCTCTCGGAGTTGCGCTTGTCGAGCGCAGCATCAACCTCGTCAAGCACATAGAATGATGATGGCTCGAATTCCTGGACAGCGAATAGGAAGGCAAGAGCAGTCATCGTCTTCTCACCGCCTGATAGGCTCCTGATATCGAGGAATTTCTTTCCAGTGAGGCGGACCTTGATGATGAGCCCCCCGTCGAATATGTTCTCAGGGCTCTCCAGCTCGAGGAATGCTTCACCTTTCGTCGACAGCAGGGAGAACAGCTTCTGGAAATGCTCAGAGAGGGAAGTGAATGTCTTCATGAAGAGCTCTTTCTTCTTGACCTCGATCTCATTCATCATAAGGAGGACATCCTCACGCTCCTTCCCGAGCCTGTCCTTCTTGACGATGATCTCGTTATATTCTTTCTCGACCTTATCATATATCTCAAGGGCTCTCATGTTGACTGCGCCGATCTCAGTCCTCATCTTCTCGAACTCCCATATCTCCTTCTTTATGGTATCCTCGTCTTTGCCTTCGAACAGAGGGACTCCCTCGAATTCCTTGCTCTCCTCGATGATTCCGGCAAGCTCTGCAGAGACTCGCGCGTGGTCAAGCGAGACATTGGTGCTCTTCATCTCCTCTCCACGTCGCTGTTCCTCCTTTGTGAATGTATCCCTCTCCAGCTTTGTTATCTCCTCAGAGACAGTATCCCTTTTCTTGAAGAGAGCCTTGAACTTTGCGTAGAACTCCTGCTGGCTCTTCTCTTTCTCCTGTAGTTCTTTCTCCTGTATCTTTATCTTCTCCTCAAGCTGCTTCATCTCAGCCTCGAATACAGATAGCTCTTTCTCATGCTGCTTGAGGATCTTCTGCGTATTGCCAAGCTCAGGACTCAAGATTGTCGTGACCTGGACATCGATGTTCCTCGTGTCTGCGTCAAGCTTGAGGATCTCGTCCTTGAGGTCGGAGCGCTTCTGCTCGAATGTGTTGAGCTCAGCAAGCACTGTGGGACTCTTGAGCGAATCTATCTTGAGCCTTAGCTGCTGCTTCTTGATCTTGGCATCAGCAAGCTCCTTATTGGCCTGGCTTACTTTCGAAAGCACATCCCTCAGATCGGTCTCCAGGGACTTGACTTTCTCAGAAAGCTCTTTCTTGAGCTTCTTTGACATCTCCAGGTCATCTGATTCAAGGTGAAGGGATTTCTCGATCTTGATGATCTCTGCCTCGAAATTGGCTTTTGCTTCCCTGAGCTTTGATATGGATTCTTCGTTCTCTGCTCTCCTCTTGTCAAGGATTGATATAAGGCTCTTCGCATCCTGCTCCTGCTTCTCTAGCTCTTCGATATCCTCATTGAGCTCCTTCTCCTGGAAACCTGCACCTGAGACCCTGCGCCTGAATCCTCCCTGCATGGCTCCTGATAATTCAGTGACATCCCCTTCAAGAGTGACCATCCTGAGCCTTCCCACACCGATCTTCCTTGCGACCTCGATATTATCGACGACGACAGTATTTCCGAACACATATGAGAATATCGTCTGGAACATGGGGTCGAACTTGATGAGGTTAAGCGCGATACCATGGACTCCCTGCTCTTTAAGGACAGATTGGACCTCTTTTTCAGGAGGAGCGCCCCTTATCTTGTTTATCGGGAGGAATGTGGCTGTGCCGAGCTTATTATTCTTCAGGAACCTGATGCATTCTGCAGCTGTCTTATCTGTGTCTACAACGATGCTCCTGATCTTAGGTCCTGCAGCCACCTCGAGAGCTGTGCTGTACTTTGATGTGGCCATGCCAAGGTCTGAGACTGTGCCGAAGATCCCCCTGATGTGGTTCTTCTGCTCAAGGATCTTCTTGACTGCTATGTCTCCTTCAGCCTTCTCCTTTATGCTGATCTGCCTGGCATTCAGCTTGGCAAGCTCTTCGCCAAGCTTTATGGACCTTGCTCTTGCGTTGTTGATCTGCGCACCAAGGGAACTGTCCTCGTTTATCTTCTGGTTCAGCTCAAGTGTGGCTTTCTTGAAATCAGCCTTGATGACCTTCAGCTTCTCAAGTTCAGCTGAAGCCTCTTTTCCGATGGCAGTGACCTTGTCGATCTTCTCATCCGCTGTCTGGATCTGATAATCCAGCCTGTCCTTCTCCCTGAGGACAGATTGCTGCTTCTCCCTCAGCTCTGCGATCTCAGCCTGCTTCCTGTCTGCGAGATGGTCAAGCTCTTCTATCTCCTTCTCGATATTCGCTGAGTCCTCGAGGTTATATTTCGACTTGAGGGTCGCTATCTTGGCTTCGATCTTCGTGAGCGTCTCCTGCTTTTCCTTATGAGTCTTTGACAGAGATTGCTTCTCAAGTCCGAGGCGGTCGATCTTCTCCTTGAGCTCTTTTCCAGATGCCTCCAATTGGGTCCTCCTCTCCTGGACCCTCTCAAGCTCCTGCTTGCAGCTCACGATCCTTGTCTTCGCAGTCGCCACATCGACCCTCAGGCCTTCGATATCCTTCTGCAGCCGCACCTGGTCCTTGTCGCCTTTCTGCTCGATCTCCTGGTTGATGTCTGAGATGAGCTGCTTCTTCTCTCCTATCTCTGTCTTCAGACCGAGCACTTCGGAATTGAGCTTCTCTGCCTTTGCCTTGTAGTTCGCTATCTGCTTCTCAAGGTCAGCCTTCTGCTGCTGCTTCTTCTTTATCCTGAGGTCGAGCATGGTGGCCTTGTTCTGGCGGATCTTGTCGTCAAGCTCCTTGAATTTAAGGGCCTGGTTCCTCTCTTTCTTGAGCTCTTTGAGATATGTCTCACGTTCAGCGAGGATTATGTCAGCTTCCTTGAGATGCTCCTCGACCTTGCCAAGCTCATTCATCGCCTTCTGCTTCTTCTCCTCATAGATGCCGATGCCTGCGATCTCTTCGACAATCTGTCGGCGTTCATTAGGAGTCATCTCGACGAGGCTTGTGATGTCTCCCTGGAGGATGATGTTATAGCCATCAGGATCTACCCTTGCAGACCCGAGCAGCTCGACGACTTCGTTCCTCGTCGCTTTCTTATCATTTATCCTGTAGATGCTTGCACCTGATTCCTGCACTGTCCTTGAGATCTTTATCTCCTTGTGCTCGACTGGGAAGGAATTGTCAGAATTGTCAAAGACTATCGTGACTGTAGCTTGCTTCTCTGGGTTCTTGGTCTTGCCGCCATTATAGATGAGGTTCGCGCTCTTCTCAGCTCTCAATGATTTTGATGATGATTTCCCTAGGACAAAGCAGAGGGCGTCGAGCACATTTGATTTGCCTGAGCCATTCGGGCCAAGGATACAGTTGTACTTGGGACCCATCACGATCTCAGTCTTCTTAGCGAAGGATTTGAATCCTTGCATCACAAGCTTGTTTATCCTAGTCAAAAAGATACCTCTATTTTTAGTTCTCACAAGAAAGGGATAGTTAATAAAATTTTCTAATCACACGCATCTTGTTCGACGATTGCCAGCACCCTGCATGGTGCTCCATCACCATCCCTTATGTTGAGCGGGAGGACGATGCATCTGAAACGTAAGCCTGACAACCTTTCGAGGCCAACGAGGTTCTCGACTATCAGGATGTCGTGCTTAAAGAACAGCTTGTGGATATCATAGGGTGCATTGTCAGGAGTGGAGGAGTCTATGCCTATGATCCTTGCTTTCCTCTCCACCAACTGCTCGGCTGTCTTCAAGGACAAGACAGGATTATCGTCAAAATATTTTTCTTTTGGCTTCCTGCTCTGGTCAGTCAAGAAGAATACCATATCTCCTTCTCTCACCATATCCAGGTCTGGCTCGATCTCCTGTGCTCCTCGCACGTCCATGACGATCGCATCACCGATGAAAGTCGCGAGAGGGAAATCGCTCAATGTCTTTCCTCCCTCGATCATATGCGATGGGGCATCGATATGTGTGGAGAAATGAGAATGAAAACAGAGGACCTTCTTCGCGATCCCTCCATCTTCGACTGTGGAATGCTGCCTTACTGTGCATTCAGGTTCCCCGGGGTAGTTGGGAGTGCTGCTGTCTATCGGCATAGTAAGGTCCAGGATCACAGTTCTTCCCTCACCTTCTCAAGGAGCAGGGGAAACTTGAGGTATCCTGCTTTCTGGTTGAAATGTCCTGCTCCCTGGACAACTATGAGCTCAGTCTTCAGATTCGCTGCAGCGATCTCTCCGTGTTCCAGCGATACATAGGGGTCATCAGTCGAGTATATTGGACAGATATGTCCTGCGTTGTGCCTTATCCTATCCCAATCAAATGGCTTATCGACAAAGCTATTGGTAAGGGAGTCGAACTCATTGCCCATAGGCTTCACAGGTCCAGCGACCAGGAAGGCAGCCCTGATCCTGGTGTCTATCTGTTCAAGCAGCCTTAGGATGAAGACTGCGCCGCAGCTGTGGCCGATCAATATGGAATCATGGCCTAGCGGCATGTATCCCTTGAATGCTTCCCTCCAGCTTTCAAGATCCTGTCCCTCTGGTGTTGGAAGTTGAGGTGCGATCACTGTATTCCCTAAAGCTTCAAGCTCTTTCCTGAGCCATGGGAACCAGTTCTCCTGAGGATGGCCATATGAGCCATGGATGAGGCAGATATTTCGCATATCCCTGCAATACTGGTCCTGTATTTTAATTATACGGTACTCTTTTTGTTAATAGGCATATCAACCGATTATGCTATCTTCAATCACATCAAACTTTATCCATTATTCTGTCATGATGCTTTCATGGAAAAACAAAAGATAGTCCCTCATCTTTGGTTTGACAAAGAAGCAGCGGAAGCAGCGGAATTCTACACAACAGTGTTCCCTGATTCAAGGATAATCAGTAAGACTGCGATACATGACACTCCGTCAGGAGACAGTGATATCGTCAGTTTCCAGGTCATGGGATCCGAATTCATGGCGATAAATGCAGGGCCGATATTCAAGATCAACCCCTCGATCTCATTCCATGCCAAGTTCAAGTCCTCGGCGGAGGTGGATGCGATATGGGAGAAGCTTTCAGAAGGCGGCAAGGTGAGGATGGAACTTGGCGAGTACCCATTCAGCAAGAGATATGGGTGGATCGAAGACAAGTATGGGGTGAACTGGCAGGTCATCCAGGCAGAGGGAGACTTCACGCAGCGGATAACTCCTGTGCTGATGTTCACCCAGGAGAGAGCAGGCATGGCAGAGGATGCAGGCAACCTCTATGCTTCGATCTTTCCTGATGCTACCATGAAGGTGCTTGCGAGATATGGCAAGGAGAATGCGCCTGAGAAGGAGGGGACAGTCATGTATGCTCAGCTTGATCTTATGGGACAGGAGTTCGGCATGATGGATTCCAGGCAGGAACATGATTTCAGGTTCAATGAGGCGATCTCTTTCATCGTTAACTGCGAGGACCAGAATGAGATAGACTATTATTGGGAACGCTTGTCAGCTGACCCTGCTTCGGAGCAATGCGGCTGGCTGAAGGATAGGTTCGGAGTGTCATGGCAGATAGTCCCTGCTGACATGAACAGGATGATGTCTGGCACCCCGGAGCAGGTCGACAGGGTGACAAAGGCATTCCTGGCGATGAAGAAAATGGATATCTCCGCCCTGAGAAAAGCATATGAGGGTGGGAAGGAAAAAGTGAGATACTCTATCATGATCAAGGCTCCAGCCGAGAAGGTCTGGAATACGATGCTCCAGGATTCGACCTACAGGAAATGGACAAGCGCGTTCGGAGAAGGTGGCTACTACGAAGGAGACTGGAGCAAGGGATCAAAGATCAGATTTCTTGGACCAGACCCAGAGACCGGAAAATTGGGAGGGATGGTAAGCAGGATAGCAGAGAACAAGCCTAATGAATACATCTCCATCCAGCATCAAGGGATAATCAAGGATGGGAAAGAGGAGACTTCAACCGAAGAGGCCAGGCAATGGGCCCCTGCATATGAGAACTATACATTCAGGGAAAGGAATGGAGCGACTGAGGTGCTTGTAGACCTGGATATCCTTCCTGAGCACAAGGATATGTTTGAAGAGATGTGGCCTAGGGCACTGGAAAAGCTTAAAGAACTGGCAGAGGCATAAAAAAATCTTTTCAGGAGTCCTTACTCCTTGATTATCCCGAATCCGATAAGCCTGAACCTGGTCCCGATCCTCCTTGAGATCGTGATCCTGTCAGAGACGCTTGCGCATATAGGCAGCTTCAACTTGCATTCGATCAGGCTCTTGCTGACCTTGCTGACTGTGCCTACTGTAGCTGAAGAATTGACATTGAGCATCAGTATCTCGCCAAGCTTTATCGGAGTGACCTCAAGATCCTCCTTTGATCCGACGACCCTCTCAAGAAGTGAGGTCTCAAGCGTGAGCCTCTCCCAGACAGGAGGGAGCTTGCCCATATGGCCGACAACATTGCCGGTGAGCCTGTCTGACTTGACTATGGAAGGATCAAGCTCAGTGAGCATGGCGACTGATCCTCCTGGCGTTGCCTCATCGATAGGAGTCGTCCCTGTCATGATGCTCTTGACCCTGGTGATTATCGGTTTCCAGACCTTCCTGTTCGCCTCTTCATAGACATGGCCTGGCCTGATCTCGATCTCTTCCCCTGCCTTGAGGACTCCTTGTTTGAGGGCTCCTCCGATGACTCCTCCCTTAAGCTTCGAGATATCGTCACCTGGCTTATTGATATCAAAAGACCTTGCGATGAACATCATAGGCTCGCTGCCAGCATCTCGCTCCGGTGTAGGGATCGTCTCCTGGACCGCCTGGATGAGGAAGTCAAGATTGATGCCTAGGTTGGCTGAGATAGGGATGATAGGGGAATTCTCATAGGCAGTGCCTTTGATGAACTCCTTGATCTCATTGAAATTCTGCATAGCTTCCTGCTCTGTGACCAGGTCGATCTTGTTCTGGACAATCACTATATTCTTGATCCCGCTTATCTCAAGAGCCATCAGGTGCTCCCTGGTCTGTGGCTGCGGGCAGGTCTCGTTGGCAGCCACAAGGAGGAGAGCTCCGTCCATGATAGTAGCTCCGGAAAGCATGGTTGCCATCAGAGACTCGTGGCCTGGTGCGTCGACGAACGACACCATCCTCAATATCTTCGTCTCCCCACTGCAAAGAGAGCATTTCTTGCTTGTAGTATAAGAATGAGGGCCTTCGCACTTCTCGCATTTCCTGAATGTGACATTTGCGTATCCCAGCCTGATGGTGATGCCTCTTTTTATCTCCTCAGAGTGCGTGTCAGTCCATTTGCCTGTGAGCTTCTCAGTAAGAGTGGTCTTCCCGTGATCGACATGACCAACCAGGCCGATGTTTAGCTCTGGCTGAAGAATCTTGTTTTCTTGCATTTGAATCTGGTGAAAACGTGGATAATTTATAAATTTAACCCAGCAGTCCCGACGCTCCAGGACTATCACGCATCTGCTGACATGAAGTCTGTCATTGTAGAATTTCTGATCAGGTTCTTCCTCCCCTGATATCGAGATGCAAGCTTGTAGATGATGCCTTGGGAAGGAACTGCGTTCTCCTCAAGCACCTGCCTCTCTGTCCCTCTATAGAACGCCTGTTCCCTGACATCCGTGCTCTCGGCAGTCCTCTGCCTAAGAGAATCTAGGTAATCGAGATCATCGAGGAGCATCTGCGATTGTCCAGCCAGCGCTGCCTGCCAGACTCCCTTCAAGGGGTGGAGGAACAGCCATGTGACTGCAGCGCCTGCTGGAGAATTGTAGACGATGTCCACCAGGCGCTGATATGCAGGATCACCCATCATGCTGTAGACTGCTTCGTTTCCTGCGTTGTGCAGGACATGGTCCAGCTGAAGGACGCCATACTTGTTCGTCCCAGATCCGACCACACCATCAGGGCCAAGGGACCGAAGGGAATCATAACCTTCCTTGAATCTGGTGATATCTGTCGCAGGTATACCTCGCAGCATGTCATCGAGGGTCGCGAACAGTGTGAATGCGGAGGAAGACTTCCTCCCTCCTCCTGGCGGGTGCTTCTGGATGATCTCGGCATCTCCATCTCCAGGCGGTATCTTGAAATCCATTCCTCCTCCGTCCCTTGTCGGGAAATTCCTGACCGTCCTCTCCCCCGTATCTGGGTCAGTGAATACATCTGTCTTCTTTTTTGGCATCTGATGAAAGAAGGATACACAATTTTTCTAGGATGGTGCGTGATTGATAGGGGCAGGGAGGAAACTGCCTATATTCTAATGATTACCACAAACTATTTTAACTTTTTAAAGTATCTCCCTGCTATGGACGAAGAGCTCAAAGTCATACTTGAAGCAGTCAGGCAATATGACAAGAGCTCCAACTTCTCGCAGATTGAGAAGGCGTACAAGTATGCGAAGGAAGCGCATAAGGGGCAGAAACGCCAGTCTGGCACAGATTTCATCCAGCATCCGCTCGCAGTCACAAGGATCCTGATCGAATGGAGAGCAGATTCAGACACATTGTGCGCAGCTCTACTGCATGACGTGGTCGAGGACTCCAACATCGACCTTGCGACAATCGAGCGAGAGTTCGGTGAGGAGATAGCGAACCTGGTCGAGGGAGAGACAAAGCTCAAGAAGATAGATTTCTCATCACACGAGGATTATACCGCAGAGAACATCAGGAAGATACTTCTCGCCACGACCAAGGACATCAGAGTGATACTCATCAAGCTCGCAGACAGGCTCCACAACATGCGGACCCTCAAATATTTCGCTGAGGACAAGCAGAAGAGGATATCCCGCGAGACCATGGATATCTATGCTCCTCTTGCTCACAAGCTCGGGATGTATTCACTCAAAGGGGAACTGGAGGACTGGGCGCTCCGCTTCCTGGAGCCAGATGTATATCAGGACCTAAAGAGGAGGATAAACGAGAAGCGTGACATCAGGGAACAGAAGGCGCAACTCCTGATGGAGACCATGAGGGAGAAGCTGCGGGAGCAGGGGATAGAGTTCGTCGAGGTCTCAGGGAGGGCGAAGTATTTCTGCAGCATCTACAAGAAGATGATCCTTGAGAAGAAGACCTTCGATGAGATCTATGATCTGATCGCCGTCAGGGTCATCGTGAGGACGATCCCTGACTGCTACAGGGTGCTTGCTCTCATCCACCAGCTGTGGAAACCTATCCCAGGCAGGCTGAAAGACTATATCGCAGTGCCAAAATCCAATGGATATCAATCCCTCCATACAGATGTAGTCACACCTTATGGCAATATCCTTGAGGTCCAGATAAGGACTGTGGAGATGCATTTCGTCGCCAAGTATGGTGTCGCTGCGCACTGGAGATACAAAGGGACAGAGAGGGACAAGGAATTTGACAAGAGGATAGCATGGCTTGAGCAGATACTGGACTGGAAAAGGAAAGTGCCTGTCGACTTCATCGAATCGCTGAAGGTCGACCTGTTCCAGGATGAGATCGTGGTGTTCACGCCCAAGGGCGATCCGATCATCCTGCCTGAAGGTTCGACGCCTGTCGATTTCGCCTATGAGGTCCATACGAGCGTCGGCGACCATTGTGTCAAGGCAGAAGTCAACAAGAAGCTGGTGGCATTCGACACAAAGCTGAAGAGCGGCGACATAATCAACATCATCACGTCCAACAATGCGAAGCCCTCCCGCAACTGGCTATCGTTCGTCAAGACCAACAAGGCCAAATCGAAGATAAGGTCAACACTGGGCATTGAGGTCGATCCGAATGCCAAGCCTGAGGCAAAGGAAGATGTCGAGGACATCAGGAAGTTCATAATCTACGAGGGGAAGAAGGCGCCGCTGAAGCTGTCGAAGTGCTGCAATCCAAAATATGATGAGAAGATCGTGGCTTTCAGGATGAAGGACAATACAATAACAGTCCATCGGGAGGACTGCCCTAACATCTATGCGCTCGACATGACCAAGAAGGTCCCTGTTAAATGGAATGTCAGCGAAGAGCAGATGAAGACGATAGTCATATACACCGAGGACAAGATCGGACTCCTTGAGACAATCATGAACACGCTCATGAAGGAAAATATCCCTGTGCTCTCGATAAATGTGAAGCTGAGCAAGCAGAATGTCATGCTCAACCTCAAGGTTAGGACAAACAGGGAGACTCTCCTCGATGAAGTGACGCTGGCTCTCAAGAATATCGGATACATCAAGAGGATCGAGATCAAGTAGCAGAAACAATAAATTATTTAAATCCATGAAATCTTTGGGAAGCCTATGAGATACAAGACGAAGAGCGCGATCATCGGCAAGAAAGGAAAGCGCGATGAGGAAGGCAATTGCCCGATCTTCGTGCATCTCTGCGATATCAACGATCCTCACAAGACTGACAAGGTCCCTGACCAGTTCATCGAATTTGATCAGATACACAAGATCATCATCAAAGGGCTTGATATCAGCTATCTTCTCGCAGGTCAGGACATCCTGATCAACGACCTGGAGTATATCGATATAGACAAGGATCCCTATGACCCTGTCCATCATCTGGTCGTGTCAGGAAAGCAGTCTCAGTGATTCATATCATCAAGGAATGGACAGATTTTCCGAACACCAGATAGAAGGCTATCCAGAAGACGAAGTCTCCGATCTCTTTTATCAGCTTCCCTGGTGTCCCGATGTCTCCGAATATCATCATGTTCGTCCCCAGCATGAGCACGAATTTCACCGTCGCTATAGCCAATCCGGCGATTACCACGTCTAGAAATCTTATGTTCGCCGCGATGAAGGCCTGAGGGACCAGGGTAAGGGTGAGGACCATCTTATAGAGTGTGAACTTGCCCTGCATACCAAGCATCAGGAATGCGACACCTGCGAGGACAAGACCTTCAGCCACCCCGTATGTGTAGGCGCAGATGAAGACTGCGAAGTCCATCACCTTCACAGGATTGAAAAGGTTGAACTCACGCGTCAGGATCACGAGGGCGACATTTAGCGCGATGAAAAGTATCACGAAGAAGATGTTCTTATGCCTGAAGAAGATGAACAGGAGGACGACTGACAGGAGTATCACCTTCAGGTCGATAAGCTTCCTGTACTTCTCAGGTATCTTCGTCTGGAACTTCATCAGTCTGGAGAAAAACATCTGACAGTATAAATATTGCTGGGGATGGATAGGAAAAACAGTGGCTAAAAAGAATCATCAAGGTAGCCAAGACGAGAGTCTTGTATCACTCGATTCTCTCGTGACTTCCGATACACTGAACAAAAAGGAGTTACCAAATCCGTCGTCAAGTACCTTGAACCAAAGCAGGTCTTCGCCTGTCCAGATTAATGCAATATTCGCCAAGGCTTCCGATATTAGTCTGGAAGCAGTGATCGGAATTAAACTACGTATTTGTTTTTCCAGCTCTCTTTTCTTAGGTTTTCAGTACGGAAAAACGACTTTCTCTTTTACTCCCATCACTGCACAAACTGATGACATGGGAGCCTCTGAGACTTCCTTTTCCAAAGCGTCACAAGCGCACTACAAAAATCTTAAAGGCTCTCCGCCAGCCTTTTTCACAACTCATCCACATCCTCTCGCAAACTATTTATACAACGTATCCTTAGAGAATGGCTGGGGGAACATGAGGCAGATAATCATATCTGATACTCACACCTTGGAGAGCATAGACAAGGTCTATGAGTATACAAAAAGGCTTCTTGAGAAGATGCCTGTGGATTCTATCGTCATAAATGGCGACCTCCTCGGTATGCATGAGGTCAAGAAGGATTACGGCTATGGCTTCGACAGGAAGGAGTTCCTTTCCAGCCTTGACAAGAAAGCCATGCTTGAGAGGGCAGTGCCGGGCCTGGCTGCCGAGCTGATGCAGAAAGCGGTGAGGATAAAAGATGATCCTTCTGAAGAGGTGCTGGAGGAATTCGGCAAAACAGTCAGCAGCTATCTTGAGGTGCGCTATGATTTTGTTCTCTCGACTCTTAGGAGGTTCATCAATCTCTCCAGGGTGTATTTCAACCTGGGGAACCATGAGAGCCCGCTAAGATATCTGGCTCTCAAAGAACTGGCATTCCTCCTGGACATGGATGAAGCTGTTGTGCGCAGAGCAGTCCTCTACACATCATACCGGGATGTGTATAACAGATTCAAGGAAAAGATGCAAGCCCTGGAAGGGAAGGGCTTCAAGTATATCGGGGGAAGGGCTGTACTTGACAAGGACACCCTCATCGCAGGAATACCTGGCTTAGCTGAATCATCTGTGCCGACAGACAGCGCATCAGAGCTGCAGGAGAAGGTGACAAACGACCTTCTTGATTCGATCAGGAGGCAGCTCTCCTACGCACAGAAGCTCATAATCTACAACCATTGCGAAGGCAGAGTCACAAAAGAGCCTTTCACATTCAGGCCTGGTAGCGCAGGTGTCCGGCAGTTCATCCAGGACATGAAGGGGAAGCTGAAACACAAGGTCTTCGTGCAATCGCATTACCATTGGCTTACAACGCACTTCTATACAAGGGACGAGTTCCAGTTCATCCTCAACAATGCAGGCGTGAACAACGGTCTGTTCAATGTCGTCGAGATAGGGGGCAAGGTCAGATGCTTCGATGTGGATCCTGAGCAGAGCAGAGTGCTTGAGCTGAAGAGCTATGATTCCTACATCGCAGACTATTCAAATCCAAGCCAGAGGCTCGCACTGAACTATCCTGAGCCAGAGAAGATAATGCGAGATAGGGCGCTTGGGAATTGCTATTACATGTGATTTTTACTATGGATTTCCTACTGCTTTAAGGTACAGAAAATTTATATAGGGAGCAGGCAAAGGATTCTCTTGATGATAGCCCTTATCCAGAAGTTCATGTTCGCGCTCGCGCTCGGAGCTCTCATCGGGATAGAGAGGGAGAAGACCCAGCAGCTCCAGAAGAGGAAGGATATCGCAGGGATCAGGACATTCATGATCATCAGTCTCCTCGGCTCGCTGTCCGCGTATCTCTCAAGTTTCTTCTCGCAGTATTTCATGATCGCGATACTGTTCGCCTTCTCGCTCTTCCTCCTCCTCGGCTATTATCTCAGCTCAGCAGGGAAGGAGAACTATGGCCTCACGACTGAGCTGTCAGCACTCACTGCTTACCTGATCGGCATCATGGTGTATGTGAGCCCGAAAGAACTTCCTATCGCACTTACGATAATAATAACCTTGATCCTGTGGTTCAGGATATATCTCCATCATTTTGTGAGGACGATGAGGAGATCAGAATTCCTTGATACCCTTAAATTCCTGATTATCGCATTCGTGGTGCTGCCTCTCTTGCCTGACCAGTATTTCGGACCTTTCGATGCCTTCAACCCGCACAAGATATGGATGATCGTGGTTCTTGTTAGCGGCGTAAGCTATGTAGGATATGCTCTCCTGAAGTTCCTGAAGGCAAAGAACGGGATCGAGCTCACAGGCCTTGCAGGCGGATTCGTATCCAGCACAGCTGTCATGTCTTCGATGGCAGCAAAAAGCAAACTGGAACATGGCTGCACCAAGCAGCTCGCCCAGGCAGCTGTACTGGCCAGCTCGACCATGATGGTAAGGGTGCTGATACTAGTATTCCTCCTCCAGCCATCACTTGCGTTGCAATTGATCCTGCCGCTCCTAGTGATGTCATCCATCGGTTATGCCTGGACCATGATCCTCTGGAGGAATGGGCATGACAAGGACACGAACATCGAGATGAGGAGTCCATTCACGCTCAAGCCTGCTATCACATTCGCAATCGTCTTCACTGTGATAGTGCTTGTGACCAAGATCGCCCTATCCATATTCGGTTCCAGAGGAATATTCATCACAAGCACACTTTCAGGCCTGGCTGATGTCGATGCGATCGCCATATCTGTGATAGAGCTTGCGAAGACCGGGCTAGGGGAGAAGATGGCCATTATCTGCATAACTCTCGCGACAACAGCAAACACAATGACAAAGATAGTCATAGGAGGACTCTTCGGTTCAAGGGATTTCTTCAGGGCCATACTTCCGGTCCTTGCTTGCACAGTCCTTGCCGGAATCCTCATGTCTGTCTTCATGGTGATATGAGAATGGATGAGAAGAAGAACATATTCAGCCTTTTGGGCATGCTTATCGAGGCAGTGATCGAACACGCAGATGGAGAGATAAGGAAGATCAAGCAGAGGGTGCTATGGATCTCAGCTGTGGCTGGCCTTCTGTTCCTGTCCCTTGTGTTCCTGCTGATGGGAGTTGTCAAGAGCCTGCCAGGGCTTCTTCAGATCAGCGAGGCTGCAAGCTTCTTCCTTGTCGGGTTCTTCATCCTGATAGTGCTGGGCATCGGCAGCCTCATACACACAATAAGTAATTTATAGTGGGTATGTTTCACAAGTGAAGGGATGGGGCCTTTCATACATAATCTGAATCCGGACATAGTCAGGTTCGGACCTTTCGCTATCAGGTTCTACGGCATCGTGTACGCAATCGGATTCCTGCTTGTATCATATTACCTGGCCAGCAGGAGCAGCAGGATCAAGAACCTCAGCAAACAGAAGGCATGGGACCTTGTTTCCTACAGCCTCCTTGGGGGTATCATCGGCGCAAGGATACTGCATGTCCTGAATGACTGGCCTTATTACAGCACAAGGCTCATCCAGATATTCGAGGTATGGAAAGGAGGTCTCGCCTTTTTCGGCGGTATCGTCGGGACCGTGGCTGTGGCCTACTGGTATGCCCGGAAGCATAAGATAGATTTCCTGGCTGTCTCTGATGGCATCGTCCTGTTCCTCCCTTTTGTCATCTTCCTGGGAAGGATCGCGAACTTCCTCAACTCTGAGCATATAGGCCTTCCAGCGGACCTTCCCTGGAGCGTGGTCTTCCAGGCTGTCGATAACATCCCCAGGCATCCTGCGCAGCTTTATGAGGGATTGACGATGCTTTTACTTTTCGGGATCCTGCTGTTCCTCAACAGGTACAGGCAAAAAGCAGGGATGCTGTTCTTCGAGTTCCTCTCGATCTATGGGATCTTCAGGTTCATCACGGAGTTCTTCAGGCAGACGTCATCATGGACTATCCTCGGGCTGACAGATGCGCAGTGGCTTAGCCTACTGGTATCTGCGATAGGGATATATTTCCTGATAAGGAGCAGAAAGTGAGAGACTTCATCGTCGCGATCAACACCACAAGGTGCAATATGCATTGCATGCACTGCCTGAGAGGCAAGTATGAGAAGCATCATGATCTCGATCCTGATGTGCTGAAGAGGACACTTGGAGAAGCAAGAGAGCTTGGATACAGGCACATATCTTTCACTGGAGGTGAGCCTGCTCTCCATCCGAAGTTTGAGATGCTCACTGATATCGCCGCAGGTCAGGGATTCTTCATAAGCTTCGTCACAAACGGACTTGAGTATGAGCGATACGACCCTATCATCACCAAGCATGCAGGAAGGATGAGGTATGCATCTGTCAGCCTGGATGGGGCGACAGAGGTGACGCATGATCGGATAAGGAAGAAAGGCTCATTCGCGAGGGCCTGCGAGGCGATACTTCATTTCCGCCAGCAGGGGATATATACAACTGTCGTCTTCACGACAAACAGCCTGAACAAAGGCGAGCTTTCGCAGGGAGCAAAGCTAGTGGATGAGCTTGGCGCGAATCTGTTCTATGTCTCATCATATATCGATACAGGCGCTGATAATGGCCTTTCTCTTACTCCATCAGAGAAGCTTGGCCTGTACAAGGAATATCTCGGCCTGTTGAAGAGGTATCCTGGGAAGCTGAGCTATACCACTTCCTTCTATGCGACGCGGGAGCCTGAGTCATTCTGCAGCAACATGAATGAGCACTGCCCGACTATCAATGCGCTGGGGCAGATGATATTCTGCTGTGACAATATCTCCCAGGGAGCTGTCATCGGTGACATGAAAAAGGAGAGATTCTCTGATGTGCTGATCAAAGGACTGAAGGCAGGCATCAGGCTCAGGGAAATGAGGAAGCAGATGATCGAAGAGAACAAAGTCTTCGATGGTTTCGATTCCTGCGAATTCTGCAATAAGGTGCTAAGGAAAGACATAAGCTTCATCAATAAGGGATTCTAAGCTGCTGCATACAACTACATACTTATTAATATTAATACATACAAATGTATCGAAATATTTATATTGTGCACAGTGTTAAGTATTCGTAATCCGGATGAAAGAACGTGTCACAGTTTCTCTTGACAAGGAAATCCTCGACTGGATCGACCAGAAGATCAAGGAGAGGGTCTTTGCCAATAGGAGCCATGCTATCGAGTTCCTTGCTGCCAAGAAGATGGAGGAGGAGAAATGAGAAGAAAGCTCCTGCTTCTGGGGATATTCCTCCTGATAGCATTCGCTATCGCAGAGCCTGTGCTTGCGCAGAACGCGGCGATGAGGACAATCACAAACACATCGCAGTTCATGTGGCGGCTCCTCAACAATATGTACTTCAAGTTCATGGCTTCGATGCTTCTTTACTTCATCCTCCTCTATGCGATATTCGGGATAGGGCTTGCGAAGATCCCCGGGTTCGGGGATGAAGGGAAGCTCAACAGGATGTCGAAGATCGCAGCCCTTGCTATGGCTGCGCTTGGCACGCTTGGGATATTCGCGCTGAACAGGGGATTCTCGATACAGGAGATAGTATCTAGGACACTTGCTCCATTCGGCATGTTCGCAGCTGTCATGATTGCTCTCATGGTCTTCTCGCTCATCTACTTCGGCTTCGGTTCAGTCGACCCTGAGAACAAGAACTGGAAGCTCGCGCTTCTGGTCGCTGGCCTTGTGTTCGTATGGTTCGGATATCTGATCACTGCTCCGCACATCACATCGCTTGGGTACTTCATAGTCACTGTGGCAGGGATAGTCTTCCTGATAAGCACGCTCATCCAGGGTGCTGGCGGTGGGGGAGAACATGGCGGCGGGGGA
>CAYTWW010000021.1:0-19460 GCA_964441565.1 uncultured Methanosarcinales archaeon | reverse complement strand
GGCTTGGCCTGATGGGGACACCAAATTCAGCTCCGACTCATGACACGCCCTACATAACTCCATCACCAGCCTATGATTCAAGCAACCTCACCTGCAACGCGAACAATGTCTATGATGCTGATGGCGACCCTGTCACAAATATCACCAGTTGGTCTGTGAATGGCCATCCCAGATATATGCTCTACATGCCGTTTGAAGGAAATAGGGCGATAGACTATTCAGGGAATGGCTTCAATGGTACAGTATATGACGCCACCTGGAGCACAGGCAAGGTAGGAGGAGCATATGGTTTTGATGGCACATTGGACTACATCAGCATTCCTGACAATCCAGCCCTCGACATAACAGGCGACATAACAATAGAACTATGGATGTTTACCCGTTCGTTCCCATCTACAGATCCAGACCTGATCACCAAAGGTTACTGGAACCAGGCATATTCTCTTTGGCTGGACCAGGACACTCATGGTCTTTCCTTTACCCTGAATGGCAACTGGCTCAGCTCAGGAGCATTGCAGGCGGACCGATGGTACCATGTGGTAGCGACAAGGAACGGCAGTTCAAGGATGATATACATCGACGGAAGGTTGAATGCATCAGGTACATATGCGACAGCCATTGCAACAAACGATCAGCCCCTGACGATAAGTTCCTCAGACGCTACATTTGATGGATATATAGATGAGGTCAAGATATACAACAGAAGCATATCTGCATCTCAGATATTAGAGGACTATAAGGCAGGTTCCATATCACGATCGATGAACACCATGGTCTCGGATGAGATCTTGATCGGGGAGGCATGGTATTGCTCTGTGACACCTAACGATGGGTATACAGATGGTGTGACATTGAGTTCATCAGTATTGCATCTGGGGATGAATGCGCCAATGCATGAGACACCTTTTGTCACTCCAGATCCAGCATACACGACAAGCAACCTCACCTGCAATGCGAACAATGTCTATGATGCTGATGGCGACCCTGTGCTTAATGTGACGACATGGTACCGGGATGATGTGCCTTTCGAGCGGCTCTACCTTCCTTTCGATGGAGGTAGCAATGCGACCTATACCAGGGATTACGCTCGCCCTGGGTCGGCAGTGGTCGATGGAGCAACCTGGAATTCATCAGGCAAGCTTGGCGGCGCTTATACCTTCAGCCCAGGAGCCAACATATCTGTCTCAGATCATGAAGGCCTGGATGCATCCGACACAATAACACTGATGGCATGGGTAAAGCCTGGCCCGGTCTCGACAGAGTGGCAGGATATAGTCGCCAAAGGCTACAACAATGCCAATTACTATGTCCAGCTCTACTACGACGAGCTATGTTTCGGCCATTACAATGGTGGGTGGAGGGAAGAGTTCACCAATGATGCGGATCTGAAGGCAGGAGTATGGCATCATCTGGCAGTCACATTCGATGACAGCTCCAATGCAGTAAAATTCTATGTGGACGGATCCTTGAACCACACCAATACAATAAATTATGACCTTATCCCAAATGATGCTCCTTTCATAGTAGGCGATTGGAGCGGTTCACCAGTCACGGCTATCGATGCGATCAGGATGTACAAGGAGATCCTCTCAGACAGCCAGATAGCAGCGATCTATGAAGCGGAATCCGAGGGCAGGACCGCAAACATGATTGTCTCTGATGAGACAGGGTCAGGGGAAGACTGGCACTGCTCAGTGACTCCGAACGACGGAACGTTCGATGGTGCCCTTCTCAATTCAAGCAAGGTGATAATAGGTACAGACGGACCGACCCATGACACTCCATACATCACGCCGGATCCAGCATATGATTCAAGCAACCTTACATGTAACGCAAATGATCCGTCAAGCTCGATGGGTCCTGTCCAGAACATCACCAATTGGTACAAGGAAGGCAGTTCCCTTGTCCTATTCAACGTGCCATTCGAAGGAGGGAGCAACAGCACACACACAAAAGATTACTCACGCAATCATCAGCTCGCTGTCCAGGGTGCAACTTGGAACTCCACTGGAGGCAAGATCGGCGGAGCCTATCTTTTCTCTACAGATGATGGTATCGACTTCGAAGGATATAGCGTCACGAATCTGAGCGACGATCTGACGTTCACAGTGTGGATCAAGCCAAACTCATGCCCCTCAGGGACAGGTATATATTCAGAGTATGCGGACGACTGGTATTACCAGTTCGCGCTCACATGCGATGGCTGGTTCACAAGGGATGCTTCTACAGGCATCACAGGTGCCAGGAACAATGATCTCAGCATGCCTGGCCTGAATCCAGGGAGATGGCATCATATAGCCCTTGTCTATTCAGTTTCACAGGGAACAAAGTCGATGTACATAGACGGCACATTGAATGCGACCACTTCCACATCAGTCGACCTCCTGACAAGGGAACGCTCATATATGGAGATAGGTCGCGAGGAGTCCTCCTTTGACGGATATATTGATGAGATAATGATCTACAATACGACTCTCTCGTCAGATCAGATCAGATACGACTACCTGGCAGGGCTGGAAGGGAAGAGGGCGAATGTGATGGCAGCGACCATGACCTCGCTCGGAGAAGACTGGCATTGCGAAGTCACGCCTAACGACGGCTATTCAGATGGTATCGCATTGAATTCGTCAGCAGTGACTATCCAGTCTTCAACAAATGCCCCGACCCACGACACGCCCTACATCACACCTTACCCAGCTTATACGACATCGAACCTCACCTGCAACGCGAACAACACATACGACGCGGATGGCGATCCTATCAGAAACATCACGAGCTGGTATCTGGATGGCACAAGCATCGATGTCCTCTATATGCCTTTCGAAGGACATGCCGGGCAGGATACAAAAGCGATAGATTATTCAGGATACAGCAACAACGGCACAGTCTCAGGATCGAAGTGGAACAATAGCAAGGTAGGAGGAGGCTATCTCTCCTATGGTCCCCAATACATCACAGTGGCTGACGATGATTCACTGGACATAACCGGAGATCTGACGATAGAGGCATGGCTTTGGCACAATTCAACATTCTACAATGGATTTGAGAGGGTCATCGACAAGACTAATTCCTATGTTGTCCTACTTCAGCAGTCTAACATGAGGTACTATGTGTATCTCTATGGTTCACTGGCTGATGCGTCTGTCGAATGCGAAGTCAATTCTTTCCGGCCTAATGTCTGGCAGCATGTCGCTTTCGTCAGGAATGGCAACAGCATATCCTGCTACATTGATGGTCGGTTCAACAGGTCAGAGACACCGAACATAGGCACGATCGATGTCACGACCAGCGACCTGATCATTGGCAATAGTGAGGACCATGACGCAGGCTTCAACGGAGGTATAGATGAGTTGCGGATCCTCAATAGATCCCTCCCTCCAGCTCAGATCAAGCTGGATTATGAGGCAGGAATGGCTGGACGGAGCGCCAATGTACTCTCGAATGAGAGTCTTGCTCTTGGCCAGGAATGGCTCTGCGAGGTCACGCCCAACGATGGCTATGGTGATGGTGTCACAAGAGGATCGTCATCAGTCGAGATAGTCGGAAATTTGGCTCCGACTCACGACACACCATTCATCACCCCTGTCCCTGCGTATAGGTCCAGCAACCTCACCTGCAATGCGAACAACACTTACGACGCAGATGGGGATGAAGTGACAAACATCACGAACTGGTACAAGAACAATGTATCCACGATGTTACTATACCTGCCATTCGAAGGAGGCAGCAACAGCACATGGACCCGGGGTTATGCAGACCCTGCGGATGGAGCTAATGTGAGTCACCTGGCAGAATGGGATCGTGATGCCGGCAAGGTCGGTGGTGCATATGTCCTGAACAACACAAATTACCTGTTAGCCTATAGTCCTGATCTGGCTTCATTCACAGAATCAAGCTATACCTGGATGGCATGGTACAAGCCATCGGCCAGGCCTTTGGGCAACGCAAGCGATGGGATTGATGCGATTCTCTGCAAATATGGTTTTCACACCTATCTTGGCTATTCGTCAAGCGGCTGGTTCGATTTTTCGCTCTATAACAGCGCCAACCTTCAGCATAGGATATACAATGGACCCTATTCAGTTGCTTGGCATCATGTGGTAGGCTCTGTGAATGATACAGGAAAGCAATTCTATCTGTATGTGGATGGCATCCTTGCTGCTAATGGTTCCTTTTCAGGTACGCTCAAGGATTATGGCAACCAGCTCAGGATAGGATCATGCAGCTATCCCAATAATAACTATAATTTCATAGCAAACGGCACTATAGATGAAGTCAAGATATTTGATCATCAGCTCTCAGCATCTCAGATATATGAAGAGTATCAGGCAGGGCAGGCAGGCAGAAGCCCGAGGATCAATGCCAACGAGACATCCATTGAAGATTCCTGGCACTGCGAGGTAACTCCGAACGATGGATATCAGGATGGCAACACTCTGAATTCCTCAGCAGTTGTCATCTTGAACTCTGTGCCTACCCAGGGCACTCCATTCATCACACCTTCCCCTGCGTACACAAATGACACTCTCACATGCAACTATAACAGCACTTATGATGCAGACGGAAACAGGATATCGAACATCACCAATTGGTACAGGGACAATGTATCCACGACATTGCTGTACCTGCCTTTCGAAGGCGGATCCAACGATATCTACACAAAGGATTACTCAGGATATGACAGGTATGGCGAAGTCAGCTCTGCCACATGGGCCCGCCTGGGAGGAAAGCTCGGCGGAGCCTATTATTTCGACAGCACAGACAGCATAAGCCTTGGCAATGCAGCTTTGATAGATGGCCTTTCTGAAGCATCCATCTGCTTCTGGATGAACTACACTCCAGCCTCAGTCACCACAGATGGGGTCATCATATCCAGGTACAACAATGGTGGGGACGGCTGGCTGTTGTGGGTCGATGATTCAGCTTCGGTCTCAGGGAGGAGCAATACCATGACTTTCGGAGTTGAGCTGGCCGTAGATGAAGGAAGGATAGAAGGCTCTACCAATATGGTCACACCAGGCCAGTGGGACTTCTATTGCGCAGTGTTCAAGGGTGGGTCATACCTCAGGCTGTTCAAGAATGGTGCCTTGGACACAGAACAGGCTACACCGGTTGCGGTCATCGACTCGCTTTCTGCCACAGTCTATGTCGGAAGGAGCCAGGATGGAAGATATCTTAACGCATGGCTGGATGAGTTGAGGGTGTATAATCTTTCACTATCACCTGCGCAGATACAGATGATATTCGGAGTGGAGAACACGTCAAGGAATGCTGCTACGATCCATTTCAATGAGACTGAGATCGGTGATATCTGGTCCTGCGAAGTCACCCCAAATGACGGATACGATGATGGCGTGCCGCAGAATTCCAGCGCACTCACTATAAGCAATCACCTTCCGCAGGTATCTTCAGTATATATATCGCCGGCAAGCCCTCAGACACTCCACGACCTCTCATGCTATGCCACTGTCTCTGACCTCGACAACACGACCCTCGCTGCAGAATGGTCATGGTACAACAACTCGGTCCTCTGGTCCACAGGTGTGAGATACGGGATTTCATCAGGTGTCCCGACTCTCGTGACAGAGCTTGGTGACCTCAACACCACGAGAGGAGAGACTTGGAACTGTACGATCAGGGCATATGATGGCTACGACTATTCAGCAATAGGGAATTCCACAAAGAGCATATCCAACACTCTGCCCACACAGAACCAGCCAGTCATTGATCCTGCAAATGCATATCTGACTTCCAACCTGACATGTCAGGCAGTCAATATCGACGACGCTGACGGCGATGATGTTCGAGAGCTTACCAGCTGGTACAAGGACGAAGAGCCATGGATGATCACATATCTTCCATTCGAAGGTGGCAGCAGCGCAAGTTATACTAAGGACTATTCCGGCAGAGGGCACAATGGTGTGCCGAGCGGCCCGGAATTCAATGGGTCCGGCGGTAGGATAGGGGGGGCCTATAGGTTCAATGGGACTGTCAATCATCACATAGCCATTGCCAATCATGAAGACTTGAATCTTTCAGACAACTTCACGATAATGCTATGGGTCCAGCCAAGCTCCTCACAAGTAGACTACGCTAGATATCTCGACAAGAACTATGCTAGCGCATATTTCCTGGGAGGAGGATCAGGCAATGGTCAAGACATCAGCTTCTGGTTCAACAATGTCAATGTCCTGGATACTGAAGAGATCCTCAGCAGCTGGAGATGGTATCATATCACGCTGACTTACTCAGGAGGCAATGCTAGCTTATACCTCAACGGGACTTATCTTACATCTGGTCAGTACGCAGGGACTCCGCCGGCAGGGAACACTGGTCCTCTCTATCTTGGTATGAGTCCCGCAGGAACAGGTCGTCTGAATGGGACAATCGATGAGTTTCGAATTTTCGGCACAGCTCTATCCATGGAACAGATACGAGACATGTACCAGTATGAAGTGGATGGATATAGTCCAGCGAGAATTATGGGGACTGAGACTTCGGAAGGAGAATCATGGTGGTGTTCTATCACCCCAAACGACGGATACGCCGATGGCATCGCTCTGAATTCGACCGCCAGGACAGTGATATCAAATGATCCGCCTACGCATAGCGCTCCAGTGATCACTCCATCTCCAGCATATGATAAGAGCAACCTCACATGCGATGCAGTCAACCTGCATGATATCCAGGGAGACCCTATCACAAACATCACGAACTGGTATCTTGCCAACAAGTCCATCACAGCCCTGCATCTTCCCCTCGATTCAGTCGAATCAGGCATAGCCAGGGACTATTCTGGGTATGGCAATGATGGGCAGGTATCCAATGCGACCTGCGATTCAGATGGAAGGGTAGGAGGAGCCTGCAGGTTCAATCAGTCAGACTATGAGGAGATAATGGTCCCAGACTCGCCATCACTTGATATCGAGGATGATATATCCCTAGAGGTATGGATGAGGACCGATATTCTCCCAGAAAATGATTATAATCACTTGATCAGCAAGCAGGATGCCTATGACCTAAGATACAGGCTTTCAGGAGGGATCCAACTCCTGATCAACCAGCCTGAATGGAAAGAGATCAATTGTGGTTCCTGCGTGCAGCCAGATGGGGAGTGGCATCATGTCGTGGCGACATACGATGGGCTGGACATGCGCATCTATGTCGACGGAGTCCTTGGAGAGAATGATACACAGCCAGGCTCGATCGCCACATCTGATTACAATGTCTACATAGGTAGCTTATTCAATGGTTCGATCGATGAGGTGAAGATATACAATCTCACACTGGCACCTGAGCAGGTCTGGAGGAACTATATCGCAGGCAATGCATCCCGGAATGCCAATAGCATCGCAGCAAGCATGACTTCGGCAGGCGATATCTGGCAATGCAGTGTGACGCCCAATGACGGATATGATGATGGCATAGGGAGGAACTCTACTGCTACTGCAATCCTTGCCAATGTCAATGAAAGACCAGTCCACAGCTCCCCATACATCACCCCTGATCCAGCCACTCTTGAGTCAGATCTCATCTGCAATGCGAACAGCACATATGATGAGGATGGTGATCAGCTCACAAACATCACCGCCTGGTACAGGGACAACCAGACATTCATGCTGTTCTATTATCCCTTTGAAGGCGGGACCAACTCGACATTCGCCAAGGACTATTCCGGGAATAGAAGGGATGCAAGCCTATCCGGTCCTGAAATTGCGACAGGCAAGGTCAGCTACGGCCTAGGCTCACATTCAGCGAACGAGTTCGCTGTGGTGCCGATGAGCGATTTCGATTATGGGCAGTATACATTTTCATTCTGGTTCAGATCGAACTCTACAGTAGGAGGCTCAGACAGGCTCTTCAACCAGAGGAACTCTGGCCAGACATATGTGCATGAGATTACAATCAATGACGTCATGGAAGTCTATATCTTCAATGCAGGAGGAGGCTACACATATTCAGGCGTCACCTCGGCGAGGGATGGATCCTGGCATCATCATGCGATCAGGAGGAACAGCACGCATATCACATTCTTTGTCGACGGCATCGAAGATGCCACGCATGAGGATGAGGATGCTGGCGAGATAATCTGGACATCAGGCCAGAATGCCGTGATCGGCGACTCATGGATGGGGACAAGCATCAATGGCACCCTTGATGAGCTCAAGTTCTTCAATCATACTCTCTCTGCTGGTCAGATATACCAGGATTACCTGAGCGGCGACAGCGGTATCTCAAGCAATATCATCAAGAGCTCCCAGACAGAGAACTTCGACACCTGGCACTGCGAGGTCACGATCAACGATGGCTACGCAGACAGCATCACACGGAATTCGTCGATCCGTAGTGTCGTATCCAATGTGGCGCCTACGCAGTCAGCGCCTTACATCACTCCTGAGACAGCCATGCCCTCGGACAACCTCACGTGCAACTGGAACAATGTCCATGACATGAATGGAGATGATGTGCAGAATATCACTTGCTGGTATAAGGATGGCGAGCCTCTGATGCTACTCTATCTGCCATTTGAAGGGAATGGGAATGAAGGGAGCAATGCCACCGACTATTCAGGCAGAGGCAACAACGCCACAGTGCTTGGCGCATCATGGAATCAGACCGGCGGTGCATCAGGTGGCGCATACAATTTTGACGGCACAGACGACCTGATCGGACTCAGTTCCCGCCAGCTCGGCTATGCCAACCTCACAGTCAGCGCATGGATCAAGACCGGCACGGTTATCCAGAGCAATGACCTGTTCAAAGGCATCATCTCGAAGAACGGGTTTGACGACTTTGTCCTTGGCGTCGATTGCGACGGCGCAGGCTTAGGACATGCAGTCTTCTACGCACAGGACGCAGGATATGCAGGCACAGACAACATATACTCAACAGATAGGGTTGACGATGGTCAGTGGCATCATCTTGTCGTCACTCACGACAGCGCATACTCCCGGCTCTACGTCGATGGAGTCTATCAGTCGCAGGGCGCTCTAGCGAACCCGATCGCAGACAATGACCAGCCTTTGGCCATAGGCAGCTACAGCACAGGTGAGAGGTACTTCAACGGCACGATAGATGAGGTGAGGATCTACCCTCACCCGCTCTCAGCTGACCAGATCCTTGCAGACTACCAGGCAGGCGCCGCAGGAAGGCTTCCCACAGCCATAGTCTCTGCTGAGACCATAGCAGGAGAGTCCTGGGTCTGCGAAGTCACTCCGAACGACGGCTATGTCGACGGTAATGTATTGAACTCCACAGCAGTGCAGATAGAATCCAATTCGCCGCCGACGCAGACAGCTCCCTACATCACACCCGCATCCCCATCCTTGAGCAGCAACCTCACCTGCAATCCTGCAAATGTCGCAGATGTCGACGGCGACACAGTAGAGAACATCACAGCCTGGTACATCAATGATACGCCGCTCGCCCTGCTATACCTGCCGATGGAGCCATGGAAGAAGCAGTCTTTCAACACCACAGACTTCTCAGGTAGTGGCCTCAACGGCACAGTGCTCGGCCCTGTCATGCGGGTGGGAGACGGAGTTGCCGGCAGCGCCTACGAATTCGGGGGAGATGACGACATCATCAGCATCGATTCAGCCAAGCTTGACATGTACGATTCAAGCTTCACTATCTCGCTCTGGATCAAGACCAACCAGAGCTACTCAGGCGATGACAGGGTCATCTTCGAGCACAGCATCTATGGGCAATCCGGAGAATATATCATAACGACCACGAACTCAGACACGATCTGGTTCGAGTTCTTCGGCTCAAGCGGCGCTCTCAGCTACAACCGTGCCTTCAATGACGGCGAGTGGCACCATATCGTTGCAGGCCGTGACCTGGCTTCATCTAGAGGCTTCATGTACTATGACGGAGAGCTGCTTGTCAACAGCTCGATGACAGGCTTGATGTCAAGCAACACAGACCCGACCACGATCGGCGGCAGGGGCGACGGCTCAAGGGAATTCCCCGGCCTCATCGACGAGGTCATGGTCTTCAACCGGACACTGCCACGTGACCAGGTGAAGCTCCTGTATGAGCGTGGAGCCGCAGGCGCAGATATGATCTCATCCTCCATGACATATGTCGGCGATGAATGGCACTGCGAGGTCACTCCCTCCGACGGCAACTGGACAGGCAACACCCTGAATTCGAGCGCAGTCACCATAATGGACAATGAACTGAGCAGCTGCGCAGAGCTCTCCGTAGACGGCACCACTTACTATCTCGTGGATGACATAGTCAATTCAGCCTCCTCAGTCTGCATGGACATCACAGGCAAAAACATCACCTTGGACTGCCAGGGTCATCTGATCGATGGGATCGATGGAGGTTCCAGTGTCGGCATCCGCTCTTATCCGCTTTCCTCTGCAGAGAAGAACATCACGATAAAGGATTGCGTCCTGTCTGACTGGGTCTATGGATTCTATATCAGGAACACAAACAGCGCAATCATCGAAGGTATCTATTCTAACAGTTCGGTCTATGGTGGATATGTGAGAGAATCAAGCAGGATCAACATAACAGGTGCATATCTTTACAGCAATTCTGATTTTGATTTGGTAGCCCAAGCGTCATCACAGCTGAAGCTGCAGGATGTTACCAGCATGTGGACCAATACAGGAATCAGTCTTGTTAGCATGAGGGACAGCATCATAGATAACGTCACTTCTAGTGGCCACGAGTATTATCCTTCCTTGCAGATCATTATGGCCTCGTATAACAACAATCTTTCTAATCTTACTCTGATGGAAGATAGATATCCTCTGTTGTTTGACAACTCCTGGAATAATTCTGTTTCCGATTCCATCATTGCTCACATTGCAGGAGGCATGGGCCTGTATATGAACGCTTCAGGCAACTCCATCTTCAATAACATGTTCAACGGGACGACAAATGTCGTGATCGAGAACCTTTCCAAGACGAATGCCTGGAACATCACCAAGATGCCTGGAGACAGGATATTCTCAGGAGGGAATGATATCTCCGGCAACTTCTGGGCCAATCCCTCAGGCACAGGATATTCTCAGACATGCTCAGATGCGAACATGGATGGCTTCTGCGATTCCCCTCTGAACCTGACCAACATGGTCGCCTGCGTCGAAGGGAGCACATGCGGTAACAACACAGATTACATGCCGCTGTCCGACGAATATTCTGAGGATGTCCTCGCTGGCTGCGCAGAGCTTAGCGAGAATGGCAAGACCTACTACCTTAGCCAGGACATCATAGATTCGGACGCGACAGTCTGCATGAACATCACAGGCAGGAATATCACGCTTGATTGCCTCGGTCATAGGATCGACGGAGTGGATGCTGCAGGCTCTTATGGGGTCTTGGACTACAGGACAGCGATAACCACGACGAACAATACCATCAGGAATTGCTTTGTGAGCGACTGGGAGAGCGGAGTTTATGAGAGATTCACAAGATACGACCGTGTCATCTATAGCAATCTCTCCAGCAATGTCTATGGTGTGAACATCTACAGGACAAGCGACAACAGCTTCACGGACTCAGCCATCTATGAGAACACCGTTGTGGATGTGTATCTTTCCGGGTTCACTACGAGCTTCTGCGGCATAGAGTTCACCAATGTCACAGGATCAGGCAATCGTCCGATAGGATACTTCAATGCCACAGGCAGCTACTCAGACGCAGCATACTCGCAGCTCATCCTATGCAATGTGAACAATGCAAATTTCACGAATATCCATGTTGCTGGCTCTGACCATCTCATGAACAATTGGGTGATGCTTCACTATTCATCCAACAATACTTTCAGGAACGTGACCTCGCTTGGAAATTGGTATGGGTTCTATGATGAAGGGAATTCAGGGAACAGATACATCGGGTCGGTAGCTGGCAACAGCTCAGGGGCAGGTTTCACTGTCAACAGCCAATCGACATTGGTGGAGAACTCTACCGCATATAGCAACGGAGGCGAGGGCATCTATTCATCCTCAGTCGGCAGGTACTCGAACCTGACAAATGTCTCTCTGCATGATAATATCGGAAGAGGGACGCACTGGCATGCGGACAATTCGGTTCTCAAAGGTATAAGGTCTATGAGGAATTATCGTGGCATACAGATAGAGGATGGAGTGAATGTCAGCCTGGCTGATGCCCTGATAGTCAACAATTCAGACAACCAGCTTGACCTTGACGGGCCTCAATTCACGACCGTATCGAATGTCAACATAAGCGCATACAGCATACGCAGCGGCCTCATGATCAACAATGCTATGAACAGTACGATATATGATGTCACTATCTCGAACATCCGGACAGGCATCACATTGCGTGGAGACGGCAATTTCCTCTCAAGGATCAGGGTCCACAACACAACCCTTGTAGCTTTCGACCTTTATCCCGGCTATACTCCTATAGACAACGTGATATCGAACTGCATGTTCAATGCTACCCTGCCTGTGACGATACCTGCTGTGCAGTACCCCAACTTCTGGAACACAAGCCTACAGTCTGGCACCAGGATATTCGGGGAAGGAGGAGAGATCTCCGGCAACTACTGGACCAATCCTTCAGGCAACGGCTATTCCGACATATGCGCAGATGCAGACACGGATGGCTTCTGCGACTCTCCGCTGAACCTGACCAACATGGTCGCCTGCGTCGCAGGTAGCACTTGCGGCAACAACACAGATTACATGCCGCTGTCTGATGGATGGTCTCCTAACTCTCCACCTACCCAGGATACGCCTTACATCACACCAGTCCCTGCATTCACGAACGACACCCTCACATGTAACTACAACAACACATACGATGCAGATGGAGACAGTGTCGTGAACATCACGAACTGGTACAGGGACAATCAGAGCTTGTCGTTGCTCTATCTTCCATTTGAAGGCGGCAGCAACAGCACATGGACGAAGGACTATTCAGGCAACGAGAATCATGCCGACGTGGCAGGCGCATCCTTCAACCTGACAGGTGGCAAAATAGGTGGTGCATACCAGTTTGATGGGATAAGTGATACAGTCAACATATCTTATTCACCAGAGTTTTTCACAGATTCCATGACAATTGAGGCCTGGATAAAGCCAGACCTCTTGGTTGGTACGCAGAGGGTTGTATCATACACGACAATAGGAGGATCCAACAGATTCGTCCTTTCCCTCACAGACGCAAGTGTCCAGGGCAGCTTTGGCTTGTCTGGTGGTACGATCTACCCTACTGCGCCAAATGTCATCAGCCCAGGTGAATGGTATCATCTTGCGCTTGTGTTGGATGGGACTCAAGGACTGCTATATGTGGATGGAAGTCTTAGGGCAACTGATTCAAGCTCAGGGACGATGATGACAAACAACAGACCTATCTTTATAGGAAGCCAGAATGGGACGTTAGGGTTCTTTGATGGTACCATTGATGATGTCATCATCTACAATAGGTCTCTAACTTCAGAGCAGATTTATCAGGATTATCTTGCAGGTGTTGCAGGCAGGGGACCAGGTGCCCTTGTACCTTCTGAGATTTCATCCGGCGATTCCTGGCACTGCGAAGTCACGCCTAACGACGGCTATCTGGATGGGAACACGCTCAATTCCAGTGCAGTGACGATACTGAACTTAGCACCTACTCAGGACACACCATACACCACGCCAGTCCCTGCATACACAAACGACACCCTCACCTGCAACTACAACAACACTTTCGACGCAGACGGCGACAGTGTCATCAATATCACGAACTGGTACAAGGACAACCAGTCCTTGATGGCACTGTACCTACCGTTCGAAGGTGGCAGCAACAGCACATGGACAAATGATTATTCAGGGAGGACAGCTGGCGGAGCAGTTTCAGGTGCATCTTTCAACAGATCAGCAGGACGAATCGGAGGAGCTTATGTATTCGACGGTGTTAATGATTTTGTGAATGTGAGTTCGACATCGATCGACAACCTCTCGGTCAAGACGTTGGAGGCATGGATCTATCCGAGATCCTGGGGTGAAGGAAGCTACGGAAGGATCTTCCATAAGTCCAGCTCTTCAAACAGCAATTTCTGGGGGCTATACCTCAGAGGCCAGGCGATAGCACCCAATTCGATGTCACTGACCTATTCCCATGGTTGGACAGAATCATCAGGTTATTACGCATCCTGGACTACACCTGAGTCTTCCATATCTCTTGACACCTGGCATCATATAGTAGTCACATACGATAAGACTAGCATAGATAATCTCCCCAGATTTTTCATCGATGGAGATGAGCAACCAGTCACTATCTTGTCCGCACCAGCCGGAGTGGCAGGAGACGATTCAGGATATCCTTTGTACATAGGGAACAGGGAGTTCTTGGACAGGTCATTCAATGGGACGATCGATGAAGTGAAGATCTATGGCTTTGCCCTCACTCCTAGTCAGATATATGAGAATTATCAGGCAGGCTCATCTTCCAGGTCAGCTCAGACAATCAATCCCAATGAGACATCAAGCGACGATTCCTGGCACTGCGAGGTCACCCCTAACGACGGCTACACAGATGGCAACACCCTCAATTCCAGCGCTGTGACAATACTGAACTCAGCCCCGACACAGGACACTCCATACATAACGCCAGTCCCTGCATATACTAACGACACGCTCACCTGCAATTACAACAACACATACGATGCAGATGGCGACAGTGTCGTGAACATCACAAACTGGTACAGGAACAACAGATCTGATTTGCTATTGTATCTCCCATTTGAAGGTAGTAGTAATTCTACCTATACCAAGGATTATTCAGGCCATGGTAACGACGGAATCGTCTCAGGAGCCATATGGGATATTGGATATGGGGTGGTCGGAGGCGCATACTCCTTCGATGGTGATACAGATAGCATCTCAGTAAGGAAACCAGATCTGTTAAATTTCTCAGATGGAGAGGATTTCTCAATATCGTTCTGGCTTGAGCCTGGAAACTCAGACTATGACTTGATTTCAAATAGGAATATTTCAGGTGCAGGATATATTATTGAGTATAATGTATTCCCTTACAGCCAAGTTGTCTTCAGCCTGAATGATGGTGTTGACCAGTTCAGTATCTTTACCACAGATATATCGGCAGAAGTGTTCCATGTCGCAGTGGTCTTTGATGAAGATGATGAGGATGCAACAACGATATACATCAATGGTATTGACAGCAAGAACTCAATATCAGGGACCTTATCAAGCATAGGCAACCTTCAGGCAAACCCTTTCAATATCCCTATGCTGAAGAGTTTCGGCGAGGATCACATCATCATTGATGAACTCAAAATCTTCAATATGTCTCTTTCATCAGAGCAAGTGCTCAATGAATACCTGGCCGGTCTTGCAGGAATAAGCAACAGCCGTATGGCTTTCTCCATGCTGAGCAAGGACGATTCCTGGCACTGCGAGGTCACGCCTAACGACGGCTATCAGGATGGCAACACCCTCAATTCGAGTGCGGTCACGATCCAGAATGCAGCGCCACAAGTCATCAATGTCTCCTTCGCACCTGACACACCGCTCACTACAGTTGATTTGAGCTGCAATGCCACAGCGATCGACCTTGAGAACTCGACCGTAACAGTCGAATACTATTGGTACAACAATTCGGTGCTGTGGTCGAGGGGGAACAAGACTGGTGTACAGAACGGCACAAGCACAGTCATAGACACTCTTGATTCCTCGATCCTTGGGAGCGGCCAGGAATGGAACTGCACAGTGCGTGCATTCGACGGAGTGAACTACTCTGCATACGCTTCGGCAGTCGTAAGTTTCACCAACGTCCCTCCATCAAAGGTCATCCTCGAGAGTCCTACCCAAGGCAATACCACGATCTGGACAAATCCCCCAAGGTTCACATGGCTTGCAGCGACAGATGATGACGGTGATCCGTTGAACTACACGATTAACATCACAAGCCAGTCTTGTCCCGACTATGGCATATCGACAAACATCACAGACCTGAATTTCACTCCTGCATCAGAACTCTGCATGGAAGACATGATATTCTGGCAGGTTCGCGCATGGGATGGGAAGGAATTTGGAGAATGGTCAGACAGATGGAACTTCACCATAGAGCCAGTCCTCATCCTCACGCTTGTCCAGGACGAGGTATCATTCGGGCTCATGGAACTGAATGAGACTAAGGACACTGATACAGGTTATCTGCCGATGACTGTCAGGAATGATGGGAACATCATAGCAAACATTACTTGGCTCTCAGCAAACCATTCCCTCTGGCAGAGTGTCGGCAGCAACACAGACTACTTCCAGTTCAAGATAGACAATGCTACTACAGAGGCATATTCATTCGATTGGTCAGCCTCCCAGACCAGCTGGGTCAATGTGACGCTCATTTCTGAGCAGAACTCGACAGCAGTCGCATATCTCAACTACAGCGACTCTAATGACGAGGCAGAGATAGATATACGTGTCACTGTCCCTCCATTCGAGCCGCCTGGCAACCGCAGCACTCTCATATATGTGATAGGTCAGGACGCATGAAGATGACACAATTGCTGCTGATGCTGCTCCTCCTGTCAGCGTCAGCCCTATCTCTGGGCGTCGCTCCCTCGAAGAGCGAGGTCTTCTTCGAGCCGCTCGCAGAGAAGGAGATGGTCTTTCGTGTCATCAACAATGAGAACAAGGAGATGGATGTGGCCCTTCTGGCAAAAGGCCCCCTGTCTGAATACATCACTTTCGAACGCGTCAATCTGCATTTCTCAGCAGATGAATACGAGAAGATGATCTCCTACAGGTTCAACCTTCCAAGCAGCATGAAGCCAGGACCAAATACAGTGGATATCATCGTTGTCGAGGTAGGCAAGGGTGACGACAGCATGCTCACTGCCTCAGTCGGAGTGACGCACAAGGCGACTGTCGTGGTGCCATACCCTGACAGGTATGTCGAAGGGATCATCTATGTCAGCCCTGCCAGGCCTAATGAGAAGGTAGATTTCACGATCGGACTTGCCAATCTTGGGACGAAACCTGTGTCAGGGATAGCTGGGAGGATAGTCATCACTGGAAGCGACGGATCAGGAGTAGCAGAGTTAAGGACATCAGAGACATCCCTGGAAGCAGGGGCCAAAGGCAAGGTCACAGCGTCATGGATGGCATCTGTCCCTCCTGGGTCATATCATGCAGAAGCGGTCATAACATATGATAACGGGAAGATAACAGTTGTAGACAAGGACTTCGATGTCGGTGAGCCTCTTGTGGATATCTCTGAGCTCAGGGTGGGAAGCTTCAAGCTCGGCACAGTCGCCAAGTTCGACATAGGTCTTCAGAGCATGTGGGGACAGACCATAACAGATGCCTATGCAGAGACAGAGATAAGGGATGCATCAGGATATGTTGTCGATAGCTTCAAGACAAGCACCTCGAGCATCCAGCCTCAGTCAAAGACATTCCTGACATCCTACTGGGATACAGTAGATACGCAGGCAGGGGAATTCATGATCACTGTGAAAGCCCATTACCTCGGCAGGACTGTCGAGAAGATCTTTGGGCTTGATGTCGAGGACAAGAAGATAACAGTGAGGGAACCGGAGTTCACAGGCAGAGTCGTCTCAAGCGGTCCGAGGCTCCCTGCGCTTGACTTCAATGCTCCCGTGATCGTGCTTGTCGTTGTGCTTGTATTCCTCCTTGCGCTTGTGAAGATTTACCTGGACTACAAGGTGAAGGTGGCGCCGCAGGCAGGTGATGAGGAAGTGTCCCGCCTCAAGGAGTATGTGAAGAGCATGCTGAAAGAAGGATATTCCAAGGAAGCAATAAGAGATGCCATGCAGAAGAAAGGATGGAAGAAAGACCAGATCGATAAGGTGCTCTGATTATGCCTTCTTTCAATTATGGTTAATATTTATAAATGAAGGTTAACTAATTATTAGTATTACTTCTTGCAATTTTAGTTAATAATTATAAATAATGGTTAACAGATTAAGGTGCTATTTCTCTCCTGATATTAAGCTTCTGTATACTGATGTGTGAAAAGTAATATTTTTATACTTTAGTTAATAAGTAAATGTCAAGAGGGGCATATTGAAAGGGCAGGAGGAACTAAGCCTGGATTTCGACTTGGATAGAGAGGACTATGAATTCCTGCACGCCCATCTTGATTCGCTCAAGAAGAAGTATGGTCTTGAGGGAAAGCGCCTGCGGATATCCGTCGAGGGAGCTGATGTGATCCCTCTTTCTATCTTCAGATCAGGCATTGGTATCCTGGAGAGCCTCGTGCTTTACTTGAAAGAGCATGCCAGGAAGTCCAATCAGGAGATAGCTGCTCTCCTCCACAGGAGGGAGAACAATATATCAGTCACTTATCTCAAGGCAAGAAAGAAACAGAAGAAGCTGGATATCGATCCCTCCATCTCCATTCCTGATCACATCTTCTCAGCGAGGATGACCTGCTTCGAATCCCTGGTCCTTTTTCTGCACGATGAAAAGAGATTCTCATTGACAAGGATTGGAGAGCTTCTCGATAGGGATACGCAATCTATCTGGGCAACATACAAGCGGGCAGGTGAGAAGCGATGAAAGAACAGATAGCTCGCCTCTCGCTTGAGATCCGTGACCTGAAGGCAGCCCGGGAGAGGGCTTTGCGCTTCATGGCCAGGCATGAGCATACGCTCAGGAAGAAAGGTCTCAGTACGCATCAGTACATGCTCCTGTTCCAAGGCAAGCCATATACCTACTGGATCAAGGCATATGATGCGAAGATCGCTGCTCTTGAGAAAGATAAGAGGGATCTTGAAGTCCAGTTGCTGCAGCAGGCATCAAAATACGCCCTTCCTCTCATAGCGCTGCTCCTCATCGCTATCTTCATCGGCCGCCCGTTGATAACAGGCATGGTCGCAGGCCCAGGGGATTCGGACACGATCATCGTAGGCGAAGTCTTCGATGCGCCAGCATTCTACAATTTCACAGCAGACGGAAACCTCACAAGCCTGCGCATATCAGGCGAAATAATCGGAGAAGGATCAGTCCGTGTCTACCTTGGCAACCTGCTGGTTCTTGACAGCAGCTATCTGGATGAAGAGGACATCGAGATCACAGGGCTTGTGATAGAATCCACAGGTGTTGAAACTGGTAATCATACTGAAGCACTGGGGGATGCAGCTCCTTCTGGCGAGGAAGAAGCGCACCAGATCCTTGTCCCCCTGCCTGAAGTGGAACCCATCATTGAGGAAGACACTGAAGGACCATTGGAAGTTCCTATAAGAAACACATCAGATAGCATCGGGGAAGAACGGGAAGAGACAGATGATGTCAATGTGACTATGCCTGAGGCAGAGGAAGCTGTTGAGGAGCTGATTCCCCTGGAGCTAGATGATGAGAAGGATACAGAGATTGAGGAGACAGTTGAGACAGCGATTACAGAGGAGCCAGCTGAACAGATGGCTGAAGAGCAGGAGGTTATCGTCCGTTCCTTCGCCTCCTACTGCCGTGAGACCTGCACGCTGAATAACCTTCCCAAGGACT
>CAYTWW010000020.1:19895-25875 GCA_964441565.1 uncultured Methanosarcinales archaeon | reverse complement strand
GGCTTGGCCTGATGGGGACACCAAATTCAGCTCCGACTCATGACACGCCCTACATCACACCAAATCCAGCGTACACATTCCATAACCTTACCTGCAATGCAAACAACACTTATGACGCAGACGGTGATCCGGTCCAGAACATCACGAACTGGTACAAAGGCAATGTATCACTGACACAGCTCCACCTTCCATTCGAGGGAGGATCGAATAGCACCTGGACCAAGGATTACTCAGGAAAGGTCGCAGGTAGCGTAGTATCTGGCGCGGCGTTCAATAGGACTGGTGGAAAGGTGGGCGGTGCTTATGTGTTCGATGGCGCTGATGACTTCATCAATGTCAGCTCTTCAGCCATCGACAACCTGCCAGTCCAGACGCTGGAGGCCTGGATCTACCCACGGTCCTGGGGTGAAGGTAGCTATGGCAGGATACTACACAAGAGCAGCAGCGCCACCTCCAATTTCTGGGGTCTCTACCTTAGGGGATCAGGTCAGGAGCCGAATGCGATGTCCTTGACCTATGCGCATGGATGGACCGGGTCGACTGGTTACTATGCATCCTGGACGACTCCTGCATCTTCAATATCATTGAATGGATGGCAGCATGTTGTCGCGGTCTACAATAAGACACACCCATCTAACGCTCCTCGAATCTTCATAGATGGTGTGGAGCAGGAGCTGACGGTCTTGTCTGCGCCTTCGGGAACAGCTGGAGATGATACAGGCAATCCCCTGCTCATCGGTAACAGGGAAATTTTGGACAGGTCATTCAACGGTGTGATAGATGAGGTTAAAGTATATGCTTATGCAATGTCGCCAGCTCAGATACAGGAGAATCATCTTGCAGGATTGGCATCGAGGCAAGGGACTATCGTGGCCGATGGTACAGAGATAGGAGAGTCATGGCATTGCGAGGTCACGCCTAACGACGGCTATCAGGATGGGAATACCCTCAACTCAAGCGCTCTGACTATCCAGAACAGTGTACCCACGCAGGACACCCCTTACATCACACCTGTGCCTGCGCACTCAAATGACACCCTCACATGCAACTACAACAACACATATGATGCAGACGGCGACAGTGTCGTGAACATCACCAACTGGTACAAGAATAATGTATCCACGACATTGCTATATCTGCCATTCGAAGGAGGCAGCAATAGCACATGGACGAAGGACTATTCAGGCTATGGCAATGACGCAGCGGTTTCAGGCGCCGAGTGGAGCAGGGTTGATGGCAAGATTCAGGGTGGCTATTATTTTGAAGATAGCGATTTCATAAATGTTACAGATGCATCCATTTTCAACCAACCAAAGGAGCTGACTGTAGCTGCTTGGGTCAGGATAGCATCCTATGCACCTTCGGACAGGTGGCCAATTCTGATAGTCAAGGCAAACCAGTTTGGGATCAACCAGAATCCTTCAACTTCTGAGCTTCATGCCTTCATTACAACTTCAGATGGAGAAACAGAATACTGCTCAATGTCGAACTGGGAGGACCTGGATCTGAATACCTGGTATCATGTAGCATTCACATATGATAACGGAGATTGGCATGTCTACCAGAATGGCGTTAGGAACATGAGCTGCAATCCTTATTCAGGGGAAGTTAATACCACAGAGAATCCTCTATACATAGGATATGGATGGGGATATGCATTCAATGGATCTATTGATGAGGTAAGGATACACAATTACAGCCTTTCTGATATGGCCATTTTTTCAGAATACCTGGCTGGCGCTGCAGGGCATTCACCAAACCAACTGGCTATTGAAACTGAAGCCAGCGACTCATGGCACTGCGAGGTCACGCCTAACGACGGCTATCAGGATGGCAACACCCTCAACTCAAGCGCTCTGACTATCCAGAACAGTGTACCCACGCAGGACACCCCTTACATCACACCTGTGCCTGCGCACTCAAATGACACCCTCACATGCAACTACAACAACACATATGATGCAGACGGCGACAGTGTCGTGAACATCACCAACTGGTACAAGAATAATGTATCCACGACATTGCTATATCTGCCATTCGAAGGAGGCAGCAATAGCACATGGACAAAGGACTATTCAGGTCTGGATGGCAGATCCAATTTCTCAGCAGTCTGGAATAGGACAGGGGGAGTTGTAGGCGGAGCTTACATGTTCAATGGAACAAAAGAACATTCAGTGAACATGACTGATGAGTCGAATTATGATCTCATCAATAATTTCACCATCATGTTCTGGATCAAGCAGTACAACCTCACATCAGGATATATCTTTCCAATAGGAAAAACAGATTCCTTTGCATTAGGGATAGATGGTTTTGCAAAGCAGTTCTATCTTTGGAATTACGAGACAGGTGGCTCCTCAGGAAGCCCATTCTACAGGCTGAGAGCTGACGCGTGGAACCATATCGCACTTGTGAAGACATCAACAGGTGCGTATTATTATATGAATGGTACATACATGGGATCAACTGCCAATTCTCATGCGTTATCACCTGTAAGGCTTACAGACGGATCCCTCTATGTTGGTTATGGTGTCAATGGTTCGATCGATGAGGTCAAGATCTTCAACTATACTTTGACGAGCGATCAGATCTATGCAGAATATGCAGCCGGATTGGCAGGTAAGAATAGCAATCTGATGACTTCCTTATCACGCTTCGATTCCTGGCACTGCGAGGTCACACCCAATGATGGATATCAGGATGGGAATACTCTCAACTCAAGCGCAGTCACGATACAGAACGCGGCGCCCACGCATACTATCCCAAGGATCGTGCCACATGACCCGAACGTGACAATCAACATGACCTGCCTTGCCAATAACGTGAGTGATGCCGATGGCGACGCAGTCGTAAACATAACGAACTGGTATAGTAACAACCAGAGCGTCTATGCCCTGTATCTTCCTTTCGAAGGAGGCTCGAACTCGACATGGACGAAGGACTATTCTGGGAACAGCACGCATGCTTCGGTGTCAGGTGCCACTTTTGAGGCGTCTGGTGGACAGACAGGAGGCGCTTATTCATTTGATGGAGAGGATTATATCAGCCTGGATGCGACGGGTATGTCGCTCCATGGTGATGTGACATTATCGGCCTGGATAAAGCCAGATACGATCGTCGGCGAACACGCTGTCGTAGGAAAGCAGGATGGATCACACGAAGATTTCCTACTGGTCCAAGCAGAGGATGAAGTGAGGTTCTATCTCAACACATCTTCCAATTATATTGAGACTTCCGCTGCGAACCTGGTCGCTGGCCAATGGCATCACGTGGCAGGCGTATTTCACGGAGGGACCGCAAGCATATATGTGGATGGAGCCCTTCAGGCGACCACTCTCACAGGGACGATACCGGCGACCATCCTTGATCTTGCAGATGACATCTATATAGGGGCGAAAATCGGTGCTGGAGGCACCAGCTATATCGACAGGAGGGTTGCCCTTGATGATGACACCTATGTCCGCTGGAATGGAGTCGATGCATGGGTGATAGACAACATAAACTCCGCGTTCCAGGTAGGATACAACAGCGACACTTCGCTCCGCAGGGGGAGCGGAGCAAGATTCACCAACATGACCATCCCACAGGGCGCGACCATAACTGCAGCATATTTCAACCTGACTGCACGAAGCTCATCAAGCGGGGAGGATGTCAATTCAGTCATAGTAGGCGAGAGACAGCCGGATGCTGCAGGTTGGAGCACACTTGCTGACTACCAGGCAAGGAGAGGAACTGATGTCGGTGGTTCAGATGATACTAAAAGGACTGTAGCAGAAGTGGCCTGGGATGATATCCCTGCATTCACCGCAGGAGTGATCTATCAATCTCCTTCGATAGCCTCTGTCATCCAGGAGATCGTAGACCAGGATGGCTGGGCATCAGGCAATGCCCTCGCCCTGTTCTGGGATGATCATGAAGACAGGTCTTCACACTTATCAGGCGCCTGGCGTTCTGGACAGGCGACGAACGGCAATGCAGCTCTGGCCCCGTTGCTCCACATAGAATACAGTTCAGCTGGCATCACTGATCTGTTCGAAGGCACTATCGATGAACTGAGGATCTATGGCCTTGCGCTATCTGCTGATCAGATCTATCTGGAATACTCAAGCAAGGGAATGATGGCAGGATCTGAGATCAGGGCTGGCCAATCATGGCACTGCGAAGTCACTCCGAACGATGGATACGCAGACGGCAACACCCTGAACTCGAGCGCCGTCACGATCCAGAACACAGCTCCGACGCAGACAGTACCAAAGATCTCCCCACAGGATCCGAACGTGACAAGCAACCTCACCTGCAATGCTAACAACGTTACTGATCTGGATGGAGATGCTGTCGTAAACATCACAAATTGGTACAGGAACAACAAGTCGATCATGCTTGTCTACACACCTTTCGAAGGAGGAAGCAACTCTACCTGGACAAAGGACTATTCAGGCATGACAGAAGGCGCGACCGTGACAGGTGCATCATATAATAGGACTGGAGGACAGATAGGTGGCGCCTATGGATTCGACGGCATAGATGATCAGATATCATTTGCTTACGACAAGAGGTTCGATTTCAATCTGACAGACAGCTTCACTCTCATGGGTTGGTTCAGGAAAAGCGGCTATGTGGATGGGTACCAGGGAGTGATAGCAGGCGATGCTGGTAACTGGGCCTCTCCTGGATACTTCATCTGGACAGATAATGACGAAGACTTGAGCTTCATAGTCTCGGATGGGACAGATTACAACTCGGCAGACTTTAACAATTATCTTGCTTATGAGAGCTGGTACCATTTTGCTGCTGTATACACTCCCTCTATGATGTATCTGTATGTGAACGGAACCCTGGCAGATACGACACCTGTCACAATAACTGGTTCGATGAATTCTACCAGTCCATTACGCATCGGATCTTCCTGGGGTAAGTTCTTCAATGGTTCCATAGATGAGATCAGGATCTTCAATGAGTCATTGAGTGGACAGCAGATACTGCAGGATTACCAGGCAGGCGTGGTTGGAAAGAATACCAATACGCTCTCATCGAATGAGCTGTCCGAGAGAGATGTCTGGCACTGCGAAGTCACTCCGAACGATGGATACGCAGACGGCAACACCCTGAACTCGAGCGCCGTCACTATCCAGAACACAGCACCCATCCAGGACACGCCATACATCACGCCAGTCCCTGCATTCACGAACGATACCCTGACCTGCAACTACAACAACACAGATGACGCAGATGGGGATAGCATTGTCAATATCACTAATTGGTACAGGAACAATCGCTCTAGTACTGTCCTCTATCTTCCCTTCGAAGGCGGGTCAAACAGCACATGGACGAAAGATTACTCTGGTAACAATGGCAGGAGCAACATATCAGGTGCCACATGGAACAGGACAGGCGGGAAGATAGGCGGAGCATACATGTTTGATGGGCTTGATGATCACATCAACATGACAGATGAGGCGATATATGACTTGACCAATAACTTTACAGTGATGCTCTGGGTGAAGCCGATGAATCTGGATTCTGGTGCAGATTATCTTGTCACCAAGTATAATGCATTTGGTCTTGCGATAGACAATACAAATGATCAACTATACATGTGGGACTTTTATCATGGAGAAGCTACTGATGCTCCTGCACACCAGATACCGGTCGGAAGATGGAGCCATGTCGCTGTCGTAAAGACCGTTGATGGGACAGAATTCTACCTCAATGGTACTTACCTTGGCAGATCAACAAATCGCGCATCGAACATAACATATCGTCTTTCCAATTCTCCGCTCACAATTGGCTGGATCGGAATACTAAATAGCTTTTATTTCACTGGGTCCATGGACGAGATCAAGATATTCAATTACACACTTACCAGTGATCAGATCAGTTCAGAATACATTGCGGGTTTGTCCTCCAGGACCAGCAATATCATTTCAGCGCATGAGACAAGGTTTGACGATTCCTGGCACTGCGAAGTCACTCCGAACGA
>CAYTWW010000020.1:0-19795 GCA_964441565.1 uncultured Methanosarcinales archaeon | reverse complement strand
CAGCGCATGAGACAAGGTTTGACGATTCCTGGCACTGCGAAGTCACTCCGAACGACGGCTACACCGACGGCATCCCTCTCAATTCCAGCGCCGTCACGATCCAGAACACAGCACCACAGATCCAGTCCGTCTCCTTCGCGCCAGATGAACCGCTCACCACTTCAGACCTCCATTGCAACGCCACAGTCACAGACCTTGAGAACTCCACATTGACAGTCGAATACTGGTGGTACAACAATTCCGTGCTCTGGTCAGGAGGGAACCGCACAGGAGTCCAGAGCGGCACAGATACGATAATCAGCACCATATCATCAGATCTCCTCACACCGCAGGAGGAATGGAACTGCACAATACGAGCATTCGATGGTACGAATCATTCATGGTATGCATCTGTTGTCCACGAGTTCACAAATGGTCCTCCATCACAAGTTCAGCTCTCATATCCGACAGAAGGAGACCAGTTCTTCACCAATAGGACACCAGAGTTCCGATGGGAGGACGCGATCGATCCAGATGACGACACACTCACCTATGCCCTCGAACTGAGCCTCAATCCAGACATATCTTCGCCAATCTTCAATATGTCAGGGATACTAACGAATTTCACGATTTATCCTGGTGAATTGGATTTCACTACATATTACTGGAGGGTCAGGGCGAACGACAGCGTCCTTATGGGAGACTGGTCAGCGATATGGAACTTCACTCTCCAGCCAGAGCTTTCCATAACAATTGTCAATGAGGCAATAGAATTCGGCGTTGTCGAAGTGGATCATGCATACGATACTGAAGGAGTGATACAGCCATTCATCCTTAGGAACGATGGCAATGTGGAAGTGAATATCTCCAAGCTAAGCGCCAACGAAAGCCTCTGGACCACAGTCGCACTTGGCACATCCTATTTCCAGTTCAAGGCTGACAATGATTCAACCGAGACAGGCTCATTCAATTGGACAGCCTCGCAGTGGTCATGGGAGAATGTCACAGGATATGATGATTCCAACAAGACAGTGGTAGCTGGCCTTGACTGGCACGATGGTTCAGACACAGCAGAGATAGATATAAGGATCCAGGTCCCGAGGCATGAGCCGCCTAGCGACAGGTCAGTATATCTCTATGTGACGGGGGAATGATATGAGAACAAGATTCCTCCTGATATTCATCCTCCTCTCGATGCCAGTGTTCGCGATAGGTATCGTCCCATCTTATCAGGAGATCAGCTATGCACCAGATCAAGTCCAGAAGGTCCAGCTAAAGATATCAAATCCCTCAGCAGAGACAGCCGACCTGCTGATATATCCGCTCGAAGTTGCACAGGACTGGCTCAGTTCAGATAGCAGGCTAGAACTTGCTCCGGGTGAGAGCAGGATATTGGATGTACTCGTCGACATGCCCTCCTCTGCCCTTCCAGGAAAGAAGGATCTCAAGCTTGCGATAAGGACTCTCGGTAAAAGCACAAGCACCATAGGCACAGGCCTTGAGATCGTCGCTAAGATAACAGTTGTCGTGCCATATCCAGAACGATTCGTGGAGTCGAGGCTGTTCGTCCCACTCTTCGAGGAGATGAAAGCGAGCAGCTTCTCTGTCGAGGTCATGAACCGTGGCTCAGTCCCGGTGGCAGAGGCATTCGCAGTGATAGACATACTTGGTCCTTTCAACAACAAGATCGACACTCTCAGGTCAGAAAAGACAAGCCTTGGAATTGGCGAGAGGAAGATCCTCAATATATTCTATCAGCCTTCCTCTTCCCCCGGAGCATATATTGTCCGCTCCACAGTGGTCTACGATGGCCAGAACTCCTTTGATGAGAAGCCGATGTATCTGGGTTCCCCTAAGATCGATATCGACGGGATATCTGTCGACCATTTCAAGCTGGGAGGGATCGCGCAGTTCGAGATCCTTGTATCTAACCAGTGGAACGAGCCTTTCGATGGAGTCTATGCAGATGTCCGTGTCTCGGATGACAAAGGGAACCTTGTCGCCCTTGAGAGGACAGTCGACACTAAGATAGAGCCTCACGGAAAGCAGAACCTTAAGGCGTACTGGGATACTAGCAGGGCGCTGCAGGGAAAATACAGCGCCCAGATCGATCTCTTCTATGGTGACAGGTCATCGACAAGGACATTCGACATGTCTGTCGCGCTCGACAAGATAACGATGGATGCAGGCATGGTCTCTCACGAAGTGAAGGGAGAGGAAGGGGGTGTGAGTTCCCTCCTCGTCATATTGGTCGTCATCGTCCTGATAACAAACGGAGTGATGATCTACCTGATCAGGAAGAAGAAGTAGTTTTGTATCATTAAGTCCAGGCATGGCGCAGATGAGGCGGTCACGCCGAATAGGTCTTGAGGCAGCCCTCAAGACTGTCTGCCTGCCATGATGGCTGGACATAGATTCAATCGAGGTGACTGATTAATTCCTACTTTCTTTGCAAAGTCCAAAGCATAGGAAACCAAAGATTTCCGGGATTGAGAACAAAGTTCTCAAACACAAAGGAATCAAGAGATTTCTTGTGTCCTAGGTAGCAAAGCTACCGGGACGCCAAGATTTAAGTCTTTCGCGCACAGGGAGTAAACTCCCTTGTGAAAGTAGCAAAGAAAGACTACTTATTGAAAACTATCTCGACAACATCCCTGTTGGCGAGCTCATTGTCCTTCCTTAAGCCCATCTTTGTCTTGACATTGATGGCTCTGATGAAATTATTCCCTATATCAGAATGCAGCCTGAACGCGAAATCCAAGGCAGTCGTCCCAGGAGGGAGGAGGAAGCAATCCGGAAGCACCCTTCCTTCAGAATCCTCGAGCTTGTTGACTCCACCTGGGTAGATGGCGATATAACCGAGCTCCTCGAACACAGCCTTGTTGAGCACCTGCTGGATTCCTGTCGAGCCGAATTTCTTCAGTATGGTTTCCCTGATGAATTCAAGCGCCTTTGTCTGTTTCTCAGAGAGCTTTTCAGGAGACTTTATCGTGAAATCAGGTTCTCCTGGCACATACTCGATCAGTCCGTGCCTGGAAGCTTCTCTGAGCGCAAGCTCGGACTCGGCGCTGCATGGGATTATCATATGGTTTGGGAATTCCTTCCTAAGCCGCTCGAGATTAGCCTCTCCAGCTGGGACATCGATCTTATTAGCGGCGATCACCATGGGCTTTGTCTCAGCCCTGAGTGCAGAAGCCAGGGATTTCACATCATCAGGTGTCCAGGTTGTTATCAGTTTCTCCCCAAGGCCGAGCTTTGGCAGGATCATCTTGACCATCTCCTCATCCACACCAAGGCCTGAGAACTGCTTGACAATCGCTTTCACGACATTGGACTTCTCCTGGCTGGTCTGGTTAGCGAATTTCCTCCAGACCTTGTCGAAGATCCCGATATACCACATGTTCAGCTCGTATTCAAGGAACTTTATGTCATTCCCTGGATCATAGCTCCCGGCTGGCACATTCTCCCCTTTCTCATTCGTGCTGCCTGAGGCGTCGATGATATGTATCAGCACATCTGCCTGCCTGAGGTCGTCGAGGAACTGGTTTCCCATGCCCTTGCCTTCGAAGCTTCCAGGGACAAGGCCGGCAACATCCAGAAGCTCCACAGGCACGAACCTGTTCCTGCCAGTGCAATAGCCCTCTCTGGGATTGCACTGCTTCCCGAATTCCTTGCAGACGCAGTCGATCTTTACATAGCCCATCCCATGATTGGGCTTGATGGTCGTGAAAGGATAGCTTGCGATAGCTACATCAGCGAGAGTCATGGCCTTGAAGAAAGTGGATTTGCCGACAGACGGCTTGCCTACGATACCTACTAGCATTGGGAGGAGGAGTCTTGCTTTGGATTTAAAGGTTCCTAGCCGCCGGCTCTGCCGGAATAATTGCCTGGTCAAATATGCGAATCCAATTCGGACAGAGCCTTAGCACCTGTAGCTTTCTACATCAAATTTCTCATTGTGCTCCATGTCATACAGCGCTGACCATATGATGCCCCACTCTTCAGGAAAACCATGGGAAGCAGCATCCTCAGCTATCAGCAGAGCATGCATCATATAGTCGAACCTGCAGTTGTCTTTGCGTTGATCCCTGCTCAAATATTCTCTTGCCACATTGGGGAATCGTTCCATAAGCCTGTGGACGATTGATGTGTCTGAGTCGAATCCTCCAACAATCTCAGCGCAATCTGCAAGACAACCTTTGTAGTCTCCTCTGTCGAATTTCCTGTAGGCAGAGCCTATCAGGAATTCAAGCTGCATTCTCTCGTAGAAATCCCCAAGGAGTCCCATCACATGCTCTCCGGTAGCCTTATAGAAGATATGGGCAGGATCCTTTCCAGAAGTATCTTCGCAATAGGCCTTGATGAACCCGATGACTTTGTCGATACCTACCTCCTCTGCCAGGTAATCCATGAATTTCCTATAGAACTGGTAGTTGAGGTTGCTGCCAGGAGGATTCGTATCGCCGGCAAAAAGTTTCCCTCCGAGGCTAGGGACAGGGCAGGTCCTGACATCCAAAGGCGAATTCCTGACAATCTCCCAGAATTCAACTTTATAGGCAGGATCAGTCATCACAATATGCTCGACGAGTCCCTCAGTCAGATTGGTGATCTCCTCCCCTCTCTCCTCGATTCTTTGTGTGAAGACATAGTTATTCATCCAGATGTGTATCATCTCATGCAGCTGTCCTCGCATAAAATCAGGTATTCGATGGCCATTGAACTCCCTACCCTGAAGCGCAGCAGCCACATAATCAGTCTGATACACTAGCGCATACCTTCCCCCGATGTTCCTCACGAAAGCCCCGAACCGCTCAGGCACAAGTGTTGGTCCATCAAGCCTGTCGAAATCATTGAACTCAGGCCTTGAGAATGCAAGTGCCAGGGGTATAGGTCTGTCATCACTTATCAGCCTGTCAGCATACCTGGTCGTTCTTCCGAACCTATTGATCTGCTCAGCGGCAGACGCTAGCACTGAAGAGAGGTAGGCACCAGATGTGCCATTGAGCGGCAGTATGATTTTTCCCTCCTCCCTGAATCCGAATTCCTCAAGTCTTCCTATGTTCTCCTGATGGACAAGCACTTCCAGGGCAGGACCTCCTGTGCTCAGGTGGAGCTTCGCATAATCGGAGATATCCAAGGACATTTGTGCCACGTCAGAAGAGCTTATATAAAAAATGGTTGCGATGGAAAAATATTAATCCTGTCTAGCAATTGAGAGATGGATGATTGGCGTATCTGATAAGGACCTCCGGGAGGGAACAGGCGATCTCTCCAGATATGAGATTGTGCGTTCCTTTGTGCATAGGAACGGAAGGAAAGTCAACATCCTCATGTACTTTGATGAGGAGGAATACTCCCTTGGAGACGAAGGGAAGGACATGCTCTGGGACTTCTATGTCTTCAAGAGCGTCTGTCTTCAGGGCATCACTGATGAGCTTGTCGCGGAGTGCGTCGGAAAGATGTCAGCAGAAGCCAGGGCAGGCCTATCCCGGAAGAGGCAGCAGGAGAATGTCATTGTTGAGCTCAAGAAACAGAAGAGCCAAGGGCTTTCGCTGAAGATCATCAGGACTTTCGACAAAGGTCCATCCCCAGGATTCTTCAAGGAGAAGACTAAGAGCATTGTCGGACAGTATACGCAGTACATGCTCACAGTCGAGATGCCTGATTTTGTGCAGCCCAGGAACTTTCCTCTTGATGTCTATATCAAGATCGGGAGGGCATATTGGGAAGGAGATGAGAATCTTGCGATAATATATGAGAAGGATTACAGGCAGCCTAGATACAAGGACATACGCACGAGGGAACAAGATGTGCTCCTTGGTCTTCACGCTGCCGATGTCGCTCGATATATTGTCTTCCCTCTCTACCTGAATGGCGGGCAGGCAAATGCATTTCCCGGCTTCATCGGGAGATGTCTGATACATGAGATGTACCACTATACGCAGATCGAGTTTTCGCTCGCGACTCTTCCAGCTGAGGATTTCCTGAGAGAGGCAGGAGAGCAAGGAAGGCTTCCTGCGGCAGCATACTGGCTCTTCTACTGCCTTGTAGAGGTGAGGAAGGAGGCTGAATCGAATTTCGCCGATTCTCCTTATACAGAACGCAAAGGCTACAATCTACGGGATATCCAGGCTTACAAGAGGAACCTGCTCAAGCTTGCAACCAGGCAAGGCACTCCTGATGAGCTTGAGGACTACTATTATAATAAAGCGGACCTCGACTCGAAAAGAGGCAACCAGGACATGGGGAAGCTCATCGAGCTGACTATCTGCTATGGATTTGCGTTGAAGAAATATCTTGAGAAGAATTCGAGATTATCGCGTGAGAAGATACTGGCATCTGCAGCCCATCCCAAAGATATCAGGGATATTGTGGGGAGACTGTTCCATGATGCGGTGAAGGCTGTTCGTGAACAGGAGATCAGAGGTACAGGCATGATGATCTTCGGGAAGGATGGCAGGGAATATGCTCTTTCAGAGCTGAGCATCATCCTGAAAAGGGACAGGTTCTTCAATCAAGGCCCGATTCCTCCCCAGCTGTACCAGGAGATCCTGGCGAAGACACGTGGTATAGGCGTCCTCTCGCTGCTGAAGCTCTATGAGGAGGCATGCGCTTTGCTTGGCGTCGACAAGAAGCACCAGGTCCTTGATACAGAGACCTTCATGTCATCATGGCAGGCATGTCTTCAGGTGAAGGATGTCATGAACATGACAGGTGATCAGGCAAAGTATCTGGCGATTGAGAAGCTTCGCCCATTCATGTTCAGCTAGTCCCTTTTTCCTCTGATCAGGCTAGCTATCTCTTCCTTCAGCTTCGACATAGGTATCCTCCTCTGCTCGGTCGTATCCCTGTCCCTGATTGTTACAGTCCCATCTTCGAGAGTCTGGAAATCGACAGTCACGCACCAAGGGATGCCTATCTCATCAGCCCTCGCATACCGACGGCCGATGGCGCCGCTCCTGTCGAACATGCTGGGAAACTCCTTCCTGACTGAAGCATAGACTTCCCTTGCCTTGTCCTCAAGCTTGTTTACAAGGGGGAACACAGCTACCTTATAGGGCGCGAGCGTAGGATTCAGCTTAAGGACGACCCAATCCCGCTCCTTGTCCTCTGGATCATGATGATATGCATCCACCAGCACTGACATGAAGATCCTGTCCATGCCGAAGGTCGGTTCGATCACATGAGGCACGAACTTGCTCTTTGTCTCATCATCGAAGACCTCCATGCTCTGTCCGCTCTCCTTCGCATGCTGGCCCAGGTCATAATCTCCCCTGTTCGCATTCCCTGCGAACTCCTTGGAGCCGAAAGGATACTCGAAATCCAGGTCGAATGTCGCTGAGGAGTAATGCGACAGCTCTTTTTTCATATGCTCCCTGATCTTTATCTTTCTCATCGGAAGGCCGATCGACATGAACCACATCACCTGCTCAGCGAGCCAATATCCATGCCATCCCGTCAATCTCCCTTCCTCCACCATCTTGCCAATCGTGGTCTCCTTGAGCTGATCAGATCCTTTCTCCTGCGCCTCTGCGTCGAGTAGCATGACCTTCACTGACTTATGCTCATTGTCAAGGATTGGGCTTTCGCTTCCTGGTTTTATGAAATACTCGAACTCGCCTATCGTGAATTCCCTGCTCCTGAACATGAAATCCCTTGGGGAGATCTCGTTCCTGAAGCACTTGCCGACCTGGGCGATGCCGAATGGTATCTTCTGCCTTGCTGTGTCTGTGATCAACTTGAAGTTCGTGAACATGCCCTGCGCAGTCTCCCCGCGTAGATATGCCTCTGCAGTCTTCCCCTCTGCTGCGCCGACATGAGTCCTGAAAAGCAGGTTGAAGTCTCTCAGTTCCTGGAAAGCTGAATTGCATTTTGGGCATTTGAGTCCAGAATCGACGATAATCTTGTTGAGCTCACCTGCCTTCATCCCTTCGACGTTCTTGCCTGTCTTCTCCTGGACAAAATGGTCAGCCCTCATCTTGCTGCCGCACTTGCTGCATGCAAGGACGATGTCACCGAAATTGTCCAGATGCCCGGACGCCTTCCATACCCTTGGGTTAGATATGATGCTGGCATCGATCCCCACCATATCCTCTCTGTCCTGGACAAAATACTTCCACCAGGATAGCTTTATGTTGTTGAATAGCTCGACTCCCAGAGGGCCATAATCCCAGAAGCCTGCCATCCCTCCATATATGTCAGAATCAGCATACACGAAACCCTTCTTCTTGCAGAAGACCGCCATGTCATCGATAGATATCATGCTATGCGGGAATGGGATTCTATATTAAATAGTTAGTGTATGGACGTGCAGCGGGACTGCAAGAAATATTTATATAGCGCGCACCTATGAGTACTCAGCATGAAGGGAGGATGGATGATAGTCTTGCTTCTATGCGTCTCCATCTCCTTCGCGGATGAATGGGCTTACTCCGTCAGCCTGAATGGTACAGGTGCTTATCTCAATTGCTCTTCAAGCGCATGCGCCACAAGGCTCAACATAGTATCTGACCAGACCATAGAGGGCTGGATCAGGCTGGAGAACCTCAGCTCCTCCCATGATTTTGCCGGCATCATTTCAAGGCCTGGCTCTTATGCCCTCACTCTTCGAGTCAGTGGCACGACATATCCTTACGGTTACCTGCAGCTCGACTACAACTATGGCGGATCTGCCAGGCAGCTCCAGACGACTGCTCCTCTGGGCAGGGACACCTGGTACCATGTTGCAGCAGTCTTCAAGAACACATCATCTACCTCGATGAATGCCAAGATATTCATCAACGGCTTAGAGTTGGCATCCCAAAACCTTTCAGGGTCTAGCGGGTTCCTGGACAATGCCAACGGCAAGTTTTACCTGGGGAAGGTGAACTATAACAGCGGGGTCTCATTTCCCGGGCAGATAGAGGAAGTGAGGGTATCCAACACCTCCCGTTACACAACGCATTTCTCTAAACCAGTCGCACCCTTCGCTTCCGACGCGAATACACTTTTTCTATTGCATTTTGATGAAGGGATAGGGATTAGCGCATTTGCTGGTGCTCTTCCTGCGAGCCTTCAGGGTGCCGAGTGGGAAGTGTCAAACGCAAGCTCCTCGATCCTACAGGATTGTGACCAGGTCGGAGGGAGCACTATCGTCATAGGTCCTGACAGTTCATCGTTTCTCAGCCACTACACGAGATACAAGCTTCTTTCTGGCCAGACACTCATGCTTTGCGACGGCATCTATGATGGCTCCATATATTTCTACGGCAGAAGGTTTGTAGATGTGGATACAGGCATTGGGACGAAGGCGACGATAAAAGCCAAGAACGATGGCATGGCCATATTGGATGGTAAGCTTTCGCGTCAAGTGAATCGGGAACGCAAGTCTGGGATGATCCAGCTCGTCAGCAGCAGCGGAGTTGATATAGAAGGGATCCATGTGAGGGACTGCTTCAATCCTCAAGCTGCGCAATGCTCGATGATTGAACTCATATACAACACTTCATATGTGAATCTTACCCGGATCTCTGCTTTGAGGAACAGGGCCCAGGGTGTCCCTGAAGGTGACATAGCCACTATCTATGGCTCAGAGCTCCCGGATTTCGTGACTGTGTACCCCGCGCATCACATCCTGATGGAGGATTGCGCTATCTATGGCTTTGGCAGGATAGGCATGTTTGTCAGCTGGTCGACACATAATATCACGCTACGAAGGCTCTTTACCCTGATCGATGGGGCGAACATGTCGAACACCTGGTGCACCAATGTCGAGCTGTATGGGGGTGCTGACAACCTCCTTGAGAATGTGATAGCATTCACGAATACAACAGATCCATTGCCATGCCATAATGGGACGCAGCATTATCAGTATCCTGGCTTCATGATCCCTGGCTCAAGGCAGCGTGTCCTGGGATCGATATCCAAGGAGCAGAAAGGCAATTCGTTCTATACCACCGGATGCAACTACTGCACTTTCCAGGATATCGTGTCAATAAATTCAACACACAGCGGAAACACTCAGATAGGTTTCTATGCGAACAGAGGCCGGTTCGACTCATCTCTTATTGGCAATGTCCTCAAGGGATACACATACATAGGCGGTCAATCCAATGGCTGGGGATTCTATCTGTCTTCAGATACAGAGGCAGGAGATAGCTTCAGTGTGAACCGTTCATATTTTCTGCAGGATGGTGGCTACAGCTTCTATAAGGGTGACACCGCGGGTGGAAGCCTCCTGCATTCAAGCAACAGGTTCTCGCTGGATGCCAATGCATACATGAATACAGCTGCTGGTGCCAATGAAGAAAGGCAGGCAGCAAGCTATGATCCAGCCAAGTACGGTTATGGAGCATACCTGATGTCGTCAAAGACCAATCTCTCGGGGCTTTCGGGAGATGGATTGGATATCGGTGCCAATATCTTATTTAGATATGAAGATGGCGTTTTGACAGAGGAGCCACTATGGCCATGGCCTATGGAGGATCGTATCCTCAACGAGACTGGAAGGTCCGTGACATGGTATTCTAATGGTGGATTATGGAAGACACTGGATGGTGTGTATTCCGAAGATTCCCCACCGACACTCTCAGGCATAGAGATACTCCCCGCTGTCCCTTCAACGCTCTCAGATCTTGTATGCGATGTTGTCGTGCTTGATGACACTGAGCAGGATATAGATGTAGAATACTTCTGGTATAATGGTTCCTCGATCATCATGTCAGGCAATGTCACTGTCACCAATGGTTCGTCTGAGACTGTATCCACTGTGCCCTCGGCCACCACTTCAGTTGGCGATACCTGGAACTGCACAGCCCGTGCTTATGATGGCTCTTCATATTCGGATTATTGCTCTGCCCAGGTCACTGTCATCAATATTCCTCCAGAAACAGGAGACCTGATAATTGAGCCATCTTCTCCCTCGATTATGGACACATTGGTGTGCAATGCCACGCTGAACGATTCAGAGGAGACGATCTTGGCTGCAGAATACTGGTGGCTCAATGGTACGACTGTGAAGTACCACGGAATAAAGACTGGCATTGCGAACAGCACAAGCACAGTCATCTCCACACTAGGCCATCTCAATCTCTCATATGGTGATACATGGAACTGCACAGTCCGTGCACTCGACAGCTACAATCATAGCGCAAATCGCAGCGCCTCCATCTCGATCGCAGCCAACCAGCCTCCTCAGATGACCCAGCCGTCCATCTTCCCTGCAAGCCCTACTACAAGTTCAGACCTGTCATGCAACGCTACACCCTCAGATATTGAGAATTCGACTCTGCTTGTGGAATGGTGGTGGTATGATGGCACAGACCCGATTTTTCACGGAAACGTCACTGCAGGCAATGGGACTCCTGTTGAGCTGTCGCTTGGCAGCGCTAATCTGACGATGAATGACACCTGGAATTGCAGCTTCCGTTCGTATGATGGATATGATATGAGCAGCATCATTTCCTCCTCCACGACAATCCTGAATGAACCGATAAGCATCCTTTCAAGCGCTCCGAACGGTACTCTCACTAGTGGCACATCCTATGTTGAGATAAATATCACTACAGACAGGGACGCCACATGCAGGCTGTCGAACGAATCAGTCCCATACTTACTGATGGTTCCCTTCGACACGACAGGCACATCATATCATATGTTCAATGCGACCGGTCTTGCTGACAACGAGAGCTACACCTACTTTATCAGATGTGCAGACAACCGGGGTAACATCGACACAGAGGATCATGAGATCAATTTCAGTGTGTCTGCCATGTGTGTAGAATCATGGTCCTGCTCTGCATGGAGCGCATGCGCCAGCAGCGTGAAGACAAGGACATGCAATGATCTGAACAGCTGCGGCACCACTACGAGCATGCCTCCTCTTTCAGATGGCTGCACATCCGGATCATCAGGTGGAGGCGGTGGAAGGGGGGGAAGCATTGTCCAGCGCATTACCAAGAATATCTCTATCGAGCCAATCAGGGAAGATATATCTGATGTGTGGACATCTTATTCCTATGATGAGGTCTTCAGTATCGATATATGCTGCAATCTGACCGGACAGCCCAAGGTCACTGTACTCGAAGATCTACCTGATGGCATCCAAGGCTTGGATGATGCGACCTATCTTATGATAGAGTCGAATGCCTCAGCTTTCCGATTGGACCTCGCTTCGAACATGGACGGCACGCTTTGGCATTATTCAGCAGGTTCTTGGGAACAGATTGATGCAGGTGTCGTCGAACTCGAAAGGCTAGGACTTTTCGCCCTGAGATCAGAAGTTGAGAATATTCCCGAACCAACCAGGGATGAACCTCCGGAAGAGAAGGAGATCGATGTCGAACAGCCAGGTGGAATCTCACACATCCCGCTTGCAGTGACAATGGTGCCGATGCTGGCCTTATCTGCGATAGCGATCTACTTGCTCTCACGGGATCCTTCAAGGTCCATCCTCTCAGACGCAATCAGGAGAGCTAGGTCATCCGGACATACTGATGAGCAGATCCAAAAAGCTCTCATCAAGAAAGGTTGGAATCCAAAAATTGTTGGAAATGCACTGAAGAAAACTAAGCGGTCTTCGCCTTCTCCATCTCATCGTTGAGGAAGTCGAGGTTGCTTGTCAGCTCCTTGTAGGTGTTCCTCACCGTCACTTCTGTCACATCAGCTACCTTGGCGATCTCTGCCTGCGTCTTCTTCTCCTGGTTGATCTTTGACGCGATGTAGAGCGCTCCTGCAGCAAGCCCCTTAGGGCTCCTGCCTGACACAAGCTGCTCTTCCCTGGCTTTCTGGATGATGTCGATGGCCTTTGTCTGGGTCGCTGCGTTGAGATTGAGCTCAGACGCGAACCTGGAGATGTAGTTCAGCGGATCGATCGGCAGTGTCCTGATGTTTAGCTTCCTGGACACATACTTGAAGTTCTTCGCGAGCCTCTTCTTGTCGATGCCTGTCACTTCAGATACCTCGTTCAAGGTTTTTGGTATATCATACATCCTGAGGACTGCATAGACGACTCCTGCGACGACAGCCTCTGTCGAATGTCCTCTGACAAGCTCTCGCTGGACAGCTTCGGTATAGATCCTTGCGACTTCCTCCTCCACATACTTAGGAAGGTTGAGTATCGAGCTGATCCTCTTGATCTCTGAGATCGCTATCCTGAGGTTAGCCTCGATCGCTGTCGAGACCCTTCTCTGCCAGAGCCTCAGCCTGTAGAACTTGTTCTGGTCCTTCTTGTTCAGCTTGAAAAGGTCAGTCTTGGATCCCACAGTCGTACCGAGTCCTCTGTCCTCCTGTGTGTAGGTCAGAGGAGCTCCTGTTCGCCTGTGCTTCTCAGCGCTCTCAGGCTCGAATTCCCTCCATTCCTGGCCGAAGTCGAATAGCTTATCATCCAGCACAAGCCCGCATTCCCTGCACATCACTTCTCCCTTGTCCTGGTTCCAGAGCAGGTTCGAAGCATTGCATTCCGGACATTTCTTATAGGTCAGTTCTTTCATCTTCATCACTCTCGCTGGCCAGCCATCGGCCGGCCCTTATGCTGGAGAGGACAGTATTATGACCTCTCCGCATCCTAAAGGTCGGTCATTCCACCTGGGCCCTGCACTGAAGTGCGAGGGTGGACCCATGTTGACTCGATCTTTATGATATATATTTCCCCCGAGCCTCCATCAGAAAAACCAAAATCTTTTTAATTTTTTCGGTTTTCAATCATATAGAAAGCAAACTAACGGATAAGGCTCGAAAAATCTCCCCACTTCTTAAACTTGACTAATCAAAAGGTTGAACATATTTAAAGATTGTGGTTATCTATGTCGTTTTTTCTCGTCTACAAAGGATATCGGCATTACTTTTATAAACTGGATTTTTTTCCGTAGCAGAGTGGATTCGAAGCAGAGAAGGAAGATCCTGAAGTTCCTCGAGGAATTGTCAACCTATAAAGGCAGGCACACATCCCTTGTCTCAGTCTATGTACCAGCAGGCTACGACCTCAACAAGATCATAAATCATCTTGCGCAGGAGCAGGGCACAGCCACGAACATCAAGGATTCTAACACCAGGAACAATGTGATTGATGCCCTTGAGAAGATGATCCAGCATCTCAGGCTCTACAACAGGACCCCTGAGCATGGGCTAGCCGTCTTCTCAGGCAATGTGGCAGCCCAGGAAGGACAGCAGGATGTGCGTGTCTGGAGCATGGAGCCGCCTGAGCCTGTCACTATAAGATTATATAGATGCGACAAGGATTTCAAGCTTGAGTTTCTTGAGGAGATGGCTTCCAAGAAAGAGGCGTATGGGCTCGTTGTCATGGACAGGAGGGATGGGATGATTGCCCTCCTCAGGGGGAAAGCCATAGTGCCGCTCGCTCATACAAGCTCCATGGTCCCGGGCAAGATGAGGGCAGGAGGTCAGTCCTCCCAGAGATTCGAGCGCCTCAGGGAAGGCGCAGCCAAGGAATTCTACAAGAAGGTCGCTGAATACATGCGAGTCAACTTCCTCGAGCAGAACCAGGAGGTCAAGGGCATCATAGTCGGAGGCCCAGGCAGGTCCAAGAACGAGATGATCGAGCAGGGTCTTGTCACAGACCAGGTCCAGAGGAAGATTATCGCCATAAAGGACCTTTCATATACAGGTGAATGGGGACTCCAGGAGCTTGTCGACAAGAGCCAGGATGTGCTCGCGAATGAAGAGATCGCGAAGGAGAAGACCCTGATGAACCGCTTCTTCGAATATCTCGCGACAAAGCCGAAGATGGTCAGCTATGGCGAGGAGCTTGTCAAGACGCATACCCAGATGGCAGCAGTGGATACGATCCTCCTGTCAGAGAACCTTCCGACGAAGAAGATCGAGGAGTTCGAGCTTCTCGCCGAGCCTGTGGGGACGACAGTCGAGATAATCTCCACTGAGACAAGGGAAGGTGCGCAGCTGCGAGACATGGGTAAGATAGCGGCCATCCTCAGATATGAGGTCGAGCAGTAGCCTCTTTCTTTGATCAAACTTTCTTTGGAGGATTCAAAGAAAGTTTGGGTTGAGGACCGCAAATCAGCGAATCCATATATCGAATGTACTCCACTCCTCAGATATGAGGTCGAGCAGTAGCCTCTTTCTTTGATCAAACTTTGGAGGATTCAAAGAAAGTTTGGGTTGAGGGGATTCATGATGCATATATGTGCTCCGCTCAGGTATGAGGCCGAGTTAATTCATCTCTGTCACAGCTTGGATGATTGATCTTGGGATCCTGCTATCATAGATCTTGGCCGGTCTATCAGGATAGAATGTATTGTTACCAGTCGGTATCCCGCAAGGTAGCACTGATAGTGAGATGTGGGCAGGATATTGTTATCTCGTCACCGATAGAAATGACATAGCCTGCAAGGTAGCAAGGGCAATGCGCATTCACTTCTAGTAAGGCAGGTTCATTCGTTCTTAGAATCTGCTCAAGCTTCTCGCTCATCGGGCCTAATATGCTCATGATCCGGCTTTCCTAACATCTGATATTTATCATTATTGTCTGGATTGACAATCACCGCAACCTTTAACAATAATCTGTTCTTATTTGCTGGCATGTCATTCCTGGGGGAGCGCGCATATGAAGAACTTTACAACAAGCCGTCTCCATACACGATCTCAGTACGGTACTCGAAAGCATTCAAGGGCTACAATGGCAATGTCCGTTTTGATGGTAAGGAGATAGCCTTCCGCATAAGCCACCCCTGGAAGACAGTCTCTGACGACATGGTCGTCGGACTCCTGCAGACTCTTCTCAACAAGCTGTTCAAGACCAAGATCCGCACGATGGAGATAGACATGTACAGCATTTTCATGAAGAAGCTGCACCTGACAATCCCTGTCACTGTGGAGGACCCCATCCTCAAAGAGGCATACAACAGGGTCAATGACAAGTACTTCGCAGGCATGGTCTCCCAGCCAAATCTTCAGTTCTCCCAAGGGAATATGCGCAAGCTTGGCAGCTATGATTATTCTACAGACACGATAACCATCTCAAGCATCCTCCTGAAGGACGAGAATCTCCTCGACTATGTCATGTACCATGAGCTTCTCCACAAGAAGCTGAAGTTCCATGAGAAGAACGGCCGCTCCTACCACCACACGCGCGAGTTCAGGCAGAAGGAGAAGGAATATGAGGATCCGCATGCAGAAGAGAAGCTGCGGTCGTTCCTCAGAGGTCAGCGGGCGAGGAAAGTACTGCTCGGCTGGTAATAGCTTTTTATATAGATGATTTCTACAAGGTCCTATGCCCAAAGGGACATTCATAGGCACTGACAGACGGAACAACTGGAAGATCAGGCCAGAGGATGGGGGGAGGACTGTGATCATTACAGGAACAGCCGGTCTGCCGCGTCCGTCCGGGCTAATAGAATACACGCCGACCCGTTCTGGGGACTATGTGGATTTTGGATCATATGTTCCTCCCGTGCCTGAATACTTCCGGGACTTTGGTCAGGAGGATATACAGACAGCTCAGATGTTAGCTACGTCTTTTTGGGGTGATGAGGAGCTTGCTGCCAGGCTGATCAGGGTCCTCAAGGGGCAGGGAGATCTGACTTATGAGAGGGAACAGTTCGGGGGTTTCTCTTATCGCTTTGCAGGCAGGATAAGGTTCATACAGGGGGAAAGAGAAGTGCTTGAATATTCGAACCTGGGAGATGCGACATCTTTTTCGTTCTCTGATGGCATGAGAATTCATAGGGTCCACAGGCTTGAGGATGCCATAGCCGGTCTCTCACCATTCCCTTATGAAAGGATTGGGGGGATCAGGACAATCGGTGAGGGCTTCGGTGGCAAGGGTGAAGGTGCCTTATTCCTCAAGGGGCGAGCAGAGAACCTCGAGTTCATAATTGGGGATCAGGTATTGATCGGTGCTTCTGAAGAGAAAGCTTATCTTGCTCACAATGATATCCGCGCCGGGTCCTGGGAGGATGTCAGAAGTGGCTCTATGCCTGATGGCATGATGGATAGGATACTTGCAGCAGTGGATGGTATGAGATATCCTCTAGTCGTAAGGAGTTCGACGGATCTGGAAGGCAGGCATGGTGTCTCAGGAGCAGGCATATTCGAGAGTGTTTTCATAACAGGGCCAGAGCAGATGGAGGATGCGATAAAAGAGGTATATGCGAGCAGGCATTCTCCGCGTGCCATCGAATATCTGCGCAAGAACGGTATCGATCCTGCATCTGTCCATATGGGGATCCAGCTTATTGAGCTGATAACAGATGATTATCTGGGGGACAGTGCCATATTCCACGGAGGAAGAGCTCCTTTCGCCTCTGGGACGGTCCTGAGCCGGATGCCTTTCGAGAGGGATAAGGCCCAGGTCCTGGCTGCATATGGTTTAGGTACCCTGGGGATAACCGGGAGAGAAAGCGTATCAAGCCAGAAGGTCCCTCTGAGGGAAGGCTATGAGGCCTTCAGAGTGATGGATGAGTTTGTCCAGAACCATAAGCAGAGTATCCTGCATCTGGTCGATCCGACCACAGGGGATGTCATATCAAGGAGTCCTGCCAGCGGCATGGAGAATGTCTTGGCAGAGATTCCTGTGCACCATCTTGTCTCCATCGCCTGGCATATGGAGAGGGCGCTGGGATATCCAGTCATCATGGAATATGCGATCACTCACCACAACTTCAGGCCGACCATCGCGATACTCCAGGTGGAAAGGCTCTTCATGCAAGACCTGAAGCCGGTAGAGATGCCTGAGTACTCAGGAGATGAGATCGTCCTGCAAAGCAATAATACGATGGGGCATGGTGTTGCAAAGTTATCTGATATCATCGTAGTTCCTGACTACAGAGGTATGTCTAAGGAAGATTTCCTTGCAATGCATGATAAGCTTCATGAACTGAATTCTAAATATGGAGGCTATGCATTGCTATACTCGGGAAGGTTGGGGAGTGCGATCAATCCGTCTGAGAGGAGGATAGTCGACTATGATTCTGTCAGCAATGCTGGCGTGATTGTTGAATTGCTGCCCTCTGACCAGGCCACAAACTGTAGTCATCTGGACAGGATTTTGACAGAGCAGCAGGTCCTCTATCTATCTTCACCTCGTGTCGCGTTGGAGAGTCTGGTATCCAGATTCCCTTTCGAACGGTATTCTTTTGGGGGTAGGGACCTGTTGGTCATCCATGCTGCCGGATCTGTCTCGGCAAGGGTCGATTCCCAGATGCAGGGTGGCGGATATGGAGTCATAGCGGTCGAAAGCTGATTCCGCAAAGATTTTATACTATCCCTCCTTCCAGCAAGATTTATAAATATAGTCTAAATCCATGGGGTGATAAAATGGCAGAAATCAAGGTAACACATGTCCAGAGCCTTAAGAAAGGCAGTTATGTTGTCCTCGAAGGTGCAGCCTGCATCGTATCGAGCATGCAGACCTCGAGACCGGGAAAGCACGGTCATTCCAAGATAAGGATCGAGGCCACAGGCATCATTGACAACAAGAAAAGGAATGTCGTCATGCCAGGCCACGACAGCGTCGAGGTCCCTATTATAGAGAAAAAGAACGCTCAGGTCCTCACGATCTCCGACAAGGTCGCAAACCTGATGGACTCAACCACATTCGAGACATTCGATCTCGAGATACCTGAAGAGCTCAGGGGCCAGGTCCAGCCAGGTATGACGATTGTCTACTGGGAGATCCTCAACGATAGGGTCATGAAGCAAGTCAAATCGGAGTGATGTTCGATGGTTAGATTCCCAGAAGCTGATACGCGGTGGTTCAAGAATGTCTTCGTCTGCAGGAAATGCAAGCAGAAGACAAGGGCGCCCAACCTTAAGGTGCTCGCAGGCAAGGTCACCTGCTCTAAATGCGGCAGGCATGCATTCAGGCCACTGAGGAAGAAATGAGTTTTCTTGAGGCATATATCCAACCTCATCTTACTCTCATATCGATTCTCGTATTCTATTCCCTTGTAGCTCTATGGGTCTATACTAACAGGAAGAAGTTCGAGATCCAGGCAAAGATCATCGCGCTATACAGGACAGGCGTCGGTCTAAGGTTCATCAACACCTTCGGCAAGAAGTTCGCTCCGCTGCTGAGGCTTCTCGGCTACATAGGCATCGGCTTCGGCTTCACAGGCATGGTATACATATCAGGTCTTCTGCTATCCAGTTTCTTCAATCTGTTCTTCAAGCCAGAGGCTCCAAGCGCATTCGCGCCAGTGGTCCCTGGTGTCCAGATACCTGGCTCTCCTGTCTTCATCCCATTCTGGTATGGCATAATATCATTATTCATCGTCACTATCGTGCATGAAGCAGCCCACGGCCTTGTCTCCAAGGCGCATAACCTCAAGGTCAACCATACAGGTATCGCATTCTTCGGTCCTATCCTGGCTGCATTCGTCGAGCCGGATGAGAAGATACTCAGGAAGCAGCCTGATGTCGTCCAGTACTCGATGTTCGCAGCAGGTCCTTTCTCGAATATACTACTTGCGCTCCTGGCCATACTGCTCCTTGGGGGAGTGTTGACTCCTATACAGGACTCTTTTGTCAGGACAGAAGGATTCTCTTTCATGACTATCACGCCTTTTTCGCCAGCCTTTAACGCCAGCGTCCCTGCAGGTGTCCTTTTCCAGGAAGTCAATGGTGTCACAATCGAGAGCGAGAAACAGCTCCTTGAGATGCTCAGGAGCCTAGGACCAGGCGACGATATCTCCATTGTCGGCAAGGAGCATAGCTATTATTTCGAGGCAGCACCGAATCCAGTTTACAATGAATCAGATCCAGACGGCCCATCAAAGGCGATCATCGGCATCTCCCCTTCGCAGGGCAAGTTCATCCAGATGCATAAGGGGGAGGAGCTTTGGGATCCAGGCATGAGGCCGAT
>CAYTWW010000019.1:2558-27088 GCA_964441565.1 uncultured Methanosarcinales archaeon | reverse complement strand
AGCAAACTGGCCAAGCCCACACCAAAAATTGAAGAAAAGAAGCGCGGCTGGGAAGCACGCTTTAAGAAAGCCTGCACGGAAACACGTGGGTTGTCCAAAGTTTGCAAGCAAACTGGCCAAGCCCACACCAAAAATTGAAGAAAAGAAGCGCGGCTGGGAAGCACGCTTTAAGAAAGCCTGCACGGAAACACGTGGGTTGTCCAAAGTTTGCAAGCAAACTGGCCAAGCCCACACCAAAAATTGAAGAAAAGAAGCGCGGCTGGGAAGATTTGAACTCCCGGCCTACTGCTTAGGAGGCAGTCGCTCTATCCAAGCTGAGCTACAGCCGCAACTTGACCTTGGAAATGCGTTTTGCTTATAAATATTGTTGTGAGAAAGCTGTCTAAGCCTCGGCTAATGATTCATGCCACGAAAGCACTACTCCATTTGTTCGTCATCGGCAATTTAGGCTGGGATCCAAGAATCTGTTCATCCTTATTAATTTTTTGCGACTCTCAGGGCGTTTCAATAAGTTTTTAAAGTGCGCGTGCATAGCAAAAATCCAGATGAAGAAGGCGGATCAATTCATCCGTGCAAAAGAGGTGATGTCGAAAGACGTGTTTGTCGTAGATGTCAAAGCCACTGTCTATGATGCAGTCAGGATCATGGTCAAGTACAGGACAGACGCCCTCGTCGCGATGGAGAAGACAATACCAAAGGGAGTCGTGACTGAGACAGACATAACCTACTTCATCGTGAATTGCGCTGATCCAAAGAGCCAAAAAGTCGAATCCATCATGTCGGCACCAATCTTCACTGTCGATGTGGAGGACTCATTCTTCGATATAATAAAGACGATGCACAAGAAGAACCTCAAGAGGGTCCCTGTCGTCTCTAACAATGTGATAGTCGGCATGATAAACGAGAACGACATCACCAAAGGGATACTCCAGATCACTAAAGTGCTCAACGAGGAGCTGAGACAGGGCATAATCACATCGGATGAGCATGAGAAGGTCGAGACAGATGTTTTCAAGCATCTGATGAAAGAGACGCTGCGCCAAGAGCCTCCATGGGTGAAGCGACAGATAGAGCTGTTGCAGCAGATCCATGCGGAGCAGCAGCAGGTCATCGAGAGCATATCCAAATCCACGAAGAAGTACAATCTCTCTGACTGGAGAGTGAATATCTGGACCAATTGCACGCACAAGAAGGAGAAGATGAAGAACAATGAGATCATCTACATGTGCGACAAGAGCGGGAAATTCTGCGTCTACAAGGACTGTCCATTGAACATATAGACTCCTGCCGGATTAGATACGAGGTTTGCAGCGCCTATGGCTTCCAGCCAGTACTCTATCCTTGATGCACCTGGGTCGAGAAGGGCAAGCTGCTCAGGGGACAATAGGCTAGGCAACCTGAGGAGGGTGCCCGAAGGCAGATCCTCAAATGTCTCGATGGGATCATATCCTATCGTATATTCGTAACGTCCTTCAATGACAGGAGGATCCCTGAGCATCTTCCTCCTGCAGGGATCAAAGGAACGCACAGATACTATCAGATCAAGATCAAAGCCAAGCTCAGGCAAGGAACTACCGATGTATGTGATCGCTGCATGAGGAGCGAGATCATGGGCCTGAAGAAGGAAGTCAGCAGCGCCTGAAGGTGACATGCATCTGTCATGGAATATGATCCTTTCCGCTACAGGATCGACCAGCTCTCCTGCCTGCATAAAATTCCGTACTCCAACTCCTTCCTCCCAGACGTTGGAGCGGCAGGGTAGGCAGCCATGGCATCGGATCCGGGGGTTGACATAAAGGGTAGAACCATCCCCATAAGCAGGAGGATAACCAGTTGTCAGAGAAGCCTGAAACACGTCCTCTCCGAGGAAAGTGACATTCTTTCCGTCATAAGAATAGGGGGATCCTGGCTGGAGCCTGAATCTCTGCCTTATGCTTTCTGTCTCCAGGCCGACATAGGACCTGGTCTGGATCAGATCCAGGAGCGGTCCAGCGGGCATCAGCCCTGTAAGCCCCATGTTGAGGATATGGAGATCCCTTTCAGAGATAGACGGATATCTCTCAAGCAGCTCTGCGAGCTTGAAACTATCCCTGATGAATCCTTTGGGCATAAAATAGGCAGAGAAACAAGTTAAATAAAAATCTACTCCACGAGGGGGATCTCGCCGCCGTAGAGGGCCTGGAACCTGCCCTTCTTGAAGTCCAGTGTGAAGACATCGTTGTTGCAGGACGTCCCTCTCATCTTTGCGATAGATATCTCCCTCGAGACTTTCCTGTGCCTCTCTGTGAGGGAGAGGACGATTATGCCGTCTGAGAGGAAATCCTCCACCTCGAACTCAGAATACTTGAGCTTGTCGAGCTTCATCTCTGAGATCATGAGGGAAGTTATCCCCAGGTCCCTGAATGTCTCGAAGATGAAGAATATCGTCTTCCTCGGCTCCTTGAAATCCGCGTGGATGTAGAGCGCAGAGAGGGAATCCAGGACCATGATCTTAAGCCCTGCGGCAGTCTTTATCTTCTTGGTCATGTTCTCGATGACATTGACCCAGTCTCCCCCAGATGCCTTGTTCTTCTTGAGTTCCTTCCTTATGGCTGAGATGTCGATGAAGAATATCGAGCCTGTCTTCTCCTTCGTGCCTATGTCCTTGTCCAGCGAGGCTAGGTCTGAGACAGCGTGGAAATTGACCTTCTTGAGGTCATAGCCAAGGTTGAAGATATGGTGGAGGAAATTCTGGTATGGCTGCTCGAAGGAGAAGTAGACTGAGTTGTTGCCTTTCAGAGCTTCATTATAGAGTATGTTGAAGCTCACCGTGGACTTCATCGTGCCTGCTGCTCCGCAGACAAGGACGACGTGCCCTTCAGGGATGCCTCCCTCCATCTGCTCGTCGATTCCTTTGATGTATAATGGGATCCTCTGCTTCTGATAATCATCCTCAGATACTACTTTCATGATATCACCTCTTCATCTTCTCCTGGATCTTGGCAAGCTTCTCCAGGTACTTGGCGTCTTCTGGCTGGTCGACTTCCTGCCTGGGCTCTTTCTGCACATACTTCGAGATCGGCAGAGTGAAGACGATCGAGGTGCCTTTGCCGACACCTTCGCTCTCAGCCCAGATCTTGCCGCCGTGCTTCTCGACAAGCCTCTTGCATATTGATAGTCCTAGCCCTGTGCCTGACTTGGGGTTCCGGGCCGAGTCGATCTTATAGAACTCCTGGAAGAGCTTGCTGATCTGGTCCTTGTCGATGCCAATGCCATTGTCTTTGACAGAGACACGGATGAGCTTATCATCCTCAACAGCATGGAATTCGAGCTTCCCTCCTTTATCCATGAACTTTGTCGAGTTCATCACAAGGTTCTCGAAGACCTCTGTTATCCTGAGCTTATCGATGTATACCTTCGGCATGCCTTTCGGTATCTTGTTCTCGAGCGTCATGCCAAGCTTCTTGAATGTGATCGAGTTGTTCTGCGAGACGATGCCGGCGATCTCTCCGATATCTGCCTCCTCATAGTTGAATTCGACCTTGTTGTTGTCGATCCTCGCGAGCTTGAGGATATCCTCTACCAGGAGCTTCAGGTAGCGTGCGTTGTCCTCCATTATCTTAAGGTCCTTCTGGACAGTCGGATCCTTGATATCTGATTTGAGGGATTCTGTGAGGTATGTTATGGGTGTCAGCGGGGTCCTCAGGTCATGCGCGAGCTCGTTTATGAACTGGTTCTTCCTCTCCAGGAGGATCTTTATCTCCTCATTTGCCTTTGATAGCTCTATCGTCCTCTCCTGGACCTTGATCTCAAGCCTGTGGTTGAAATCAGAGAGCTCAGCAGTCATCTTGAGGAGCTTCTCGTTCTGGTCTGCGAGCTGCAGCTCCATGGTGCGCTTGTCGCTGTAGTCCTCCACAGCGGCAAGCGAAAGCTCATCATCGAACTGCGCATCTATCCAAAGGCGGACATAGCGCTTCTCACTATCCCTTGATATCATGACGACATCGTGAGCCTGGGACTCCTTGAAGAAGCCGTATTCCATCAGGGCGAACTTCTGCTTCTCCTCTTCCTTCTCAGGCTGGAATATGGTCGTGAGGCTTTTCCCGACAAGCTCCTGCTCAGAGTATCTCGTGACTTCCTGGAACTTGAGGTTGAAGGCGATGATCTCGCCTGTCTTATCCAGGATGAAGAGCGGCATGATATTGTGCTTGAACAGCCGCTCAAGCATCTGGGTGGAGAATTCCATCTACCTTACCTTGGTCCTCAGGATCTTGTTGAACTTCAGGAAACCCATCATGATTATCACAAATGTCACGATCATAATAGCTCGCTCTATCAGGTACAGATAGATGTAGCTGATGCTCCAGCCCATGAGGCCGGAAATGAAGTAGAGCAGGTTCAAGACTGAGTTGAAGAGGAACAGGCTGATAGTGATATAGATGAAGACAAGAGCCTTGTTCTTCCTTGTGATATTCACGAACCTTATCAGGTGGGCGGCAATGACGATGACAAATATCGTCTCGATAGCAAGCAGGAGCATGGCTGCCTGGTTTGTGAGCCCAGGTGCCTGGTCCAAAGCAGGCTGGGCAAAAGCAACAGGCGCAAGAAGAGCCAGAAGCAGCCTTCTCATTTTCTGAGCACCTTGTCGATCCTCCTGATAAGAAGATCGATATCCACCGGCTTGATGATGTAGTCGTCGACAGATATGCTGGCCACGCTCTGGGTGAGCTTGTCGTCTTTCGCTGTGAGGAAGATTATCGGTATGTCCTCCCAGTCCTTGTTCTCATGGATCTTCTCGACGACATCCCATCCGTCCATCTCAGGCATCATGATGTCCAGGAGGATCAGGTCAGGCTTCTCCTTCCTCAAGGTCTCGAGGCATTTCTTGCCACCATTGGCCTTGATTATCGTATAGTCGGTCTTCTTGGAAAGCAGCTTCTCAACGCTATAGAGAATATCCTCATCGTCATCTACAATCATAATCTTTGGAATGTCGCATCACCTCTAGGAATCATTACCTATGGCGGATATAAATCTTTCGAAAGATGAAGAAGGAGGTAAAAATCAGCGTCTGGGACGGTTCCTTGCTTTGGCTTTTTGCCTTTCTGCGTTCCTTTGTCTATCTTCCCTTGCTTTTTGTGCCTGTCTCTGAAGCCTCAGATTTCGTTCATGGGCTTTCTCTGCAGGAGTCTTGTTGTAGCCAAGCAGTCTGCTAGCGTCATAGATTAGCTTCTGTATCGGAGCGAGAGGGCTGCATCCTGGGCTATGCCTGCTTGAATGGTAAGTCGGTCTTTGCGGCCCCCTTCCAACATACATCACACCCGGATTCTCCTGGAGCACTGGCTGGTATGCTCCCTGGACTGCTAGCTCAAGGTTGGATGCTGCAGGAGTGAATGCTTGTCTCATGTGGTCATAGGTAGTCGAAAAGAAACCATTCAGCTTTGCATACGAGTTGGCTGGATCATATCGGCTCATATGACGTAATCTCGCAAATTGTATATAAAAACGTTTTCATCGATGAGTGATTACTCGCTGGCGTAGACCTTCAGCGTCTCGATGAAGACAGCAAAGATGATGGGTCCGAGGATGAATCCGAGGATGCCGAAGACATACAGTCCTCCGAATACGCCGAGGAGGATGACCATCGGATGGACCTTGGCCTGGTCGCTTATTATCTTTGGTTTGACGATATTGTCGACCACGCTGATGATTCCCATGCCGTAGGCAAGGAGGAAGGCGCCTCTCAGGATGGTGGGGAGATCATTGATCTGGACACCGTATATCATCAGTCCCAGGGAGACTGGCACGTATACGAGCGGCGGACCTGCTAGAGGGAACATGGCAAGCAGTGTGGTGAGAAGCCCCAGGAAGATCGGGGCCTTCACTCCGAAGATGAAGTATCCGATGCTTGCGACGATGCCTTGCAGGATGGCTGTTATGATGTGGCCGTAGATCACCGCTGAGATCATGGTCTTTATCTTATTGGTAAGAAGGTCCTTGTGCTCTTTCCTGAAGGGGATGTACCTGCGGACATGGAGTATGAACTCAGCACCGTCGCAGAACATGTAGTAGAGGAAAAGCAGCATGACAAAAATGCCAAGGATAGCATTAGGAAGCGCGAAGAGGAACCTCCTGCTCATCTCCACAAGATATGTCAGGATCGAGCTGAGGGAGGCTGAGAAATCAAGCTTGAAGCCAAGCGTCCTGTGGACAAGCTCGCTGAACTCATCCATGTTCTGGCCAGTGAATGAGACATTGCTCCTCAGGGAGCTGATGACCCTGGGCGCCTCGACAAGGATGGCATTGGTGATCATTACCAGTGGGACCATTATTATCAGGATGACAATCATGCACATCAGGAATGAAGAGAGCCCTGATCTCTTCGTGAACCTGAAGAGAACCCTGTATAGTGGGTAGAATGAGTAAGCAAGGATCATCGCAGCGACGATATACATGAAGAAAGGCCTCACAATCATTATGCAGAGGGCAGCGAGGACAAGGAGGATGATGACAGGAACATACCTCTTGAAGATATCTATGTACATTGCTAAGCCATCTGGCATATCGCTATTTAAATGTTGTGGAATGCCCTTCTCAGCCTGCTCTTTGCCCGGTAGAATGCTATCCTGAGGCTGCCAGCTGACATGTGCTCAAGTCCGGGGAGGGCGCGCATGTCATCATAGGAGACGCCTTCCATATAGGCACGCACGACATTCTGATACACAGGAGGGAATCCTGAGATCAGCTGCTCCAGATGCTCAGATTCCTGCTGCCTGATAAAGTCTGCCTCGACAGTCAAGGGGGATGCGATGTCCTCCAGATATGCATCTGGCTTTCGGGAACGCCAGTGGTCGACAAGCTTATTCCTTGCAGCTGCGTAGGCCAGGGACATGTTCGGATCCTTATGCATCACCTTGATCGCCACTTCCTGGGCAAGATCCTCTGCATCATGGTATCCCAGCCCTTTTGCCACAGCAAAGTCTCGAAGCTTGCGGAACATACTCTCATAGACTGCGTCGAATTCGTCCATCAGACTGGCTTGTCCGGATGATTCTTAAAAAGGCGGCTATCATGAAAAGATGAAACCGAGGATACGCCTTGCAAGCGACTGTCCCGACCTCCCGGGACAGTCTCTACAGCGCGTAATCCGAATCAGAATGAACAAGTTGGCCATAGTTCCTATCTGTGCCCAGGGAATATCCCTTGGGCTTTTACAAAGCATGCATGGAAACAAATAAGGACCATCCCTTTGGGAAGATCCGATGAAATGATAATAAGTGGACCCGCCCTGATGGGCAGCTTACAAACCTGCCCGCGACCAAGACCTTAAGGACCATATTCGCAAGCTCAATGGTCCGAAGAGACAGCTGCAGTAGAATAATAAGTGGGCCCGCCCAGATTCGAACTGGGGACCACTGCCGCACCGAAAAAAGCTTCGCTTTTTTGAGCGGAGCTTAATATGTCGAGGCAGGATCATAGCCACTAGACCACGAGCCCAATGATTGTGTTGATGCGGACTGCTTGCGAAGCAACGCAGTCCTCGTGAATTATTATTTGGCGGATTACCCCGGCCGGAAGCAATCCGTCTTGTTCGAAGAAACTGGGTCAATATAAAAAGATTTCTAAGGATACGGAAATATTGGAATGAAGAAAAAAGGATTATCTCCTCTTGTAGAGGAAGATGCCGATACCTGCGAGAGCAAGTGTCGCGCCGATGACGCCGAACTCTGGTGCGTCAGGGACCTCGTTTGGGGTGCAGACGACCTTAAGGGTGTTCATGTCATTGACAGATGTCTTCCTTGTATCTTCACCACTTGTGCAGGTGTATCCATCAAGCTCTGCGTAGTTCACCTGGATCTGCCTGTTCTTGGCGACGATCCATGAACATTCCTTTGCTATGCCAGCTGAGTTTGTGGTGTGCTCCTTTGGGACCATATCGTTCCATCCGCCAAAGATGCTCTTGAACTCTGGTGCCACGACGACTCCCTCAAGAGGGAATCCCATGTCATCCTCGACGCTTACCTGGACGTTGCCAAAGCAGAGCGCGTTCGCTGAAAACATCGAAACTACCAAAACCATCAATATCATTGCTTTTCTCATTTTTTTCCTCCTAATTGGCAAAGCCTGTCGCCTTGCATGTCCCGATCCATTGCCGTCCCTTCCTTACGTAGCTAGGGTAGCAATCAAGCGGGAAGACTCTTCTCTCATTATCCTGCCAGTCAGCCATCAGACATCTGAGATCGCCTGCTGGTTTCTTTAGATCATGGAGCGCGCAGAAGGCTGCTGCGGTGCATGGAAGCTCATCCACCCGGCTATCACAGTCATTATCCCTATGATCACAGATTTCTTTGGCACCTGGATTGATGTCCTTGTTCCTGTCGTCGCAGTCTTCACGGATATCATAACCATCTCCATCCATGTCATGATAATCAATATATTCTGCAGAGATCTCGTATGTGTTCACAACCTTGGGATGAGTGGTCATGAGGAGCGAGTAATCATCATGGCATTCGCAGTCCCATACATTGCCATATCTCCTTGAGCATCCCTCGAGCACGTATTCTCCTGAATCAATCCTATCTGCTGAGACTGTGACCTTCATCAGATCGCATCTGTCGATATGCATGACCTCCTTTGTCTCGCCTCCATAGAAGCTGACGAAAAGAGGAATCAAAAAAAATGCAAAATAATTCTTTTTCATCACTCAACACTTGTCACTATCACATATTCTCCTGGCCAGATCTTCAAGTCGAATGTGTGGCATAGGTTGAAGTTGAGGTGCTGTCCTGGGTAGAGCGTGACTGGAGCACCCAATGTGATGGCAGGGATAGAATATTCTGTTCCCTTGATTGTGATTGAAGTCACCCTATCGACCTGTCCTGAGGCTGCAGCCTGATGAGCAACTGCTACACGGACTGCTTTTTCCAAGCCTGTCAGACCGCTCATTGACTTCACACCATCAAATCCAGGATAGCCAGGGCTTGAGGAGAATGTCCTTATCCAAGCATTGTCATAGATTGTGAAGTCCACAACCCTATCACCACCATCTGAAGTTGCCAGGCTCACTGTATCACTGTATTGGAGCTTCTCGCTTCCAGTCCTATCTCCCCAGCCAGCATATAGAATCACATGCCTTCCATCATATAGGTCAATGACGACCATCACTGGCGCAGCCCCATTATGGAGACCACCTTCGATGACATCATAATTGAGTGTCAGACCTTCACCATCGAAAAGCTGATCCAGGGTAGCATCCACTGTGAATGAAAAAGCTTCATTGTCAGATGACCCGAAATCCCTGTTGTCATCCTCGCAGTCTGTATTGATGGACGTTGTTATGCCTTGTCCATTTGGCGAGTACCATGTGTTGAATGTGACTGGTGCAGGTATCTCTGCCTGGTTCTTCAGGTAATGGACAGAGCAACTCTCTGAGCCGCCTGTGACATCCAGCGTCTGAGTGATGTCTCCATGTGTGTATGATTCACCATCAACAAGCACAGACTGCTTGACATTCGCTGTTGTCACAAACCTACCATAATATGTGAGCATGGTGGCGCTCGCAGCAAAAGCGAAGATGGCAAAGGCGAAAAAAAGCAGGCTTACCTGCCTTCCGAAAATCTTTATTGTCTTCATTAATATCCCTCTTTACTGGACCGTGGTCGTTATGGTGTAGACACCTGGTGCGATGTACTTGTCGAACTCATGGCAAGCCTCGAATCCCTTTGTCTCGAGCGCAGCCAGAGGCACAGTCGTCGTCTCCTCCTTGAGCTCAGCTTCTGCGTAATTCACACCTTCTTCTACATCAGGGCTGTTTGTCCATGTGAATCCTGCTGGGAAACCTGATTGGCCAGTAGCGTATGGGTGATAGAATCCACCCTGTCCTGTCCATGCTGCCCAGTAGAACTCATCGCCTAGCTCTGACTTCTTGATAGAGACTGTGAAGATTCCGTCTGGATTCGTTGCGATGTATCTGTCTCCTGTTGCGCTGACCCAAGCCAGATCAGAGACAGGTGTGTTTGTCGTACCTGTATGCCAGCCATTATCATAGGTGCTGTAAAGGTGAGTCCCCCAAGGGAAGTTTGCATCTGATCCATCATTGCTGTGGATCTGGTAAGCAGGTTTCACTCCATCAAGTGAGATGATTAGCCCATATGCCCCGTGGCCGTCTCCCTGAAGTGTCCTTGATCCGATCATGTCGAATGTCCAGACGACATCTGTCGCAGTGGTCTCGACTTTGATATCCACAGGGCCATATTCGTCATACGCGGTTGTCGTATCGACATCTGCTTCATAATCAGCATCGACATAGTACTTTGTGGTTATGCCTTCGCCTTCAGGTGTATATCCAGTCAATAGCTGAATGTTGAAAGGCACACTCGCCTGGTTCTTCAGCGTATGCGCATGGCAGTCTGTCTCGCCGCCGACAGGATTTACTGACCTTGTGAACTGGCTGTTTGGCATTGCCTCTCCGTCCAGGAGCACAGACTGCTGGACAGTAGCTGTCGTTGTCACTGTTCCGAAATACGCAAGAAGGGCTGCGCTTGCTGCCACTGAAAGAACGATCAGTGCAGCAGCCATCATGCTTATCTGCTTTCCAAAAATTGCCAATCTCATTATTGTTTACCCCTTATTATGCAGTCACCTGCATCTCCATGTTGTATGTGTCTGGCGCAAGGATGTTCGAGAACTCGGTGATGATTCCGAAAACATCCTTCTCTCCAGGTGCAAGGACAAAGTCAGACTTTGTGAGCCAGTCTGCTGAGGCTCCTATTGCATCGATGCCATCGGTCCCCCACCAGTTGTCCAGCGCATCCTGAGGAGAGACGCCATAGTTCTTGACTAGTGCATCTCCGTTGAAATTGTTATACCTCAATGTCAGATCCCTTGATCCTGAGAAGTCATCATCGAAACCTATAGCTTCTGCAGCATCGAATTCATTGTACTCGACAAGCGCACCCATCGCTCCCCCAATGCCCGCAACATAGCCTTCAAAAGTGTTGAACCTGATGTCCACGATGCCTGTGTGCTTATTGCTATATATTCCTGTCATCAGGTCATGCAGCTTGTTATGCTTGATCTCAATATCATTGTATGTCCCTCCGTACACAAGGACAATACCTCTTGGGTTCACTGCACCAGCTCTCTGTCCGATATCGTTATAGCTGATCTCTACATTAGATATGCCGGAAGCGAGGAACACTCCAGAATTGTCATGCGCTGACACATCTGTTGTCTTGAGAATAAAACCGCTTACCTTCACATCTGATACCCCTACATAGATGCCGTTTGATATCTCTGCAGCGCCAAGTGCAGCCAGTGTTACAGCTTTATTGATGTTGACATGCTCATCATATGTGCCTGCTGGGACGCAGACGACATCTCCTGTTGAAGCTGAATCGATAGCAGACTGGATAGTTGTCGTTACAGTCACATCACACACCGCAGGAGCGACATATGACGAAAGATCTGCTCCAGCATCATCGAAATACTCGACGTATCTTGTGGTGATGCCCTCGCACCTATCAGACCATGCGATGTCTTCTGCTGTGCTTGGCGATGAGCCATCAAATGCAGCAGAGTTCTTGCATGTAGTCTTGAAGTCCACAGGGGTGTCCTGCGGTCCCTTGTTCTCAAGATCATGCGTCTCGATCCATATGCCTTGAGGGTATGAGTTGCCATCCCAACTGAACTTGTTTATCCCCATGTAATCATTACCGTCCACAAGGACTGACTGCTGCACTGTGGCAGCTCCTGTTATCCTCCCGAAGTACGCGAGCAAAGCGGCACTCGCAGCAACAGAAAGAACAATCAGCACGGCAGCCATAAGGCTCATCTGCCTACCAAACATAGTTATCTTTTCCAATCTAAGACCCCCTTATTCTTTTCAAGGGCGCATCACTATGTGCTGTACACTGCAGATACGAAGGCTTGTTTGGTCGGTGCCGAAGAAATTGCTGTAGCCTAGTATCTTCCCCCGCGAGTGATAATTTAGTACCGATATATATATTTTATCTATGTGTTTGGGATAAATCGTTATCATATGGTGATAAATAAGTTGTGATTTGAGTAGAACATTTTAATATAAGATATCTTTGCCCGATGCGCATGGGAACACTCCAATATGGCGCGCATCAGGCGATATACAATTGCATGCGGATTCGTCCTAATGACAGGCTAGTGATAATCACTGACAGGGGTACTGAGCATATCGCCCGGGCTCTAAGGGAGGAGGCAAGGCAGATCACGCCTTGCATCAAGGTCTACACCATGGAGGACTATGGTGAGAGAGGCGGTGAAGTACCGCTTGCTTTCCCTGCTGAGATAGGGGATGCTCTTGCAGGAGCTACTGCCAGCATCTATGCTGCCGACGGGAAGGCAGGGGAATTGCAGAGCTTCAGGATGCCTATGATAGGAGCTGTGCGTGGAGCAGGTCTGAGACATGGACACATGCCAGGTGTCACTACGCAGATGATGGAGACAGGGATGGCTGCTGATTACAATGAGATCCATGACCTGTCTGTCAGGCTGCAGAGGATAATGGAGCCTGCTTCATATGCAAGAGTCACGACTCCAGCAGGGACTGATTTCACTGCTAATTTCGGATACAGATGGAAGAGGAGCGACGGAAGGATAACAGCCAAGCATTGGAGCAACCTGCCTGATGGCGAGATATTCACATGCGTGACAGATGCGAACGGCACTATTGTTGTAGATGGAGTGCTGGGAGATCATTTCGATGTGAAGTATGGGCCGATAGCAGAGACTCCTCTTGTCCTCACAGTGAGGGATGGAAGGGTTGTGAATTCGTATTGCGCTAATCCTCAGCTACTTGCTGATATCAGACAGTACATGCAGATGGATGAGAATGCAAACAGGATCGGCGAATGGGCTATCGGGACCAATATCGGACTTGATGCGCTTGTCGGCAGGATGCTGCAGGACGAGAAGTTCCCTGGAGTGCACATCGCGCTTGGAGACGGCTACCCTGACAAGACAGGGAGCACTTGGTCAAGCAACGCGCATTGCGATGGGGTTCTCCTTAGACCTACGATCGAGGTAGGGAAGAGGGGAAGAGTAGTCATGCAGGACGGGAAGTTCTGCATTTAAATAGTCGAATCATTTCATTTCTTCCATGGGATTATTCGGACAGCCAAAGAAGTGGGTAGAGTTCTATGTCGCAGACCAGAGGATCCTTGTGGAGGCAGCGCTTGAATTCAATAGGGGCAACAGTGAGACCTTGAATTCCTTCAGGAAGGGAAGGTCATTCAACAACCTGAAGGATGTGAAGAGCCTGCCGAACACGCCGCTCTTCTTCGTGAAGATGGATGATAAGACTGTGAGCGAGATACGGACACGGGATATGAAGAAGGTGCTCTAGCTGTTCAACGCCTGACGTCGTGCGCTAGGCGTGACAGAAAGCTGGCGAGGCATTCGATACCAGCAGGCTCTCGGCCAGCGAGATGGTCCCAGCTGCTGTCTATCGGAGGGATGATGTGCACATCTCCATCGACAAGCCGGTTCCTGGGAAGCGCATACATCCAGTGAGGTGCTGCGTAGCAGCTCTCAGAGTCATCAAGCCATGCGAATCCAGCTGCTCTATCACCTTTCTTCTCAAAGCAAACAGGATGCCCTGCAACTTCATCGAGGAGTATCACACTGTGGGGTGTTCCATATTCCTCGAAAGCAGGTGAATCGCATGGAAGCTCCTCCCTTAGCAGATGGACAAGCACTGACCCTGGCTGTGGCTCGTATGTGAAGACAGAAGGATGATCTGCATATATCTTACTGAAGCAACGCTTAGGACCCAGCCGTTCCAGGTGATCGACAAGACCTGCAGCGTACATGGCAGCGCCATGGCAGTCAGGCTGGGACACATACTCTGCAAAAGAGTGGTCCTCATGCACACTGAGGAGGTCCCTGATCCTTATTGCAAGGTCTCCAGTCATATATACACCTGCAACTCCATAGGGTTCGACCACAGACCACGTCAGATCAACTGGATCCACTCTCAGCATAGGAAGCAGGCGGAAGCTTCGTATATTTAAGGCTGCACATTTTTATATAACTTCTCCTGGCTCCAATTCCATGATCAACTGGATTGGCGCAGAAGGACTGCATTATGGGGAGGAAGGCTTCAATCCAGTTACTGGCTATTTTGACTTGACGACAGTGGAGTGCTTCCAGGGCCTGTCAGCTGAGGAGAGGCTTGAAGATCTGCTCAGCTATTATGCTGATTTCTGGGTGATATATCCGATCACATCAAAGGGGGGGATACAACTTGCCCAGAGGAATATAAACACGATCTGGACACCAAAAGAACTGAGGAGCCTGAGACCAGCAGTGCTCACATACAGGGATGCAGGGCTTGGCAGGTCAGTGAGCAGGTACCTACTGAGGGCAGACATACCTCCAGATGCAGTCAACTATCGATTCCATCCTAAAGATACTCTGCTGCGGGAAGATTTCTACAGGGGATTCTGAATACAAAAATCTATTTCCAGCCAGAGCTGATTCACTTCCTCAGCACATACATATGCTGGTATCCTGAGTTGATGACAGGCATCCACATCACAGGCTGCTCACGTCTCTCATAATGGATTTTCATCCCTGAACCACTGACAAGCTCAGCGAGATCCATCTTTGCGCATCCTGTGAACCTGTCTACCTGATGCTCGAAATCCAGGATGCCAAGCCTTCCTCCTGGCTTGAGGACGCGATAAGCCTCATTGAGCATTCCCTTGTTATCCGGGCAACCAGAGAGAGCGTATGTCAAGATCACAACATCAAGAGAATCATCTGGGATGGGAAGAGCTGTCGCATCTCCCTGCATGAGCTCATGGCGATTGGTCCTGTGTTTTGCCACTCCAAGCATATTCCTGTTGATATCCAGGGCAAGATAATGCGAATCAATAGGATAATGCCTGAAATTCTTGCCTGTGCCGCAAGCGACCTCAAGGACCTTCTTCTCAGGAGATATGCGAAGATGATCAATCAGCCGTTTCCTTCCTCCCCAGACCTCATCAGTGAGCATGTTGAAGTCGTAGATTGGCGCAGTGAGAGAATACCAAAAATTTATTTTTTTCGGCGCATCCATCACTGCTCGTAGATCAGCTGGCCTATCCTGCTCTCGAACCATTGGTCGAGGATGTGGCTCTCAGGGGTGCCCTGCCTGAGCTCAAGCTGGCGAACCTCTGCTTTCAGATGGCGCCCTGCATATTTCTCGACAAGGTGATAGAGCTTCGAAGGCATGGCATCCCTCGGAGTCCTTGCGACCATGTCAGGTCTCATCAAGAGCTCTGTGAATGCGTCCTGGACAGCATCCTCCTCCAGCCCATGGTCACCAAGCTTTGAGCGCGCATACTTGACAAGCACAGGCCGCATCTTCTCATACAAGGACGAAAGCTCTTCGACTGTCATCGATATGCCATCATAGGAATGCTCCCATTCTCGCATCGCGTTCCTCCCGCGATGCAGATTTCCCTTGACTGCAGGTATTGTGGTGCCTGTCTCTGCAGCTATCTCCTGCTGTGAGAGGCCTTCTGCCATCAGCTCCAGGCATCTGCGCTGCATCTCGGGGAGACTCTGCAATGCTCTCTTCACGTCTTGCATATAGAGACCATCGAACACTTGCGTCTCAAGCCCATCATGACCTATGTCTTCATGCAAGGGGACAGTCCTCCCTGTCCTCCTGAGCTCTGAGATCGCGCAATTGCGTACGATAGAATAGACCCAGGGAACCGGGTCGTCACCTTCGAACCTGTCGAAATTCTCCACGACCCGGAGGAATGCTTCCTGGACGACATCCTCTCCGAGACCATATCGCATCCTGACATAGCGCTCGAGCTGAGCGTGAATGCTAGCGTATAGTTCTCCAAGGTCTACCTGCATATAGTGCATGGTGGAACTCTTTATATTTAAGGTTAGCTGATACATACATTCATTAAAGGGAACATATTACCTATCGCCATGGAAATGAGATTCAACGCAGATGGTTCTCTCAAGCTGCCTGAGAACTTCGCGAAAAGGAAGCAGGCGGCTGAGCCTCCTAAGGCGCAACCAGCGCTCCTTGGCATAATACAATCAGATATGATCGACAGGATCGTAGAGCATTTCAATGAGCATGAACGGCTGACATTCCAGGCTGATGCCTCTGTAGGCGATGCGCAGATCAAGAGCATATACTTCAGGGATGCCAAGAAGCCGAAGGTCACGCATAAGGCTGAGCTTATGCACTTCTCTGACAAGCCTGACAAGAACATGATCATAGAAGGGAAAGGGAATCTGTTCTACACTTTCACTGACCTGAGGAAGCTGTCCAGGGAGATAGAGCTCTCGCACCTCAAGCATTTCAATGGCGGGATAGTCAGGAATACTGCAGGGACCTGCGTGATAGAGGACCCTCTGGCAGAATAATTTAAGTATAACCTGGTTCGAAGCGGGATCGTGGACCTGTTCGACTTCCGCATCGCGCCTGAATTCTCCAGCTGGAGCATCCTGAGGAACCTTGAGTCCAACCTATGGTACCCTGACGACTACTCCTGTGACGCAGCCCTCCTGAGGAAGGCTGAATCGCACATAAGGAGATATTCCAGGGACAGGGGGAAGAGCACCTGGATCACCTTCACTCATCCATGCTACCACATGATGAGTCCTGTGAGGGAGAGAAAGGGAGAGGACTTGTACAAGGCAAGGCTTGAGGCGCTACTCCTGGATATGGACCTTAGAGAGACTGCGGAGCTTGTGCTGTTCGAGGACCTGCATCACTATTGTGCCGGGACCTGGAATTGGCTCAAGGCAGGTGTGGTGGACAGGGTGATCCTCACTCAATATGACAGCGGAAACTTGCTTCATCCTGAGCAGCTTGACATGACGAAGAGATTCATCAGCAGCGGGATGTTCAACGGTCTCTGCTTCTTCGACAGCCTGTGCCAGTTGAAGGGAGCAGAAGTGACGATACTCAGGGACCTTGTGCTGGAGGAACCGACGGGGCAGATGCTCTATCCTACAGAGATAATCGTGCCTTATGGCATGCAGCCTGGCTACACGAGGTCTGACAGGCTTGATGCGCTGTTCAGAGCCTGAGAGCGACCTGCTTAAGCTGCCTGATGTAACCGAGTACTTCTCCCCTATGCATTTCAGGCGATTCAGCTGCCTGGGCTGTCAGGTATATCGTGGCATGCACACCTGCATCATCAGGCCTGATCGCGGCCTTCCTGACTGCAAAGGGCGCACTGACATCTCTCATCTCCTCGACAATATCATCGATCAGTATCTCAGGAGTCCTCACATCAAGCTGCAATGCATTCTTGAATACACGCTCCTGTAGCATAGGTATGCCTTCATAGCTCCATCCCTGCTGATAATGGCCGTCGATGGTCCTTGTCTTGCCTTCGCAATAACCCCATGTATGACCTGTTTCGCTGTCGCACAGTATGAAGCCAGGGCCTGCTGCATATGGATATGCTGTCTGCTTGAATCCCAAGGACGAGACAGCATCCTGCTGAGTGAGTCCATACCTGATCACAGTCAGGCCATCCCTCGTCTGATATTCTTTTGAGAACTTCGTCCCTTCGACAAATTCAGCCAATGGACTCTGATTGAGGGTCCGTAGCAGTATCGGATCTTCGATGCCGAGCCTTCCCTCCAGGCGAGGCTGGAGATGCGCACGCTCCACAGCGGCCAGGATTCCGGGTGGGAATACCTGACGATTGCCTTCCAGATCTGTCGACATGCCTCTTTCATAGACCATCTTGCTGTCAACTGAGAACTGGCCCATGCCTGCGTTGTTCACTACAGTAAGCTGATGAGGTTGCCCGTCGAACTGATAATCAATGAATATCGGCTGTCCCTCAGCCTTAGCATCGATCCCGATCGCTTCTAAGGTCAGTCCATGATAGCGCTCAGGTGAAGAAGGTGCGACCCTGAGATCCAGGGACATGATAGGGCCTGTTCTCGCAGGTAACTCCATTATCTCCTGGATAAGTCTAGTTCCTCTGTTCTCCAGGTCCAGCCTGTACAATGGATTTTCCCAGAAAAGTATTTTAGGTAAACGTACCTGTAGATCTGTGCCATCAAGGGTTGCCATATCCTAAGGTGTGGCAATCTGGTTTATTTAAATGTTACTTAATAGTGATTACTATTCGTCCCTGTTTTTATCAAGGTAAGAGCGTCGAAAGCTGTGGATAGGGATGCAGGATCAGGTCGCAGTCCTTTCCCTTCAAGATATGACTGCATGCTGCCCAGGTCCTGGTATTTTCCAACCAGGCTCATGAATGCAAGACCACCGGGCGTGAATGAGATAGAATATCTTCCTGGAAGGAAGTATGGGACCACAGGATCAGGAGCGAAGAGGTGGAAGCGTCCTGACAATACCTCCTCATTCCCTTTCTCCAATCCATACAGGCCATGACTGTTGCCTACCCTGCAGAACATGACCTCATACTGGTCACCTTTTGGATTGAACCTGCCGAAAAGCTCTCCCTCAGCGTGATGCCGACTGCAGTCTGTAGTGACGTGAGGTGCGACAATAGGCCCAGCTGAGAGGACCTCTGCCATGCTGCCTGTCGCTGACATCCATGTAGCTTCTGCATCCAGCTCAGGGATATCCTTGACAAGGTCCCCAAGCTCAAGGCGGAACAATCGAAGTCCTACCTGCTGCATGCCAGGAGCATTGTCTGTGACTGCATAATATGCGAATCTCATCGTTGCATCCCTCGATAGGGTGATACGAGATCATCTATATAATCAGCTGGGGGGACAAGGTCTCTCTCTTCGAGATGCCTTGCGAGCTGGGCTTCATCCAAGGTTTTGAATCCGCAGACACTGCCCAAGACAGCCTGCTCAAGGGCTATAGCATACCTGTCGTTCAGCTTATGTCCTGTCCTCCAGATTCCTGGCTGGCAATGGAGGGCGTTGGCAATGATTGTGCCTATGGATCCATCCTTTGGAGCCAGACCGACGACATGCATGGCGATACTTGCAGCATATCCTCGCAGAAGCACAGGATCAGGCTCCTGTCCCATGATTATCCATGCGTACATCTGCCGAAAATCCTTGAAGTCCATAAGGGTGGGTCTGATAGCTTATTCTTAAATTGAACGCAGAGCTTTCTCAATCACAGACGAGATGCGACGCATTGCCGAAAGGTCCAGAGTATCTCTTGTGTCTGCCTCATTATGGTAGGTCTCCCAGATCGACAGGTCAGTCCTCCCTTCTGACATCGACCTGATATCCTGCGATGGAAGTGCCATGATGCCTGCTGCAGGGATGCCTCGCATGCGATAGCTGTGATCGTCTGACCTTCCAAGACAGTAAGGGAGGGATGTAACATCCTCCAACCGTGCGAGGAGCATCGGATCAGATCCAGGCAATGCGCATATGCGGTCTCCCACACCTACCATATCCAGATTGTAATAAGAGGCGATCCTGCGGTCACCCATCAGGTAGCGCTGCGATCCCAGACAACCAAGCTCTTCAGACCCGTGGAAGACAACCTTCACACCAGGGCAGTCCCTCAGCCTGTGGGCAAGATCCAGGCAGACAGCGACGCCGCTGGCGTTGTCATTGGCACCAGGGCTTCCTTCGACTGAATCATAATGGCAGCCCACAGCTGTGTAAGGCGGGGGACCGAAAGCTACCTCCACTGTGTTGAGGGACGTGACCACAGAGAAAGGGATCCCACTGGAGCAGAGATTGGACATTATCGACTCGAGACGACGCATCGAATAATCAGCATAGTCACACGCCAAGTCCGGCCTGACCAATCCTGCGAGCACATCGTGCATACAGGCAAGTGGAGAGAGGCTATACTTAAGACTACCCAAAGCTTATATATCATATCATCTAATCTTCCTTTCGATGATCAAGAGGATAAGGAAGCTTGCCGACTCACGGTTCCTCCGCTCAAAGGTCACCTACGCCATCGTGATAATTGTCCTTCTCTACCTATTCATATATTTGGTCCAGGAGCATCTGCTCAATCTCCTGTCGACGCTTCCGCTGATAGCGCCCTTGTACAAGCTCGTAAGCGCCGAGATAGCCAGGAAGAGCGCGATAGGGCTTTTCATGATCGCATTGTTCGGGTCGCTCTTCTTCTTATCATATCCTGCTGAAGTGATTTACTTGATCTATGTAGGATTCGGCTACAATCCATTCTATGCTGCATGCATAATGCTGGCTGCGATAGCAGTGTCGCAGGTGATAAACTACTATGCAGGAGTCTTCCTGGGGGCAAAGATCCTCCATGTCTTCGTGAGCCAGCCAAGGAAGGAGTACTCAGGATTCATACAGGAGCATGGAGAGCTCTTCATCGTGATGGCGAACGTCGTCCCCCTGCCAGCAGACATACTGACGACAATACTTGGCATCATAAGGTACAGGTTCAGGGATGCGATACTCTACAGCTTCCTCGGGCAGCTGATAAAATACCTGCTGCTCGCCTCAGTCCTGTTCATGCTGGGCCTGTTCACCTAGATAGCTGATTCGCAGGCTGAGAAAAGAGTGCCGCTGGCGAGATTTGAGCTCGCGACCCCTGGATGACTCGCACGAAATCATCGCCTTAATGGCTCATCACTCAAATGATATGAGTCCAGTGCTATGACCAGGCTAAGCTACAGCGGCATTTTTTTGTTCTTTTAACCTCAGGGGTTAAGGTCACATCAGGGACCTTAGCCGCTGCTCTTGCTCCGAGGGCTTCCTTGAAGCGCTCAGCAGCAGCGGCATAGAAGACCTTGGAAATCCGGGCCTTATTTAAAATTATTGCATCCAAAACTATAATAACGAAGGGAATATCGATGGGATGTGGAACTCCTGGAGATTCTCAACATACCTTTCATCATAGTATTGGGGATCGCCACTTCCCTCTCTGATATCAAAGCGATGCGGATCAGCAACCGCTGGATAATCGCATCAGCAGCATATGCAGCGCTCACCTTGGGCATATCGGTCGTGGTTGTGATCTCAAGAGGGGAATCTGTGAATATCGGCTTCTTCTCTTACTATCTCATAAACGCCTCGGCGGCGCTTGTCCTTGGCTTCTTCATGTGGGTTGCCAAATTGTGGAGCGCTGGTGATGGGAAGCTATTCTTCGCATATGCTCTCCTGATTCCATCATCCATCTTCGTCTACAGGGATGTGAACATCCTCCCCTCCTATGTGATACTCGTGAACACCTTCACACCGGCTTTCTTAGTGTTCTCTGCCTCTCTTCTGGTCAGAGGGAGATTGATAAGAGAGCTTCCCGGCTGGTTCTTCAGCAGGAGGAACCTTCTTTTCATGCTGAAGAGCTTCCTGTTCGTGTTTGGATTGGCTGGACTATGGTCGCGTGCAGCACCTGGCATATTCGGCTTGTCGGTCCTGATGCTCCTGATGCTCCTCCTAGCGAAACTTAGGGTAGATGCCACTCCTGCATCAGCTCTGCTTAGTGTGGCAAGGTTGTTAGGTGAGCCATCTTCTGTCGGGCAGCTACTGCCAACATGCTTCCAGGTCGCGCTGATGATTGTGCTCATCAAGTTCCTGATAGAGCTCAGCTTCAGCGCTTATACAAGCCAGACCTACATCGAGTCGCTCGAACCGGGGATGAGGCTTGCGGAGAACGTGATGGCGTCTGGCGATGGATTCAGGATAGAGCGATCAAGCCCCATATCGATCTTGGATTCGGCGATGTCCAGGTTGAGCAGGAAACCTGCCGCAGTGGAAGCTGGAGAAAGACTTGATGAAGAGCAGGTTCAACTCCTCAAGAAACTACATTCAGAGGGCAAGCTCAAGGAGCATACAGTGCTCATCCATAGGTCAACCAGCTTCGCAGGATACCTTTTCATAGGAGCCATCATCACGATACTTTTCCATGGTGATGTATTGTTCGCGATCAGAGGCTTTGCAGAAACTTTTATATAGGGTCGAATTATCTTTTGCCTGGGGTGTCTCAATGGAATCAGGTTCTCAAAAGCATGGCAATATAACGCTTGAGAAGGATTGTGCTCTCCTTTCGGTCCAGACAAGCATATTCGCATTGGATGTCATCTACGCTTCAAGCTATAGCTTCCTCGACAGGGCATATGTATTCCTCTCCGGCGACCCTGCCAAGAATGTGATCGTGGAGCTGAGGAGCAAAGGCAAGGATGACCTGCTCCTGCTCGCGAGGGAATTCAACAACGAGCTCATCAACTATGCAGCATACAATCTCCAGTCGGAGAAAACATCTGCGCTCCGTGACCAGATAGCAGCGAAGGCGATAGTCTCCTGCACAGAATGCATGGAAGATCCGCTCGGGATCGCAAAGCCGTGGGAAGATTCGCATGAAAGTTGAAGTCATAAGATTCAATACCAGGCTGTATGGGAGATCAGCCATCATCCAGGCTGGAAGGGATTTCACAGGATCCTGCTGGCTTACCATGGAGCAGGATGGCGAAGATATACTGGTTAGCATGTTGCCGAAATCCGGGTCTGATATTGTAAAACTCAAGAGCGAATTCAGCAATTATGTCCTCGGTATCATGCAAAATGCGCTCTTCTAGACCTTTCTTCAGGACCAGGCATCTTGGAAAAAAGACGCTCCTTGTCTCATATACAGGCAGCTATCAATTGCTGGATGATGACAGCTATAGGGCTTTCATGATGGGGAAGGACTCTGAGCTTGAGAAAGAACTTACCATGAAAGGCCTCCTTGTCGAGGACGTGACAGCAGAGCAGAACAAGATCTGCCAGAGCAAGATGCAGATCGCACAAGGGACATCGCTCCACATCATGGTATTGTCGCTCAGGTGCAACCAGAGATGCATATATTGCCATGCGGCATCCAGGCCAGTGTCCTCCCAGGGACTTGACATGTCAGAAGAGACCGCAGAAGCAGTCGTCGATTTCGCGCTGCAATCTCCTTCCAGGGCAATCACTATCGAATTCCAGGGAGGCGAGCCCCTGCTGAATTTTCCTGTCCTCAAGCATACTGTGGAATATGCCAAGGAGAGGAACAAGGAGCTAGGCAAGGACCTCAAGTTCTCTGTAGTCACAAACCTCTCCCTGATGGATGATGAGATACTCGACTTCATGATAGCGCAGGGCGTGGGCCTATGCACATCTCTTGATGGACCTAAGGTACTGCATGACAAGAACAGGCCGATGGTCGGGGGAAGCTCATACGATCATGCTGCCTCTTGGATAATGAAGATGATCGCGAGGGGGGTCGATCTCCATGCTCTCATGTCGACGACAAGATATTCTCTCCCTCATGCGAAGGACATCGTGGATGTCTACAAGGAGCATGGACTGAGGAGAGTGTGGGCAAGGCCGCTGAACAATCTCGGGCTTGCTGCAGGTTCATACAGCAGCATCGGATATACGCCACAGGAATATCTGGCCTTCTGGAAGGAGCTGGTGGACCATGCCATGGCATCCGGAGGGATCCTTGAGGTATCCAGTTGGGTCATGCTCAGGAAGATACTGTTCGGGAAGAATCCGCTATTTGTAGACCTCATGAGTCCGTGCGGAGCTGCGATAAGCCAGATGGCGTACAACCATAATGGCGATGTCTACAGCTGCGATGAGGCGAGGATGCTGGATGATGATCTGTTCAGGCTTGGCAATGTCTTTGAGGACACATACCATGAAGTCATGTCTTCGCCACATGTGTCCTCGCTTGTGAAAGCATCAGTGAATGAATCGCTGCTATGCGATTCCTGTCCGTATCAGCCTTACTGCGGGGTATGTCCTGTCTGCACATATGCGACCACAGGGACGCTTGTCCCGAAGCTGGCGACTGACAGCAGATGCCAGATACTCAAAGGCCAATTCGATCATATCTTCAGCAAGATACTTTCTGATCCTGAGCGCGTCCAGGCCCTCAAGGCAAGCATGCCTGAAAGGATCTGAACCCTATCTGACAAACTGCGCAAGATTATCTACAGTCAGGAGACTCTTATCGTTCCAGCCAGGGATAAGATAATTCGGATCCATCTGCCTGTGCATCGGCTTTGTGCAGGCCTGATCGCCGTTCATATCCACGATACCTTCTGGGACAGGTCCCCATCTGGTGTCATAATGGATATGCGTACTGTCATGCGCTGTGCCGCCGGTGTTTCCGATTACCACAGCCAGCTGTCCTCTAAGGATGTTTCCGTCTCTGACCAGAGCATCCATGTTATGAGCATAGATAGCTCCGTAGATATCGGATGGTTGGTTGTTGTCACAGAAGTTCCAGCCAAGCCTGCTCATGATGTAGAACTCGCTGCCTTCATTTACAACATACACCTCACCTGGCATCGATGCAATCCCCATATCCCCTTTCGGTTCTGCCACCCATCCCATGTCATATCCTGTGTGCTGATCACCTGTACCCTGCCATGGAGCCCATTCTGCCTGTGGTGCGCAAAGGTTATATGTGACACATATGTGCGGATTGCCTGTGAAATCGACTCCCTTCCCAGGTATGAGGAGATGATCATATGCCTGATTCTGTGTGAGCGTAGGGTACTGAGCCGAGGTTATCGGCATCGTGAGAAAGCCCTGCGTAAGGCCAATCTGCTGATCCTGTCCCACAGTGATGCTGATGCCATTCG
>CAYTWW010000019.1:0-2458 GCA_964441565.1 uncultured Methanosarcinales archaeon | reverse complement strand
CCCTGCGTAAGGCCAATCTGCTGATCCTGTCCCACAGTGATGCTGATGCCATTCGCGATCTCGATAAGCGTCGTGTCATTGAGCACCTGCTCCGGCACACTGTATTCACCCACACTGTACGGAGGAATTGTCACAGTCCCGTTGAACCTGTTGATGAATCCCATCCTGAGCGGATCTTGTGCCGGGTCGATGAACTGTAGCTGCGCCTGCGTGCCAGCTGGCTCGACAGTCGTGATCCTGTACAGGCCGTCAGGCCCTGTCACTGCAGAATACCTGTTCCCCCCTATCGTCGCATTGACAGCGAATCCAGGCAGCACAGGCTCCATCACAGTCACGAACTGCCCGCCCTTGCCGTCACATGCGCCAGGGAAGAAGGCCCCAAGCGACTCAGGCACATACCTGGGTGAGCCAGGACAGAGGAATATCGTGTTGTCTCTCAGGCCGGATCCGTTCGCATCCAGGAACAGCATTCCCGATAGACTACCTGGTGTGGGAGTGCTCGTAGGCGCAAGCGTCGGCTGCGCAGTCTGGGTATATCCAGCGGTCGGCTGCTGTGTCGGCTGCAGTGTCGGCTGCGCAGTCGGTTCGCCATAGTTTCCCCCTCCTCCTCCTGTGCCAGCCGCCACGCCTCCAGCGCATGCTGTCAGGAGCAGAGCAGCGAGGAGGCCGATACTCGGCCTCCATGGATTGTGGTTGTTCATCATATGCTGGATGAATCTGCCTTTTGGCCTGCCAGCAGCATGCCCATTGCTCTGAAGAGTCGCATATGCGATACCCAGCACATCCTCAAGCTCAGTACCCATCGTATCGCTTACCAATGCAGGCTTTCCCTCATGCAGGCCGAACAATGCCTGATACAGGGCAGGATGCTCATCGACGATACCAGGTTGGACTTGGTTCAGTGCGAGCATCATCTGGTACGCATCCTCGAGCGCACCTTTCGCGATCCTGCTCTCTGTCCTGAGCTTGGTCCCGACCGGTTCTGATGCCAGCTCATACAGCCTTGCGAATCCTGCGTCCTTGACAGTCTTCGGAAGCCCTGCCGACGCGAACCTGACTATCGCGTTCTTCGGAGTCATCATCCTCGAGAACTGTGCGTAGAATGAATCTCCAGGCGACATCTCACACCCAAACTTATCATCAGTGCCGGCAGCAGAGAACAGATACGCAAGATCCTTGATCCCCTCATAGTCCGCGGACCTCATCAAAGATGCATAAGCATCCCTGGCATTCGATAGCAGCCTGAACCTGAAATCATCAGTCGGATCCTCGCGTGCGGCCAGCAGTTCAAGCATCAGCGGCCCCATCGACCCTTTGTTCACAGCCTTCCTTATCGACCTCGCCTCAGCATCAGGCAGGAACCCCTTCGCCTGGTCGAGATAGCTGTTCACGAACCTTGACATCCTCTTCGAGGCATCTTCAAGATTCCTGATATTCACATCAGCAGAAGCATCAATCTGGATCCTGTAATCAGCCAGTATCGAGTCCAGCTCACAGAGCGCATCATCCCTGCGGACCTGCCTCGCCTCAGGCACATAGGTATTCTCGACAACCACATCGATGAGCCTTGTCAGGAGCTGCTTCTTCTCCTGCGATATCCCATGCTCGACCTCATACCTGAACGTCGGCAGCTGCAGCGCAAGCCCGAGCGAAGTGGCGACATACGAATCTGAAAGGTACATGCCATAGGTCGAAAGCCCATGCTCAAGCATGGCCCTGCCCTCCCTTCCCATGATCAGCTGCATGTCTTTGGCGTCGATCGTCCTGCGCAGCGCTATTCCTCTGCCAGCTTCAGCACAGCATCCTCTAGACCTGCAGCAGCGAAACCCTTCTTAGGCACTGCAATGCCTCCGGACTTAACACTTGGATCGATCACAAAGCCATCAACGGTCGTCATCATGCACCTCAACTGTCTGATTTAAATATTATCAACCATATAGTTACCTCCAATATATATATATTTTTCCATCATTTACTACATTACAATGGTGAATCAAAAGAGAGGAATCAAGAGAAAATTATATTAACCGAACTCCTAATCAATAGATCATGGCAAAAGAGGTGCTTCCCAAGCTAAAGAAGAAGATTTCCGCTTTCATAAAGAGCGAGGAAGGAAGCATCACCAAACAGAATCTCTTTGCCCTGAGCACATTCATAGGCAGCGCAGCGATCGCGTCTGTACTCTCAGCAAAGGCAGTCAGGGCTGATGCGATCTCGGTCAGCAACGCAGGGTCAGTGCAGGTCACTGCCACACACAGCCATCATTCCAGCCATAGCAGCCACGGCAGCCATGGGAGCCATGGAAGCCATGGCAGCCATTCACAGCATTCGAGCCACGGTAGCCACGGCAGCCATAGCAGTCATGGAAGCCATGGCAGCCATTCACAGCATTCGAGCCATGGAAGCCACGGCAGCCATAGCAGTCATGGAAGCCATGGCAGCCATTCACAGCATTCGA
>CAYTWW010000018.1:0-31203 GCA_964441565.1 uncultured Methanosarcinales archaeon | reverse complement strand
ACAGTGGCAGGGATCTTATGGATGCTTATCCTCCTTACGATAGGCATGACGACAGCTGAGCTTGTCCCTCCCAGAATGGATCCGAGAAGAAGGCCGGAAAGCATATCCCAGCCGAACGCCATCAGGACGATTGTCACTGTTATCGTCGACAGCAGGAAATTGGCGAATGTCAGGTTCACTCCGCTGACAAACCCCCTGACAAGATGCCTGAAGTCGAGGTTCGAGGCTCCTTCGAATAGTATGAAGACCAGAGCGAATGTGGTGAATATCGGAGCTATCGAGGAGAGTATCTGATTCTCCCTCAGCTCCGGGAAGAGGATGCTGAGAGTCATGCCGCCTATAAGAAGCCATACGATATCTGGTATGTTTGTCCTCCGAAAGATCATCTCCCCGAGGAAGCCTACGAAGATTATCAGGGACGCGATCCAGAAAAGGACTAGTATTTCCAACCTGAGTGCGGGGAGAACTGGAATATATTTAAAGATGATGTCACATGAAGGACTGGAGCCTGCTCTGTGCAAGATATCTTCCCAGGAGCAAGCTTCTCTTCTCAAGGGCTTTCAGGTCGAACCTGTTCCTCTCAAAGGCTTTTTTACGGGCATGGGCGAGCAGTTCTTCCCTTGAGCTGAATGTCTCGGGTCTTGAAGACAGAGCATTCCTTGTCGCCTGCCTCACTACCCAGACACCCATCGGCGCATAGTAATCCTCGGAGATGAACCTGAATACAAGCACTGATGCCTGCCTCCTTGCCTTTTCTAGGTGCTCAAGCACCGCAAGCCTGGTCGCATAGTAGCCTCCGACAGTGTTTGTGGCATAGTCCTTCCTCCCTCCGAAACCTTCGGAGTCTGTCGAGTATTCACCTGATGACTCCATTATCTCGAACAGCTCATATGCCCAGTTCCCTGGAAAGAACAGTATCAGATAATTGTTGCCGAGATATCCTCCGTATCTTGCCTCGAACCCTGAATCAGGATTATCCCTCACATTTTCAAGAAGATGCTTTCCGATGATATCATCTGTCGCTGTGATGCTCCATCTGGTGGGCACAAGCTTCCTGTTCGCTCCCAGCCCAAGATTGCCGACTGAGATGAGCTTGGTAAGGTAATGCTCATCGAATCCTTTGTCATAGAGATATTCCATTCCCTCCTTGGCATGGAGGTCTCTGTCAGAGACTGTCTTCTCCACATGCACAGGTATCCTTGGATTTTCCGCAAGCTCTGCTTTCTGGACCCTCACAGAAGGCCCGAACGGCGCAGCTTCCTGGTTGTATGATAGCGAGAACTGCGGCTTCTTCTCAAGCTTGACCTCCACATCTGTGGGCCTTGAGGCCATCGAGACCTCCTGAGTCATCTCGATGAATTTGTCATCGAAGCTCTTCACACCAGCCTTCAGATGCGAATTCACAAGGCTTGTCCGCAGGTCGATAAGGCTTGGTATCTTGTAATCCTTCTCAGACCAAAGCCTTGGATTGTCATGCTCCTCAGTCACTGTCTCGTTCGATAGTATCCCCACATTGACATTTGGGTAGCCATAGCTTCCGATGAAGACATTTGGCGCTTCGCCGAAATAATCTTTCTTGAAATTGTCATTCGCTTTCGCCTGGGATCGCAGCTTCTGCTGGATCGGGCAGAATGGCCTTCCGCATGCTCCTTTGCCTGCGCAGTGGATGCATCTCAGGTTCATGCCTTCCTGGAAGGGAAGGAAGGCATATAAAGCTGTCTTTTGGAGAGGAACTGTAGAATGATCAAGGCTTTGCAGCGATCTTGCGTCTCGGGACCTTGCAGCCTTTCACTTTGACTGGATCTATCTCTCCCTGGCTCTCGAAGAGCCTTATGCTCTGGTTGATCACAGCCTCAGCATCTTTCTTCCCTCTTATCTCCAGGACCTGCACCTGGCCTCCCTGGAGCTCTTTGTAGATCGTGAAGAAATGCTCGATCTCCCTTATCCGTAGCCCTGCGAGATTCTTGATGTCTTTCATGTTCTCGAACCTCGGATCATTCACAGGCACAGCGATTATCTTATCATCCTCTTCGCAATTATCGACGATCTTCAGGACTCCGATAGGCCTTGACTCAACTATGGTCAGAGGATGGATGCTTGTCGTTCCGAGCACCAGGACATCAAGTGGATCCCCGTCATACCACATCGTCTGTGGGATGAATCCGTAATTGCCAGGATAATGCACAGCAGAGTAGAGGACCCTGGCAAGCGTCAGCATGCCTGTCTCCTTGTCGACCTCATACTTGTTCATCGAATCCTTGGGTATCTCGATAATGACGTTGAATTGCCTAGGCGTCTTGTCCCCCCTGGGGACCGTCTTCCATATTGTCATCCTGGTAGTAGAGTGCCGGATGGTATAAAAACCTTACTCATATATTCGCTTAAGGGGGGTGGACCAGTCCAATATGGCAGCCCGTCAGATTAATAAGCGCCGTCTGTTTTCATGAATGATATGAAAGCGTTATGCCTTGCCTCACCGGGGATCGACAGCCCAGTGGCAGCTGCGATGATGGTCTCCCGGGGGATGAAGGTCGACCTCATCCATTTCGTCATCGATGGAAGCCTCCAGGCGATGGAGCAGATGGCCTCTTTCCTTATCACCCGACACCGGATAGGCAGTATCAGGATGGTCGAATACAACAAGGTGATGTCCAACCTCTCAAGGCGCAACCCTCGCTATCAGTGCGTGCTCTGCAAGCGCATGATGTATCGCATAAGCGAGAGGATCGCGAGGCGGGAAGGATATGATTTCCTCCTGACAGGCGAGAATCTCGGCCAGGTCGCAAGCCAGACGCTCACCAACATGGAAGTTATAAGCTCCTCTGTGAAGATCCCTATCCTGAGGCCGCTCCTCTGCTTCGACAAGGAAGAGATAGTGCAGAAGGCCATACGCCTCGGCACGTATGAGCTGTCGAACATGTACAACAAGAGATGCCTTTATGTTCCTGAGAGTCCTGTCACGAAAGCCAAGCTTGAGATCTGCCAGAGAGAAGAATCAAACCTTGATGAGAGCCTCATGGAAAATGCTGCAGATTCGGCTGCTGTGCATTCTTTTAGATGAGAACCAAAGCTTTTATTCTCCTGGGTCAATCAAAAAGTATATATAGGTGGAAGACAGTTACAGTCAATAAAAAGGGTGACCAACAGTGGCGGATGATGATTATGAGCTCTTGCCTCACGAGGAGATCGAGAGGCTTAAACGTGAGATAGACAGGCTCAAGAGGAATCCTCAATCAGGTGCCGAGAGCACAGGCGTAGACAATCTGAATGATTCTATAAACTCGCTCCTCAAGGTGTTCAGGGAAGCTGCTGAGGACATGAAGCTTGATGAGCATGACTCTGTCATGATCTCAGACAAGATCGGTCCTCTCTCTGAGAAGATTGACAAGGTCCTTGAGCAGAACGAGAAGATAGCGAAAGGTATCGTCGCCATCGCAGACATGATCGAGGATCTGTCATCACGGCAGAGGATGGCTCCCAAGCCACCGATGAGAGACCAGCCAAGGGAATCATCGATACCCCCTGCACCTCCTTCGCCGCCATCCATGCCTATGCAATCCAGCCTGGATCTAGGACCACAGCAATTCAGCCAACCCCAGTATAGTCCTCCCTCATTCAGCCAGCCTCCTTCATTCAATCAGCCTAGCCAACCATCCTTCAATCAGCTTCCTCAGATGCCGATGGCAGAGCCTGAGAAGGACAAGAAGCCGCTATTCAAGATCAAGTTCTAAAATGGCCGACATACTTGGCATGTATGAATTCGACAGGAGGAAAGCGAAAGATTTCCTCAAGTACCTGACAGCCGCAAGCATCAGGGACCATATGCAGAAGCAGCGCCATGCTGCCGAAGATTCCAAGGTCACAGTCCTTGACCAGAAGATAGGCCAGCTGGAGGAACGCAACAAAGAGCTGACCGGGCACATCATGGAACTTTCGCGCAGGCTCCAGCAGATGCAGGAACTCAATGAGAGATCAAAGAAGATCATAGTGGATCAGGAGAAGGAGGAAGAACTCCTGACTGAAAGGCTCGAGGAAGTCGCGACTGAGATAGACGACAAGAACAACAGGCTCGAGGAGCTTGAGAAGAAGATCGAGGACAAGCTCGGGAAGCAGGAGGAAGCTTCTCCCCAGATGCCTGTGGTCAAGAACAGGGAACGCATAAGAGAGCTTGAGGAGAAGATAAAGAGGAAACTCGAAGGCCAGAAGCTTGATCCGATAAGGCAGAAGATAAAGGAACTCGAGGACCTTCATGCTACTCTCAGCAAGAGCAGGAAGATTCCGAAGAAGAAGCTTGACCTGCTCAGGGCGAGGATAGACAAGCTCCAGAAAAGAATATCCCGGATCTAGATATCCCTACCCATCATAGTCCTTCTCTGGTTGGCCTTTGCCCTTTCCATCGCCTGTCGCACAAGGTCCTCGACCTTGGCATTCAGTGTGGGAAAGAATTCGTTCGCTACCTTGAAGTCTCCGATTATCTTCTTAAGTTCAGACCTGTTCACTAGTGACATAGCATCTTCTTAGCTGCCTCGATTTATAAAATTTTTCTCATGCAAACCAATATAAACATTCGATCCATGTCTTTTCGGATGAGCAGACTGATCGGTCTTCCAGCTGATATCCTGGCAATCAGGCGGCGGAAGGCAAGCAGGCCGATATCTGTCACTTTCTGGCCGACATACCGATGCAACTCCCGCTGCACATACTGCACGCTTCATGAGAAGAATGAAGATGAGCTGACCACAAGGGAGATCATCCGTATCCTTGACCAGTTCTTCACCCTGGGCACACAGCATGTGAATCTGGACGGAGGCGAATGCTTGCTAAGGGACGATATCGGGCTGATAGTCGACCACATCAGGAAAAGCGGCAGGCTTTGCTCCATGAACACAAACGGCATCCTCCTGAGGAAGTCGATCCATAAGATAAGGGATATTAGCTGGGTCAAGCTCAGCCTTGATGGGCCCGAAGATATCAATGATGCTTCAAGGATGCCAGGGATGTACAGGCATGTGTCAGATGCCATAGATGCATGCAGGAAGGAGAGGATCAGGGTCATAGCCTCGACAGTCATATCAAAGCATAATGTTGATCATTTCAGTGAGGTTATGCAGACACTGCGCATGCTTCATGTAGAGTCAGTATTCCAGCCAGCTACATCCATGGAAGGGGATGACCCGGCAAGCACACGCAACCAGTCCCCAGACCCTGTCAAGTACAAGGCATTCATCGGACGTCTCATTGAACAGAAGAGGAAAGGCAATCCACACATCAAGAACTCGATAGTGACTCTCAGGCACTTGCATAATTGGCCTGCTCCGACGTGGCTAGAATGCTATGCCGGACTTGCCTTCGTATATGTGCTTCCATCCGGCCGAATCAATCCATGCGGCAGGCTCATGCTTGATGATTCTCCCTCACTAAGAGAGCACAGTGTCTCCGAAGCTCTGGACATCATGATGAAACCCAAAGGATGCTCTCATTGCTGGTGCTCGAATCTGGCAGAACCGAACCTTTTGCTCAGCATGCACCCAAAGCTCCTTATGTCACATGTCCTAAGAATATGAGCTGTGGAAGACATCTCTTATCCTCGAAAAGCTCTCATCAGTATGGTTCCTCTTATATTCCCTGCATAAGCTTATCATCTCCTTCCTGTCGAGGCTGATCCCTGCCTTGGCAAGGAGCGCGGCCATGTCTGTGCCTGTCAAAAAATCGATGAACTGGGTCACATTCTTCGGTTCCTCTGTATGCCGGCACTTCTCGAAGTCGATCATCACAGCCTTCCCATCATCCTGCACAAGGATATGTTTCCAGGGATGCTGCATCTCGAACTTGTTGATCCCAAGCTTGTCCATCCTTCGCAATTGGTCCAGCACATCGGTTATCACGCTCCTCGCTTCATCATGGCCAGCTTCCTTCAGGAACTCAAGTATAGGCTTTCCCTCCACATACCAGTATGCTATGAAGCCTTCACCATGCATGAACATCTGCGGCCCTATCCCCTCTTTGTTGAGCTTCTCTAAGAATGCCGCCTCGTATCCCACCCTGCTGATGTTCTCTTTCACCCTGTCGACCTTGATGGCTGCCTTCTTCTCATCATGCATGGCTGTGTAGACCTGGCCCCTTTTCCCCCTGGCCAGAGGCATGATCCCTGAGAAGCCTCTTCCCTGAAGCTGCCTGAGAATGGGCTTCTTCCTTATCGAGAGGATGTAGAGTGTCTCGAAGAACCAATGGGCGTTGTCGATCTTCTCCACATCGAGCATGAGGTCATCGACCATCTGCATGAATTCCTTCTCTGGCACAAGATCAGAGTATGTGATCAGGAATTCCCCATCGTCTGCAAGGAAGTCTCTTCCTTGCTCGAGGAATCTCTGGGTGGTCTCGTATCCACGCTTCCCTCCATAGATGGCCTTGTCGACTATCCCTTCATCCTGGATGAGATATGGAGGATTGAATATCATCAGGTCAAATTTCTCATCCTTCTCTTCAAGGACAGAGAATAGGTCGCACTGCAGGAACTCGATATTGTTTACGCCTTCCTTGGCTGCCCAATCCCTCGCATTCCCAAGCGCCATCGGATTGATGTCGCAAGCAATCACCCTCCTTGCCTTCGGTGCAGCTGCGATAGCCTGGATCCCTGAGCCTGTCCCCATGTCAAGCACTCTCCCTCTCGAACGCTCCCTGACATGCTTCTCAAGAAGATAGGAGTCCTCGGCAGGCTCATAGAAGTTGCTCATGTGTGAGAAAGAGTGGAAGGTAAGATAAAAAACTTAGCACAGCGTGAACTCAGTGAACGACTTCTCGCAGTAGTGGCATTTGACTGTGAGCGGCCTGTCTGCCTCTTTGTGGAACTTGGTGGCTACTGGCTCATTCCTGGTGATGCACTTCGGATTTGGGCATCGGATGAGGTTCTCCATGTACTTAGGAACCTCTATCTTGAACTTCTCTGCGACCTTCTGTTCCCTTATGATGTTTATAGTAGCCATCGGCGCTATGACTGCGATCCTGTTCAGCTCATCCTTGCTCAGGCTCTTGTTCTCAATCTTGACGACATCCTTCCTGACAGTCTTCTTGCTCTCGAAATTCATACCCACAGTGACTACCTGGTTGTATTCCTCCAGCTTCAAGATCTCGACCACCTTCAGCGCTTTTCCTCCCGGGATATGGTCGATCACAGTCCCGTTGTCGATCGCATAGACCTTGAATGCTCTCATTTTGCTGCCCCCATTACAAGCGCAAGCAGCGCCTGCCTTACTGGTATCCCATAGTGTGACTGCTCGAAATAATAAGCATAGCCTGAATTGTCAACTGCTGTCGTGATCTCATTCACGCGAGGAAGAGGATGCATGATCCTCAGGTTCTTCTTCACATTCGCAAGGAGCGGCATATCAAGGATGTATGCGTTCTTTACTTTCTCATATTCCGCTGCGTCAGGGAACCTCTCCTTCTGGATCCTTGTCGCATACAGGATGTCGATCTCATCGATGACCTCCTGGAGCTTCTCATGCTCAGAATACTTTATGCCTGCCTCTTCAAGCTCAGTGAGGATATGCCTTGGCATCCTGAGGCTTTCAGGCGCTATGAAGAAGAGCCTGCACTTGAACTTCGACAAGGCATTCGCCAGTGAATGCACAGTCCTCCCGTACTTGAGGTCTCCTGCCATCGCGATAGAGAGTCCTGTTATCTTGCCTTGCGATTCCTTTATCGTATAGAGATCGAGAAGTGTCTGAGTAGGATGCTGATTAGCTCCGTCTCCCCCGTTTATGACAGGCACAGGAGATATCTCCGAAGCAAGCCTCGCAGCACCCTCAAGAGGATGCCGCATCACGATGGCATCGACGTATCCTGCGACGACCTTGATCGCATCAGACAGTGATTCCCCTTTTGAGAAGGAGCTGACATGAGGATCAGAGAACCCTAGCACCCTTCCGCCGAGCTTGCACATGGCTGCCTCGAAGCTCAGCCGAGTCCTCGTCGATGGTTCGAAGAACAATGTCGCTAGGACCTTGTCCGAGAGAAGCTGCTTCTTGTTCTTCTCCATCTTCTTTGCCGTCTCCAGGATATAGACTATCTCGTCCTTGGAGAAATCGTTGATGCTGATTATGTGCCTTCCGCCGAATGAGAATTGTGCCATACTAAAAAATCAGGAGAGTCACATTCTTGTTATAAATGTTTCTATGTCCATGAATACTTGATCAGGGTTTCAAAACAAATAAATATTCTGATGTTCAACCGCGCTGCAGAGTGGCTGAAAGCATCATAGTACCGGAGCATCTGGAGGCGTTGGCAAGGGCTCAGGGGTTCGACCCAAGTCCTGATGGACAGCCGAGGATCGGTGTCATAGGTTCAAAGTCTGTTCCTGGCAGCAGATTCAGTATCATGCATTCAGACGATCCTGCCCTCCTTGAGTACGCTGTCAGATCAGGGATTCTTCCTTTGGCTCGTGGTATAGTGCCTGAGCCAGTCCTGAGGATCAGGACTGTAGGATTCCCAAGGATTAACACCCAACGCTGGCCAGGAGAGATCAGGGAATTCTCACCTGATTACATAGGGAGGCTCCTGACCTCTGTCCCCTGGCTTTCGGTGAATATCGAGGAAGACTATGGTAGCGGCATGGCCCTTGTCAAAGGCGCAGAAGGAAGCTATTCATGGTCGAGTTATCAGGCTCTTAAGGAGAGATTCCCTGGTAGGGTCAGCTTTGGAGGACATAGGGAAGCGTATCGACAGGATGCAGCCTTCGTCTTCAAATATTCTCAGCCTGATGAGTTGGGCGAGATGCGACCAGGATCTTCCCTTGTATCGATGATACATTACCCCAGCAGACCAGACAGGGTCCAATATCTGATGGAACATGGTATCCAGGGTTTGTCTCTGGACAGCATTGTAGGTCCGGATGGACGAGAGGTGTACGATCCGAGGGGAACATCCATAACAGGCGAGGTCCTGGGCTATGAGATAGCGAAGCGGATGACTGATGGATTCAGAGGCATCGACAAGCTGAAAGTTGTCTTCCTTGGAGCAGGAGGCGTGGGCAGCAACGCCATACGGGTCTGGGATACGATCGATGCCATGCATCCAGACGATCCTCCTGTCGTGATGATCGCGCTTGGCAGCAGTGCGATGTATGATGAGAGCATCAGGCAAGAGGCGATCAGAGGAGCGCACGTCCTTGTTGATGCTGCATATCGGTCTGATCCTACGAAGTCCATTGTCACAGCTGAAGAGTTCTCCTCGATGGCCTTGCGAGTGCTCGTGGACCTTGCAGGGGATGAGTATGATGGCAATGTCGTGAAGGCAGTGGAAGGCATCAGGGTCCTTGGTACCCTTGACAACCTGATATACATGCTGACTCCCGATTCACAGGAGCCTATGGGATTCGGCTATTCTAAGGTCGAATACAAGAAGGGCTGGCCATCTGTGGATCTTTCAGGCTTTGAGTTCAGCCCTGATGAAGGCTATGTTGTCACCTGTGGAAGCTGGCCCGGAGTGCTCCCGATCAGGTTCCTGGAGGTATATGAGCCGAAGATGACCGAGCTTCTGGTTCCGTTCCTCCAGGAGGGACCTTATTTCATCGCCCCAAAGAACGGAGGAGCGCATCCTGCCATGACAGGCCTTCTCACATACCAGCTGCCTTTGCTGCTCTCTAAACCTGACTTCAGGGAAAAGCTTCCATCCAGCTTTCTTGAGAGGTTCAGCTATTGGGACCAGGAAAAAGTATAAATACAGAGCTTCATAAGCCCGGTCCTGTGAAGCCTGAAGAGTTCCAGAAGAACGAGATCACAGAATATCATATCTACACTAATCTCGCCAAGTTTGTCAGAGGGAAGAACTCTAAGATTCTTGAGGAGATCGCACAGGATGAGCTTAAGCATTACAAGCTATGGAAGGAGGAGACTGGCAAGGAGATAGGACCTGACCGCCTGAAGGTCGAATATTACACACTTATCGCAAAGATATTCGGCCTTTCTTTCGGACTCAGGCTCATGGAACAGGGAGAATCAAATGCACAAGTATCATATTCAAGGCTTCCTGGCAAACTTAGGAAGATAGGAAAGGAGGAGGAAGAGCATGAAGAAGCCCTCCTGAAGAGGATAGAGGAGGAACGTGTGATCTATGAAGGATCTATCGTACTTGGGCTCAACGATGCTCTTGTCGAGTTGACCGGCGCCCTCGCAGGACTTACATTCGTCATAAAGGATCCAAGGCTGATAGCCATGACAGGCCTTGTCACAGGGGTCGCTGCCTCCATGTCCATGGCTGCTTCAGACTATCTCTCGACAAAAGAAGACAGGATGTCAGGGAAGAATCCTCTAAAGTCATCTATCTACACAGGGAGCACATACATAATCACAGTGATACTGCTCATAGCCCCTTATCTGATCATCGGGAATCTTTTTGCTGCTATGTTCACGATGATCGCAGTCGCGCTCTCGATCGTGTTCAGCTACACTTTCTACATAACGACAGCAAAAGGAGAGAAGTTCTGGCCAAGGTTCATCGAGATGGCTGTCATATCGCTTGTGGTGGCGCTCATCAGCTTCGGTGTGGGCTTCCTCGTGAAATCTGTCTTCGGCCTGGATGCTTAGGGAGTTCGACGACGAATATGCTTCCTCCGGAAGGATTGTCCTCCACCCAGATCTGTCCATCATGAGCTGTGACAATCTCCTTCGAGATGGCAAGACCCAGACCTAGACCCTTGACACCGCCCTTGCTCAAACGCTTGAATCTCTCGAATACGGATTTTTTGTGCGCATCCGCGATTCCCTCCCCCCGGTCGATAAAGTATATCCTTATCCTATCCTGCTGATTCTCTGCTTTGATGACAATCTCCGCATTCTCAGGAGAATACTTGATGGCATTGGAGATCATATTGACAAACACCTCGATAAGCATCGGATCTACAAGCACCTTGATATCCGTCTTCACTTCAAGCTTGATGATCTGGCCTTTCTCATCTGCATGGATTTTCTGGCGATCCACTGCCTCTTCGAGCAGGTTCGTCAGATGTGTCTCCACACGATGCAGTTCAGAACCCTTGAAGTTAGCCAGTTTGTGGGCACTCTCGATCATCCCTATGACATGGTCGCTGTTCTTCTGTATTCCCTCGAAATCCTTCCTCATCTCTGCTTTATGCCTGATGACCCCCAGGGGTCCGAGCATGTCATGCCTCATTATATCTATGAATAAGTCCTTCAGTTTATTGGACTCGGTCAACTCCTTGAAGAGGACGCTGTACGGCCGGGTCAGACCCCTATGGACGATCGCCAGATACAGCGTGTAGTATACCCCTATCTTCAATATGTGTCCGATGAGGTTCGAGATGCCTGTCACGTCCGTATACATCGTGAAGCTGATCTCAGAGAGTATCATCAGCATGATAGAATAGGACAATAGGTTCAGTACGCCTGGATCGAATTCCTGTTTTCTCTTCCTCAGGAGCAGAAGCGCGATTACGAGGACCCCGGAGATCACATACTCTGCCACGATCTTGAAAGGAGTAAGCCTGCCTTCCACATATGCATCAGGGAACAGCCTGCCGAAGATAAGTGCCACAAGGATGATTGACGATAATGTGAAACCAGCAAGTGACTTCCACCCTGCCTTCTTTCTGAGAAACAGGAGTGCGATGATGAGCGATATGGCCTGTATAGACCTTGCGAGTACCCACAGCTGTGTGGGAAGATTCGCATCATATCCAGGAAAGATCGGCATTCCTTGGAAGGAGAGCGTATGGAGCAGGTCGATGATAGCGACATTCAGGGAAGCTACACCAAGGAAGAGGAGATACCCATTTTTCATGAACTTCCTTGTGTTCAAGGCCAGAACAAATACAGTTACCGCTATGATCACACTGATGAGCTCTGCGAGCGTATGGAAAAGCAGATAATTGTACCTGCTGGCAGCTATCAGGACGAGAGACAGGATTAAAAGCCCGATGAAGTGCAGTATAAACTGCCTCTGATAAAAGTTCATTTATGTCTGTCCAGATACTCTATATAAAAAGATGTTCCCAATGAAATAGTGCCAGATAGCACAATTCGACGACAAGCTCGATCCCACGACAAAGAAATGAAAACTGGGCACAAGGGGATTAGCGAACGAGCTTTTTAAGAAAAACCTCGGAAAAACAAGTAGGTTTCGCAAAGTTTGCAAGCAAACTTTAATTCGCTGCGCGAATTAAGCTCAAGCCTACTCAACAAAAAAATGTTAGAATGAAAACTGGGCACAAGGGGATTCGAACCCCCGACCCTTCGCTTGCTATCCAGGCAGGCCGAGAAGGCCTTCCTTGCTAAGAGGCGAATGCTCTAACCAGGCTGAGCTATGTGCCCTTATTGTTCCTTTCTTCTGATTGTCTGGCCAAGGAAAGGAATCACCTTGTCCAAAAGATTCATCTTCGGAAATAGGTTTCTTTTTTAAATGTTTCGGGGGAATCGGTATCCTGGATCCAGGAGCAACCCTGACTCAAAGTTATCCTATTGTTAGAAAAGAATATATTGTGCACCAATATATCAGACACATGACTATTGAGGTTCCGATCAAGGCATTGCTCGTCTCAGGTTTGATGGCACTTCTATGCTTATACTTAGGCTTCTATACTGGAACATACTTATTCCATATCACTGATGCTCTTGTTATCAGTGCTCTCATCCTCCTCTTGAGTTTTTCCATACCATTGCTTTTCAGACAGAGACTGATCGCTCTGATATCTCTCATCATGTGCAGCGTGCTCGTTTTTGTGAACCTTTCTGACCTTCTGCATTATCGCACAGATCATATTGGAGATACTCCGGTTACATTGCCTGACGATCAGAAGCTTCTTGCATATTTGTACTATGCAAAGAATGCTTCTGTTCCTTTTCAAACATATGTGTTCAAAGAGATGACTGAGCAGCAGATCGCTGAGTACTTCAGAAGCAGGATATCCGGATATGTAGCAAATCAATCTAAAAGAGATGAGATCCAGAGAATGGACATTGAGGTCATCAATAATCTCACAAGATATGACCATGGGAATCTGACATTTGCTTGCGATGGCAAATGCTTTCTCATTCTGACAGATCTTGAAGAGGATGTCGAACCAGACCCTGCGCTTATTTTTCCTTCAGTGGCAGCCAGCAAGGAGGATCTGAGTATTCTCAGAGAAAGCATCCGCATGCTCAACAGTGTCGAGGTGCCGGATCAACCTGAGTTTGATCTCTCAGATTACAGCTTGGCAATCAACTATGCTGTTTATAATCTGAAGACTAGAGGATATTATGACTATTTCGAAAGTACAGTCAGGTCGCTTACAAGCAATGTCGGATCTGGCAGCTGTAGGAAGATTCTCCCACCTGCACAGATATTCTTGCCAAATCGCATATATATGTTACACACCGTCTATTCACGCAGAGCAATAATGGATTGCTTATTTGAATAAGAAGAAAAAAATCAAGCCAGATATTCCTTCAGTTTTCCCAGTCCTTCCTTGATGTCCTTGACATCTATGCCTGAGTAAGCCAGCCTGATGTAGTGCTGCTTCTCTCCTGGAAGAGGTGTACCGAAATGCTTCCTTGTCGTGAATGAGACACCGGTCTTGTGGAGGACATCCTTCCTGAACTGCTCGACATCAGTGAAGCCTTTCTCCTCCATGGCCTTAGTGACATTCGCGAACAGATAGAATGTGCAGTCTGGCCTCGATACCTTGACCCCAGGCATGCTGTTGAGAAGATCGACAGCGACATCTCTCCTCTCCTGCAGTATGCCAAGTATCCTCTGTTCCTCCTCCTGAGGGCCTTTCAGTGCTTCGACACCTGCGACCTGGACAAAGTGGTTTGTGCAGCTCTCATCATTGACATTGAGCCTGCTGATCTGGTCTATGATCTCCTTCGGACCGATAGCTGCGCCGAGCCTCCACCCAGTCATCGCGAATTTCTTCGAGAATGTGTAAAGGATGACTGTCCTCTCTTTCATTCCTGGAAGGCTCGCTATGCTCTTTCCCTTCCTGCCGTAGACTATGTCGAAGTAAGCCTCATCAGCAAGGACCATCAGGCCATGCTGCTTGCAAAGGTCTACTATCGCCTGCATCTCCTCGTCGGAGGAGGAGGCGCTTGTCGGGTTCTGATAATTGTTGTAGATGAAGAGCTTTGTCTTCGGGCTGATGCTTTTCCTTATGCCATCCATATCAAGGGCGAAGCCAGTCTCCGTCTCCTTGAATGAGTATGGCTTTGGGACACCGCCATAGTAGTTGATCATGGACTCATATATTGGGTAGCCAGGATTTGGATAGAGCACCTCATCCCCTGCTTCCATGAGTACCTGGATGAATTTGCCGATAACAGGTTTCCCTCCTGTCTGGATGCTCACATTCTCTGCCTTGTAGTCAAGGCCTCTTGCCTTGGAGACATCCTCAGCAAGCGCCTGTCTCAGCTCAAGTATGCCTGGTGTTGCGCAGTATCCGGTCTTCCCTCCCATCATGGCACTGCTCGCTGCCTTGATGATGTTCTCAGGAGTCCTGATATTCATGTCTCCAAGATGGAAGGGATAAATCTTCTTCCCCTGCCTTGCGAGGTCTCCTGCTTCTGCTCCCACTGCGAATGCAGTCTCAGTTCCGAGTTTCTTCATCCTGTCTGCGATTTTCATTCTTATACCCCCTTTATCTTCAATTTGCTCTTATTCATCACTTCGGGATTGACGACTGATACAGGCATCTCTCCCCTTGATGCGAGGATGATGTTCTTAGCTGCAAGCTCAGCCATCTTCTCCCTTGTCTCGATTGTCGCGCTCCCGATATGCGGCACGATCACGCAATTGTCAAGCTTCATCAGCTCTTCTGGTATCTCTGGCTCATTCTCGAAGACATCAAGCCCTGCTGAGAATATCTTCTTTTGGGAAAGCGCTTCGATGAGCGCCCTCTCGTCTATCACTGGACCCCGAGATGTATTGACAAGGATGGCTGTCTTCTTCATCTTCGAGAACTCTGCTGCACCTATCATATGCTTTGTCTCAGGAAGTAGCGGCACATGTATCGAGATGAAATCAGATTCCCTGAGCAGTGTGTCCATGTCCACGAACCTGGCTCCAGTCTCTTCCTCAACCTCTGGCTTTGCTCGGACCATGTCATGATAGATTATCTTCATATCAAAACCCTTGGCCCTCTTAGCGAGAGTCGACCCGATCCTGCCCATACCGATGATGCCGAGCGTACTTCCGGTCACTTCCCTTCCCAGGAGGAGAAGAGGCGCCCATCCTTTGAATTTGCCATCTCTCGCATATCGGTCAGATTCAGGTATCCTGCGTGCGCATGCGAGCATCAGCGTGAATGCAAGGTCTGCCGTCGTATCAGTCAGCACACCTGGCGTGTTGGTGACTATGACACCTCTCTCAGTCGCAGCCTTCACATCGATATTATTGTATCCGACTGCATAATTGGAGATGATCTTGACATCTGGAAGCGCGTCGAGGAGCGCCGCGTCCACAGTGTCAGTCAACTGTGACAGTAGAGCTTCGCTTCCCTTTGCCATGGATATGAGTTCCTGCCTCTCAAGCACCCTGTCATGAGGGCTCACATCCACTGTCGTCTCCTTCTGCAGCAGCTCCAGACCATTGTCCGGTATCTTCCTTGTGACAAACACCTTCATTTTTTCCACCTTTGGCGGCTAATCCTGTAGCATTAATTAATGTGACGACTATAACTTCTAATCAAGATGGTTTATCGCCTCCTTGGCTGCCTCTCTCAACACAGAGTATGCATTCTTTGACAGGTATTCCATATCCGGCTTTTTCCCATATGATGAATCGAAGACAGCGACGCCAAGCTTCTCCCACCCTTCACCAAGGCAACCTGCGATCGCGATCACTTTCCTCCCTTGCTTCTTTGCTCTCTGCAGTATCATGCTAATCGTCTTGCCGCTGGCTGTCTGAGAGTCTATCCTTCCTTCCCCTGTGACGACAAGAGCTGCCTGATTTAGCGCTTCCTCGAATCCAGTCATCTCCATGACCATCTCAGCCCCGCTACTCATCTCTGCATCGAAGAATGCAAGGAGCGAAGCTCCCATTCCCCCTGCAGACCCTGCGCCAGGTGCATTCTCCACATCCTTCCCCAGATCCTTCCTAAGCACTGCTGCGTATCTCCTGAGGATATTGTCCAGGATCCTTATCTGTTCAGCTGTGGCTCCCTTCTGCGGCCCATATACAGCTGAAGCACCTTCCTGCCCTGTCAAAGGGTTTGTCACATCGCTCGCGATCACGATCTTTGGTCCGGCCCTCAGTCTTGATGTGTCGATAGAATACAGCCTGGCCATATCAGCTAGCACTTCAAGTTCCCTCCCTTCCTTATCAAGGAACCTCACGCCAAGAGCCTGCATCATGCCTATGCCGCCATCATTTGTCGCACTGCCACCGAGTCCGACTATGATCGTGTCCCTCTTCTTCGCTGCATCGAGAATGAGCTGGCCAGTCCCATAGCTGGATGCCTTCATCACGTCCCTTTCATGCTCGCGGAGGAGGACAAGTCCGCTCGCCTGCGCCATCTCGACATATGCAGAATCTGGAAAAAGAAGATAAGTGGCCTCGATCTCTCTTCTGAGAGGATCAAGGACCTTAAGATCCACTCGTCCAATCGCCTTGGAACTTAGGGTCTCAAGAGTGCCATGCCCGCCATCAGCCATCGGGTGGAGCAGTATCTCTGCTCCAGGCCTGGCTGACGTGATTCCCTCGGCGATTGCCTCAGCTGCCTGCCGCGAGGACAATGTCCCCTTGAATGTGTCAGGACAGACAAGGACCCTCATCGTCACTTCATCTTGATGGCTTTCTCGACTGCCTTGACGATATCATCGCTCGTAAGGCCGAATTCCCTCATCAGCTCATCAGGCTCACCTGATTCGCCGAACCTGTCCCTGACACCGACCATCCTGATAGGCACAGGACATTCCTCGACAAGGAGCTCAGCTACAGCGCTTCCGAGTCCACCTGTGACCTGATGCTCTTCAGCTGTGACGATCGCTCCTGTCTCCTTAGCAGCCTTGATGATTGTCGCATTGTCAAGAGGCTTGATCGTATGGCTGTTTATGACTCGGACAGAGATCCCTTTCTCCTCCAGCCTCTTAGCTGCGACAAGCCCCTCATACACCATGACCCCGCAGGCCACTATCGTCACATCCTTCCCATCCTTCATGAGGATGGCTTTTCCGACCTCGAAAGGATCGTCCTTGCTACTTATGACAGGCACCTTCTCCCTTCCGAACCGAAGCACGACAGGCCCATTGATCTTCGTAGAAGCGACTGTGGCCTTGTAAGTCTCGTGATAATCAGCAGGGACAATCACTGTCATATTAGGGAGGACTCTTGTGAGTGCGACATCCTCAAGAGCCTGGTGTGTTGCACCATCTGGTCCGACAGAGATGCCGCCATGTCCTGATGCAATCTTCACATTCAGGTTGGCATATGCGACAGTCGTCCTGAGCTGGTCCCATGCCCTTCCAGTGCAGAATACGCCGTATGTGCTGACAAAAGGTATCTTTCCCACCATCGACAGCCCTGCAGCGATATTCATCATGTCCTGTTCTGCGATGCCTGACTGGACAAACCTCTCTGGGAACTCCTTCTGGAACAGATGCGCACGGAGTGAAGCAGTGAGATCAGCTCCCAGCACGACGACGTTCGGATTCGTCTTCCCCAGGTCGACCAACGCATCTCCGAAGCCGAATCTGGTCGGCACCATCTCAGGATTATCGAGTTTGATCATCTTAGCACCTCTATCTCTTTATCAAGCTCTGAGAGCGCCTTAGTAAGTTCCTCATCGCTCGGAGCCTTTCCATGCCATCCTGCATTGTTCTCCATGAACGATACTCCTTTTCCTTTGACTGTGTGGCACAGGAGGACTGTTGGCTGCGAGTGGATCGACTTAGACTGATTCAGAGCATCCACGACATCCATGACCTCATGTCCATTGCACTCTATGACATGCCAGCCGAATGCCTTCCACTTATCTGCCAGAGGCTCAAGATTCTTGACATCCTTTGTCCAGCCGTCGATCTGTAGTCCATTCACATCAACTATGCCGCAGAGATTGTCCAGCTTGTAGTGGGCAGCTGTCATCGCAGCCTCCCATATCTGGCCTTCGTCAAGTTCTCCATCTCCCATCAGGCAGTAGACCCTCGGAGTCTTCTTGTCCATCTTCAATCCGATGGCGATGCCTGCTGCGAGCGATAAGCCCTGTCCAAGGCTTCCGCAGCTCATCTCAAGCCCTGGAAGCTTCAGCATGTGCGGATGCCCCTGCAGCCTTGATCCAAGCTTCCTGAGTGTAAGCAGCTCTTCAGCTGGGAAATAACCTGACTCTGCCATCGCTGCATATAATGCTGGGCAGACATGGCCTTTGCTCAGGATGAACCTGTCCCTTCCCTCCCAATGCGGATCCTTGGGATCATGCTGCATCACTGAAAAGTATAGTGCTGTGAAGATCTCTGTGGAAGACAAGCTTCCTCCTGGATGGCCGCTTCCTGCGGCATGTATCATCTTCAGGATATGCCTTCTCAAGGTGTTGGCCTTGAGCTTAAGCTCTCTCTCATCTGGCAATATAATCACCCCTTGTGTTTCTTCCTTTGCGGATATCGCGCACAGTTTATAAGTTTTTCCATCATCATACGTTATCATACTCTGTCTTTTTGGCCCTACCTTTTTCTACAGTCAAGAAAAAGGTAGGAGTCCCGTGTGTTAGTTGTCCCAAAAACCCTATATACTTGAAGATAATCCTTTATTGTTGTCTCTCCCACAAAAACCTCCATTCAGCCCGGATAAGACGTTCAAGAGATATGAGCTGCTTGTCCGCAGACATCTCACTGTTAGGAACTTTTTTCTTGGGATCTCATTCCTCATCCTATTCTTCCTATACAAGAATGTCGTCAAGGGGATATTCCTGGCGATCACCTTCATCCCTCTCGCAGTAGTCACAATCAGGGCAAGCAGGTTCATTCCGCACGTCAACATCGAGTCAGTGACAGCAAGTTCCCTCCTACTCGCCTATCTTTACGGACCTAATCTCGCATCGATATTCGCCCTTGTCGCTGGCATGTATGGACTCTTCAAGGCAAACTTCATCCGATTCCTCCTCATAGTGAACTGGATCCATCTTATCATGACGCTCTACCTGATGTCCCTGTTGAAAGGACTTTCCTTCGACATGTACTTCATCATCGGTATCCTCCTGAAGAACCTGATATCCTTCCTGATTTTCCTTGTCCTAGACCCAGACCAGATCCAGAACATAACACATAGGATCACACATACCATATGGAACCTGGCCATTGCGCGCCTTCTCTTTCTGGTCATATACGATCTGTTCAGGATGTTATGAATTATTGTGTTACTAAACAGTAACAAAAAACACAAGACTTAAATATTATCCCATATACAATCAACAGATGGATGAACAAAAGGTCATAATGAGCTTCCAGAGGATCAAGGTCGATATGCAGAGGCTCTTCGCCCAGGTTGATTATCTTGGCAAGGAGAATGCAGAGCTGAAAAGACGGCTTTCCCTCCTCGAAGAGCGAGAACAGATCCTGATGAAAGCCTGTGTGAGATGAGCGATCTCGAAGAATTCATGGAAGGGTATTCTTCTTCTTTTAGAGAGATAGCTGTCCCATTCATGTCCATCGGAAGGATGGCGAGGAGCTTATCCGTGGAAGGAATCGATCCAGAAGACCTGATGGACCTTATGAGGGAGATAAGGTCCGCCTATTTCACCAGGAAAGAGGAGGAAACACTTAGCGTGAAAATTCTCCCAGTAGATGAAGGCATCAAGCTGCTGTTCTCCTACTCGAATCCCCTTGACCAATCAGCTCATGGTAATCCGAGCAGGATATACTTAATATCTCACGAACAGCTAGAAGATGTCACGCATTATATCTCTGCCTGCGAAGCCGCATCTATCACTGCTGCTGACAGAAGAGGGCGTGAGACAGACATATTCTGCGACCATGCATTCCTCTACGGTAGGGAGGAAGACAAGGCAGCTGTTCTCTTCAGCAGGCATCTGCAGATGCAGGAACTACTTTCTAATTATCCATTAGCCTGGACCAGGGCTACACTCAAAGGCAATCCCTGGGCTGACGGCATCCCAAGATATGCCTCACTTCAATAAAATCCTTATACACAAGAGAACACTGAATTGATTATTGCAAGCATCGCAAAGACTCCTAGTGGTTTGCAAACTTTGCTGCGGGGCCCAAATTGTAATCAAAAAGAGGATAAGACGCCGGCGCCCGGATTTGAACCGGGACGACCTTGCGGTCACAGGATCTCTCAAGCTGGCTTACGGTTGATTCGTGCAAACGCCTTTTGCACTAGGTCCCGTCTGGACCCGTGTAACCAGCTGTTCCAGTCCTGCGCAGTAGCCAGATTGTGCCACGCCGGCATAAAGACTGGTCTTTGAAAATTTCATTCCTTATTTAAATCTATTTGTACAGACTCTCTCGCGATATTCTTATTAATAACATTTTTTTGCACCATCGAATGGACTTGCTGCAATCGTACCTTGACTTTCTGTACACGCAGAGTGATGGTGTCCATCCATTCGGAAGAGGCTTCTCTCTCAGGTCAAATATGGCTATGCTGAACAGCGCAAAAAATCGCCTGGAAGGGATTATTCCTGAGTTTGCTGCAGAGCTTCCGATCGATCCTTCCTTTATCCTTATCGACGGAAAAGGGAGGGAGGAAGAAGAGGAAACACTTGTAAAAGGAGACTACAGTGTCAACAGGCAGTCTGCTTGTGGATATACAATCATCGACAACCGACTTAGGCTCAGGAGGAATGGTGTTGATAATGGCTCCCTTGGGATAGATATGCCTTTCGACCCAAAAGGATTCAACTATACATGCTGTCTGGATGAAGTGTTCTATGTCGATGGAATTCTGACTCACATTCTGGCCAGGTATCCATACTGGGAAGGCCAGGCAATGATCATTCCCGACATCTCTGAAGGACACAACCAATACCTATCTTCGAAGGATACCTACATACTGGAAGCGATCCATGATCTTGTAAGAAGCGGATTGATCCATGGCGCAGGCTTCAACTCCCAAGGATCAAATGCATCTGTTAATCATCTTCACCTGCATTCATCCCTGCTACCTGTCGATCTTCCTCCACCTATCGATTCCTGGACCCACGTGATGCATCTTGAAGATGCGAGTCAGCTTATCAGAGCAATTGGAAGCGACGATGGACCATATAACTTTTTCATGCATAAAGAAGGGATATTCTACACAAGGAGGAACAAACTCCCCACAGTACAGGGATGCCATATCGCTTTGCCCAGCTCTGCGAGGACTTGGTTTCACAGAGATGCTACTCGGAAGCTTCCAGGCATATAGAATGCTTACAGACGATGAGCTGAAAAAGTTCCCTGAGACAGTAGAAAGGATGTATGGGCTAGTCGGAGAAAAGAGGTAATATCATTAAGTCTCGAAATCTTAAAGAAATCCACCATTACTAGAAGAAAAAAGTTATGTAAAAAAATCTAAGCGTCGATCATCTCGATCTCGATATTGAGACCGTCTGGGATCGGAACACGCATGACAAGCCTCAAGGCTCTCTCGTCTATGCCCAGCTCAATGAGCCTCTTATGTACTCTCAGCTCATATCGCTCCCATGTCTCTGTCCCTTCTCCGTCAGGACTCTTCCGTGTTGTGACCCTGAGCTTCTTGGTTGGAAGAGGGACAGGCCCGCTCATGGCAACACCGGTCTTCTCGGCGATGTCCCTGATGCTGGCACAGACCTCGTTGATCTTGTCTATGTCGGTACTCGCTAGCTTGATTCTTGCTTTCTGCATGTTCTCACTAATCTTTCAGTTATTTGCCAAGCTCTTTCTTGACGAGATCGATGCACATTCCAGCAGCGACTGTTGTACCAGAATCCCTGATGGCGAACCTTGACATCTGAGGGATTTCCTTCTGCCTCTCGATCACAAGAGCGGTTGTAGGCCTGATCTTGACGATGGCTGCATCTCCGTTCTTGATGAAGTCTGGCTTCTCCTGGAGCGTCTCTCCTGTTGCAGGGTTCAGCTTCCTCACGATCTCAGTCACAGTGCATGCGACCTGAGCAGTGTGGATGTGGAACACTGGTGTGTAACCGACAGTGATGACTGTTGGATGATTCAGTACGACCATCTGGGCTGTGAACTCAGTCGCGACAGTTGGGACATTGTCAGGGTGTCCGAGGACATCTCCCCTTGCGATATCCTTCTTTCCGATACCGCCGACTGAGAATCCGACGTTGTCGCCTGGCTCAGCCTTGTCAAGCTGCTCGTGATGCATCTCGATTGATTTGCATTCGCCTGTGACTCCCTTGCCTTCCCTTCCTGGGACGACGACAATCTTGTCCTTTGGCTTCATGACTCCTGTCTCGACCCTTCCGACTGGGACAAGGCCGATTCCTGTGATGTTATAGACATCCTGGATTGGCAACCTTAGTGGAAGCTGTGTTGGTTTCTCAGGCAGTTTCAGCTGATCGATGGCCTCGTGGAGGGTTGGACCCTTGTACCATGGCATGTTCTCAGACTTCTTCACGACGTTGTCGCCGAGGAATGCTGCCTCAGGGACGAAGTTGATCTGGTCTGGCTTGAAGCCGACAGTCTTCAGCAGTGCTGAGACCTGTTCCTTGACCTCGTTATATCTCTTCTCGTCATACTTGGCCATGTCCATCTTGTTGATGGCGATGATCATCTGCCCGACGCCGAGTGTCCTTGACAGGAAGACATGCTCCTTAGTCTGTGCCTGTACTCCGTCTCCTGGATTTGCAGAGACGACAAGGACGGCTGCATCAGCCTGTGATGCTCCTGTGATCATATTCTTGACGAAATCCCTGTGCCCAGGGGCGTCGATGATCGTGCACATATACTTTGGCGTCTCGAACTTCTTGTGAGCGAGATCGATTGTGACTCCTCTCTCTCTCTCCTCTTTCAGATTGTCCATGACGAAAGCGAACTCGAATCCGCCCTTACCAAGGGAATCTGCGAGCTCCTTTAGCTTCCTTATCTGCTGGTCTGAGATGTGACCAGAGTCAAAGAGAAGCCTTCCGACTGTTGTTGATTTTCCATGATCGACATGGCCTATAAACACAATGTTCAGGTGGTCTTTGCCTTTTGCCATAATTATTCCTCCGCACTAATTTCTCGTCTTAATAACCGTTTAGGGAAATTTAGGTTCCTTAAAAGGTTTTCTATTGCTCGGTAGGTTCCTCCTCCTTGAGGCCCTTCCTGTTCCTAATCTGTGTTATTATCTTGTTCTGCAGCTCTTCAGGCAGCTTCTCGAAGGTCTGGTCAACTACATAGAATGTCGCCCTTCCCTCTGTAGCTCCCCTGAGGTCTCCCGAAAGTCCGAACATCTCAGCCACAGGCATCCTAGCCTTGACCACGACATAAGCACCTTCGGTGTTCATCTCATTGAGCTGCCCTCTCTTTGTCGAGACCAGCTTTGATATCTCTCCCATGAAATCTGCAGGTCCTTCGAACTGGACGACCTGGACAGGTTCGAATATCATCGGTTTCGCATCCATCATGGCAGCCCTGATACCATCCCTGACTGCTGGATAGACCTGGGCTGGACCTCTGTGGATGTTATCCTCGTGGAGGTTCATATCCATGATCATGACCTTCACTCCGAAGCATGGTTCCCTGGCTATAGGGCCAGCTCCCATGACATCTTCGAACATGTCCATGATGAGCTCGATGACTTCGCCCATGTGGACCTGTCCCCTTGTCTCGTCGATGAGCATGTTTCCATTGTAGATCTGCTTGACTTTCCTGGAAGTCCTCGTATCCATCCCATACTTCTCAAGTACCGTCCATAGCTCTGGCATCTTCTTCTTGACCCTGAGCTCTGGGATCTCTCCTGCCTTTATTCCGTCCCTGAGCTGCTGCTCGAGAGGCTCGACCTTGAAATAGAACTTGTTGTGCTTGTTTGGCGACTTTCCTTCATGCTCATTCGAGGTCTTTGTGATCGTCTCCCTGAATACGACGATAGGCTGAGAGGTCTTGACCTCAAGCTTCTTCTCTGTCCTGATCCTGTTCTCGATGATCTCAAGGTGGAGCTCTCCCATGCCTGACATGAGGTGCTCGCCTGTCTCCTCGTTGATCTTGATCTGGATGGATGGATCTTCCTTGCCGACCCTTCTGAGGACCTCGACCAGCTTTGGCAGGTCAGAGGGCTTTGTCGCCTCGATTGCCTTTGTGATGACAGGTTCGAAGAGGTGTTTGATCTGCTCGAAAGGCTCCTCTGCCGTAGGAGTGACTGTCTCTCCTGCGAAACCGTCCTTGAGTCCAGCGATGCCGACGATGTTCCCTGCAGGGACATTGTCTACCACTTCTCTTTTCGCCCCATTGAATATATATACCTGCTGGATCCTTGGCGAAAGCTTGGCCATGTTAAGGTAGACCTGCTCTCCCTTCCTTACTGTACCTGAGAAGACCCTTCCTGTGCAGATCTCGCCTGCCAGCGGGTCTACGATGACCTTTGTGATCACGAATGCGAGCGGTCCGTTTGGATCGCACTTCATGAGCGACTGTCCGAAAGGTGTCTCGACATCTCCATGCCAGATCTTAGGGATCCTGTACTTCTGGGAATCCACTGGGCTTGGGTGATGCCTGATAACGCTGTTGAGCACGACCACATGGAGAGGAGCCTCCTTCCTGAGCTTCTTGATCTCCTCTGCGTCATTTGTGCTGTAGACATCATAGACTCTCTTGAAAGACATGCCGGATTTCTGCATGTAGGGGACTGTGAGAGCCCAGTTGTGGAATGCGCTTCCGAACATGACTGAGCCGTCCTGCACGCTGACGTTCCACTTCCCTTTCATATCCTCTGAGATGATCGAATTGATGAACCTGTTCACGCCTGTGATGATCTTGACGAATCTCTCCTGCATCTGGTCAGGTGTCAACTGGAGCTCCTTGATGAGCCTGTCGACCTTGTTGATGAACAGGATAGGCTTCACTCTCTCCTTGAGAGCCTGGCGCAGTACTGTCTCTGTCTGCGGCATCATTCCTTCGACAGCGCAACATAGCACGATTGTTCCGTCTGCAGCCCTCATAGCCCTTGTGACGTCTCCTCCGAAGTCGACGTGTCCCGGAGTATCGAGAAGATTGATCAGGTATTCCTTGTTGTCAAGAGTATGGACCATGTTCACAGCAGAAGTATCGATTGTGATGCCTCTCTGCTGCTCATCCTCGTGGAAATCTAGGACGCACAGCTTTCCAGCCAGGTCCTCTGACATCATGCCTGCCCCGGAGAGCAGATTGTCTGAGAATGTTGTCTTTCCGTGATCGATGTGCGCGGAAATAGCTATGTTCCTTATGACCTCAGGCTTTGTCATGAGCCTGGTAACCTTATCAACCATCTTTTCTGCCATGATAATGACCTCCAAATGAATGCGAGTGCTCCTTTGGATTTGGTAAGTGTTTTTAAAGTTTGTGAAAGATGTAGAGAGTGATATGCACAGTAAGATTATTTTTGGAAGAAGACACTAAAGAAGAAAAAGAGTTGGAATCTACTCCTTTTACATGACTTGCTACAATGCCTAGGGGAAGATACGCTCTTCACTCCTTCGTGATATGGCACAATCTCTACGTCAATACAAGAATGTCCAGCATCTCATCCGAGTGGCGAGTATATTCCTTGCACAAGATATAATGCACCTGCTGTCCCTGCCACATCAGCCATGTATTGCATGACATCATTGAGTGAGAATCCTCTTCTGATATCTCTCCTGATATCCTTGAACGACATCACAAGGACAGGAATAGCCATCGCTGCATATTGCCCCACCACGACCTTGACATCATGCAGAGGAATATTGATGCCTGCTGCCTCAAGTCCTGAACCCACAATGTCGATCACCAGAGAGGTCAGAGCCCCTGCTGCAAGTGTCCCTCCAAAACCATAGGCAAGATGATCAAGCACAGGACTGATGTAGGCATATCCAGGGAACTTATCAACGATCCTTCGCGAGAGGCTATCTTCTGATATCACAGACCTGTTAGGTAAACCCTCTTCATAAGAAGCAGTGCCCATATTGCCTCTATTGATATAGGCAAGACCAGCAGCAGCGAGGCCTGTGACCAGACATCCAAGGTCTCTTGGGATAGCTGAGAGATAGTCCATCCACTGGAGATCAATTATCGGATATATAAATTTATCACTAAGGAGTAATTAACAATAAATGAACAATACCAATCAAAGAAAAAAATCTAGAACACGTGCATCTCATGCACGGTCTTGTATGAATGCATCTCCTTCTCGGTGAACCAGAGCCCTATCTCCTTCTTCGCATTCTCAGGAGTATCTGACGCATGGATGAGGTTCTTTATCGCGATCCCCTTCTTGTCAGCATACTCATAAGCATGATGCGCGAAGTCTCCCCTGATAGTCCCGGGAAGTGCCTTCCTCGGTTCAGTCGAGCCGACGATCTTCCTCACTACATCGACTGCGAAGATCCCCTCGACAGCCATCGCGATGATCGGACCGCTAATGATGAAATCCTCAAGGCCCTTGTAGAACTTCTTCTCCACATGTTCAGCATAATGCTTCTTGGAGAAGTGGGTATCTACCCAGACCATCTTCATGCCGACCATCTTGAGGCCAGCATTCTCGAACCTGGTGATTATGGTCCCGACAAGTCCTCTCTGGATAGCGTCAGGCTTCAGGAGGACAAGCGTCCTCTCCATCAGCTCTACTTCTTTCCCTTGACCCTTGCCGTCGTCCATTTTGTGGTCCTTGGTTTCCTCTCAAGCTTGAGGAGGTTCTTCTCGCACTTCATAGAGCAAAAATAGAGTATCTTTGCGTCTTTCTTGACATATATCTTGCCGGTTCCCTGCTCGATATTCAGTCCGCAAAAGCTGCATGTTGCCATTTTAACCCATACCTCTGCCAGCCTTGGTCAGCGGCCTTGCCTCGATCTCAGTCTCACGCAGCATCAGGATATCCCCAAGCTGGATTGGCCCTCTGACGTTTCTCCTGAGGATCTTGTTGGTCTCTTTTCCCTCGAGGATCTTGCACCTGACCTGGACGACATCTCCTCTTGTGCCTGTCCTGCCGATGATCTCCTCGACCTTGGCAGGGACTGCGAAAGAGAAGTTCACGCCCTTCTTCTCGACGGCCGTCTCTTCCTTCTGGCCGCCCTTTGTCGTCATCTTCTTTATTGCTGCCATCTTACTTCATGCTGTCTGATATCTCTTTGATAGCAGTCTTGGATTCGCCTTCCTGGACGATAGCGATAGCTGCTGTGCCGACTGTGAGTCCTGCTGCAGCTCCAAGCTCATCCTTGCTTGGGACTTCCACGCAGAGGATTCCCTTCTCCTGGCAGATCATTGGTATATGCATCGTGATCTCTGGAGGATTCGTGTCCTTTGCGAAAGCGACAAGCTTCGCCAGCCCTCTCTCGACTGCCTTTGTGACTTCGTTCGCACCTTTCTTTATCTTTCCGGTGGTCCTTGCTATCTCTATTGCCTCATAGACTTTCTCAACATCTTTCTCAGCCATTTCTTCACCTTCTCATCTGGTAACAAGAATTTCGTTACCTCTCTCAGGCCCGTGGGCCCTCATCAATCATAGGTAGATGGAGGAAACTGTAATCTGCTTATAAAAGTTTCTAAGAGGGAATCAGACCATTCGACTGAAGAAACACCCCTCGCAAGGAGAGAGCCCACGAAGGGCCGATGAACCTCTGCTGAAGGGCGATAGCACAAAGCTGCTCGCAAAGGAGAGCCCGAGAACCCAGGGTTCTCGGCTAACTAAGATAGTATAAGTGGACAAGCGCGAAAATATTAGATTTTCAGAAAGAATAGAATCACAAAATGTCTAGCACCTGTCCAGCTGCCTGGCTCATCCTTATTCTGATCCTCCTCCGGTCTGTTGCTTCTCCCTCCTCCTGAGAGTAAAGACTTTTCTTAATTTCCAAGGCAGGTCAAGTGTCTCCAATGCGTGATTGTCTGCCTTGTACAGCTGCTACACCCAGGTATGAAATCCAGAAGGCATTCTGGCACTTCAACACAGACGAGAACCTGCCAGCCTTTAGCCCATTCGCCTTCACTTGAGGTACGCTATCCCTGAAATGGCTATCTATATATCTTGTCGTCCTATCTTTTGTGTTGTCCCTAAGGGGAGTAGGAGGTGATAGTATGGCTATGGGAGACACATGTTCGACAGACGCCGATTGCGGAGTGAATGAGATGTGCCAGAACGGCACCTGCAAGGGTATGGAGGATCTTCAGGGAAGTAGAGGAGACAACATCTGAGGCGCTGCTTAATTCTTTCTTGATTTTTGCTCATGAGAGAGTAAGCAACTCCTGGACATAAGCGAATTGCTCATCCCCACCATTCTTCCTACTCGACACTATCAATTCAAGCTGTCCATTCCTGCTCTGATACATATCATAGGAATAATCATAGGATATCACAAGATAGCCATTGCTTTCGACTACTGATGATATGTCCTTGAGCATGGGTGCCAGTTCCTCCTTCGAAGGCCTGCTCGTGAGGACGTAGTTGATCATGCTGTTCATTATCAGGACAAGATCGAATTTGCTGTTGACCAGCCTTGAAGGGAAATATCCATCCCCCATATGGAATTCAAGTCCAGGGAGATTGCGATGTGCTGTCGCGACATCCTCTTCATTCAGGTCTATGCCTGTCACAGATGCATCAGGGTATCTTTGGTTCAGTTCACCTGCGACTGTCCCATCCGAACACCCTATATCAAGGATAGAGTAGACGCCTTTATCCGGAAGCACTTCACCCAAAGTATCCTCCAGTCTCCCAGGTTCCGTGAATCTCACTGTCCAGTAGCCCATATTGTAACTGAGTATGCGATGACCTATAAAAACCTTACCATTTTTTACTACTTGACAGTACTAATTTATTTACAATCAACATTTTTGCTTGATCCTGACTTTCTTAAAGAAGACTGGCCGACAGTTTTATAAATGCAATATTTTTCCAAGGTTGCATTTGGTGAACTAAATGGTACTCGATCAGCAGAAAAGCAAGAAGAAACCGACAGGCGGTAAGCTCAAGAACGTCGGCAAGAAGAAGAAGCATGCTCTTGGAAGGGATCCTACACTGACAAAGATCGGAGAGAAGGCTGTCAGGAAAGTGAGAGCCAGGGGCGGATCTACAAAAGACAGGCTCATCAGGACCGACACTGTCAATCTCTTCATAGCCAAGGACAGCAAGTTTGTCCAGGCAAAGGTCGAGAGAGTCGTCGAGAATCCAGCCAACAGGCACTATGTCAGGCGAAACATCCTCACTAAGGGGACGATAATAAAGACCGACATGGGCAATGCCAGGATCACATCCAGGCCAGGCCAGGACGGAGTCCTCAACGCAATACTAGTTTGAAGATGTCTTTCCTGAGAGACTTCAGGAGCCTTTTATATTCTGATATCCTCAGGAGGAAGAAGACTACTCCTTTTCTTATCCTTGTGTCTACTTTCGTATCATTCCTTGCCACACGTCTGTTCGTAGTCCTTTTCCCGACAAGATCCCTGTTCATCAAGGGCTACCATATCCATCACTTCTTTTTTGGTATCATCCTGATCTGCATCACAGGCTGGGTCGCGCTTGTCTCTGACAGGAAGTCGTTGCAGAGGCTCTCTGCAGTCATATATGGAATTGGACTTGGCATGCTCCTTGATGAGATAGGTCTGCTACTGACATGCGGGACGATAGGCATAGGATGCGACTATTGGCACAGGACCAGCTATGATTTCTTCATAATCGCGATAGTCCTTTTCCTCGCAGCCATCTACTTCGAGCCTTTCTGGAGGAAGATGAAAGGCACATTCGATCGGATCTTCAAGAGGAAGAAAAGCTTCTGGCCATAGCCTCTTTCTTTGGGCACCTTTCTTTGGAGGGTTCAAAGAAAGGTGCGAAGTTATTGGTCTGTTTTTGTTAGGCATGTCCCCCCAATATTCCCCCGCGTAATCTATTTATTCCCCCCTCAATTCTAATACACCATATGGTCAAACCATTCGTCTGCAGGAACTGCGGAAGCTGCTGCACGCACTTCCAGAGCTCAGGCAGCGCTCCTTTCACAGGCCCGACCTTCACTTCAGAAAAGACATTCCTGCTGAATCAGAAGCACTTGATGATCTACGATTGGGAAGCTCGCCCTTTGATAGACAGGCTGCCACCGGGAAGGAAGATCGTCCCGACTACTGTGCTGTTCGACCTGAAGAATGAGCAGACAATCATAATGCACTATTCCTTCGACAAAGGACCCTGTCCATTCCATGCTGGAAACAGATGCAGCATCTACGAGGACAAGCCTTGGATGTGCAGGCAATTCCCCTGCCTGCATGACCTTCGCCAGCTCATAGCCGGGAGGTCCAACCAGGTCCTCCTGCTGAGGAACAGCCTATGCAAGGCAGAAGAAGAGGATCGGCCATTCGATGATCTGGATAATGCATCCATCAGGATCTGCGAGTTGTTGGAGGAGCGATACGGAGAAGCATTCAGATATGCTGTGGCGACAGGCCTCATGGCGCAAGCCAAGGCCAAGGCCATCCAAAGGCTTGAGCAGGAAGGGTTTATACAAGTGGCGAGGAGAGGATATGATCCTGCAAGCCTGGCCAGGAGGATAGAGAAGAGTCCTCATGTCGACCTGACAGACCTTTACCAGAGATCTACAGGCATAGACATGCTCAAGTCTTTCGACCTTGACACAGAGATCGCGAAGCTGAAAGAAAGATACGGTTAAGATTCGTCATCGAAATCGAATTCGATCTGCCCGAGGATCAGATTGCCTATCGTCTTCTTCTCCTCTCTTTTTATCTTCGATGATGAGATATAATAATAGACATTGTAGCACATGAAATCCTTAACATCGTCGAGGCCGAGCACCTCCTCGATCCTTGAGATTATATTCTTCTCCTGTGAACTGTATTTCTCATGCATGACGATATCAGCCGAAAGCTCCTCATTGTACCTGAGGATGATGAAATTCTCATGCTCATCATCGAATGAGAAACCCCATTTCTCGATATAATCCTCCTTGTAGGCTCGCCTGAACCTTGGCTCAGCAGCCATGGCCTTGCGCCTTTTCTGGATCTGGAGGTACTTTATCAGGTTTAGAGCTTCCCTCCTCGTCCGGGCTGTGGACTGGCTGATGAGAGCTGAAGATGATTTCTCAACTCTTGTCTGGAATACCTGCCATTCATTGTTTCCGGATAGCCT
>CAYTWW010000017.1:28296-33358 GCA_964441565.1 uncultured Methanosarcinales archaeon | reverse complement strand
TAAACCATTTTCTAGTTGTTTTAGACTCTGTAGATTTCTTATGACAGGAAAACTTCGTTTTCCTATGAATGCAGATAAGGATGCCTTCCCCAGCCGCGCTTCTTTTCTTCAATATATGCAGCGGGTTCATCGGAGGACCTCGTGTCCTTCTTAGAGACCTTGACCCCACTTTGTGAAGTGGGTCTTCCCTGCGATTATTTCATGTATTTCTCCGATTGAAGAAGCATATATTTCAGATAGGAGACACGAAGAGAATTTTTAACCTAGAAGTTTAAAATGGAGTAAACACATAGTTTATATAGGGAGATATAATTCACTGACTAGTAATGATTCCTAGGACATGCATAATTGTCCCATATTATCAATCTAGCGACTTCTATAGACCCGGCCTGCTGAAGAGAGCCATCGATAGCATCAATTTTTGCACGCAGGGGATAGAGGATAAGGTGAAAATGCTCCTTGTCGATGATGGATCTGAGTTCGATCCACCAGAAGTGATAGGTCGCGAAGTGCTCCATCTCGATCATCAGGGTGTCTCCTCTGCTATCAACCAGGCGATGAAGGTGGCCATGGAGGAAAGGATGGGAGATAAGATACTCATCCTTCATGATGATGATATGCTCTCACAGGGAGTTGTTCGTGCGCTGCATAGTAGCACAAGCGATGGCTTCAGCCTTTCAGACCTATATGCTTTTGTCGAGGGGACGACAAGCTCGGCCCGTATAAGTATTCCCTTCCAGGGGATCCCTCAGCACTATAACTTCCTCTTTGGTTTACGGAATTTCTATTCATGCAATACCATGATCTGGGATAGGTCATTGGTAGAGGAGATGCTTGGTGAGAGAGGATATTTCTTTGATCCTGAAATCGTTTCTGGTGAAGGATGGGACCTTGCGCTTTCTGTTACTGAGCATGCTCTGATGTCAGGAAGGACGGTGTCTAAGACAGAACCATTCTCATACAAGAGCTACTCCTCGAACTGCATGACCGAAAGGAACAAGCAGAGAGGCATCTACGACGATTCTCGAAGAAGAATTTTCCTGAAACATATCGAGATAGCCAGAAGGCTCGCAGAGCAGAAACATATCAATATGCCATCCATGAGGGAAGTGACTTCAAAAGACGTGACCTTCGTTCATGCATCCAAGATGTCTAGGGAACCAGACCCATATCTAAGGTCACTACATAGGGAGATGGCAGTAACAGGGGCATACACATGGATATAGCAAGACTAAGGAGAGAACACGTACCAACAGCGATTCCAGGAGAGCCAGAGGACTTCTACCTGCTCCATTCCAAGGAATCGATGGTCCAAAGGATCCAGGAGACTGAGATGGTCAGGAATCTTGATCAGATATTCCAGGCAAATGACAATCCTGCCCCTCTCCTTGAAGGACACGGATTGCTCAGACCAGGCTATACAGTTGAGCAGTTTTGGCTTCCTCCAGTAGATATGGCTCTCTCAGCTCCTTTCAAGTTCCTGTTCGTCCCCTCAGGCAAGTGTGCCATGGACTGCGATTATTGTAGCATCAAGGAGATCAGGAGGCAGTCGCTTGATTATGATGTTGCGAAAGAGGTGATGGATCAGCTAGTCGAACTCCCTATCTTCAAGATAGTCATATCAGGTGGAGAACCTACCATTTACCCTCACTGGTTCGAATTTGCAGAGCAAGCACTGTCAAGGGGCATAGATGTGTCGACAGTTACAAGCGGAGCAGGCCTGACGAGAGAATGGGCAGAGCATGCCAGAGACCTGGGAGTCAGAGTGAAAGTTAGCCTGGACGGACCTGGATATATCCAGGAACAGACACGTCCAGGAACCTTTGGATATGCTGCAAGAGCTATACAACTGTTCAATGAGATCGGTCATCCTGCAGTCGTCTACGCTGTCCATACAGCTACCAACAATGATCCACAGCACATCAATGATCTTGTCGAGACCGCCTTCAGTCTTGGTGCTAAAGGTGTAAAGCTTGCAAGGCTTAGGCCTTCGGGTGGGGCAATGGAAGGAGGACTATTCATCCCTAAAGAAGATTATGGGAATGGCAAGGTAAGGGAAGCGATAGATGCAGGTTTGAATAATGCCCATGTTATTGACGGTAGCATAACATTCGAACCGAGTACGCATTATGATCCTGCATCTGATACCTGTACTGACTACAGAGTATGGGGACTCAAGTGTAAGGCAGGTACCGTCAATATGGGTCTAAATCCTGATGGTAGGTTCGACTCATGTCCGAATTTTCCTGCTGAATACCAGATGTCTATGCTCGACAGGGATTCTCTGATGCATGACCCACACCACATACTGAGAATATGGCAATCTGATCCTGGTCTTAAGAAGCTTAGGCAGATGGTATCTGGCATACATGCATGCGGGTCATGCACACATGGCAAAGGAGAATATGTGTGTCCGGCTTATGTTGCTAACTTCGGCTCAGATCCAGTAGTCGCCATGCACTGACCGCTTGCATTATATACTGAGCGCTATTTCCTTAGTACATGTCAAAGAATTTCTGGAAGCTGGTGAACGACGTCATCCGTGGCTCTGACATAGTCCTCCATGTCATCGACGCCAGATTCCCGGAAGACAGCCGCAACAGGGAGATCGAGGACAGGGTGAAAGATGCAGGCAAGCGCATCCTGTACGTCATCAACAAGACAGATCTTGTTGGGATTGAGCTGGCCAAGGAGATAGCCAGAGGCATCCAGCCGTCTGTGTTTGTCTCATCCAAGGAGAAGCTGGGTGGGACGATACTCCTGAAGAGCATCCTGAAGATGTCTGAGGGAAAGTCAGTCACAGTCGGTGTCGTCGGCTATCCGAATGTCGGCAAGAGTTCAGTCATCAACCTGTTGAAAGGCAAGAAATCATCTTCCGTAAGCCCCCAGGCAGGCCATACAAGAGGCATCCAGAAGATAAAAGCCAGGGGAAAGATCCATCTCCTGGACACCCCTGGAGTCCTTCAGTATGATGAGACAGACACCCTGAGAAAAGTCATACTCGGCTCAATCAACCCGGCGCAGCTTGATGATCCAGTCACATGCGCGATGCAGCTCGCTGATAGATACAAGGCGCTCACAACCGGATATTTTGGTATTGAGGTCTCAGATGACCCATACGATTATCTGGAGCAGGTCGCGATCGATAGGAACATGCTCCAGAAAGGAGGAGTCCCTGATCTGAGACGATTATCAGTCCAGTTCCTCCAGGACTGGCAGAAAGGCGCTGTTCACGAGAAGATGAAGAGATAGGCCTTCTGGACACATCCAGGTATCACTCCACCGCCGGCCTCATTGCCGCATCCCCATGAGCCTCCTTTGGTCAGCAAGTATCTTCCCTCCCTGAACATATGGCTTATCCCCTCATTGCCTGTATCGACAGAGGAAGTCGATACTCTCGCTGCTATCTCTGCAGCCGGCCTTTCAGTATAAGACACTGAGAACGGCCTCTTATAGCGATACTGCGCGATCCTCGCCACAAGCGGATGATCCACCCCAACGCCCAGAGGGTGGAAGTCTGCGATACTATTAAGCACTTCTGGGTCTTCGGTCCCCCTGTACAGCAAACCTCTTTGCGATCCGATGACAGAAGATAAGAGCATAGCTTGTGGTGAATTCTCTTCGATGAATCTGACCACTTCATGCAAAGGAGCAAGCCTGTCATCCTGATAGAACCTGTGCAATCTGACAAGTCCCTCCGCATATTGTGAAAGCCCCATGCGGTGGAAAGCCTCTTCGAGTGATGCCAGATAGCCCATCCTCTGGATAGAAGATTCCCCTGCTTAAATAACTAGCAAATTTTTTAAGCTGGAGCTTCTGACAGATATGATGATGAACCTTATAACAGGCCTTGTCACAGGCGATGCCTACAGCCCGCTATATGTCGCAGGAGCATTCCTGGCCGTGATCCTCGGCATCATCCTGATAAACAGCATCATCAGCATCACCCTGTTCATAATAAGCTGTTTCAGGCATGACCTTGATATCACCGAGGTATTCAGGAAGTCCTTTGTAGCATACAGGAACAACTACAGGAAGCTGCTTCCCTACTACGTCCCGGTCATCGCCCTCTGGCTCATATTGTCTGTCGTGAGCGGAGTGCTGTCCATCTCCGACATCATGGGCAAAGAAGTGTCTTCCATCGTGGCAATGCTGTGGTTGATCCCTTGGCTGATCCAGTCTGCCTACTATGCTATCCTTGACTCTTCGCTCGCCAAATCCTATTATCAGAGCAAAGAGATATCTTTTGTCTGGCTCTCGATATCCCAGGTGCTCAAGCTCATAGTCCTTGCAATCATATATCTCCTGATGTTCCTCTGCACAGGCCTGCTCCTGTTCATCCCTGCTGTGCTCCTCGGCCTCGCTGCCCCCTTCATGAGATACCCGATAATTGTCGAGGACAAGGGAGTGTTCGAGAGCATAAGATCTGGCTTTGGCATCCTCAGGAAGCATTTCTGGGACGTAGTGTTTTTCGTAGGCATCTATAGCGGCATCCTGACGACGATAAGCTTCACATTGGGAGGAATACCTTTGCTCCAGGATATCGCGACCCTGGCCACATTCCTGGTCTTCCAGCCATTCGCGACGCTGTTCTTCACAGAAGTGTATACAAGGCTTGAACGCTGAAACTGTCGCCTAGATGAAGAAGGTGGGACTGAGGGTGTGTCCTGAACGTCCTAAGTTGAGCCAACAACACAGGCACCAACTTCCCAGGAATCTAAAGCACACTTTGGGAGTACGGTCAACTAGCTCTGTGACGGCAGTCCAGATGGTGACCAGAACTTCAGTTCTGGCAACCCAGGAACGAAAGTGACGCGGCTGCCAGTAGTGTTGTTGCCAACCAAGAAAAATTGGATCCGAATCACACCCTAGCAGGGAGATAAACTTTTTAAAAGAGTCCATTTTCAATATTCTTATCGCACGGTAATGGTGCAGTGGTAGCACATGACCCTAGCCCAAGAGCGCTTTACAAGCCCTCGGCGCAAGGTAGCTAAGGACCACATCGCAGTCGCGAGTGGTCCGAACATAACACGGTAATGGTGCAGTGGTAGCACATGACCCT
>CAYTWW010000017.1:0-28196 GCA_964441565.1 uncultured Methanosarcinales archaeon | reverse complement strand
TTTTTTCTCGGGATTTGAACATCATTGAAAATCAGATTTCACCGGAATTATGTACAGTCATCCTTTGGTGCATACTTGCCAAAATATTTATATTCTTAATTGACTGGATCCATCCTGCCATGGAACACAACCTGCAGGAACTCCGCATCAGGCTTGACAAGATAGAGACACAGATGCAGCGTATGAATCTGTACATGCACAAGAATAATCGTCTCCTCGAACGCAAGATCAACATCATCATAAGATATGTCTCGAATGGGCGGGCGAAGGAGCTTGAATCGCTCGAGAAGAAAGAGCTTGCCCTCCTCCAGAAGGAGCTCCTTGAGTTCGAGAAGCTGGAGAAAGGCATCGAGAAGAAAGAAGCGCATATCCTGGCTGAGGAGATGCGCATCAAGGAGATGGTCGAGAAGATCGAGAAGGAGACAGAATGGCAGAGCAAGGTGATGGTCGTCTGCGACAGCAAGAGTTTCCATGACGAAGAGGGAGTGATGCAATGCCTCTTGAGCGAGAAGAGATGCTGCTACAGGAATTGTCCAAAGCACTAGTCCTCCTGCTATTGTTATCATGCACGACCGGCAGGGAGGTCTGCCTGGGTCAAGCATGCGTGGAAGCAGAAGTCGCGGATACGCCTGCTGCACGCCAGAGAGGCCTGATGGGAAGGCCTCCTCTGGCCGAGGATGAGGGGATGCTATTCATCTTCGACGATACTCAGCTGCGTCATTTCTGGATGAAGGATGTATCATTCCCGATAGAGATCATTTTCATCTCTGAAGACAAGGAGGTAATCAGTATAGAGGAGGCGCTTCCATGCTTGCATGAGCCATGCGCCATATATTCATCAGGCTCCCCTGCGATGTATGTTGTCGAGGTGCATAAGGATTTCTCTGAGAAGAACAACATATCAGAAGGAGAAAGGATGACTATCCGATAGTCTCAGTCTTTCCAATCCCATAATCAGATATGATGTCATGCAGGTCGATGACTATCCCTAGCACTGTCGCAAGCGTGATGATATATCCCTGGAACCCGAGCCAAGAGAAGAACATCGGTGTAAGTATCGTCATTGTGAAGAGCCTTATGAAATCGTCGATGAAGAACAGGAACTTGAATATCCCCCTTCCTCTCCTGAACAGATGGGCTGCTACGTTTGCAAGGATCCTTGTGATGCTTATGAGTATGCTTACCATCTGGATTGGGACTAGGATGTTTTATAAAAAGCTTATCTTGGAGCGCTCTTCCTCGAAAACTGCCTTGACCTTCTTCTCGAGCCTCTTTGGCAAGGTCATGGCATCATGTATCCCATAGTATTCCTTGATGAGGGAATCCTTCCTCTCCTCTGCCTCCTTGAGGTGCGTCCTCCTGAATTCGTCCATCAGATATCCTTTCGCCCCATGCTTGTGCGCCAGGTAGAAGGCAAGGACCATCTCATCCCTGCCAAGCCCGCATAGGTCATACGGCTTCATGTCCTTGTGGCTTCCGAACATCGAGAAATGCTTCTTCTTCGCTTTTGTCAGCATGTTCTCTTTGAATCCTACGTTCTTCGGATCGATATTGTTCGCGAGCAGGAGCATATAGACCCTGGCGCACTTTGAGCACGCATGGCACCATCTGGTCTGTTCAGCTTTCCTGGTCTCGGCAAAGCAGGATGTCTGATACTTTGCATATTGAGGATACCTGTTATGCAGCACGAAAGTGATCAGGAGATCGTGGATCGGCTCGATGAGAGAGACTGTCGAGACATTCCGGGTCAGTAGCTTTAGCACCTTGGAGAGCTCGACATTCCATTCGCGTGACTGGTCGAAGACAGGGTTTGCCAGGAATCCGTCCTTGTTGGTATAATTGGCAGAGCAGCTTGCCTCATTGCCATAGATTATATACCTGGCCTTGAAGTGATGGTTGAATGGCAGCGACAGGAGCGCGAACTCTGACAGGTCTGAACCCCATGAGAGCTCAGCCTGGTCCTTGTTGAAGAAGCCTGCATGCCGTGTGAGTCCCAAGTTGTTCTTGATCTTGTGCACAGTCTTCCCGAACTCATGCTTGAACTCTTTCGACAGGATGTCCTTATGCTTGTTCTCGAAAGTCGGCTCTCTCTTAGAATCCTTGAATTTGATGTCAGGCTCCTCGATATACACTGGCACAGGATCCATCCCGAATTCCTCGGCCAGCGCATAGGAGAGCAGGCTGTCCTTCCCGAAGGTGAATAGCGTGATCGCCTTGTCCTTGACTGGGGCTGTGTAGTCAGGCTGCCTGATGTTGTAGGACTTGAAGGAATACCTTGTGTTCATGAATTGCTTGAGGATGCTAAGCGAATCCTTCTGCGCCTCGTCGCTGCAGAACGGGATGTAGTACAGGAGCGGTTTCACGAAGAAAGAGCCGAGAAGCGGCGTATTCATCTCATAGTCGATGTGCTTCTCTTCCATGACAGAAGCGAGCGAGCTTGTCGAGAGATATACGAAGTTCTCGGTTATCGTCTTCCTTATCCTCCTGGGAAACGATCTCCATATCTCCTCAGGATACTGGATTGTGAATTTCTCCTTGAAGGAATCAGAAGCCAGGTGGACCCTGAAACCCTTGCTGTTGAACTTGTATGAAACAGATAGTCCCCCCATCATTTATCAGTTAGGACATAAGAATAAATAATTTTGTTTTTTAGACCCCTTTCAGGGCCTCTGAATAGATCTTCCGCAGTTGCGGCAAGAGAGACGGAGGGATCGTCTTGGAATCATGCACCATGAAGAAATTCCCCTTCAGGCTCTCTTCTCTTCGCATGGCCTCTTCCAGGAGCTGCTCCTTGAAAAGCTCGATGAGCTCTCCTTTCGCTCCCTCCTTGTATGCCATCAGGAATGCAAGCAGCTGCTCGTCCCTGCCGCATCCGCTCGCATCATACCCGACAGACTTTCCTTCCTTGCTCTCTGTGCTGAATAGTGAGAAGAGGTCCTTAGATTCCATTCTCAGCATGTCTGTGTCGAGCCCGACTGTGTTCGGATCTATCCCATTCGCCTTCATGAAGATGAATACTCGCGCGCACTTCGAGCAGTGGCCGCACCAGTAATGCCTCTTGCCATGCTCGTTCTCGTCCGGGAAGCAGGACATCTGGTACTTCCCTATCTGCGGATATCTCTTGTGCAGTATCCTTGTTATCGCAAGATCATGCAGCGGCTCTATCATGCTCATGACCTTCGCATCTGCCATCGTCATCTCAGACACGATCCTTGTCAGGTGTAGCAGCCATTCGCTCGACTGGTCGAACACAGGGTATGATTTGTATCCGTCGCTGTTGATGTATGTGTCGTCGCAGCTCTTCTCGTTCCCGAAAAGGAGGTAGCCGCTCCTGAGATGATGCATGTAAGGCACTGCGTTTATGCAGTATTCTGTGATCAGGTGCCCGAATCCCCATTCTGTCCTTGGCACCTTCCAGTGCTTGTATCTGTGTATCACGCCGCTGTTGTTCTTGTTGAGCCAGATCCTCTCCCCCATGTCCTTCGAGAACTGGTCTGCTATCTTGAGCTTGTAGCTGTGCTCCACAAGGCAGTCATTGTCGACAGACATGATCATGTTGACCTTGATTCCCAGCTCACGGGCCACAGCATACGTCAGGAGGCTGTCCTTGCCGAAGGACATGTTGAGTAGAGAGCTTCCGTCGAACTTGGCAGGAACCTTCGGCCTCTTGACATCATAGTCCTTGAATGAGAGCCTGATATTCAGGAAATCCTTGAGCCTCTCAGCTGAGCTTGCACCATCCACATCTGCGGTGAATGTGATGTTATGCATCATCGCATCAGAGAAGTCACGCTTGAAGAGAGGGTATGAGTTTCCCACATCAAGCGTATCCTTGCCCAGCATCTCAGGCAGATGTATGGCCTTGAGGAATGTGTAGTTGTCTGTGAAGAATTCCTTGTTGGGATAACCCTGCCATACTTCTGGAGGGAATTCGATGGAATGTCGCTCATCAGCGACACTCAGTTCAACGCCGACATCTGTCGGTCTTCCTGAGACTTTCATTTGATATCCTCATTGATGGCATTATATATTGGTTTCCTTATGCCGTGCCTTGCGCATGCAGCTGACATCACGTTCCAGATGATCTCATCATAGCTCATCCCTGCTGTGAAGCAGGATTTTGGGAACCTTGAATTCTCGAGCGGGTCAGGCATGAGTCCGGGAAGCGCATTCACATCGATGACATTCGGCACACCTGACGCGTCCAGCCTGATGTCCATCCTGCAGAGGTCCACGCAGCCTAGAGCCTTGTAGCTCCTGAGCGCCACCTGCCTGATCTGCTTCTCGAGCTCAGGTGTTATCCTCGCAGGACATATGACAGGATCGATAGGATTGTTGGGGTTGTCCCATATCCACTTGACCTCGTATGAGTCGAACTTGTTGATATGCGGAGGAAGATAGTCGAACGTCACCTCCACGATAGGGAGGACCCGTGGCGGATTGTTACCTATGATCGAGACTGTGAACTCTCTTCCGTCCAGATACTCCTCGACAAGCGCCGGCTGGCTGTAGTCCTTGATGACCTTCTTGAGCACTGACCTTAGCTCTGCCTCGTCATTCACAAGCGAGTTGTTCCTGATTCCCTTCGACGATCCTTCTTCATTCGGTTTCACGAACAGGGGGAACCTTAGGCCAGCCGAAAGCCTCTCCCTCCAGGAATGGAAAAGCTGGTACCTCGGCGAAGGAAGCCCGTTGTGCAGGAGCACTTCCTTTGTCCTCCTCTTGTCAAGGGTCAGCGCCTGTGTGAGCACTCCTGATCCTGTGTAAGGCATCTTGAGCATGTCCAGGATCGCTGGGACCTGGCTTTCCCTGGCGCCTCCATGGAGCCCTTCCGCGATATTGAAGACAAGGTCGTATGAGCCTGCCTTGATCTTCTCATAGAATTGCAGGTCAGCTTCCACAAGCTCAGCCTCATGCCCCTGCTTCTCGATCGCAGCCTTTATCGCGAGCGGCACATTGATATCATCATATTCAGCATAGTAGTCCTCTGGCAGATGTGAAGGCGCCTTCTTCTTCAGGTTGAAGGCGACTGCCACGCGCAGCCCTTCCTTCTTCGCCTCCGGGTTCCTTACCTCGACTGTCTTGCCCTCGAAGTTTCTCAGTACCGTCTTGCTGCTGTCCTGGGAGACGACATAGTCAGGGAGAACCGGTATCTTCCCGCCACCGCACGTGTCCAGGATGTAGGAAGGGACCGCAAGCCCGGAGGTATGTCCGATTACATCTCTCATTATCTCAAGTCCTTTTGTGACAGGGGTCCTGAAATGCTCAGTCCCTTTGACCTGGTCAGCGTTATACATGTAATAAGGCTTCACCCTTATCGAGAGCAGCCTGTGGAAAAGCTCCTTCATAGTCGAGGGATCATCATTCACGCCCTTGAGGATCACACACTGGTTCCCCAGAGGTATCCCTGCGTCTGCAAGCAGCGTGCAGGCACGCCTGCTCTCCTCTGTTATCTCTGCAGGATGCTCGAAATGCACATTCATGAAGAGAGGATGGTATTTCTTGAGGATATTGGCAAGCCTTGGTGTCACTCTCATAGGAAGCGTGCAAGGCACCCTTGTCCCTATCCTCAGGATCTGGATATGCGGTATCTGCCTGAGGCTCGAAAGTATGAACTCTATTTCGCTGTCCTTAAGCATCAGAGGATCCCCTCCTGAGACAAGCACGTCCCTTATCTCAGGATGGCTTGCGATATAGCGGAACGCATCCATCATATGCTCTCTCTTGATATCGACTATCTTCCCTACTTTCCTCTTCCTTGTGCAGAACCTGCAGTACACTGCGCAGCGGTTGCTTGCGAGCAGCAGCACCCTGTCAGGATACCTGTGCACCAGGAACGGCACAGGAGTGAACTTTTCCTCGAGGAGCGGATCCTCCTCATTGGCAGTGTCTCTCAGTTCCTCTATGTTGGGTATGCACTGTCTCCATATAGGGTCATCCCTGCCCTTGATCAGGCCGAGGTAGTAGCTGCTCGCCTTGGCAGGATAGACCCTCTTCACACGTTCGATGTCACGCATCTCATCTGCGGTAAGATAATTGTTGAGAAGTCCCTTCACCTATTAGCACCTCAAGAAGACTAGAATGGGCCACATCGCCATATTTTGGCTTCCAGGCAGCCCTGCGGATTGCCGATCAGATGTTTCCATCGTCAGGCATTCCATGCAATTGGAATGGAGTTAACCATTGGACCAATCATCGCTTTAGCAGTACCGATAAAATCCCATTTAGTTTATAAAATTATTGAAAAGTCTATCTGTGACCTAACCTGCTCTTCAAAGCATCATAAAGGTGGCTGATGCTCTTCTCTTCCACGATCATGAACTGCCTGATCCTCTCCCTGAAGAGGTGAATCAATAGGACGATGATGAGCACAGCGACGATGAAGATGACAACTGGACCTCCCCTCCCCATGCTGATCTCATTTCCGAACATGTTCTCTACCATCACCCTCGGTATCGAGCCGAGCATGGTGTAAAGGATGAAATCCTTTGTCGAGATATTCGTCGCCGATGCAGATAGCATAGTGATGAAATCGCTTGGGAATATCGGAAGCAGCCTGGAATAGAAGATCGCCATATTCTCATGCTTGATCAAGAACTTCTGGAAGTGGCTGGCTTCGCTGTGGCTGATGACCTTCTCCACATACTTCTGGCCAAGCATGCGCGTTATCCAGAACAGCATCCATGTGCCGATCAAGGTCCCTACTATATTATAGACGAATCCCCAGAGATTGCCATAGATATACCCTCCTGCGATCGTTATCATCGGACCGGGGATGAGAAAGACAAGATTCTGCGTTATGTGCGCTCCGATGAGGATGAGCGGGCCTAGAGGACCGGCCGCTATCATATCAGCCTTCAGCTCCTCTGCATCAGGGAATGTCTTCAGGACGACGATGAACACGATCGCCATCGATGCCAGGACTATAAGTTCCTTTGCCAGCTTATGCTTCTTGATCCTGTGCACTGTGAATCCATAGAGGCACAGCAGCTATATAAGCTTTGCCGATGAGCAGGCTCAGCAGAAAATGTCCATTGAAACGAGTTTCATGGTTAAGCTTAAATAGATTGCACCACTAGTCGATCACATGCGCTATGCAGAGCTTGCTAAGATATACGACAAGCTTTCCTCTACATCCAAAAGGCTTGAGAAGACCAGGCATCTGGCTGAGCTGATCAGGGAGTCAGATGAGCTTGATGAGCTTGTGCTCCTGGTCCAGGGAAGGATATTCCCTGTCTGGGATACAAGAGAGCCAGGCGTCGCCTCCAAGCTGCTCGTGAAGGCAATAGCAGCAGCGACAGCAGCAGCGCCAGCAAAGGTCGAGGAAGAATGGAGGCGTACAGGCGACCTGGGGACAGTCGCAGCCAACCTTATCTCGAACAGGCGTCAGTCCTCTCTCTTCCCACGTGAACTGACACTCAGCCGCGTGATAGAGAACCTGAGGAAGCTTTCCGGAGAGGAGGGATCAGGATCTGTGGATAGGAAGCTGTCCCTGATAAAGGAGCTGCTTGTGGACGCGACACCGATAGAGGCGAAATACATCGTCAGGACTATACTGGGAGACCTGCGGATAGGCACTGCGCAGGGGATAGTGAGAGATGCCATAATCTGGGCATTCTTCGGTGAAGAGCTTGGGATAGAGGGATCCGTGCCTCAGGGCAAGAGGGAGGAATACAACAGGATCTCAGGAGAGATACAGCGTGCTTACGATATAACAAATGACTTCGCGCAGGTGATAAGGGCAGTCAGGGCTGGAGGGCTCGAGAGCCTTTCAGATATCGACATAAGCGTAGGGAAGCCTATAAGCTCCATGCTGTTCATCAAGGCAGCAGATGTCGAGGATGCTTTTCGGATCGTAGGCAGTCCTGCAGCATTCGAATACAAGTATGACGGATTCAGGATCCAATTGCATAAGGACAGAGGCAAGGTGACGCTGTTCACCAGGAGGCTGGAGGATGTCACATCGCAGTTCCCTGACATAGCAGACCTGGCTGTCAGGTCTATCGATGATGATTCATGCATCCTTGACTGCGAGGTCCTCGGTGTAGAGAAGGAGACGGGTCGCTATCTTCCGTTCCAGTCCATATCCCAGAGGATCAAGAGAAAACATGACATCGGGCGGATCTCTGATGAATATCCAGTCGAGCTCAACATCTTCGATGCTCTCCTGATAGGAGGCAGGAGCGTCCTGTCCATTCCATTCCAGAGGCGCAGGGAGATGATCGCAAGCATCGTCCGTCAAGAGAAGGGAAAGATTGTCCTCGCGAAACAGATAATCACCGCCTCCAGGGAAGAGGCGGAAGCCTTCTATGCAGAATCTCTCGCGAGCGGCCAGGAAGGAGTGATGGCAAAGAAGCTTGACGCGCCATACCAGCCTGGAGCAAGGGTCGGTTTCGGAGTGAAGATAAAGCCGGTGATGGAGCCGCTCGACCTTGTCATAATCGGCGCTGAATATGGAGAAGGCAAGCGTCAGGGCTGGCTCTCCAGCTATTCCCTCGCCTGCTGGGACGAGAACAAGGAAGAGCTTCTTGAGATCGGTCGTGCATCCACAGGGCTCAAGGAGCTTGAGTCTGAAGGCCTCTCCTTCCCTCAGATGACCGCCTTGCTCAAGCCGCTTGTGAAGAAGACTTCCGGCAAGTATGCGGAAGTGGAGCCGAAGGTTGTCATAGAAGTATTCTATGAGGAGATACAGCGTTCCCCGACAAATTCCAGCGGCTATGCCCTGAGGTTCCCAAGGATCTCAAGGCTCAGGGAGGACAAGGACATCGAAGGGATAAATGACATAGATGATGTCCGCCTTCTGTACGACAAGCAGAGAGGCAGGAACCTTTAATAATCATAATCTCTTCATGATAGCTATGAAATGCGAGATATGCAAGGAGAAGATCGACACCACATTCCTGGGTAAGATCATAGGCGCCTACATCAAGGATGCCAAAGGCAAGAAGCACTCTGTCTGCGCAAGATGCCAGAAGCTGCATGAAGATAAGGAGAAGCTTCTTTCTGCCATGAAGCAATAATAATATTTTTATCTACTCACCAACATAGCAGGTCTATGAAAAGACTAATTCTCCTATTATTCCTCACCAGCTGCAGCTTCACAGCCCCATACATCCCTGAAAAAGCATATGACGGTTCGCTTGATCCTGCGATATCATCACCTTCATACGCCTTGCTGGAGCCAGGTGAGAATATTGTCTTGTCATATGACAGGAATTCTGACTACATGTCGCTATTGGACCTAGATGCCAAGGCATATGAGAAAGATGCTGATGAGACCATACTGAAGAATGAGCATCTGGACCTGAGCAGATACATATCCTCCAACTTCCCTATGGTCGTCGACATTGCTTCAGCTGATATAGACGCAGATGGTTCCAGGGAACTTATCCTGATGATCAACAACCATCTGCAGGGATTCATCGGGGGCCAGGATCCGCCCAATGAGGATCATACAAGATACATCGCTCTGGATATCGATGAAGAGCTTGTGCCTGGCGATGAGCAGGCTCTTAGATTCGGAGACTCAAGCTTCCCTTCTGTCGATGAAGGCAGCCCATTTATGGTAGAACAGATCGAAGCAGCAGTCATTGACGATGAATTGTTCCTTTTCGCACTGGAAAAAGGTACTATCATTCCACCAAAGGACAAGATCCACATCTTCAAAGGAGTCGAAGGCATTTTCTCATACGTGCAGACAATAGAGACAATAAAGCTTGCAAGCATCACAGCTGGTGAATATGAGGGCAACTCTTACCTGTTCATGGTCACAGACAGCTCAGACCTGGATCCATCTCCCGCACGAGGTCCGAGGATCAAGGCGATACAGAAGACGGATGAAGGATTCTCACTAATAGGAAATGTTGTGGTCGAACCCCAAGATCCTGTCTATTCTGCAGCTGATCTTGTCTACATAGGTGACCCAAATCAAGATGGTAAGCCGGATTTCAACTACTATTCGAACACCATTCCCCGCGAAAAGGAAAGGTTGACGATCGAGAGCATTGGTGCCAAGCCAACCGTATCGCTTGACGACAGTATTATTGGTGACCGTATCGTTCGTTCATGATTAACTTTTTATATCGCCGGCTTCTTCTCTGTGGGGACATGCCCCTGTAGCTTAGTGGTATAGCGGCGGTTTCGTAAACCGCAGGTCACGAGTTCAATTCTCGTCAGGGGCTTATTGACTTCTATGCGATTTGTGTCTTTGAGTAGACCGCAGGTCACGAGTTCAAGCATCGAGATTGCGAGATGTACCAGGACCGAGTCCTGAGTATCTCGTCAGGGGCTTATTGACTTTTTTGGCTCCACCTTTTTTAGTCTGGAAAAAGGTGGAAGTCTTGTTTCAATGTCTCCCCGAAAGAACCGCAGATCACGAGTCCAGACGTCATGGATACTTTCTCTCTTATAGGCAGGAATATGCTTCAGGCTTTCCATCATCAGTGAACGCTAATAAACCCTGCAAGAAGTCATCTGCACATGGGACTTGAGCGTTACCGGAGGGATGATTTCCATGCATATGATGTTCCTGATATACCTGCAGAAATAATTTCAGGATTGGAGCAGATGATAGGCGATAGCTTCACCCCTGCAGGAGAAATGGACGACGCGAACCTTTTCACAGTCATTGAAGATATTATCGCAGATCCAGAGCGATACGACACCCTGTCAGGCGTTATACCAGGCGATTACAGGACATCCGAGCTTCTCCTGGCGCACTATGTGCTCGCATACCATGACCGCGTGGACCTTGCGATCATAGATTCAGCTCATGTTATTGCAAAGGATCTGTATGTGCTAGCGACCCTTGCCTTGGATTTCAAGCCACTGAAGGACCTTCAGGCAAGGTCGATGAGATCGCTGCAGATCCTCCTGGAGGATCCATCTCTGGCTACCAGATATCTGAGCATGGACCTTCCCGGAAGGCTTGATCTCATACGCAGGACTGCCGCAGGACTGAAGAAGAATGTGGTCGCTGCCTATCTTGCCTCGATTGGTTACCTTGACGACAGGCGTATCTAGCTGTTGCAGAAAGGGCATTTGGCAGGTGTCTTCTTCACCATGTTGAAGGTGAATCGATAGCCGCACTTCTTGCATTCCACCTTGACCTTGTCCTGATCCACAGGCATCGGCTCTTCGGCCACATGTGCGCTTGGAGCACGTGCTTCCTGCATCTTCCTCTCCCTGACGCATGAAGGGCATACGACCATCTTGTGGAAGTGGTCGAGTACGAACTTCTCGGGATCAGCAAGCCTTCCGCATTTCCTGCATTTCACAGTCACGCTCATCGGTCATACCTGCTGTCCAGGCTCTCATTGATTAGGTCGTTCGCGCTAAGTCCAGTGCTCTTCTCGACGGTCCCTGCTCTTCCGCAATAGGGGCATGTCTTCACAGTCTCCCCTTTTTTTCTTCTGAAGCTGTATTTGCATTTTGAACAGGACAGCTTCTCCATCTCGCCCCTCTGTTCTCTGGCAGGCTCTGGATTCGGGACAGACTTCTTTCCCCTTTCAAGGCAGTGCTTGCAAGTCATCTTGTTCTCAGAAGTGTATCTCATTTCGGTTACAGGTCGCTCCTGTCCGCACCTATAGCATTTCAGGCCTGGCATGATCTCACCAGTCTTTCTGAAACAATCTGTCTTTTTAAGCTTTTAGGAGAAGAATCCACCGAAACCATTAAATATTGTTTGGAGCTTCCTCAACGATTCCAAGGGACAGTAGCTCAGCCTGGGAGAGCACACGGCTGAAGACCGTGGTGTCATGGATTCAAATTCCATCTGTCCCACTCTTTTTTAAAAAGTGAGTTGAGAACTGATCCGCTAGGCGATATTGAGTCCGCCAAGGACCATGCCTGCGATCAGGTTGAACACAAGCATAACTCCGAATGATATCATGCAGTAGAGCATGATGCTCTTCGGGAGGGTCCTTCCCAGCATATCGTGCTCGCTGAGAGTATCGACCCCGTTCTGTATTGAATTGACAAGTGAGGTAAGGATGAATACGATCTGGATCACATAGATCCCAACGACGATCTGGAAATAGTAGGTGGGGATGCTGTCTCCGAACATGTCCATCATCGGCCCAAGCCCACCAAGGCCGCCGGCAGTCCCCTGCTGCTCCCCTAGCTCGCTTATCTGCTGGCCCAGCTTTGTGAGGATGCTTGTCAGCATAGAAGTTATTCCTATCACGATGCCTGCGATCGCAGGAGTGAGGAAGCTTATCTGGGATTTCATGCTGCTTATGATCTCTGCCATAAGGTCCTTGAGCCTCTCATCCACCTTATGCATCTCCCTAATGTATATCGATATGTTGATGAGGGCCTGGGATGCCACCTTCGGCCCCTTCTTCGCTGCCTCGCAGAAGACCTTCATGGAGCTCTCGATCTCATTGCTGGGGAACTGCGTTATGGCTCCGCGTTTCTGGTCGAATATGGCCTTCTCCACCCCGAACCCATATTTTGTTATGTTCTCATTCACAAGCTCGAAGAATCTGCCTGAGGAAGTGCCCTGCATCACGCTTGCCACACGGCTGAACGCAAGCTCTGCGGGGATTCCGTCTCCTATCCTGTTGCCGAGCTGGAAGAGGGCGGCAGCGAACTCATCCTCAAGGGATTTCGCCTTCTCCCTCACCTTCATGAGATTGCCTGTCATTATCCTGTAATATATCCCTATCCAGAGCGCGATGCCAAGTGTGATGCTAAGGCTGAGTATCGAGGCCCCCAGCCCGAAAGGACCGATGATCTTAGTGCTGTCGTTCTTGCTTGGCTTGTATCCAAGGAAAGCGAATTTGGCCTCCCTCGCCTCCTTGAATGTGTTGACAGTGATGATTGGATCCCTGCCCTTGTCAGTATATATTATATCGTAGGCAGGAGGATCGTTATTGTCTGCCATATGGATTATGATCGGGAGGAATCCTATGATTATGAGCGCGATCCCTACTGTGGCCGCGACTGCCATAGGAGGGATGGCGACCTCCTTCTGGCCTAATTGGACCTTCAACTTCATCGACTTCAGGAGCTCAGGATTCTTCTCTGTGATGTCAGTCTCGCCATAGCCCGTCGGCCTCTTGCTGAGTATCACCCTCCCAAGATAGTAGACTGCCGCCGGGATCCCGATGTTATACATGACAGCTATATGGAGCCAATGGACATTGTCCATGAAGCTCACGACCAGGGGAAGGATGACGAGTCCCAGTATCGGGAGGATTATCCCCAGCATATGGAGCATTGTCAGCGGACTCTGCAGATCATGGGCGTAGTGGAGCATCTTCTCGTATGTCTCCTCCAGTATCAGCGATAGGCCCTTCTCAAGCATCTCGATCCTCCTCTCTTCGCTCGGCTCATATAATGAGCTCTCCACCAGGTGGATGGCCTCGACGAACTCCATGTTGTACTTTCTCCAAGAGGCGAGGTATTCTTCGAATGATTCCTTCAGCGACTCATGTTTTCCTGTCTCGACATTCCAGAGGACCTTCCTGAGATCCAGGGACAGCGGCGCTGATATATGATCAGCTGTGAATTTCACTGCCATCTCGAAGTTCGAGGTGTGCCTCATGTACGAGACGATGTAGAATATGCACAGTACCATCTGGTTGCTGGCCTTGAGCCTCCAGCTGTTCGCGAGGACAACTGGGAGAGTGGACAAGGGGGTTATCATGGCTGCCCCTGCGATGAGCATGAACACCAGGAAGAACATGCTCGGGGAACCGAAGACGAGCGCGCTGAGCGCATAGACTATCATCCCTCCGAAGAAGATGAATGTCAGGGGGAACAGGAGAGAGAATGATGCCACTCCCGAAGGCGTCACATTCAGATGGCAGCTGTCCACCGCGTCCTGGATGTCCTGGATCTTCGATTTGTCAGGAGAGATCCTGATGATCCTCTCAGCAAGATTGCATCCTTTCTCATATAGTGTGAAGTGCTTGGGCAGGTACTGGTCCTTGAACTCAAGATACTCGTTGGATATCCCTTTCTGGTCCAGCGGCTGCGGTTGCTGCTCGCCTCCCAATTGGAGGTTGACCTTATTCTTGTATTCCTGATAGAACTTCTCATAAGGATCAGGGACATCCATCGGCTTCATGTTATCCTAGAGCCTTAAAATACTTTTCTTAACCACTAGCAAGAGAAGAACATCGATTGTTCCTCGTAAAGCTGAAGGTCATGGCAGGATATATGTTTCATGAAAGATCCTTGAAAAAAATTTAAATAGTGAACTCCTTTCAGCTATCTGATGAAAAGAGGGGAGACCGTCATGAACTATGTCCTCATGCTCGGCCTCCTCGTAATCGGCGTGATCGCCTTCGGTGTCCTGAAGAATCTCTTCACTTGGCAAGCTGTGGAGACCGGCAAGGAAGTCCGCCAGGCCTTCTTCGAGGATGTACTCGCAGCTGTCGAACGCGGCATGGCATATCCTTCTGATTCTGAGCAGAATCTCACCTTCAGGAACGTCGAGCGCTATGAGCTGGAGATCTATGATAACATCCTGCGCTTGAGGTTCCCTGGCCAGATGATCGAGCAGACGCTTGTCGCATCCTCCCTCAATGTCATCCCGAATCGGATAGTGACATCCGGCAGCATCGCCGTGATCACAAGGAACGGGGATCTGTTTGTCACAGATTCGCTGCGCTGCATCCATGGAGACGGCATATGCGACCCTGCATGCATCTATGACAAGGATCCTGCCATGAGGTGCGATCCGGACTGCTACTCTGAGGACGGCGGCGATGGTTGCATATCTGCATGTGTTGACCGCAACAAGGACGGTCTTACCAATCATCTGGATACTGATGCGATATGCGACCCCGACTGCTACAACGGCTGGAGGAACGGAGGCACATATGATATCGATTGCATCACCAGCGGGGATGGGATATGCGATCCAGATACGCATATGAAGAACGACAGCTATTGCGACAGGGACTGCCTTGGCCCTGCTCCTGATTTCCTGGCCGATCTTTCAAATGGGGTATGCGACACTGACTGCCTGCAGTTTGATCCTGACTGCCCGCATCTGGGCAATGGGATCTGTGAACCTGACCTTCTTGAGAGCTGCCTTAACAAGGGAGAATGCGCATGCCTCCCAGGTGACGTATGCAGGAGAGGGTGCTCGGCGCTTGCGACAGGTCCGGAAGGGTGCATATCTGCTCTTGATCTCCATGCCAAAGGATCCTCCTGCCTGGATGCATGCGAATGCGAACAGGGCTTGGCCTGTGCGCAAGGCCACTGCTGTGCTCCAGATGAATATTGGGACGGCGCTTGTGTGAGATATGCAGACAACCCTGTCTGCGATCATGTATTCGGCGAGGATTGCGAGAACAATGCCGCTTGCGCATGCACAGAGTGCTGCGTCGGATGCCTCGGCGCATCCCAGGCAGGATGCTGCCCTGATGGGAAGATCAGCTGTACAAATCTCTGCGCAGACCCTTCGTCAGTCCCTGAGGGACAGCCTTGTGCATGCGATGGCCAGTGCATCTCCGGTGATTGCGCCGGTTTCTATGGCCAGCAGAAGATGTGCTGCCCGGACGGGATGGCATGGGATGGCACTGCATGCGTGCAGGCTTGTGATGGTGCATGCGATACCTTGGAAGAATGCGCCCTCGGCTGCCTGGCATGCACACTCGCAGATTGCGAAGGCAATGGTCAGTGCGATGTCGCATTAGAGGACTGCGCAAGCTCCGCAGATTGCACGTGCGATCAGTGCTGCCCCGGTTGCCCTGGCGCTCTTGATACAGGATGCTGCCCTGATGGCCAGATATCATGCGATGGCAGATGCATCCCTGCCCCTTCTCCATTGTACCAAGAGGGAGCTGCGTGCGTATGCCAGGAGATCTGTGCTGCGGATCTCAACTGCAACACTAATACGCAGGGGACGGCGAAGAACTGCTGCCCAGAGAATCTGCAGTGGGATGGGATAGCATGCTTCGACAATGTCAAGCTCAGGGTGGTCTTCATACCAGTGAACTGGGATTCGAGCATGGCTGCCTTTGACAGCGCAGTGTCTCAGCAGATGGCCCAGATCATAAACAACATCCCCATGAAAGCATGCCCTGAGCGTGCTGAAGCTGTCCCTGTGCACACCAACTGCGTAGTTGATATGGACGACTGCAACACATGCAGCCCGCTGAACCAGGTCGAGCAATGCGCCTCAGCATCAGGCGAGGATTTCGATTATGTCATTGGCCTTGAGGATTCTGATGTATGTGGTGGCACTTTGGGCTTCTCATGCGGCACCGGCACTGTCTTCTCGGAATCTTCATACACACTCGTCTCTGTCCATGAGCTCGGGCATGAGTGGGGACTCAACGATGAATATGTGGATGCTTGCAACTGCGGTTTTGGCCTCGTGGATGCGAATGCCAACTGCCTCATGCCTGACCTTGATGGAGACAATCCTGTGTTCCCGTGGGAGTTCCAGCATTGCGGTGGAGGGCTATGTCCTCCTGACTATCAGATAACATGCGAAGGCAACAAGAACATTTATCAAGGCAGATGCATAATGAGCTATGGCGGAGCGCCAGGGCCTAATGTCTTCTGCCGTGAATGCAACGAGCACCTTGCTACTGTGGGAATAGTGAATTGCTGAGGATGATATGATGAAGATGATCTTGGTTTTGGCGCTGGTCCTGGCATCTGGGCTAGCGGTCGCAGAGGATGTGCTTTCTGTCAACCTGGAGGTAGGGAAAGATGATTCTGCATATCTCATCGATGCGAGAGTGACTGAGGGGCGTCCTACCGCATACACGACACCAGGCGATTACTCTTTGAGAGTGCTTGACCTGTCAGGTTCTGAATTATACTCGCAGAGCATCAGGCTTAATTTCATGGTCATGACCGATCCTCCGCGCCCGGTCGACAAGCAGTCGATAGTGCTGAGGATCCCATTCCAGAAAACCATGTCAGAACTCGTCCTCGAGCATGGCGGGATCGAGATATTCAGGCAGAAGCTTGACTTATGCGATGGCGATGGGATATGCTCAGACCATGAGACGATCTCAAGCTGTCCTCAGGATTGCTCTCCGGGTGAGGTGGATAGGAGCTGCATCCCTCTGGAAGATGGAGCATGCGATCCTGATTGCTCAGAAGGCGTGGATCCCGACTGTCCTGTATGCGGAGATGGGACATGCGCTCATCTGGAAGATTGCGAGGCAGACTGCAGCCTTGATCCCTGCGTAGAAGATGGGATCTGCAGATCATGCAAGGATGATCCTGACTGCAGGAAGCCCTCGATGCCGTTCATGATACCTGCCATTGCCATCATAATAATACTGCTGCTGGGCCTGATGATGCTTAGGAGGATCCATAGATGAAGTATCTCACTTTCGCTGTGCAGCTCATCTTGCTTTCCTCATATGTGCTTGCTGACTACACATGCGGAAACAACATCTGTGAGAGCTATGAGAACAGGTTCTCTTGTGCCAGGGATTGTCCATCTGGCATCATTGATCATTACTGCGATGCTTCTCAGGATGGCGTATGCGACCCTGACTGCAGCATGGATGATCCTGACTGCGCTTCATATTCTGGTCAGGTATCGCAAGCCTCCACAGGGACAAATCCAGTCATAGTGTTCGTTGCATCGGCCATCGTGGTTGTTGCGCTCATCCTCCTGGTAAGGCATATCATGTCCCAGAAGATCGAGGATAAGAAGCTTCTTGATCCAGGCATCATCAAGAAGACTTCCCTGTTGGGGAAGCAGGACCCGGAAGGGTGGGAGCATAAGAGCGAGACTGAGATAGTCTCAGAGATAAAGAATGAAGACAAGTACAGGCAATTCTTCCAGAAGCCGTAGGGACCTGGTCCTGGAGGCTCTATCCAGGTCCCACAATATCAGGAAGAGAGGCATGGCCCTCACCACGAAGACGATGTTCGCCATATTCCTGGTGCTATTCGTCTTCTTCATACTGTTCATGATACTTGGTCAGCGTAGCGCCAAGCTGCAGGAGAAGCAGTATTTCGACCATAGGAGCATGCACAACCGCTTCTTCCTGATGCTTCTCTCGAACTCCAACTGTTTTAGCGTAGGAGACAAGCTCAACTCGCATTTCAGCGATGTCCATGCGGTATTCGAGGAGAAGAAGCTCTCAGCATCAGACATGCTCAATACCGACCCATGGTGTATCGAGAACTATCAGTTCCTGTACAGCCTGAAGGTGACTGACAGGATGACGATGAGCAGCTGGCAGATAGGTCTGGATGACACTGATCCTTTCTGGGACAGGATATTCGCTGACTCGAAGGTGTCCACCATCCTTCCATGTGTTGTCAGGTATGAGAAAGGAGTGACTCATGGCTGCACAGTCACGCTCTCCACATATTCAGGCAGCTTGCCAAGAATGTACGGATTGATAAAGGAATCTTGCGTCTCCAAGAGAAGCTACGCATACAGCCTGGATTCGGATTTCCCGATCAGGTATGAGTCATCCACAAGGAGGTTCTGGTTGGGTGACCATAGCTTCTTCGCATATTTCTCCTGCCCGGTCGATGACTTTTCCCTTCCTGAAGGCGAAAATTTATTATACGTGGCAAATGAAAGAGGAAACGTGAGGGTCGCATCATGAGGCTGGGACAGATGTCTGAATTCATGGGAGTGGTTTTCCTCGCAGTCATCATCGTGATGGTCCTCCTGCTCTCAAGGCTCTCGCATGACAGGAGCAGGCTCACAAAGACAGAGGTCTCCTTGAAGGACACATACAACAGGTATGTCACGAGCGTTGTCGCCAAGTTCCCGTTTGTCACAGAGAAAGGCGTCACCCTTGGGCAGCTGATGGGCACATATGTCTGCTATAGGAATGACACTGTCTCCTATGGGCCAGTGATCGGAGAGATTGTGATAGGGAAGGCAGTCGCACGGCATATAGACAGCATGATGGAGCCAAACAAGTGGAGGATATCCATAGATGGCGCATGCATAGATTCAGCAGGACTTATGCCGAATGCCTGCCCTGAAGAGACAGGAGAGTATGTCAAGTTCGAATTTGTCTTCCCCCTTCCATGCTCGACAGGTGTGGGCGGGGGATGGATATCTATAATGAGGTGAATGGATGGAAAAGAAGGGTTCTGTGTTCATAACTGCCTTCCTGGCAGCTATTGCGATTGGGATTTTCATCATGATAAGCTCAAGCTCTGACCAGGGAGACTCCTCTCTCCAGGATATCGAGCCCACAGAGCAGTGCTCAGAGATAGCGTCGACTGCGATATACAGCGCGCTCCAGGAATCAGGGACCAAGGGAAGCTATAAGGCAGCCAATGAGACCTACACGAACCTGGAGAACGGCTATTGGGAGAGCTATGCCATCCCGAATGTGCCAAGTGTCGCAGATGTCGCAGGGCTCATAGCAGATGAGACAAGGTTGCTGATGAACGAATACCTTCTGTCGCTCGACGGGCAGGAGATATCTGGAGTGAAGATAGAGTCTGACGCCCAGGTATCAGATGTCACGCTCGATGTGACTGAGGAGGGTGTCTTCTCAGGCAAGTTCGACAATGGATTCTCGCTCACAGCGACTTCTACCGGAGCAGTCGAGTGCGTTCCTGAATCAGGGGAGACAGGCACATATCAGGAGACGAACTTCAATGTCCCTGTGGAGAACTGGAGATACTTCTATGTCTACAGGAAGATGCGGGAATGGGTGATATCCAACGAGTTCTCTCAGAGGGCCTGCAATGCCCAGCCTCAGTATGGCATCCGGGGCAACGATATAGACTGCCTGTTCGCGCCTATCGACATAGAGACAGCGAAGACCATATTCGATGAGAGTGTGGCAAAGCTTCAGGATAGCTTTGACAAGGATGGGCTCTGCATCTACAGATGCCCGACAATGGATCCTGACTGTGAGCAGGAATCAGACCAGGAAGGCACATGCGCAGAAGATGGATTCTGTGTGCAGTCATGCTCAGATCCTGACTGCGACAAGTGCAACCTGAAGGATCAGTACATCGAATGCACATATGAGATGCTATGTGGCGAGGCGAGCGTCAACAGCCAGCATGCAGGGGAACCGACTCCCTGCGAGCCGCAGGCAGACTACCTTGGCAATCCCGAGGAATGCCCAGGTGATTGCGTCGATGGCTGCGAATATCACAACAGGGTCGAGAACTGCATGACAGGAGCATGCGACGATATGAACTGTCCTCTCCCTGATTCCGAAGGCTATGAGGGCATGGTGCCTCCATGCATGGATCAGACTGAGATCGAGTTCACAGCAGGAGAGTATACCGGAAGGGAGGGGGATCCGAACGTCCCTCTCGACACATGCTATGGCGTAGGCACAGAATACAAATGGTCGCTTATAGCTGAAGTCACCTGCCTGGACAAGAAATACGAGAAGCCGATCTTCGAGGCAAGGTTCGGGACCCTCCCTCTCAGGGCGAGGATCCATCAGTACTTCCAGCAGAGGTACCATGAGCCGTTCGTGAACGAATGCACATACAGCCAGGAATGCGTGATCGGACCTGGTGGAGGCGGAGCTGGAGCAGGTGAACCTAACACAGGGAATACAGGCGGAGGCGGCGGAAGCTCAAATCCGCCTCCAGGACTCCCGAACAGTTAGACATGAAGAGAGCCCAGCTTCCTGTCGCGCTCATATTCACTGTCGTGATAGCGATAGCTGGGATCATGCTTGTCTTCCTGCTCGCAGGGAACCTCAATGATTCTCAGAAAAAATCTTACTGCAGGAATTTCTATGACAGGCAGGAGAAATACGACCCTTATTGCGAGGAGTTCCTGCAGCTTGAGCAGTCCTATCTTTCCTTGAAGCAAGGCAATGTCACCGAGTTCTCAGGGAAGAAGAGGATCATGCAATTCACCGGACCTGGGACTGCATCTGCATCCTTCAGGATGATATCCAATGCCACCGTGGAATCTGCAAGGCTTAATATCAGCCTCTACGAGAATACCATCAAGACATTCATAACAGGCTACGAGAAAGAACTCCTTATAGTCCCTCCATTCAGGCAGGAGCCAGGTCCCGGCATGGAGACTGAGGTGATCCCTGCTGATTCATCAGTGACCAGCGCGAAGATGGAGATATATGGGAGGTCATCACCTACAAGGGCTGATGTGGCATATGTGATCGATACATCCAGGAGCATGATCAACGAGTGGAGCACGCTGTGTGACACACTGGACGAGATCACACAGCAGCTCGATGATATAGGGCTTGACATCGAGTTCTACTTCTATGCCCTGGGCAGCGGCGAGGCGATCGGCGACTGCTGGGATATGAAGCTTGGCGAGCCTGAGCTCATGCCTGTCCGCGCGCTCACTGAGATGCCAGGCGGATGGAACGTCGGATGCTCACCGAACTTCTGCATGACTCCTTATGATGACTATGAAGAGGCTTGGGCCTCAGGCATATCATGGATAGCGAACAATCATGTGTGGCGTGATGGTACAGATGTCAAGAGGATAATAATCCCGATAAGCGACTCTGATCCTACAGGTGGCGGCCCGACCACTGGAAACTCAGGAGGGGATTTCTGGAACAACAAATACACAGGAAGCGAGCAGCCTTCGATAGACCAGGCGATAGCAGATTGCCAGGGGACATGGCCAGCCTGGCACTACGTGCTCCCTATCCAGGGAGATGAAGTTGGAGAGCCTGCCGAAGGCTATGGGGTAGGAAAGACGCCTTGCACAGGGATGTGCACTGACATTTGGGGGTGGATGAAGCAGCTTGTCGAGGACACAACAGGTTCCGAGACCCTTGTGCCTGTGCCATTCTCTGACAGGGATACGATATTCGACAGCATCCTCTCCATCGTCACCACACCTTACCCGAAAGACATCGTGCTGAACCTCAATGGTATGAGGATCTGGGAGATGACCGGATTCCTGGACGACACGAATAGCCAGCAGGTAGTTATGGACCCTGCCTTCGCAAGCGCAGTGCAGGCGACCTGCAGGGGGAATCCCTGCATGATCAACATAGTGAGCGATGAAGGCACAGTCATCTTCGATAAGCTGAGGATCAAATATCTTGAGGATCCGTCCCTTTCTGAGCTGCGGATCAACGGCATCAGCATCCCTGTGCATCTGGATTACGCAGACCCTTCGGTGATCCTGGACATAACTGATGAGCTCACAGAAGCTCTGGCTGCATGCGACCAGTCATCGAGGTTTTGCGATATCACCTTTGAATTCGCTGCAGGCAAAGAAGGCTCTCTTGACCTGTCTGAGCTGCTTGTGCAGTACCAATACTACCCGCTTGAGGAAGAGCTGGCAGACAAGATAATCTCATGCTGGATCGCATCATCCCAGGGGATGGAGGAAGAGAGCTTCATGTGCGAGGAATTCCATCCAAAGGGGGAACTGCCTTATCCTGTCGATGAGGCAGCGATCACAGCATTCCTGAAGGAATCAAACACTTGTCATATCATCGGGAACTCCGACTTTGATTGCGGTGATGATGATGATCTGAGGCTTGCACAAGATATTTATAGGACTCAGAACATTTTGATTGAGTACGATGCCGGCGCCCGGCAGGTGGTAGTAAGCTAAGATGTATGTCGTGATAACTGGGAATGACAGGAAGCAGTTCGAGACCCTCAAGGAGGTCGTGGCCTACAAGGATAGCCAGAGCAGGGTATTTGAATTGGATGCATTCGGCAACCTGACTCCGATGAACGACGAGGTCCTTGAGATGCTGCAGCAGGCAGAGAAAACGCCAGCTGTCACTCCGGCAGCTCCTGCATCTCCCCAGCCAGCATTGCAGCCAGCCCAGGCAGCTCAGCCCCAGCAAGTGGTCCAGATCATCCAGACACCTGAGAAGAAGAAGACCCTGAATGACTATCTGATGAGCTATCTGATCTACTTCGTCACGATTATCGTGATACTGGTCTTCATCTATTTCATAATCGGCCCTTACTGGAAAGAGTTCCAGGAACTGAGCAACATGTTCTAAGGTGATACCATGAAGAAAGCAGACCTCTCCCTCAACTACATCTTCATCATATTCATATCAGTCATCGCTGTCTTTGTGATCGTGGGCATGCTGACAGGCTGGGCATTCAGCGCGAAGAACATGATGTGCAAGCTCTCAGGCGACTGCACTGAAGAGCAGCTGCTCGACAAGCAGACCATCTCCGTCGATGGGAGCAGCGGCAATACAAGGTTCGTCACTGAGATCGTGAAGCATGCCAAGATCTGCTACGAACGCTCGAGGAAAAGCGAGAACAGGGGAGAATTGTGCTATACTGTCACATGCTCAGGCTGCACAGCTGACTGCACAGGTGATAACATCGCTCCCCAGATCGAAAGCTCTATAGGGAAAGATAAGGCAGACTGTTCTGGATTTGTCGGCAGCAACAAGGCAATCATCGAATTCGACTATTCAAGCCAAAGGGTGCTGGTAAGATGAGAACTAAGTGATATCATGAAGAAAGCTGATCTGTCACTCAACTACATCTTCATCATTTTCATATCGGTGATTGCTGTATTTGTGATTGTAGGGATGCTCACCAATTGGGTATTCAGCGCAAAAGTCCTTATGTGCAAGCTTGACAAGACATGCGAAGAACCTGGGATGCTTTCTACCTCACGGACAATACTCATTCCAGGCTCGGTCACTGACAATAGAAATTTTGTGAATGAGATCATCAAGGACGCCAAAATCTGTTATGAGAGATCCAGGAGGAGCGAGAACAGAGGCGAGCTTTGTTATGCGATCAAATGCGCTGCACTGCTGACTGCGCTGGAGATGCCATTGCCACTCAGATCGAGAACTCTATCGGGACAGGAAGGGTCGACTGCTCAGGCTTTGTCAACAGCGATAAGGCAATAATCGAATTCGACTATTCAAACCAAAAGGTGCATATACAATGAGAAAGAAAGGACAAGCGGCTCACAACTTCAAGCTTCTCATCGCGATATTTGTCATCATCGCATTGTTCGTGTTCGGCATACATAGCGGCAGGTTGAGATTTGTCACAGGCAGCCTGAGGACAGACATGGCCTCGAGGATCCATCTGACGACACAGGATAGATTTGTATCAGACATAGGGAAGTATGCCAAAAGATGCCAGGAACAGGGTGCAGATGACATCTGCTCAGTTGTCATTTGCCAGGATAATCTCTGTTTCGCATCGTGCGCACAGCTCAAGGAAGGGCTTGATAGGATGCTTGGCCAAGGCAGGTATGAGTGCGATTCATTCGAGAACAGCAATAAGGCTGTGATAGGCATGTCCGGTGAGAGGGTGATAATTAGGTGAAGAGAGGCATGGAATCTGTCGAGGTCTGGATGTGGCTTATAGCTGGTCTCATCATCGGAAGCCTTATCTTCGTCTCCGGATATACTCTGCTTTCTCACTGGATCCATAATAACGAGGTCAATACCGCCCTCGAATCATTCTCGCTCCTTAAATCCTCTATCCAGAATGTGTGCTCGATAGGCGCCGAGAGGCAGGAGATCGAATCCTATGTGTTCCCAAGGATAGTCCATAACATCACGATAAGTGACGCTGACTACACTATGTTCGAAGATGGGAGCGCATTATGCATGGACATGGAAGGGGAGCCCCTGCACTGTGATGAGATGGACCGTGAACCCAACACATGCAGGCATCCCATAACCATGGAGAACATAACCTTCGAGAGCGACAAGGGACTATTCGCGACCTTGCAGAAGGCCCTCGGCGAGAACAAGGCTGTCAAGCTCAGGTTCACGATCTCGAAGAAGTATGATAGCGTGGATGGAAGGTATGAGATCCTTGTCCTGCATAAGGAAGAGTTCATCAAATAAAAATTCCAACCACTCCAAGAGACGGGGGATTTTTTGTGTTCAAGATACCCTGCTTGGGCTATAAGCGTAACTAGATTGGCGGCAGCGACCCGATCGCCACAAGTGGCGGGTATCTTTTTAACAAATGATCTCAAGAGGCACGAGGTCCTTGTCGAACACCCTTAGCGTCTTTGCCTTAGGAAGCTTCTGCCTTTTCTTTGGCACGAGCGATGCTACAGCAGATTCAAGCGTCCCGTCATAATACAGGATCTGCGGCCTCCTCCCATTGAAGTACTTCTCAAAATATAGCACATATCTCCTTGGGACGACGACAAGCATATCTGTCAAGGTTGGTTCTCCAAATCTTTTCGCATCAGCGAGCGCCTCTTTGCAGAAGCCCTTCGCCTGCTCGATGAGCTTGCAGAATTCCTCCTTTGTCATTGTGCGTATCTGCTCCGCGAAAGTCTCTTTCTGGAACTTGAGACCCTTACCATGCGCTTCATGCATCTTCATGCTCACGAGGATCGGCAGGATATCCAGTCCGTGCTTGAGCGCATATTCGCCTGCAAGGTCATTGAACCATCTCTTCGTGAATTCCTTCTTGATGATAGGTACTGCATCCTCAGACCATTCCTTTGAGAATTTCTCGTCGAGCTTCTTGGTCTCCTCCATCCATGCCTTCATCCTGTCATCGATCGAATGGATAAGCTCGTCGAACATCTGCTCAGTGACCTCATGCTCTTTTCCCAGCTGCTGCAGGAGCCTGTAGATCCTTATCTTGCTCCCATCGATCCTGATAGGGACCCTGGGGATGGATTCGAAAGGAATCACTATGGCGCAGTCACCCTTGCTTATCGTTGTCATGCTGTCCATCTCGAACTCGAGGAACACGGCCTTCAGAGGCCGCCCATTGACCCTGAGTTCCTCAGCATTCGTCGGCAGGTCATGTATGAACTGCTTGAGAGAAGCGATCTGGACTGCCTCTGATGCAGGGCACTTGTATGCTATGAATGAGCTGCATAACTTGATATGGGGAAGGATGAACTGGTTCATCATCAGCTTGAGGTCCTGGCTGATCTGCATCTCTTTCCTGTCGAACATCTCTATCTGGGACATCTCTCCAAGCTCATCCTGGAGCCTGAATTCTGCTGCGCCCTTGAGCAGGCTGTTGTGTTCTGAGATCTCCCTGGCGATAAGCCCCCTGAGCTCTTCTGTCTCTTGCCTTATCCTCATCAGCCTGCCGATCAAGCTTCTCGAGAACATGATCCTGTCTACCAGCCTGTCCTGCTCAGCGATGTTCTTCTCCAGCTCTCTTATCTCTGAGGCGAATAGGGCCAACCGCTTAGCATCTTCAGAATTCAGCCTGTAGACCTGTGCCAACTTCTCTTCTATCCTCCGCAGCCCAAGGATGCCTTCAGACAGGAGCTTCCTTATCTCTGGATCATTGGCAGCGATCGCAGGCAGCGCATCCTTCATCCCCTCGATTATCTTGATCGCTTTCCTCTCCTCTGACATCTCAAGCTTCTCAAGTGAGAACTCCTTGAGAGTCATCGACTGCAGAGAGGCAAGCGTATGCCTGAGGGTAGCAAGTATCCCTTTGTTCAGTGCTTTCAGCCTGGCGAGGGAACCAGGATCCATCTCTCCCTTCAGGATCGAATGTTTGGACTGCTCTATGCTTTGCTCAGACAAAGATCGGGAAAGAGAAATGAAAAGATCGCTCTTGAGCTTCACAAGAGATATATCTGCCCTGTTGGTCTTCTCTATCTTTTCCTCAGGGCTTAGTAGATCCAAATTTACTCAGGCGCTGTGCAGATGTATGCTGGATCCCTTGCGTCTTCTGCTGTCAGGTTGAAGCAGTACCTCTGTTTCCAGTTGTACCTTGTCTTTATGCCTTCAGGATTGACTGCATTGATGTTCACTTCACTGTAGTATAGTTCACATCCGTCCTCATATGCAGTGACCGTATCCTGAGGGACATTGATCATGCCATCATTTCCTGTGTCAGGATTAAGTCCATCGATGTCATTGAGGAACTTGATGTAGTTATGCTCCTGATATTCAGCAAGGTCTCTCCTGCATCTGTTTCCGTCATATCTGCCTTTGCAGTTCTCGACAAGCACGAAGCAAGGGATCTTCTGTTCGCAGAACCACCATTGTCCATAATTTGCTTTCCCTTCGACCCTGCCATCCTTGTCCCAGTCGACCTTGTACATCCTGCTGCAGAACTCAAGCTCAGTCGCCAGGTCCTTTATGCCTTCGCAAAGCGCTGTGCACTGTGCCTTGGCCTCTTCGATGGCTGCCTCCTTGGCATAAGCCTCGGAAGTCCCGCCCATGCTGTCTCCTCCTTTCTTCACGAACTTGAAGAACATCGACAGGACTACGAGAGAAATGATGAGAAGCATGAACAGACCGAATATCATGGAGAGAGACTTTTCACCTCTTTTTTGCACAGGACATCACCACCTTTTTTATTATGCCGGACCGTTGGCCGGTGACCAGAACCTATGAATTTGTTCTGCGACCATGAGATAATAAGAAGTGGGGTTTATATAGTTTGCGATGCCTGCCCTGCACTGATGCCTGGAATGGTCGGCAACAGATTTATATACGTCATTTGTTATTGAGATTCCCGGATGGATTATCAGAGAGTGGCTTCCGAGATGCAAAAAGAGGTGGATGAACGCCTTAAAGGAAATCTTGGCAAGCAGATATCTCTCGACGAGAACAGCACTGACTCTTTCAATTACAGGACATTCAAGACCGAGCAGAAAGAAGAGTTCTCCCTGAACACATTCTATGAGAAATACTGCTCGTTCTCTGAGAAGTACATGGGATTCATCAACCTGGGCAAGAGCACAGAGGATAACCTCAGGGAAGAGATCGAGATATCCGGGATCAACGTCACTCCCAGAGGTGTCACATCGTCATTGTTCATGACTCAGCTCATATCCCTCATGATCGCGCTCCCCTCGATGCTGATGGGAAGCCTGAATTTCACATTCTTCGTCGTCTGCACAGGCGCCTTCCTGGGAGCTGTCTCATACACTTACACAGGCTATAGCGCAGAGATAACGAAGATCAGGGCTGAGCAGGAGTCCATCCTTGCCATCCTTTACATGACAATCTACATGCGCGTCAATCCTATCCTTGAGAATGCGATGTACTTCGCCTCTGAGCACTTATCAGGACCATTGGGCAAGGACCTTAAGCAATGCCTGTGGCTTGTCGACAACGAACGTGTCGGCTCCATCGAGCAGTCCATCCAGTACTTCATCCCTCTCTGGGTCAAACGCAACCCTGATTTTGTGAAATCAATATTGATACTCTACACAGTCCTCCAGCAGACTTCAAAGGAGGACCAGGCAAGGATCCTGGACAAGAGCCTTGACATGATACTCCAGAGCACATATGAGAAGATGAAGCATTATGCGCACGATCTCCAGATGCCTGTGACCGTCCTCCATACATTCGGCATGATGCTGCCGC
>CAYTWW010000016.1:10462-35138 GCA_964441565.1 uncultured Methanosarcinales archaeon | reverse complement strand
AGCCCTGCGCTTCTCTATTCAGCCTACACAATCACACCTGATAAACAGGAGAAGGACAGGATCGCCGGACTGGCACAGGAATATATTGACCACTCCAAGGCATGGGCTGACCACATGATATATTCTGCGCTCATATTGGAATCAGAAGGGAGGCTGAGTCAGTCAGACTCAGATACAATCACACTCATACTCTTCGACAACATCACTGTTTTTTCGCAGGAAGACTGGAGATCAGACAGGCCACTGCATGTGCAATTCCTCAAGGAGGTGAGAGACATCCCGGATGCATCATCTCTGCTGGCTGCTGAAGGGATCAATGGGACAAAGGTCTCAGAAGCAATTTGTCGGAGTCCGGATGGCACGAAGGCAGATGATGGCTTCTGCTAATTCTTGGTATATTCCACAATGCCCACTGGATTGAGAGATGCAATCTTCTCCTGGGCTCTTTTCAGCTCAGAATAATCAGCTTCGCAGAAATGCTTCACCCAATCTATCTGCATGTCCAGCGCAGGCAGGATATCTGTTCTCCCATACTTCTTCTCGAGCTCAGGTACTGAAAGCAGCTTGTCGAATGCCATTGAGCCAGGAAGTGGCGTGAGGATGTTGCAGTACATCGCCACCGCACCTAGCCTGTTGACCTCTGCCGCATGCTCGATCGTCTTCCTTATGCTCTCGTCATCCTCTCCAGGAAGCCCGAGCAGATAGCTGGGATGGTTCCTGACACCTGCCTTATGCAGGGTCTTTATCACCTCAAGGCTTCGCTTCGCTGAGATGCCTTTCCTGCACTCCTTCAGGCATCTGTCATCACCTGATTCTATTCCTATGACGATGCTGAAGAGCCGCAGCTTCTTCAGGAGCGGGATGATGTCCTCGTCGATGTATTCAGCCCTGGAGAAGAAGCTGAGGAAGTCAACCCCTATATCATCAGGTCTCTTGTCGCATACCTCCCTGAACCAATCCATATTCCCAAGGAAGTCGTCCCCGAAATCCAGCACGCAATCGACTCCATGCTGATCGCGCATATCCCTTATCTCTGACCATAATGCCTGGGGAGACTTGCCTCTCCAGAAGGGTTCGATCCTCGCACAGAACAGGCAGCCGCCTGATCGCCCTCGCCAGTTGCAGCCCCGATGACTACTGATGTGGAGCGGCCTCTTGTATCCGAGCCTTACCGGGTAGTTCCTGAAATTCGAGAAGAACCTCTCCAGGTCGAGGATGCTGTAATCGAGGGATGGCAAAGAATCGAGGTCAGCATGCTTCACCGGATTCTTGCGGATGCCATCTCTGCCTGAAAAAGCGACATTAGGGATATCCTCCAAGGGATTGCCTTTCACGATCAGCGATAGAGCTTCCTCCCCGTCGAACATCACGACCGCATGGACATATGGCCTGTTAGCAAGGATCCTCTCAGCTATCTTGGTCGCATGGTGTCCTCCGAAGATGACCTTGGATCTGTTCCTTTTCGCGATCCTAGCCAGATCAAGACAGATACCGTATGTCAGGACAGTCGGGGAGAAGCAGACAAAGGATGCGCATGCAGACTCAATCCTAGCCTCGATCTCCTCAAGGCTCATGATCTCGCCGCTGAGGATCTCTACCTTTACCTTAGCGTCCAGCTTCAGGTATGTGGCGAGGGAGAGAAGCCCGAGCGGCTCCCACCAGCCGCCATCCGGTTTCTCCCTGGTCATGTAAGGAGGCAGGACAAGCTGCACATCCACTCGGGAGGGGTCATGTATGAGCATGCTAAACAGAGGGAGGCAGGCATGGATATAAAACTACCTGTAGAAATGCACAATGCCATCCGACCTCACGATATCCACGTCAGGTGTCCTCTCGCTCAGATATATCTTTGTCGCGCAGTCTCTTGAAGGATGCTCGAACATCACCTGCTCATTCTCGTCGAATACGAAAGGATCGGTGACAACATCATCTCCGTAGAATGGCTTCCAGTTGTAGACCAGGTCCCTGTAGCCGGCGAGGAGTACGCATCCATCGATATCCTGTGAAGCCTCGAGATTCGGGACTACGTAGTATGTATCTGGAGGATATTGGCTGAAAAGATGATGAGGCGCGACAATGATCATCGCGATGCTTGCAGCCATGGCAAGCCTGGGTTTCGCGATCCAGCTTAACCCTGCGACTGCCAAAAGGACGATCACAGGCAAAAGGCCTGAGAGATATCTTAGGGGGATGCCCAGATAGGTCTGGAATGTCAGATAGACGAAAATCAGGAGACCAAAGGCAGATGGCAGCACGAACCTCTTCTTATAGAGCAGGAACAGCAAACCTGCCAGGAATCCCATGAAGAGGAGGATGCCAAGCTCTGAGATCATAAGAGAGAAGAGCGATAGGACCCTTTCGCCCACACCAGCAGGTCCAATGACAAAACCCTCTTCGCTGTTTATGAATATCCGATAATTCTTCAGGGGCAACGCATGAGGGAGGAGGAAGAGATAGATGAGGAGGATATACCTGTACTCCCTGCTCCTAAGTATCAGGAGACCCGGTATCACAAGGAATATGACATCTTCCATCCTGAAATAGACAAGCAAGGTGGCCAGGAGCACCAGAGCAGGCCGGACCTTCGAAGACGCAGACAGGACAAAGATGAACAACAGCAGGAAGAAGGCATGCACTATTATTGAGTTAGGGAAAGATGCGGCATACTGGACAGCCATCGAGAGAGATGCATAGATAGCAGCTGCAGCCAATCCAAAAATCTCCTTTCCTGTGATATGGATCGCCGCGAGCCATAGCGCAATGACTATCATGCAGCTGAAGGATATCCCCATGGCCATGGCACCCACATGTGTGCTCAGGCCCAGGCTGGTAACAAAAGATAGCAGGATAGAGAAACCTGCAGGCACCTCGAACCTTGTCAGGATCATATGCTCAGAGAACATGGATGACTGGAATAGCTCCTCTGATATTGGAGCTGTTATCGTGTTCAAAGGCTGCGCGCAGAAGACAAGGTTGGCCAGATGGAACAAGAGTATGCCGGCCAGTGCAACTCTCCCCCATCCAGACGATACCCTTACACAATTGCCTAATGCTTTCCTGACAGGGACATCCTTCACCAAAGCCCAGATCGCGAGGGCCAGATTGGCAAGGAAGAACCATGCATAGGCATATCCGATGACGAGAGGATACCTGACAAACGGATTCAGGATCGTAAAGATCAGGCCGATGAACTCCTCCATCCTAGCTGCATACCAGTGATGAGAATAAATAATTATCCCTTCTCTCGCAGTTGCATCCTTCATATCCATCCAGATTGGACATGATGAGCGCAAGTGATGCATCGTCCCAGGGATTGATATTCGGGAGGACCAACGACCTGTCTTCAGCCACCTTGGCTAGAAGATCGATATCGCCATGAAGACCTACCAGGGTAAGATTTCCGCAGGAGACAGGTATCAGCTGAGAGTAAAAGTTGAATATGCTGTGCTCTGTGATGTCAGGCATCAGCATATAGTCGAAGTTGAAGTAGGTAGGTCTTATGCTCACCACCCCCACAGTCCTCCCCTGTTGCGCTGAGACAACCTTTCCCAGCTGCTCATAGTAGCTCGCCTCATCCGCCAGGGTCCGGCTTCCAGGATGGATAGGATCAGCCGGGGCTATTCCTGCGACGCAGCTCAGCAGGATCAGGATCGTCACCGATGCAAACGCCTTTCCTGGCAGGGAAGAGATAGAGATACCGATCAGGATGCAGAGGATGAAAGACAGAGCTGCGAAGTAATGAGCGGAGTCAGGTGTGGCAGAGTCAGAGAAGAAGATGATGAACAAGGTGCCGAGAGTATAGAGAGACAGGTATCTGATGAGCGGCGAATGGTCCTTACGCAAGCTGATCATGACCACAACCAGGGTAGCGACCATCATTGCCAGAGAAAGAGGTCCGAAGATCTCTCTGGACATGAAAACAAGATAGTCAAGCGACAGCTTCGTTCTCGTGAAATCTCCTGCGGTGGGATCGATGTGCCTATGCGCCAGGTACCATAACTTGAATGGGAACGCGAGGATGAAGGGGATGACCAGCGATGCCAGATGCCGGAGTTTTTCCTTATAGAAGACAAGAAGAATCACAGGGACAAGAATCACTCCCTGGATCCTGATGTCTGAGATGAAGGACAGTATGATACCGAGAGCGACAAATCTTCGAGTGCCGCGTGCCAGGGAGGCAGCAAGGAATGAGAGGCCTAGCCAGAAGAGAGGCTCCTTTGTCGTTGTCGAGAAGAACCTGAATGTGACAGGGCAGGTGATGATCACAGCCAAGAACAGAAGAGACAATCCTATGGGAAGGCGTGTGCGCAGCGAAAGATATGCGAAGAGGGCTGCAAGCGAGCTGACTCCTATCGCAAGCAAGGCAGGTATCAAGTGGCTGATGCCAAGCAGCCTGAAGAAATATGAGATCAGGGAAGGCCATGCCAGTTCCTTGTCATCACCGAAGATAGACACTGAGCATACGCTATTGTCGCTGAATACCTCGCTTCCTGACATGCAGGCAGAGGCGACTATATAAGGACTCTCCTCGATATGTGAATGGCTGACATATATGATGGCCCCCATCGTGAACAGGCATAGGAAGATGCCTGCCATGATCCAACGGTCAATGCATTTCACGTGCCAATCTCTCATGATGAGGATAGCAGAGCAGATGGCCATGATCCATGTGAGTGTGATATATGCATACATCGTCCAGGGATCGGATATAGTGATAAGGTCAATGAATACCATGATGCCTCCAGAGCCTTATACCGAGACCTAGAGCCGAGGCTGCCATAAGGCACATGACCACAACTGAAGCAGACAGGTACCTTGGAGCATATGGCCAGATGATCGAGCCGATGAAGGCAGAGCATGCGAAGAACACCGGAAGCTGCCAGTCCCTTGACAGGATGATATAGAGGATCGACAGTATCGCAAGCAAGGCGAAGAAGGCGGGAGATAGCTGCCGGATGAGCGTACTCCACTGTCCCAAGATATTGACCATCACGCTTCCATCATCCACAAAGTCTCCTATGACCCGATCATACAGATGGAGTATGAAGAAACTGCTGATGAACACAGAAGCATCCCTCAGCAGGCCATAGATAATATAGAGGGATATACCTGAGAAGAAGCCCAGGAAAGTGATCGCTTCGCTGACCTTCCTCTTGACCAGGGCAAACACAAGGGATGCCGCAGCGATGAACAGGAAACGCTGATGCACAAGCCCGCCTGTGATGCCGATGACAAGCTTGGGAAGCATCCCTTCACCTGCGACATGAATGTAGAGGCCAAAGATGCAGAGGAATATATAGGCAGCTTCCGACGCATCGAACCACATTGTCGGCTCTTTCGCAGCAAAGATAAGGAAGAAGACGATGGAGAAGATACCTGAGACAGTCCCTCCAGTCGATCTGGCGAAGATGAATATCAGCATCAATAGGCATGCGAGGAAGAAGACGATAGGTATCCTATTGAGAGCAAGATAATGCTGGTCCGGCTCTATATGCCTGAAATTATAGTTCGCCTGCAGACGCTCAAGGTCTTCTGAGGACCCATCAAGAACCGGAGAACTATCAGAGAATACCCTGCTGTATTCCAGGTATCCTCCAAGAGTGGCTGAATATGCTGAGGCGAGCTTGATGCCGGGAGGATGACCATAATCATATATGAGATATGGTGTATATATACCGCCAAGCAGGCTGCTGCTCTTATCATGCTCCAGGCTATGCGAGTCTTCGTAGTATCCTGCGCCTGGCCTGTTGTGATACATCAGCTCATATGTCCCGAACATGAACCTGTCGCTGTCATATATCAACCCTGTATCGATGCTTATCATATCTATGGCCAGGAAGCATATGACAAAGGCAGCGGCGTAGAGCATTGGAACCTGCCCAAGCTTGCGCTTGTACGCCAGCGCTCCTGACAGCAGGAACAGTGAAGCAGAGAAAGAAAAGGGAGTGATCCCTATGCCCAGGAGGTTCAGGGCAAGCTTGCATACCAGAGCCAGCGCCATCGAAGAAGAGATGACATACAGATAATAACGGGCAGTCCACTGCTTCACACCTAGGCGGCTCATGAGGCATGCACCGGGCAATACAAGTATCATCAGGGCGATGATCAGATGGAAGACAGGCGCGGCGATCCCTGTCGCAAACAGGAGAAGGTACAGCACATAGATTGAGGTCAGTATCTTCAACACACCAGCGACTGATAGCGGACAGATATTTATGATTTGCTAAACAATATAAACATCCTTATGGTAACATCCTCGATGAAGGTCCTCCTGGTATCACCGTTCTTCTCAGAATCTGATGCTGTAGGCGGGACCTCCAGCATGCGCCATGTCCTGAACATGATCCCGCCACTCGGGCTGGCATGGATAGCGGCATCGATAAGAGACCTCTGCGAGACAAGGATCATGGATTGCTCGAAGAGGACCAGGGATGAGTTCCAGTCGACGCTCAGGCATATGAGACCTGACATTGTCGGGATCACATGCACAACACCCACATATCCCATATCCCTGGAGATGGCGAAGACGATCAGGAAGTCATGCCCCAAGGCGATCATCGTGATAGGCGGCCCTCATGTCTCAGCTGTGCCTGAGATCTCGCTCGATGGTTTCGACGTCGGCGTGATCGGGGAAGGCGAGATGACCTTCAGAGAGCTGTGCAGCCATTATCCAGATATCGATAGCATGAGGAAGACTCCTGGCACAGCCCACAGGATCGGAGACAGGATCATCATGAACGCACCGAGGCCACCTGTTGATGACCTTGATGTCCTGCCACTGCCTGCATGGGACATGCTGGCACCATTGTCAGAGTATAGACCTACTCCTGCCTCGTTCAGGAGACTACCGTATGCTCATGTGATGACCAGCAGAGGATGCCCTTCGCATTGCACATTCTGCGACAGAGGTGTATTCGGGTCCTCCTACAGGGAAAGATCCGCAGCGAATGTGCTTGATGAGATAGATCTGCTGATGCGTGAGCATGGTGTGAGGGAGATCAAGTTCTTCGATGATACTTTCACGCTGAACAGAAAGAGGCTAGGCATGATCGCCCATGGCATGAAGAAGAGGGGAATCATCTGGTCATGCCTGACACGCGCAGACAAGGTGGACAGGGATATGCTCCGGATGATGAAGGCATGCGGATGCTGGCAGATCCTGTTCGGACTAGAATCTGGTGATGAAGAAGTCCTCAGGAAGCTAGGCAAGGGCACTACCCTCAGGCAGAACAGGGATGCGATAAAGATGTGCAGGCAGGAAGGGATAAGCACGCGAGCGGACTTCCTTATCGGTACGCCATTCGAGAACAGGGAGGCAGCGGAGAGGACTGTCAGGTTCGCTATCGAGACGGATCCTGATTTTGCACATTTCAACAAGTTCACACCTTACCCTGGGACTCAGCTCTACAGGATGCTCATCAGCCAGGGACATAAGCTGGACCTGTACTCGACCGCAAGCCAGCTCGACCATTCCAAGTCGATATATACCCCCTCATGGACAGATGCCGAAGGCATGGAGAGATTCATCAATGATGCTCATCGCCGTTTCTATATGCGGCCCGGATACATATTGAGGCAGGCAGCCTCAGTCCGGAGTCTCACCGACATATCCAGGATGGCCAGGGGAGCGGCAGCGATATTCAGGTTGTGAGCCTTAGGAGATCTATCCTTCCTCCTTCTATCTCGAAGGTCTTCTCAAGTTCCCAGGTGTGGAAGCTCTTGACATCACGGCAGAGCGTGTGGTATACACTGAAGTCAGCTGTGCAGTAGGCATCCTCATACAGAAGCGCGCAATCGGCATCCTCATATCTCTTCCGGATCTCTTCTGATCCGATGAATTCTTCGAATCCGACAACATCCAGCCCTTCAGCAGGTGCCAGGAGCTCTTCTCTTGCGGCGATGAAAAGGCAACCCAGGTATTCTTCTTCGAGGGCATCGGGAAGGTATGTCTGGAGCACTCTCTGGCCGTTGGCCTGGTGGAGGGACACAAGCGAGAACAATGCCAGGGACATGATCGCGACAGCTGCCAGCCTGCGCTGAGTGAAAGCATGTGCAGCGGATACATAGGTGAGAGGGAGAAGTCCCAACAAGAACCTGTCCTCTCCGCCATATCTCATATTGACTGGATAGATGATAGCATCGAACAAGAAGACTGCGGCTGAGATCAGTACGAGCATAAGGAGCGGCCTGCTCCTACCCATCCTTGTTGCGCCATAGATGGCGACAGGTCCGATGATAACACCAGGAAGAGAGATGAGCATAGAGAGAAGATATAGAGGGAATGTGATCAATCCAGGGTATGCAGAGCCGTCCTCAAGGCTCTCGTATTCCTTCTCAAGGAGATAGAATCTTGCTGCCGGGAAGAATACAGGCATGAAGAGCAGGAGGCAGAAGGCAGTCGCAAGCACAGGCCCAGGCTGCCTCTTCATGAACACGAAGACTGCTGCGAAGATGACAAGGAACATGATTCCCTCGGTCCTTATCATTGATGACAACAGGAGCAGGAGCAGGCTAGCCCACAGCTTCTTGCTGTCACCATCTCGCATATATCCAATCCCTGCGGCCATGCCCCAAAGCATGAATGTCAGGGCAGGGATGTTGGTCTCGCTGGCGGAGGACCAGAGCATATGAAGCGGATCAAAGCAGAACAGCAGGGCAGCGATGATGGCTGTATCTCTGTTACGGGACACCTGCAAGGCCAGAAGATAGACAGCAGGGATAGCAAGCGCACCCATCACAGTCCCGAGAAGGAGCTGGCCATCCACGTCAACACCTGTCAGGGCGAAGATCCCAGATATCAATGCTGGCCAGCCTATCGGCCTCCCGAAGTAGCTCACATCCATGGAAAGCATGTCACGGGCGACCATCGAGTAGAATATCTCATCTGTCCACATCATGAAATGCCTAGTGAGGCAGAGGCGCGCTCCGAGAGCTGCAAGCAGGAGGATCCCCAGCACAGCAAACTGTTTTCTTTGGGCCTTGTATGCGATGAAGGCGGCAAGGCATGACACTAAGAAAAGCGCGATGATGAAAACTGGGAGCCGATACCCGGCAAGTGCCTGTGAGAGCATATCAGCAGGCGGATACAGGATGTCTCTGAGCATCCGGGACGATAATAGGTTGATGTTTAAAAGACTTTTCGCAAGACCAAGATATAAGAACCTGTCTTGTTTTCCAAGTTGATATGATCCTGAGGAGACATGTCGATCTATCAGGCGATGCCAGAGGCATCATGCATTCTAAGGGCGCTGTCCAAGAGTTCGAAAGCAGATTCTCCGACTATCTCGGCAGGAGATGCATAGCTACCGGTTCAGGGAGGGAAGGACTCAGGATGCTGCTCGCGAGATATGAGCCAGGCGAAGTGATAATGCCTGCATACACACTCGCTGATCTTGTGGATGTCATCAGAGGCGCCGGACATACGCCTGTGTTCGCAGACATCGATCCTGAGTCATTCAACATAGACAGAAAGCATGCGCTCGCAAGGGTCGGCCCCAAGACCCGTGCGATAATCGCGACGCATATATTCGGAAATCCCTGCGATTGCGATTTCCCCCATGTGGCGGTGGTCGAGGACTGCGCCCATGCTCTTGGATCAAAGAGAAAAGGGAAGATGGCGGGGACCTTGGGAGATGGAGCACTATTCAGTTTCGAGAACATAAAGCTATTGAACACATATGGCGGTGGCATGGTGACAAGCGAAAGCCGCTGTCCGAGGCACCATCCTTTCATGTCAGCAAGGGTCATGGTAAAGATGATCACAGCACGCTTCGAGAATGCGATCATGCATTCGCCAGCCGGCCGTATCCCCCTCACCTTATTGGACAGGAAGTCATCAGCTTTCGAGAGGATATACAGGCTTGTCCAGCCTAAGCCAGGCGCAAAGCCAGTCTTCACCAGGGCACAGGCAGGGATAGGCATGCAGAAACTGGCTTCTCTTGAGGATAGGATCAAAGCAAGATCAATGATAGCAAGTCTGTACATGAAGCATCTCCCGAAGAGTTTCAAGCCGCAGAAAGTCAGCAAAGGCGACAGGCATGCGTACTATTTCTATGTGGGCACTGTGAGAGATGACACCAGGAAGGTGAGGAGCAGGATGCTTGATCATGGCATAGATTGCGGGATACTCTCAGAGATCACGGATTGCTGTGACGGCAGCTGCCCTCAGGCTGCATGGGTGCATAGACATGCTCTGCAGCTTCCGATGCATGAGAGGCTGAGGGAGAAGGATGTCATCAGGATATGCAAGGTCATGGCCAGGATCATCGGTAATACATAAGATCAGAGAATATCCTGCCCAGCTCCTTGGGGAATCCGTGGCATAGGATGCTAAGCTCCGCATAGGTCGTATCCCAACAGACAGCATCGCATGCCCTGACCTTTGCCAGCATGGATGAATACCTTGTGCTGGAGAGGGACATGGAAAGGCTTTCCTTTCGCAAGTCTATCGAGCGTGAGAAATCCTGGCATGGAGACAGACCTAATCGTGGGTCGATATATGCGATGAGCCTTCCAGCGACACAAGCGTGGCGAGGCCTTCGACCTAGCATGAAGCCCTGCATGCTGGATAGGAATGTGCTGGAGACAGAGACAATCCTCTCTCTTCTCAGGAATGCAAGTACCTCAGGGATGCGACGCATGAGCTCGATGACCTGAGCAGGCTCGAGGACGAGCGATCCTGAAGCCTCTTTGCAGTCCTTCTGCTGAAGGTTGTCATGATATGGCATGATATTGAAACGCTGCACACCCAGCTCAGAAGCCAGTCTTGCAGTATCGAGCAGATTCTTGTAGTTATGCCTTGTGACAAGGAAATTGATCCCTATGCGGGTCCTGCGGAGCTTCCGAGCAGCTTTGATCGATGATATGGCCTTCGTGTGGCAGTCGCTGCCCCTTATGCTGTTATGTACAGAAGGGTCATGCGAGTCAAGGGAGAATGACAACGAAGTGGGCGGATGAGATGACAGGCGTCGGATGCCTTCCTCCATCGAGCCGTTGGTGCAAATGTGGCATGAGATGCCTTGCCTCATCGTCTCCTCCACGATCACAGGCAGGTCCTTTCTCAGGAATGGTTCTCCGCCTGTGAGCACTACGGCGGCACCTCCTGCGGAGGCGATCTGCCGGATGATCCCTATCCAGGATGCTGTCGATGCCTCTTCTGCCAAAGGCTTCTTCCATTGCCGGCACATGATGCAGCCAAGGTTGCATGAATCAGTGAGCTGCAGCACATAGAATGCAGGACGTGGAGGAAGGCCGAGCCTGCAGGAGAAGGCAGATGCGGCAAGGGACAGATACTTCATCAACCATGCCAGAAGGGAACTATGTTTTAATATTTTCCCTGGGAGAAACTTTTATAAAAGCTGTCCCTGTCTTAGAGAAGAGGGGGAAAGGGGCCTTTGCAGGAATGGATCAATGTCAGATATTCTCCGTTCGAGGAGAGGAGATTGCTCGTAGAAGAGGAACTGGACAGGGCGCGTGGATTGCAGGAGATAGTCGCCATCAGGAACCAGTTGTATGGGAGGATGCTCATTCTCGACGGAGTGATAAACTTCGCGGAGAAAGATGAAAGGCAGTATCATGAATTCTTTGTCCACTCAGCACTCTCAGTCCTGGAAGATCCAAAGGAAGTGCTCATAATTGGAGACGGAGACGGTGGCGCTCTTCGTGAAGTCCTGAGATATGATGTCAGGAGAGTCACGCTCGTAGATATCGATGAGGCAGTGATAAAGGTCTCATCAAGGCACCTTGGGACCGGTGCGTATTTCGCTGATCCCAGGACGAAGGTAGTGATAAGGGATGCGCGAAGCTATATAGCTGAGTGCGAGGAGAAGTTCGATGCTGTTCTCGTCTGCGTCCCTCCCCCTGCGGCATGCGAACTTGGAAAGGGATTATATGGTAAAAGTATCCTTGGACCTATCAAGCGCCTCATCAAGCCCGGAGGGGTGCTTGCTATGCAGTCTGAGGTTCCGGATGCCTGCCTGTCCGAGGCAGCAGTATTGTATTCGAGGCTGTCCCGCCTGTTCAAGCATGTTGTCGCGACACAGCTGATGATCCCTTCCTTCGGGCAGCCTATATCTATATTATTTTGTTCAGACACCAGGAGAAAAGAAGAACTTAGTATCCCTCTGGGTGTCGAATTCACCCCTGTGATCTTCGCCTCTGCTTCCAGGCTGCCCAGATGCCATGCCCGCATCCTTGCGCAGGCTGCCAGAGCCAGGATATCGGAAAGGATCATCCCTTCAAGATGCGCAAGGACTCCTTCCTTCGCAAATGACAGGATGCACGAGCTCAATGACATAGAAATGGAGGAGACCCAGGATGCTGTAGAGATCAAGGATGGTGATACGGTATTCGGGAAAGAGCCCACACTTTGCCCATGGTTCTATGAGATCAGGGCCGATGTGACTGTGCGGACCAATGCGAGGATGCTCTCCTATGGGGAGAATGTGCAGAAGCTCGGCAAAAGCATGAGATTCATCGTGCCTCTTGCAGATGAGGCTTTTCCCGGAGTCAAAGAAGCTTTCCAGCAATCCCTCAGAGGGATCGAGAACCTGCAGGATTCCGGCCATAAGGTCACTGTAGAGGTGCTTGCAGGTGCAGATCCAAGGATCCCTGACGGTGCAGATATATCATTACGGCTCTGGCCAGGGTATGGGGAAGCGAGCCTGGAACATGCACTCAAGCAGGCAAGACAGCTGGGAAGCGGTCTTGTCGATTTCCCTTTCTGCATCGTACCTCAGGACAGGCATGAGGATGTATCTTTCTCTGAAGGGAAGCATGAACGTCTAAGCACCTGCGATGATTGCGACTATGGCTGCTTCTGCAAGGGAGCGCCTGCGGGATTCATCAGGCGATTCGGGAGCCTTCCCCTGGCTCCTATCATCTCTCTGCCAAAGGAGCTGATGATAGAGGTCACTCACAAGTGCGACAAGGAATGCGAGTTCTGTTTCCATCAGGACAGGGGCGGCGGGGAGATGGACTCTGCACAGATAATGAGGATAATCGATGATGCGCGTTCGATCGGCATAAAGGCAGTCAGGTTCACAGGAGGAGAACCCGGCTGCAGGGAAGATATCGGGGATATCATAGCCTATGCGAAGGGATTGTCTGTCGGCGTGAACACAAACGGGCTACTGCTCCAGGACAATATGCTCGATCATGTATCAAATGTCCTCCTGCCTGTGCATAACGATTCCAGGCACCTGGATGATCCTAGGATCAAAAGAAGGATAAAGGATCTTCGTTCCAAAGGAGTGATTGTCGGGATCGGAACAGTCGCCACATCAGAAAACATAAGATGCCTGGATAAGATACATGAGCTTGTGCATGAGCTGGAGCCAGATTATTGGGAGATCTATCGGGAGGTAGGAGCAGCAGTCACAGATGCAAAAGAACTGGTAGACAAGCTGATCTCATATGGGGGGGACCACAAGATCAGGAATTCACTCCCTTTCTGCTCATATGATCCTGATAAAGTCAGGGCTGTGTGCGATGGAGCAAGGTTCGACGATGCCCACATAAGGATGTTTGTCGATCCTAAGGGATTTGCCAATCCGCATTATGCATACGGCCTGAAGGAGGCGGATGTGCTCAAGCTCGGCATCATGGCATGCTGGAACCATCCCTCTATACGGAGGTTCAGGCATATGGAGATGCTCCCTGATGATTGCAGGGCATGCGTTCATGTCCAGGAATGCAAGGGCGGGAACAGGCTGGCAGCGTACAGGCACTGCGGCTCATTCTCAGGTCTCGATCCGATGGCTGCTCCGCATAGGGTGAGGAAATGAGCTGCAACAACAATTGCTCGCAGTGCTATCAGAAGCATGAGGCCTTCCCCGGACTTATATGCAAGGGCGAGCCCACAATAAGGAAGGATTTCTTCAGCATGCTCTCACCAGACACGATACTTGTTTCCAATGGCCGCATGTTCTATTATCCTGAGTTCGTGAGAAGATATGCGGCAGTGAGTACCAGGACATTCATCAAGATCATGGGCGCGAGCAGGATGACACATGACAGCATAACGCGTGTCGCAGGAAGCTTTGACCAGACAGATGAAGGCATGCGCAATCTCTCTGCTCAAGGCCTGAGGTTCGGATGCATCATAAGGGTGCTTGAGCAGAATGTAGCAGAGCTTGAGGCGATGGTAAGATACGCGATATCAAGGAATGCTGAAGAGATCGTCCTTGACCTCAATTGCCTCGTGCCTCCAGAGGAGACGCTGACAGGGCTTTCGCATCTCGGTGCCAGGATAACCTCAAACATCGCACCATGCTATACTTCTCTTCGAGGTTCAAGGATACTGAAGAGGCCGGCATCGCCGGTGGAGGCATGCTCGCGCTGCGTGAGCAGCTACTCATGCGGTGGTGTCCAGGCAGATATGGGTCCAACAGTTCCCAGGAAGACGAGTGCCAGGATCCTGCTCATCGATCCTATCAATATCATGCCATATGGCGCATTCAGAGATATTGAGACCGGCGACATACTGCCTTCGATAGCATTGGCGCGACTCAATGCATGTCTTGAGAAAAGATCAGTCCCGCATGATAATCTTGACATGACCATCATCGCACGTCAGGCTGGGCTATCGATAGATCCAGATGATGCAGTCCGATACATGGAGGGAGAGGATATACATCAGGCTGAAGAGACGCTCAGGAAGATCATCGGTGGGCTGGATATCAAGAGGTACAGCCTTATAGGGATATCTGTGAAGAATCCGACACTTCTCGTGCCTGCCATCATGACAGCGAGATACATGAGAAAGATTACTGACGTGCCTATTGTGATGGGCGGGACTGTGCATGAGATGCTCCATAAGGATCCCAACATCGACATGTTCGTATATGGAGAGGGAGAAGAGACCCTTGTGAGACTTGTCGACAGCATCGATGGTCACGAAGAGAGATCAACGGTACCTAACCTCGTATACAAGGAAGGAGAACCCATGCTCTCCAAGGCATGGCGGAACACATTCACACCGATCAGGAATGAGGCTTTACCTATCTATGATGATGATACCATAAAGAGATATGCGAAACACCAGGATGGAGCCATCCTCCCTTATCAATTCATCAAGGGCTGCACGCACTCCTGCAACTTCTGCTCATACACCGGGAAGCTTTCTGTCAGGGATCCTGAGCAGGTCGTAAGAGACCTGTCATACTATAGGAGCAGGTATGGCACAAACAGGTTCTACTTCTACAATCCGCACATCTGCATCGGAAAGCCATACCTCCACAAGCTGATGGACCTGCTAGGAAAGCACGGACCTTTCCTCTGGTCTGATTCAGCGAGATGCGACATGCTGGACAAGGAGATCATCAGGAAGATGGCCTCGGTCGGCTGCAAGGGCCTTTGCATGGGGCTTGAGAGCGGAAGCCAGAGGATGATAGACAAGATGGGCAAGGGCTTTGACATAGGGAGCGCTGAGAAGATCATCCGGGAGATACATGATGCAGGCATATTCACTGTACTGAACTTTGTCGTAGGATATCCTGGCGAGGAGGAGGAGGATTTCCAGAAGACGATAGATTTCCTCGACAGGAACAGGGCTTATGTGGATTCGATCGACCTCAACATCTTTGTGCTGTATTCCCATGCCAGGATATTCAAGATACAGGAGGCCCAGGGGATAAGGGTCAGGGAAGAGATCAAGAGCAGGATCACTGAATATCTATGCGGGTTCAACTCATACTCCTATGACATCATAGGAGGACCATCATGGGAAGAATGGAAGAAGGTCGGGGAGAAGAGATTCAGGATGATGAGCACAAGATACAAGGACATCCTGAGATGCTATCAGCTGTCGAGGATGTTCGGGTGACCATATGGGCAAGAGGGTAGATATCAAGACAGGTTTCCTCTGCAACAACAACTGCATATTCTGCGTGCAGGCGCACAAGAAGATGCACGGAAACAGGCCTACAGCCGATGTACTGGAGGACATAAGGCTATCCAGGCAGGACTGCGATGGGGTCGTGCTCACAGGGGGAGAAGTCTCGATTAGAGAGGATTTCTTCGACCTGCTGAGGTATTCGAGGAAGATGGGGTATGAGGTCATTCAGGCACAGAGCAATGGTCGTAGATTCTGCTATCCTGAGTTCGCGAAGGAAGCGGTCCTATCAGGCATGACTGAATTCGCTCCTGCGCTGCATGGTGCCACAGCAGAGCAGCATGACAGCCTCACCCGCGCACGAGGAAGCTTCGAGCAGACAGTGCAGGGGATAATCAATGTGAGGAAGCTTGGGATCAGAGTGGTCGCGAACACAGTCGTCGTGAGGCAGAACTTCAGGTCCCTGCCTGAGATCGCGAAGCTCTTGACAAGCCTTGGAGTCAGCCAGTACCAGTTCGCTTTTGTGCATGCGATCGGCAATGCAGAGAAGAACTATGTTGAAGTGATGCCGAGAGTGAGCGAAGCCTCTGCCTACATCAGGAAGGGACTCCAGGTAGGCATAGATGCAGGATTGAGGGTGATGGCAGAGGCGATCCCGTATTGCCAGATGGGAGGGTATGAACAATATGTGTCTGAGCAGTACATACCTGATACAGAGATAAGGGATGTCACCAGCTTCGATCCGGATTTCTCGACCACCAGGAGAGAGAAGGGAAAGGTCAAGTTCAAGACATGCAGGGCATGCAGGTTCGACAGCATCTGTGAGGGACCATGGAAGGAATATCCAGAAAGGATGGGAAGCGAGGAGTTCAAACCTGTCGCCGGACCAGCTGTCAGATCATTCCAAGAGCTGAGAAGAATATGAAGATAGCTTTCATAAATCCGACGCTTGGCGGGGACTACAGCGCCCTCGACATCGCGATAACCATGCTCGCTACATATCTCAACCAAAGGACGAAGCACAGGGCATCCATATGCGACCTCACATTCCACAGGCGTGACTGGAAACGCCATATCAGGCGCCATCTTGAAAAGGAGAAGCCCGACGCCATAGGAATATCGGGGAACTCATTATACATGGGGCATATCCAAAGGATAACCGCAGAGGTGAAGAAAGAAGCGGATATCCCTGTCATACTGGGCGGATATCATCCCTCATTGCATCCAGAGGAGACTCTCTTGTCACCTGGTGTCGATGCGATATGCATAGGAGACGGAGAGCATGCTATCTCAGAATATCTTGACAGGCTTTCTGCAAGAGAGAGCTTGAAAGGCATCGCAGGACTGTGGTACAAGCAGGGAGAGGATATCGTCAGGACGCCAGGCGGATGCTTCAATCCTGACCTGGACAGTCTGCCTATCCCTGATTGGGATCTCTGGGAGGACCTTGAGAAATACTTCTATTTCCTGGGGATGCTCTACTTCATCGGTACACGCGGCTGCACTTACAGATGCAGCTATTGTGATGCCCATGAGATCAGCCAACATGTCGGAGGCAGATATTACAGGATCCGTGATCCAGTGTCCTATGCAGACGAGATAGCCTACCAGTTCAAGAGATATAGGGGTAAGGGGCTACGGCTCGCGCAGCTCTTCGACCAGATCCCCACGCTTGATATCGGATGGCTGAAGGCATTCTGCGACAGGTATGTGGAGCTAGGGATGCATGCCCGTCTGCCCTTCAGCATGTTCTCCCGGATCGATCATCTTGACGAGGAGAAGCTCAGGCTGCTCGGGAGGAGCGGATGCGCGATCCTGAGGGTAGGTATAGAGTCAGGCAATGATCATATCAGGAATGACATCTACAGGAAGAGGATCTCGTCGGACCAGATACGCAAGGTGATAAGCTCAGGGAAGAGAAGAGGCATAAATTTCACAGCATACTATATATTAGGCGGGCCGGCAGAGACACGAGACACGATAAATGAGACCATAAAGTTCGCCGAAGAGCTGGATGCTGAAAGAAGCGCATTCTTCATATACAAGCCATTCACGCAGGAGGGTCTTGACCAAATAGCGGATCATGGAGGCAAAGTAGATCCCGGAAGGCAAGCGGACAATATCACCTTCAAGGCAGTCGTCAATCTGAAAGACGTCACCGCAGATCAGGTGGAGGCGCTCCAGAGGAAAGCGTACATGAGGACCTTCGGAAGGAGGATGCTCCATGTGATAAGGAAGAGGAACCTGACTTATGCGAGGGAGATGCTGACATATCTGGCAAGAGGAGCCTACCATGGGCTTGACCTCTCTTATCTTGTGCCTTACTACCACATATATGGGTATGATAATGTGCTAGGCAGGTATTCCTAGAGCCTCCTCAGCTTCAACATCACCCTGCCAGGATGCATGAATTCTCTCAATGTGTCCTTGATCCTCTTTCCGGACAGGTAGAATCTGATAAGACCTTCCCTCTTCAGTGCCTGCAGCCTTGAACCTGGAAGATGGGATGCGCAGTTCGCGGTGGGCTTATAGTAGTCAAAGATCTTCTCCCTGGATCTTCCGGCCTTCTGGTGGAGATAGGTTCCTGGCAGCGGCGTAGCGACAGAGATCGTGCAACCGGAGAGATCGGATGCAACAGCATAGCTGATGGTCTTTCGTATCTCATCCTCCTCTTCTCCCGGAGCACCTATCATGAAGTAGCCGAATGGGGATATCCCTCCTTCAGATAAGCACGAGATCGCCTGCTCTATGCTGGCCATGCTTGTCCCCTTCCCATACACCTCATTGCGGATCCTGTCTGAGATCGCCTCGATGCCAAGACGGACTTCCCTGACCCCTGCCGACCTCATAGCCTCAATGATATCCTTATCGATCGTGTCCACTCGCGAATTGCATGACCACTTGAGTGCCAGCTTCTCATGCCGTATCTCGCTGCACAGGCTGATGAACCAATGCTTGGAAGCTGTGGCAGTATCATCCTGGAGATGGAAAGAGTTGATTCCATATCTCTTCTTGAGCACTTTCAGTTCATGCACGATGTTCCCAGGACTTCTCCTCCTGATGACTTTGCCGAATACCCTGTCCAAAGTGGGCTGGCAGAACGAGCAGTTGAAGGCGCACCCTCGTGAACCGATGACCGATGTTCCTCGGCTGTCCTTGAGATAACCGAAATGGTACCAGCTGTCCAGATATGACTTGAAGTCGATCTTGTCATAGGCAGGCAGAGGGATCTTGTCCAGATCTTTCACTATCTCCCTCCCGGGATCGGCGATCACCCTGGATCCCGACCTGAAGACAAGTCCTCGGACTCTAGAGTAATCTTGTCCGGAACGGAATTGATCGAGGAAGGTGACCAAAGAGCGTTCTCCCTCTCCTTGCATCACGAAATCCACACCATCCATGCCGATGATATCAAGAGGAAGTATGCTTGCTTGCGGACCGCCAGCGATCGTGGTGATGCCAAGCCTCTTGGCCAACGCGCAAATCCTGCCGGCATCCCTGAAATTGAGGCAGTCCATATAGAAACCTGCAACCGCCGGCCTGAGCCTCTCCAGATCCCTGACGACCTGCTTCTCTCCCCTGAATGTGCTGTCAAGCACATGCACCCGATGCCCAGCGGCAGCCAGGGATGATGCGAGGTACAGAATCCCCAGAGGCGGGTCTCCGCAAGTATACCCTCCCCTCAGAAAGACAAGAGCGACATCCACCTGGAGAAGCAAGCCTCCATGATATATAAAATTCACCCTGCCCAAAAGATTTATAGGCATGGCGGTCTTCTGAGAAGCTGTGACATCTGAGAGAGGGACCTTGATAAGGAATTACTTCCCTGAAAAAATCGGGAAGGAATATGTGCATATCAAAGGCTGCGGCCAATATCCGATGTTCGCTCTGACTGCCCTTGGTGTCAAGCCATGCTATGATGACTGGGTATCGATGGCCAAGCTGCCTGCTTTCGTGGAAATGTGCTCCAGATACGGATTGCATGTCGAGAAGGATATCGTGTTCTCATGGCCACCTCCAAGAGAGGACGTGATAGGAAAGGAGAGCATCACGACAACATTCTTCAAAGGGATCAGGCCGCAGGATGCTGATGAGGGGGAGTGCCATATCTTCGTATCCAAGAGGAAAGATGTCGCTCTCGAGGCCAAGAAAGCCGGTTGGTACCCGGGTGTCGTTGTCTCAGGAAGGACTATCAACAAGCCCTTCATAGACCATCTGAGATTCGGGCTCCTGCTCGGATATCCTGCCTGCTGTGTCGATTTCTTCAGGAGATACAACGACTGGAACAGATTCAGCCATCCATATGAGACCAAGAAGAATACGAGGGAGTATTCTTGGTACTGCAACAACTTCCTGATGGACTACACATTCTTCCTCATCCATAACCTCCCATGCAGCTATGACTGCCAGGCAACAATAGAGCTTGCCAGGCTTGCTGAAAAGAGGTTGATGGAAGAGGAGCCCAGGTTCATTGCTGAGACGAGGGAGATGCTGCACAAGCCTCTCCTTGTCTTCGGTGAGCGGAACTTCATCCTGTTCGATGGGGTATTGGAAGGAAATCGGATAAGGTACAGGAATTACCAGTATATATCAAATCCAGCGAGACAGGAAGATATTTTCGGACACATGAGGGATATTGATGCGGGGGACAGCGTTGCTCTGGGAGATACTCTCGATATCCTCTCAGGGGGCAAGGTACTGAAGTCGATCCCGGGAAAGAAGGAATGGTTCTTGGTGGCTTTCAGATGAATGCAGAAAAGCTCAGGGAAGTCACAGGCATAGACATCCACAGGGAGCCTATCGCACTCGAAAGCGGACAAGCGCATGATGACACTTTCTCATACTGTCTCTGCCAGAGATATTACGACAATCCTGTGGGACTATCTGAGGCAATCAATCTCGGAAATCAAGCGATCGCCTGGGCCTTGAGGAACAAAGGCCCAAACCTGGCTAAACTGTATGAGTTCGTTGGCGATATGCTATACCTGAAAGGAGACTGCAGGATGGCTGCAGGATATTTCATGAAGGCCCTCACATACAGCAGGAGCGATATCAATCCCTGGATCAATCTCCTCTTCTCACTCAGGTCGATCGGCGAGTTTGACCTTTTCGAAGAGGCAGTATTCAACTTCGACAGCGTATATCGGGCATGGGAGGTGTCCAGGGAGCCTGAGATGACACAGGAGATCGTCAATCATCTCATAAGAGGCAGATGATGACCAAGCAGCATGTGCTAGGTACACTGCAGGTCACCCGCAGATGCAACCAGGATTGCCTCTTCTGCTCAGCGCCTCATCATCCCTTCGATCTGAAAGTCAATGAGATCAATCATGAGCTTGACAGGATGAAGGACATGGGAGTCACAGACCTCATGTTCACAGGTGGGGAGCCTACCCTGAGACCAGACCTGCCAGGTCTTGTGAGGCTGGCTCTCTCCAAAGGGTTCGAGGAAGTCTCCATCCAGACGAACGGATCCAACCTGGATGATGACCTGGTGAAGGCGCTCCTTGCCAGCGGCCGTGTCAAATTCGACATCTCATTCCATACGCACCGGAAGGATGTCTTCGAGAGGCTGACCAAAGGCTCGTTCGAGAGATTCATAAGAGGGCTTGAATGCATCAAGAGGCATGGTGCTAACGCATACTACACGACTGTGATACATTCTCTGAATTACAGATCGCTCAAGGAGCAGGTGATGTTTTCACAAAAGCATTTCCCGAACATAAGGCACTTCAGCTTCAACTTCGTGGATCCGACAAACAATGCCCTGAATAACAAGTGGATAGTCCCCAGGCTATCTGATGCGTCCAATCCGATGGCAGAGGCTTTCAGGCACATACTTGACAGCAGGATGTCCTTCCGGATAGAGTTCGTCCCACTGTGCTTCATAAAGGATTTCGCGATATACTCCAGCGAGGTGGACAGGGAATATCTTGGAGATGAATCATACTCTGGGATAGTGAATCTGACAGACAGGAATGTCGAGGTGAATCGTAGAGGTAACAGATATCTGGGCCTTGAACAATGCAAGGCATGCGATCTCAGAGGGATATGCGGCGGTTTGAGCAGCAACTATGCCAGGATCCACGGGACATCAGAGCCACAAGCTGTCGAGACACATGAAGGACTCGCGATCTGCAAGGTCAACAATGTATGCAATAGCAACTGCCTATTCTGCGCTGACAACCGGGAGGCAAGGGCCAGAGATTCCAAGACATGGCTCGACCTCAAGAAGGAGCTGATAATGGCCAGGACAAGAGCATCATCCCTGATACTTACCGGAGGCGAGCCGACTATCTACCCTAAGATCCTGCAGCTCGTGAAGTTCGCCAAGGAGACATGCTTGTTCAAAAGCATAACAGTGTGCTCTAACGGCCTGATGCTATCATATCCTAACTTCGTCCAGAAGCTCGTGATGGCAGGAACAGACACATTCCAGCTCTCCTTCCATACTCTCGATGAGAAGAAATGCGAGAGGATCATGCAGGTCCGGGGAGCATCCACGCTCATCGAAAAAGCCATAGCCAATGTCAGAGACCAGGGAGCAAGGCTGAATGTAAACGTTGTCATGACAAGGCTCAATATCGATGAGATACCTTCGATCACAAAGCATCTCCGGGGGAAAGCAGACCATCTGCAATTGTCTATGCTGAATCCCTGCAATGCGAAAGGCATGGCCTTGAGATATCCGGAGATAGCACTCGCCCTCCAGCAGTCCACTTCAGGCATCTCTGTCGAAGGGCTGCCGCTCTGCATAAGGATACCTCCTGGGATGCGAAGATCAGAGCATCCAAAGATGAACAAGGATTATTATGCGACAGGCAAACGAAAGGCCAGCATATGCTCCTCCTGCCTGTCACGACATTCATGCGAAGGGGCATGGGAGACACAACTGAAGCTATTCGGGGAGGAAGGGCTGAATCCTGTCCATGATAAGCTGCCTTTCATTAAGGATGCTCTGCTTGATGCGATCAAACGGAAGTGGATAATGGATTATCCAGCTGAATGGGCAGGACTCATCATGGGACACAAGAAGTGCGCGCTCTTCTATGCGATCCCAGATGAAGCAAAGGGACTGATAAGCTTCGCCAATGAGCTTGGATTCGAAGCAGCTCAATCAGATTTCTATTATGGATATGGCGATGGCACAGACAAGATCATGACTGAGCCGATGGAGTCTGCATATACTACTGTATATGTCGGAAGGGATGCTGGGCAGATCAAAGAAATAATGGAGCTTGACCGGTTCCATCACCTTGATAATCCCGAAGGAAGGCAGGATCAAGAGGCTTTCTATAGGATCGCAACGCTCCTTGGCTATCCGAGATGCTGCTCTGAATTCCTAGCTTCGCATGACATCGGTGACAATGAATACACACCCCGGGTCGCGGCGTATGAGGAAACTGCGAGACATGACAGCAGACTGAACAATTTCACAGGCACAAGGCTCATATCCCACTTCGTCTGCAGGTATGATTGCCCACGATCTCTGGAGCTGGCAGAAAAGACCCTTGAGTTCCTCGGTGCTATAGGGATGGAAAGAAAGACAGTCGACTCCATACTGGCATTCTCATACTGGCGCATGTTCCACATCCAGGGGCATGAGGTCAGAGGCAAAGAGCATCTATATACAGGAAGCATCCCTGCCGGATTCGACCAACGAAAGGATGAGATAGATGAATTGCTCGAGATCTCTGACCGCTTCAGCCTCGATGATAGATGGATAATCTTCCACAAGGGTGATATCGAGACTGGAAGATATGAAAAGAGAGACAGGCATGACGGATATGTCTTCACTTTCTCCTGATAGGCAATCCTGGATAGAGCAACTGTTGTGGCAGACCCTTTTTGAAAAAATATTTAAAGAGATTTAGCACATTGACTATCGTACATGCTAAAAAGAGGGGAATCTATAGTCGTGTTTCTTCTTCTTGTTATCGGTCTCTCCTCGACTGTTTATTCAGCAGACCTCCTTTGCGGAGTGAGGTGGGGAACATGGCCGACGAGCGTGGATTATTGCGACAGCTGCAATGTTGGAGGCTGCCTCACCCATACAGATCCCGCACGAGGACGATACTGCAATGGAGGTGCTATGGACAACCCAGGGACAACAAGCACAACCTGTGTCGTGACCTGGAACATCGACTGTCCTGAGGCAGGCGTATACAGCTATTATGGATGGTCATCAAACACAGACCATAGCCATTCCTCGTTCATCGGATCCTACAGATGCGACTGCGCAGCAGGGACTGTCTGCGACAACACAGACCATTGCATCGGCGAGACATGGTATGATGGATACAGTTGCACAACCCTTGGAAGATGCACGACACAATATGGAGCGCATGACAAGGACGATGCTTCTGCATACTGCACCAGCACAGCATCAGGATGCACTGCCAGGGCATGGCTGACAGGAGGCGAGGCTGCAGCTTTCGGCCAATACAACACAGGCACATCGACTGAATGCTGCGGTGATGATGGGAGCGAAAATGCAAGGACGGGCACAGCAGTGCTCTCGGGAGGGAGTTCCAGATGCTGCAATCTCGCGACAGACTGCGTGGATGCGAGCAGCGCGTGCGTTCCCTCAGGCACATACAGGGATGCAGCAGGAGTGCATTACGTCTGCAGTGCTGGCACATGGGCGCCTGTAGGATGCTATCTTGACAGCCACTGCGGCACATGCCAGACATGCAATCTTGGAACAAACACATGCGTAGCAGCCACTGCGCCTGAAGGCAATGGATGCACTGGTGAGTGCACCTCATGCATCTCGGGGACATGCACCAATCGTGCAGCTGATGATACTACAGAAGGCTGCTCAGCGAACTGCCAGGACTGCGT
>CAYTWW010000016.1:0-10362 GCA_964441565.1 uncultured Methanosarcinales archaeon | reverse complement strand
GGCACTTGCCAGTCAGTCACTCAGGACAACGATGGCACATGCAATGATGACTGCACCTCCTGCGTCTCCGGCACATGCACGAACAGGGCTCAGTGCGCATCGAATGAGTGCGCTGCAGGCACATATTGCCATATCGCGGGGGGGGACTGCACGAATCCTGACACTAACACCGCGAATGCAGAGACGACATGCGAAGCAGAATGCGGGGGTGCCGGGTCATGGTACCATACCTTCACGGGAGATCCAAATAATTGGGACACAGGCACGACTGCCTCATGCTGCGGGGATGATGCGATTGAGAGCTTCCATACCAGGGTCTGCAGCGCAGGCATATGCACAAGCAATGCTACGGATACATCATGCTGCAACGCTGCCAGCTCATGCGTGTATTCCACGACATGCTATGTCTCAGGGACTAACCAGGATGTTGATTCTGATGGCTACAATGAGTACTGTGACGCAGGAACCTGGACAGGGGTCCCTGTCGGAGGGAACTGCGACCAGGGCGGAGACTGCGGGACAGGCAATTGCGTCGATACAGATGCTACCTGCGGTGGTGCAGCGACATGCCAGAATCCAGCCAGTTCTTTCGACGGCAGATGCTGCAGTGATGATACCAATCCCTGGACTGCAGACGGTATTATCACAAGGAATGCTGCAGGCACATGGGATTGCGATGAGACCCAGGGTTCCCTATATACCAGCGATTATTATGGCGCATGCGCGGACACAGCATATGGCGTCCAGTGCGACTCGAATGCTCTTGCAGGGGGATACTTGCTGAATGGAGTATGCGGAGGCGCAGGCCATGCCTCATGCTATACTGACTATGCATCTGACTCTTCAGCTTCTATCACAGCCTCAAGCCAGTTCGGGACAATGGGCCAGGTATGCGACACTGAGAGCGGCTGGCAGTGCGACAGTGTGGCTGATGGCAGCTTCGTCCCCGGGAACAAGCGTTGCGATTCCTCCGACCTATCCTGCAGGACCTGCAATCCCGCTACCAGGGAAGACGATGAGCTGCTATGCGAGCTAGGATGCACAGCAGATGCATGGTGCGATGAGCGTGCCAGGGGATACGAGGACCTTGGCAATGACCAATGTTGCGCCAACATCTGCCAGATGATCGATTGCGACATCTATGATGATAATGATGGCAGCGATGCGGTCCTGAATGAATCTGAGACCACTGCTGCATTATGCTCGAGCGGTTGCAGCGGGCAATCATGCTGCGACAGGCAGACGCATCCATGCTTCGCGACAAATGAGTGCAGGAGATGGTATGACCTGATCACAAACGAGGACGAGACCACTAACCAATATTGCTTCTATACAAATGCAGGCGCTTGGAGATGGAACAATGCTCCAGAACTCACAGAGACAGCATGCAGGGATTTCCATGACAATGATTGCGATGGCGAGTGCGATTATGATGACCAGACCTGCTCCCATGGAGACAGCGATTGCCCTGTGGCTGTCACACAGCTTAGGGCAAATGACACAAACCCATGCATAGGCTCGAACTTCCTGGCAAACTGCACAATCTCTCCTGCGATCGCGAACAGCCTTGAGCTGTATGTGGACCAGAATTCGAATGGCAGGCAGGATCCAGGAGAAGGATGCTCATGGCTTGGCTGGGGCGGACTCAATGGACAGTTCATTTGCAGCTCAGGTGCAGAAGGGATCAAGGATGTGATATGCTATGTCAATGACACAAGTTCCTATCAGTCAGGAATCAACCAGACCTTGAGCATCTCAGTGGGTGGAGACAGGCCTGTCGTGACACTGTACTATCCTCCGGACGGCCATAGGATAACAAACTTCTGGGAATCCTATTACTTCAAGTTCAATTATAGCGTGACAGACGTGAATGAGGATGTCTTTGATTGCGACCTGCTCATCAATGGAAGCGTAGTCGACTCAATGTCAAGTGTCAATGATGGGGCTGTGAACGATATGCCCAGGACGCTTTCAAGCGGGAGCTATAGCTGGCAGGTAAGGTGCGACGACGGCTCACCCTGCGATTCGATAGGGTATTCAGAGCTGAGGCATCTTGTCATCGATGTGCCTGAGACCATAATGATATCACCACTCGGAGAGACAGGCTTCATGGGTGTGAGCGAATGCACAAACAGCAGGGTTGTCGCTCTAAACCTCGCTTTCGATGCGTCTTCGACAATGTGCTCCTACAGCAATGATGCACCTTCAGGCTGGAGCACTCCGGAACCATGTACCACGATAAGGCTTTGGAGCCTCAATGACATACCAGGTGCAAGGACAGTGTTCTACAGGATCGAGCATAGCACAGGCACGACAGTGATCAAGAATGACACGATCGAGTATCAGCCGAGCGGCAGCTGCCTTGACCTGACAGAGCCGTCATCACCTATCATAGTCGATGACGGGGATTATACTGCAGACGATACGAGGCTGCATGCATACTGGTATGGAGCATTCGATCCAGAGGCAGCGCTGCTGAAGATTCCTCTACAATATGAGTACATGGTCAATGACTCGCTCGGGAATGTAGTTGTGGGATGGACCCTGTCAGGGACAGACACCCAGGCTGATATCACAGGTCTTGCCCTGAACCAGAGGATGTATTATTTCAATGTCCGGGTGAGGAACTCAAACAGCCTGACAAGCACATCATCATCAGATGGGATACTGGTCGACACGGTGGATCCTTCATCTTCCATACTGAATGATCCGCCTCAGGACACATGGAGGAACAACAACAGTGTGACGATGAGATGGACCAGCATCGATGGAGGAAGCGGGATCGCCGGCGCGAGCGTCGCGATGGACGGAGATGCTGCCACAGTCCCTGACAGGATCATCGATACGACAACCAGCTATAAGGACTACGTACTCGGAGATGGGAGGCATCACTTCCATCTTGTCTCGATCGACAGGGCTGGGAACGCTGGAACAGCCATGCATCATGGGTCCATAGGAATCGACACCAAAGCGCCGACAAAGCCTGTTGTCCAAACCCCTACTTTCAGCGCTACAGCAGACAGCCATATGATCATCTGGTCAGAATCCCTCGACCTTCCTGCGTCGGCAGCATCGGGCATAGACAGCTACCACATGACACTCAGGGACCTCACAAGCGGCACGATTCTCGCAGAGCAGAACGTGGGCAATGTGCTTAGATATAATGCCACAGGCCTTGTCCCCGGGCACAATTATGCTGCCCAGGTAGTAGCCATCGACAGGGCAGGGATGAATTCCTCAACAGAGACCTTTGATGTCACCCCGCCTACAATCCTGTCTGTGAAGCCGGCAGGACTCATCGGAAACAAGCCAGCCATCATCGTGAGGACTGACGAGAAGGCGACATGCACATATGATGGCAAGGAATTCATGTTCACCAATTCCACCATGCATGAGACACTAGGAGAATTCTCACCTGGAGGACCATACACAGTGCAGATAGCATGCAGCGACATGGGCGGGCTTGAGGCACGTGCGCAGACAATATTCACATATACGACAGCGCTTCCCACGATGCTTTCCATTGCACCTCACAAGGATGCTTACGTGGGCGTGGAATTCAGCCTTGGTCTCACGACAGCACCAGCGATCGGCGAGCTCAGGAAGGATCAGCTTTCTATCATGATCGACGGGAGAGAGACAGACTTCTCCCTTGTCGACCTGGGAGGCGGGTCCTACAAGGTGTCTTTCGAACCTGAGGAAGCAGGCGACTTCATGCTCACCGCAGCGATCAGAGGAGGGCCATCAGCAAACACACCTCTTTCAATCGGTTATCTGAGGATCGAGGGAGGCTACTATGGTGAACTAACAGGTCCGATCCAGAAAGAAAGGATAGTGTATGCAGGAGCGCCAGAAAGCGTATTCGGCTTCGGCAGCGACAGCAGGAACATCAGCGTCCAGTCAGGCGCGAACAGCATCAGGATAAGCGCCGCAGGAAGGATATATCTCTTCAAGACATCCTCCCTCCTGCCAGGCAAGGAGAAGGACCTGGACAAGCCATTCCTGGAGAAGGTCAATGCATTCGGATATCCAGCCCAGAAGAGCTATATGGTCGGCTCGCATGTCAACTATAAAAGGATAATCTTCTCAGATATCCTGGTCATGCCTGAGGGAGACTATGAGGTCATGATCGTGAACAAGGGACTGCAGGGGGATGATATCGTTCTCGAGATAAGGTCCACCCGATGAAAGATGGGGTCATATCCTAGCTGCATGGAAAGGTCTCTTTTCCTCCTGCTGCTCTTCTCTTCTTTTGCCGCCGCTGATTCCATTAATATCACGAATCTGGGACACACCGGTTTCCAGGTCATAAACTCTGAATATACGCCTATAGTGACTGTTCTCATCAAGGTGAATACCACCTCTCCCACCACTGCATGCAGGTATATCAACCATGACACGACGGCTGCTGTGCCTGGCGCTTTCAACATGATGTGGTCTCCATGGGAACCTTGCATATCCCAGAAGTACTGGCAGCTGAATGACACCGAGGGAAATAAGACAGTGTACTGCGAGGTCGACTATTCTGCTGGCCCGAACCTGCTATTCAATGACTCCATATACTACAATTCCACCGGAGCAGGCCTTGATGTGACTCCTCCGGGAGCTGCGAGAGTATCTGATGGGGAATACACAAGGGACAACTCAACACTCATAGCAAGCTGGGAGGGAGCATACGATCCTGAATCAGTCATATATCTTGAGATACCGCTTGTCTACGAATATCGTGCCATGTATGAGAGGGGAGGGGCCAACACGACATTCTCGGGTGGCAGGACGACACAGAACCAGATAATTGTCAATGGAGCTGCGCATGTGAGGGATGGAGACAGGGTACGATTCAATGTCACAGTCATCAATTCTGCAGGACTCTACAATTCATCTGTCTCAGATGGGATCTGGATAGACCAAAATCCCCCAGGACTGCCTGTGATCGACACATCAGAATTCTATAATGAGAGTGCTTCATCCTTCATGGACCTGGGTGCTGCGACGCAGTGGTATAACACGAAGGGACTCAGGTTCCACTGGATAGCGGCAGATGCATCATCAGGGATAGGTGGCTACAGCTATCATCTTCTCCCCCGGAATGAGAGTCCTGACATGATGCCGGAAGGGATCGCAGGAGAGCTTGCTTCAGAGCAAGGACACACATTCGAGGGAGTGTCATCCGGGATATGGTATCTTGCGGTGAGATCTGTGGACAATGCCGGGAATTGGGGGAGCTTCAGGTCACGTGAGATACGTATTGACAACACACCTCCAGAAAGGCCTGTCCTGATGGAACAATCATACGATAGCGAAACAAAGTCAACAACATACAGATGGTCTCCTTCTTCTGACATATCAGGGATAAGCGGCTATGTTCTGAACATAACATACCCGGACGGCACGATCTACAGGAACCTGTCGTTAAGCGCGATGACGACCCAGGCGACTGTCCCTACTGAGACAGGGGGATTCATCGTACGGATAGGAGCGAGGAACAGGGCGGGGCTATGGAGGTGGTCAGATGAGGAGGATATCGTGGAGGATACGACTGTCCCAGGAGTGGAGACAAGCACTTCCGGGAAAGTGCTCCGCCCGAGGATCAGGATAGAGACGACCGAAGACTCTGACTGCCACTATATGTATTCAGGAAGCAACCATCCCTTCAAGTATACAGGAGGGACATATCATGAGACTGAGCTTCAGATCCCTCCAGGGCCTGCAGCGATCCCTATCAATTGCACCGACGCTGCCAGCAACATGAATGACAGCCTGGTAATCAATATCGACTATGACCCTTCGGCAGCTATAAGTTCCGTCACTGCTCCCGACCTTTATGGCTTCTATGGGTCCATCTCTCAATTCCTGGCAAGAGTCACAGACGGGACTGACGGGATAGGAGGGATACCGGCAGAATACTTCAATGTGACAATACTTGGCCAGGAGCAGGAGATCAGTGTTCTCGATGAGGGAGGAGGCTACTATCTGGTGAAAGCAAGGTTGCCTCAGAAGGCTGGCACATTCGCAGCAAGGCTTGAGGTGAATAGCACTGGCCAGGACGTGACTGCATACATAAACCCTCTCAATCTCACTCTTGGCTATACTGATGGAGTATCAGCATGGACAAGCTCGGCACATACGGCATATCACAAGGATGCTTCAGCATGCCATGGGCTTGCTACCTATGATGACCAAGGCCATATGGATGCAGGTCCGGGGGAGATATCCTACACTACCTCGGGCACCCTGCCCTCTTTCATATTCATCTGCGATCCAGCATACGATCCCTCAGAGGCTGACAGATATCTCATGAGCAAAGAATTCCTTGACAGGGATTCCCATACATTCGGAAGCCCCAGGACCGACAGGATCGTCGTGAGCACGATCCTCAAGTACAGCTCATTCAGGCTCGTGGGGGACAGATTCACGCTAAGGGGAGCCAGGAGGATAGAGCTTGAGAAGCAGAAGGGCGGCGACATATCTGTGAGGGGTGTCAATTGAGACGGCTGCTTCTCCTGCTACTATGCGTTCAGCTAGCATATGGCGGCAGCATCCAGATAAGCAATCTTGGACATACAGGATTCCTGCAGACAAACCAGGAGTATACCTCGTCTACTACAGTGAATCTCAACATGGTGTTCACAGCTGCGACAAGCAGGTGCCGCTACATCAATTGGGACAGCACGCTGCCGCTGCCGACATCGCCATGGTCTGCGTGGGAACCATGCGTCAGCCAGAAGTACTGGGTGCTGGACAACCCTGATGGCAACAAGACGGTCTATGCCGAGATTGACTATGTCGCCATACCTGATGTCATAGTGAATGACAGCATATCCTATAACTCTACAGGAGCAGGGCTTGATATCACACCACCTGGAACAGTGCAGATAACAGATGGAGATTTCACAAACCAGAACGCATCGATACCTTTCTCATGGACCCCTTCAGCTGATTTCGAGAGCGTGAGCATACTAAGTCTCCCTATATTATACAATGTCAGCTTCATAAGGGATAGGAGCGGCATGAACACAACCATCCTCAGCATCGTAACAAGATCCACAGCATACAGCCTCACCGCACAGCTAAGGCATGGGGACAGGGTCTACGTGAATGTGACAGCGATCAACTCAGGCAGCCTGAGGAACACAAGCGTATCTGATGGGCTGAGGATCGACCAGGCAAGCCCCTTTGTCCCTATCATGATCGAGAACGCATTCTACAACAGGACGACTGGCGCATATGAGGAAGCGAACCAGACATACTGGTATGATGCCGATTCCCTCAGGTTCAGATGGGATGCTACAGATGCGATGTCCGGCATAGCTGGTTATAGCTATGTCATAACATCAGGGAATGAGAGCGCAGATACTGTGATGGAAGAGGGAAGCTCTGCGGAGCTTCACTTCCTGAGGCCAGGCGTTTACACCTTGAGGGTCAGGGCTGTGGACAATGCAGGCAACTGGGGCGCTCAGGCAGAGAGGAGCATAAGGATAGATAATACAGCGGCGAAAAAGCCTCAGATCATCGAGGAGAAAGATGAAGGAGACACATTATATGTCAGATGGACAAAGCCGGAGGACCTATCAGGCATCTCGAACCAGAGCATCAATGTTACTCTTGATGACGGGACTGTCTTCTTCTATGCCCGCTTCAACAGCTCTGCGACTGACTTCATGGTGACAGGGACAGGAGATGATGTATACAATGTGGTGGTTGGTGTGAGGAACGGAGCAGGACTATGGTCATACTCTGACCAGTCTGATGTCGAGTCTGACTCATTCCCTCCAGTCATCCTCCAGAGGCTTCCTTCAGCACGGGCAGCGACACTAGATCCGCTGGTCGCGATCGTGACTGATGAGGATTCGATATGCAGCTACAATGACACGAGCTCTTCACGCAGGAACTTCACATACACAGGCTCGACAAGGCATGAGACGGTGGTCCAGGCTTTCGCGGGCACGATGCATCTTTTGATCAGGTGCAGCGACAGCAGCGGGAACACTGTTGAGGAGGAATTCAGCTTCCAGGCAGCTACCCTGCTTCCTGATGCCGGGACTGCGCCATCGCAGGCGCTGGCATACGAAGGCATCGAGAAGGGTATAGGCTTCTCGCTGAGGAACTCGGGGAATCCTATCTCTGGCGTCAGGGATATCACTTTCATGCTTGATGGAGTCCCGGCAGAGCCTGCAATACATGACTATGGTGACGGAAGATATGAGGCCAGTTTCATCTTCAGTGAGAACGGCACATTCCCTCTGACCATAGCCTCTGGTACGTGGACAGCCACTGTGGACGTGAAAGTCATCCCAGCCATGCTGGAAGTCAGGCTGGTGCTGCCTGAGGACCCGACAATCAATGTGCTTCGGCTCCTCGCATATACAGATGGCGGACATACAGCCGGGCTAGCGCAGTCAGACGAAAGAACCACCATCCTTGCCACAAGCGATGGTATGGTGATGGCAGGTGTGTCTCCTGTCCACATGTTCTATACAAGAAGCTTCGATCCTGATGACAGGGAAAGCAGGCTCTCATCGGGGAGCCTGGGCTTGTTCGGATATATCTACAATGGGGAGGACAGGAACACATACACCCTAATCTACAGGAACATCTTCTTCAATAAAGACCTGTCTGAGGGAAGCCTGAAAGGGACAAAGAAGCTCGTGCTCAAGGTAGAGAGGAAGACAGAAGACAGGGCCGATGTCCTCATCTCTGACAAGCCTGATGAAAGCAGGGAGATAATAAAATATGCATAAGAGAGGCCAGCTTTTCATATTCGCGGCAGTGCTGCTCTGCACCATGGTGCTCCTAGGCGTGAGCAATACCTTCACCATCGCAGGCGCAAAGGAGGACATGCGGCTCTTGTATGAGAACTATCTGGAAGAGACGTCCTATGCAGTCAACAGCGCGATATGGAACCATGCGAATGCCAGCGCGCAGGCAGAGAACTTCACATCCTACTTCGAAGATTATGCAAGAGCCAGGAGGATGGAGATGAAGGTCTTCCTGATCCTTGTCTATCCAAACAACCAGAGCTATTTCTCGAACCATCTTGAGGAGATCGCCTATGTCACGACGGACGAGGCGTTCCTGTCGCCAGTCCTGCCGTCAACAGAAAAGGTTATAAAGACAGGTAGCAATTTCACAGTATCGGTAGGAGACGAGAGCTTCGAATTCTTCCAGCCAGAGGGAAGCCAGATCTCTGTCAAGGCATTGTTTAGGAAATGAGGTAAACATGAAGGGCAAAAAGGGAGCATCTGTGTATGTGAGCTGGGTGCTTGTCACAGCTGTCGCTTTCGGCCTCGGTTTCCTGATGTACAACTGGACTGTCGGGCATGTGAGGCAGAGCTCGTCAGAGCTTGAGGCAAGGAGCCAGCAGAGCATCTGCAGGGATGTCACATTGAGCGTCGAGCAGATCTGCCAGAATACACAAAATTTATATACCAATATGACAAATACCAATGTTGTCAAAATCGACAGGCTCCTGGTAAGGATAACCGACTTATACGGTGACTCAGAAAGCAGGGATGAAGAAGTCGAGCTTGCTCCTGGCGACAAAGAGACCAATTACAGGATCCTCAAGCCAGGCAGCGTGGCCTTGAGCGTAAGGATAACGCCGGTCGTCCTGGAGAAAGGAAACAGCCTTATATGCCAGGAAAGCTCTGTTGAACTGGAAGATATCGATCAATGCTAAGAGGGAAGAATATGAGAAACAATATGTTCAGGAAGGGAGTCTCTCCGCTCATCGCAGCGGTGCTCTTGATTGCATTCACAGTCGCACTCGGCGCTATCATCATGACCTGGGGCAGAGGTTTTGTCACATCACAGACAGACAGCGTGAACAGCGAGTCTGCTCAGACGATCTCATGTTCGCTCAATGTGGATCTGGACTGGGTACTCATCGAAGATGAATACCAGGTGTGCTTCGACACAGATTCAAGGCAGCTTGCATTGACTGTGCAGAATACAGGTTCTGAAGCGGTCACAAAAATTAAGACTCAGGTAGTTCTTGTGGACGGCAGGACATTCAATATTGAGAATGAGACAGCCATCAATATGGGAGACGCAGTAGCATTCAGGATGAACATCACTGCCGGAGCACCCTCCGATGTGAGGCATGTCTCAGTATCGCCATACATCGATGTGCCTGGACAAACTGCTCACAGGTTGTGCTCGAACACCCAGATCACATTGTCTGATGTCAGGTCATCAACGACATGCATCTAAAGACATCTAAGAAAGGAGTATCGCCGCTCATCGCAGCGGTACTCCTCATCGCTTTCACTGTGGCTCTGGGAGCTATCATAATGACCTGGGGCCGTGGTTTTGTCCAGCAGCAGACTGATACAGTCAACAGCGAGTCTGCCCAGCAGATGA
>CAYTWW010000015.1:39593-43522 GCA_964441565.1 uncultured Methanosarcinales archaeon | reverse complement strand
ATCCATTTTGTATACAACAAGAAGATACTCAGAGAGGACCTGAGAGGCTTCCGGATCATCTCCCTGGAGAAGGCAGATGGTCATTACTCAGTCCTTGCGGTGAAGCTGTAACTTTTCTATACACCTCCCAGATACTTACATTTTCAGAAATTTCACATCCCAATACAAACTTATTTATATATAACCTCACATCCCAATACAAACATGGACATATTAGAGCTTCGCCGCCACAATCCTTGGTGGGACAACGCACTTCGGATAGAGGAGGATCCAAAGATACGCGATCTTGAAGCATCGCCAGTGAAGTGGATGCCAAGGCTCAGGAAATACATCTTCCTAGAGAAAGACGTAGTCTATAGTATAAGAGGACCAAGACAAGTCGGCAAGACCACGCTCATCAAGCTCATGATAAGAGAGCTGCTGAAGACAAGCTTCCACCTGAACATCATGTACTACGCATGTGACCTTGTCAAAGACTCTATCGCTCTGAAGGAAGTGCTTGAGACATATCTTGACTGGATAAGAGGCCAGAACAAAGAGAAGGCATACATATTCCTGGATGAGATCTCAGCAGTGAAGGATTGGCAGAAGACAATCAAGCAGTTCATAGATATGCATGGGAACAGGAATATGACAATCCTCCTGACAGGGTCGCATACCCTTGACATCAAGTACAGCACAGAAAGGCTGCCAGGCAGGCTTGGAGAAAGAGAGCAGGTCCAGACACATAAGATACTCCTGCCGATGAAGTTTGCTGAATATGTCCAGACCCGGAGTCCTGGCTTGTATAGCCAGGTCCAGGCATTCAAGCTTGACCAGGCTGAAGTCAGGAGGGGGGAATTCATGAGCCTGATGTCAGGGAACTTGACACCTTCATCAGACAATCTTCTCAGGCTAGTCCCAGAACTTGACATCCTTCTTGATGAGTACCTCCTGACTGGAGGGATCATGATAGCGGTGAATGAGTATGTGAAGAATGGCAGGATACCTTCGCAGATATACGAACTCTACATACGTCAGATAATGGGCGACCTTTCACGGATAAACAGGGAGGAGAAGACTGCTAAGAGGATACTGGCACCTCTTCTGAAAAGGATAGGATCACCGATAAGCTGGAATCTCATCAGGAGAGAAGGAGATATACCAACACAACAGACAGTGGACCAGTATGCATCGATCCTTGATAATATGTTCACATTGAACATCATGTACAAGATCGAGTTGGATGGCACAGTGAAGCATGCTTCTGAAAAGAAAGTCTACATACTGAGTCCCTTCATATATCACTCTTTGAGCAGCTGGCTGCTGAATCCAGCCACAGATCCATATGAGAATTCCAGGCAGACCCTGATCTCTCCTGATGCCAAGTCACTGCTGATAGAATCTGTCGTGGGAGATCATCTGAATAGAGCAAGCCATAACATCAGACCAACAGATACATTCGACCCATCTGATTCTGTCTTCTATTCAAGAGGCAAGAATTTCGAGATAGACTTTATCCTGAAAGCAGACAGGCTCTATGGTGCAGAAGTGAAGTATCAGTCAGAGATAAGACCAGAGGATTATCGTGGACTGATCAAGATTGGAGGAGGCTGCCTGATATCAAGAAGAACTTATCTTCAGAAGAACAGGATCGCTGTCCTTCCTGTCAGCCTTTACCTTTTGTATGTCTGACCTACCGCTCCCTCTCCCGCTTCACGAACACATACGTCCCGATCATTATGAACGCGAGCGTGAGCACAGCCACTACCAATAGATCAATCAATGGACTGTTTATCACGACAGCTGCAGATTCTGTTGTGCCGTAGTAATACACGCTCCTGAGCAGATCGACAGCATATGTCATCGGCGCTATCCTTGAAAGTATCAGTATCGGCAGCGGCAAGTTCATGATCGGATTGAACACCCCTGCGAGGAAGAACTGGGGGAATATGAGGAATGGAAATATCTGGTTTACGCTGCGCTGCTCGCTGATGCCAGACATCACAAGCACACCGAAAGCGCCGCCGAACAGGCATACAAGGAGAGCGAATGGTATCATACGTAGAAGCCCTCCAAGCTGGAGATCTATCCCTATCACTAGCCCGAATATGATTATCCCGATCACCTGCACAGATGCGACCAGTGATTCACCAAGTATCTTGCCTGCGATTATCGAATACCTTGATATCGGAGCTATGAAGAGCTCCTGGGCAAAATCATTCTGCCTGTCCTCGATCAATGATATTATCCCTGCTGCAGTAGACTGGAACAGTGTCTGTGCCAAGACACCAGTGAATACGAACACCAGGAAATCATAAGACAGCCCCTCCTGCAGGTTTGCCTGCAGGCTCACGCCAAGTATGCCGATGAATATGAACGGGAACACAAAGCTCGCCACCATCCGAACTCTGTCCCTGAGGAGCTTTGTGACATCCCGTCCAGCTATCGTCAGTATGGCATTGAGCTCACTCATCCTCGATCACCTTTATGTAAGCCTCTTCGAGCGTGGGATTGTTTATGTCAAGAGTCGAGAGCTCAGTCTTCACTTCCTGGATTATCTCCTGGCTTGTCCTCCTGCCGAACCTCACATGGAATGGTCCCTCACCAGAGAACTCAAGCTTCTTTTTAGTAAGCTCTTTCCTCAGCTCGTCCCTGTCCTTGGCATCCATCACAATGTATCTCTCGACAAGCCTTCCCTTGATCTCCTTTGGCGTGCCCTTGTCTATGATCTTTCCACGGTTGACGATGCATACATAATCAGCCTTCTCAGCCTCCTCCAGATAGTGTGTAGTCAAGAATATCGTCGTCCCCTCCCTCTTCCTCACCTCCTGCAGATAGTCCCACAAGTTACGCCTGCTGATCGGATCAAGCCCAGTTGTCGGCTCGTCCAGGAACAGCACTCTCGGGCTGTGCATCAAGGACCTCATGATCTCAAGCTTCCTCTTCATCCCGCCTGACAAATCTTTTACCGGCTTGAATAGCTCATCCTGCATGTCAAGTAGCTTCGCCAGCCGCTTCACATCATCCTGATACTTGCCAGGCATGAGCTGGAATGACGGCCTGTAGGGAAAGAGTCCGTATAGATTCGCATGGAACCGTATATTCTCCTCAGCTGACAGGTTCTGGTCAAGGCTCGGCTTTTGGAAGATTACGCCAATGTTGTTCCTTACCTTCGATGCATCCTTCTCCACATCAAGACCAAGTATCCTCGCCTCCCCAGATGTCTTTGATAGTGTCGTCGTCAAGATCGAGATGATGGTCGTCTTCCCAGCCCCATTAGGCCCAAGCAGGGAGAAGAAAGCACCTTCCTCCACATAGAATGACACATTGTCGACAGCTACCTTATCAGCATTCTTGTATCTCTTGACAAGCTGCTGCACATCGATTATCCTGTCCATCGCTGCACAAGAACGTCCATCATTTTTGAAGGGTTCTATTTGGCTTAAGCGGGTCTATGCGCAAACAGATCTTTTCACCTAGCTTTCCGAAACCCTTATCTTCCCCCTCCTCTCATTATCTGTCATGATAATCAAAGTTATCCTGTATTTCGCCGTCTCAGTCGCAGTGGTCGCAGCCCTCATCTTCCTCCCCGCTGGATTCATCTTCTGGCAGGGAGCAGTCTTCCTCGCAGTCCTCTTCATCCCATTCGCAATCGCAGCGATCTATCTCATGATCAAGGATCCTGCCCTCATTGAAAGAAGGCTCAGGTTCAGGGAGAAGACAAAGGACCAGAAGAAGATAATCCCATTTGCCCAAGCATTCCTCCTGATCGGATTCATCCTCCCAGGACTTGACCAAAGATTGGGTTGGACAATCGTCCCTCCATGGCTCGTCATCCTCTCAGACATCCTTGTCCTCCTCGGATACGGTATCATCTTCCTGGTCTTCAGGGAGAACACATACACCTCCCGCATCGTCGAGGTCGAGAAAGGCCAGAAGGTCATATC
>CAYTWW010000015.1:18574-39493 GCA_964441565.1 uncultured Methanosarcinales archaeon | reverse complement strand
ATGATCCTCATGTACCTTTTCATCCCCCTCGCACTCAGCTCATACATCGCCCTGGCTGCATTCATCCCTGCAGCTGTGATGATAATCCTGCGCCTGCTTGACGAGGAGAAGCTCCTCGAGAAGGAACTCCACGGCTACAAGGATTATAAGAAGAAAGTCAGGCATCGGCTCCTCCCAGGAATCTGGTGAAGCAAAGGCAAGCGGATTCAACCGGAAGGCACGGGATTCTGTAATCGTGAGCAGCTGCCCAAGTCAGGACTGTCAGCGTGAGCATTTGACTGACCTGACTTGTAACTTAAAATTATTTTTATTCTCAGACACCATATCCAGTGCCAGACCGGAGGCACAGCGAGCCATAGAAGCGTGCAAAAGCAAAATCAGAGCATTAGGCACTAGATATCAATTTACAAACCTAGGGGTTAGTCCTTCGGACAGAATAGGTTTGCTTCTGGGCTGCTTTTTCACTCTCGCCTTTCCCCAACATCCCCCTCTTTTTATTTCTGCCTTATTGACGACCCATGATGAGAAACATCATGGATTCCATCTCAGACATCAGCCGCACAGCGACCGTCTCTGACCTGATGACAAAGGACATCGTCCACCTGACGAAGGACTCGAGGATCAGCGAAGTCATGCGCCATATGGTCAAGGCAGATGTAGGCAGTGTCGTGATCTGCGAAGGACCAAAGCCCATCGGCATAATCACAGAGAAGGACATACTTGCGAGGGTCGTCCTGAAAGAGCTCGACCCAGCTGAAGCGAGAGCAGATGACATCATGACAAAAGACATCATCACGATCTCAGAGCATTCAAACATCGACTCAGCAGCCAGGCTCATGAGGAAGAAGAGGATCAAACGCCTGATCGTCATCGAGGGAGGAGATGTCCGAGGCATAATCACACAGACTGACATATTCAGGGGTATGAACAATGTGTACGGCAGCTACAGGAGCCTGCTCTGGAACCCAAAGCTCTTCCTCATGCTCGCCTTGCTCGTACTCGCGCTCTATCTCCTGAACCTCATATTCAGATGAAGAGATACATCATAGCGATAGTCCTGCTCCTACTGCTCTTCATTTTCTTCAGGGAGACAGCGATGTTCGTGTTTTTCGTAGTCCTCACAGGAACGATCGCATATTACTCCAAGCTATACCACATGCCTTTTGACATTAGCCCGCTCTTCTTCTTCCAGATCGCAGTCACAAGATACTATGGACCTGGATACATGCTCATCCTCGTCTTCTTCGGCTACATTATCCCAAAATTCGCAGCAGGAGGGGGAACGAACATGATCAGCTATGTCTTCATCCTCCAGTCTTCCCTCATCAGCCTGATGACGCTGCTCCCGCCATTCGCAGGCATGGACCTCCTGACACTCGGCCTGATCACGACCGTCCTCCAGTACATAGGCGGCACACTCATCAACCTGACGATGAAGCCGCTGATGTTCTCCCTCCTTGAGGGTCTGGCTACAGCCACAAACAACCTCATCTACTTCCTTGCGCTCTCAGATGTGGTTGTTTTCCTCGTGTCCTTGTGAGATGGTCAGTCTATTGATAAGGAGCTTTTATTCTGGCAGAAGTCCTGTGCATCTCCAGTTGATCTCGACAGTCCCATCATCATGCACGACGCAGGCAGGATTGCAGTTCTCCCTCGGCTCCTTCATCTCAAGATCGAACCACCATGTCTTAGTCTCTTCATTCCTGTATGGCTCGCCCTTGAGATCTCCCAGCTCCATGCACTCGCTCTCAGTCAATAATCCAAGCGCTTCCTTTAGCGAGAGCGCTGTGCTGCAAGGCTCTTCCCACTGCCTTATGCACTTCTGCTTCTCCTCGCACCATGAATACCCTGCAGAAGTGATGCACCCATGCTCATCCCTGTCTGAACCGAGTGCTGCCTGCTCCTTCTGGCAACCTGCTGCCAGGATAAGGATCAGCAGCATATATGATACAGCTTTCATTCTCATCTCCTCCTTGTCTTTCCCAAGAGATATGCAGATGCGAACAACAGCACCTGCGTCAGGATCGACATGGCCATGATCCCAGGGTGCTGCGAGATCAGCTGCCCCAGCTTCCACATGAAGGAAGGCCCGCCTGCTCCTGTCAGCATCGGAGGGAAAAGCGCGCTATGCAGCATGCTCGCGACTTTAGCCTCTATCGCGATCGCAGACAGAAGCACCACAGCAAAAGCGAAGAGTATCTTCTTCTCCCCAGGCTTTACTATCTCCCTTCCTTTCTCAGTCAGGCTATAGTATTTCCACTTCCTCTTAGTATCCTCCTTGGAGACAAGCCCAGCCCTTTGCATCAGGCCAAGATGCTCTGTTGCTGCCGCAGGTGTGATCCCAAGCTCCTCTGCAAGCTCTGAGAGCGTCCTCTCATTTTCCAGGAGGATCCTGAGAATCCTTAGCCTCGTCCCTACAGCGAGTGCCTTGAGCGTCTCTGCATCTATCGTGATCCTGTCGACCATAGAGATCATATGATGTATCTAGTATATAAATTGGAGGCTATATTTAGGCATGGGCCTAAACATTGCCAATCCCTACTTTTTGCTGATCTTCTCCTTGACTTTCCCCACAGCTCTCGCAACATGCGGCTTCGCTCCCTCATACGCGTTCTTCGTGTGATGTGCTGCGAGCTTCACTCCCTTAACAGTATACTTGGCAGTGAGCTTAGCAGCCTCCACAGTGAATTCGCCTGTCTTCTTTGCCGCATGCTTCAGAGCAGGCACACCATGCTTCTGGAAGTCCGATCCTGCTTTCTTTGAACTCTTCACAACCATCTCTCTCGCAGCTCCGCTCTTGAACAGCAGTAGTCCTCCTCCTCCGACCACGAGCGCGAAGGCCATGAAGCCCCACGGGAAGGCAGTGGGGCTGTCCTTCTGTTCATCGGATTCATCGATCCTGACCTCGACATCTGCATCGATATCATTCTTCACGAATCTCGGCTCATCCACAAGCCCATAGTATTCCTCCTCACCCTGTGCCTTGAACTCATGTGAATCGAATGTCTTCTCTCCTGAAAGCAGCTTCTCAGAGAGCTCGATACTGTTGATCGAGTATTCCTCTCCCTTCAGATTCAAGGGCTCTATCCTTATATCCTCATCATATCCGCTTGGCAGAGGATTCACATATATCATCCCCTCCCTCGCCTCAGTCACATATGATGAATCACCTATTGTGACCTTGAAGAACTTCGCTCCATCATCGACTGCGAGATATGCGCCAGGCACTCTCACAGCGCTCGTCCTTGATGATCTGTTGTAGTCAGCAGCCTTTCCAAGCATAAGCCCAGGTTTGTACTTGATCTCTTCAGTCGAGTTCTGCGCTCCCAGATCAACGAAGAACTCACCTGCGTCATGCCTTCCATTCTTGTTCACATCCCTTATCGGCTCGAACCTGTCCCACTTGCCATTCCCTGGTGTCGTGTCTGCGAAGAACCCATGCTCTTCAAACACTTTCTTGATCCCATCCTGCTGGCGGGGGAATGCCAGCAGCAACGCCTCATAGTATTCATGGAAATTCTTCCTCTTCACCTTGAGGACATTCCACAGCTCTGTTATGGATAATGACAAAGTGTCTCCTGCATCAACCTTGTCATCATACAGGTCCCAGAGAAGCGACGCGACAGCGAGCTCCTCTGCATATCCATTGGAATCCCAGGTATGATAGTTCTTCTCGAAGCTTCCGAAATCAGCATAGAGATCAGGGCTGCGCTCTCCAACAATCTCCTTTGATATGGCCATGGCCATGAATTCAGCAAAGCCTTCCATATACGAATCAGCTGTGCTCGGGTTCAAATATCCATCATGGTTCTTTGTCCCTGCAAGGCCCCTGTCCTCCGGCCATGCCCCATACACATCATACATCACAGCATGCATGAATTCATGGTATTCCCTGTTGTCAGGCCTGTTCGTGCTGGAATAGCCACAGTCGTCAATAGCGATCTTTATCATGGACCCAGTTGGTGTATAGAGAGTCTCCTTGTCAGTGTTCCCCAGCAGCACCTCGACAGGCATGTCATAGTCCATCTTCTCCCCAAGTTTTATAAGGGTGAACTCGACTGCCTCATGCAAGTGATAATAGATAGGAGACCAATGCTTGAGGTTCGCGAGAGGCTGGTTCGGCTTGAGCCATGCATCCCTGTCAGGACTCCCGTCCATCACCAGATGCAGTTCCACATCCTCCTTCTTCTCGATCTTTATCTTCTTCCCATAATAGAGCTCCTTGTAGCTCCCACCATTCAGCAGGTAGAGCTTGAAGTAAGACACTCCGTCCCGGACATAGGAGAAGGTCACAAACAGCTTCGCATCCTCTGAATCAGACAGTTCAAGCCCTGTGATCGGTATCGAGAAATCACCGTTGATATCAGTCTTGCCTGTGAATGTCTTTCCTTTCAGCTCCAGCTGCATATCGACAAAAGGCATAGGGTTATGGTCGGCATCGGCGATCGTCCCCCAGACCTTGAGGGAATCTGCGGAATCAGGCAGATTGATCTTCTTTGTGATCTCATGTCCTTGTCCCCCACCCTTGCCCACCCACTTGAATGACCTGATCATCGAGAACATCTCCTGCTTGATATCTTCGAATTCTGCATCCGGATCATCAGTCTTGATCATGACCTGCTTCCTGATGTCGCCTGAGTGGATGACCATACCATCAAGGACAGCATAGCGAAGGAATGGCTCAAGATTGTAGACCTTGTTCCCATCTGAATCATAGTAGGCGACACTCTGCGACTTCTTGTAATAATAGTATCCTTCCCCGCCTGTTCCGAAATCCTCCTGGCCGACCTCCATGTCCTCCTCAGGATTCTCATAAAGGCTCCTTGGGAATCCTACATTGCATGCCATGTACTCGGGGTCTTCATTTGTGCATGTGCCTCTTCCTGCCATGCCACCCATGAACTTGAACTCGCTGTAGTAGTCTCCCTTGCCGAAACATCTGAAATCAGGAGGGAATGTGACTGTATCGAAATTCTCAAGCTTCCAGTCGCAATCATACTCAGGAAGATCTGCAGAGAAGGACACTGGAAGCACAGATATCCCTCTCCTTATGAAAGCCACATCTTCCATGTAGGTGGTCATGTCAGCGAACATCTCCCTCTGCTTCTCGATGTCAGCGAGCAGCGTTATCGTGAACTCACCTTCGGTCGTATCCTCATATTCCCTCCAGAATCCTACTCCCTCGAATACTACCTCCTTCTCGCCTGAATAATTGTATTCCCAATGGATATGCTTGTCTGACTTTCGCCTGATGATCGGACATTGGCCATGGCATCTGACAATAATCGTATGCACAAGCTTCTGCAGACGTGGGTCATCCATGACGATCGTGAACTCGAATGGCTCACCCGACACTATCTGGTTAGGCATGATCAGATCAAAAGCGAGCGCTTGCTGCAGCATCAACAGGCTCATTGCGACTAACAGTAATTTTCTCATAAGGTTCCCCCCGGAAATGCATATTCGGATAGTATCACTACATTAAATACTTTTGTGCCAAAGCCTCCACTTATTAAACAGTATTAAGCGATCATGTAGCCATGAAGAACTGGTTCTGGGTACTCCTTGGACTCCTGGCTTTCTACCTTGCAGGACGCATATTCCTCCTGGTCTTCGCAAGCATCATCCTCGCAGTCCTCCTGAGAGGGATCGTCGACTGGCTCGCCAGGCACACTCCGCTCGGGAAGGTCGCATCAGCCATCCTCATATTCATGATCCTCGCAGCCTTGATGACGATTGGCATCATACTCATGCCTGGCATTGTATCGCAGTTCTCAAGGTCGACTGAGGTCATCAATGTGTCAGTGCAACGGCTGGAGCGCACTGTCAGAGGCAGCGAGCTGGGGAACTACATCTACCTCCAGGCATCACGAAACACTTCAGAGCTGCTGTCAGCAGCCACAAGCTTCTTCTCAGGAGTATTGGGATTCTTCGCTGACACCCTTATCGTCCTTGCCATGGGCATCTACCTGGCAATCGATCCAAGGGTATATGTCGAGAATGGGATCAAGCTTTTCAGGAAGAAGGACAGGAAGAGGATGCAAGCCACATTATCAGAGATCGGAAGGAGCCTGAGGGGATGGCTCCTGGGCAGATTCCTGGTGATGGTCATAGATGGAGTAGGAGTAACGATCGCACTCTGGATCCTGGGCATACCGCTCGCTGTCCCATTCGGTATACTCGCAGGCCTCCTCGCATTCATACCAAATCTTGGACCGATCCTCTCAGCTGTCCCGGCACTGCTTGTCGCATATTCGATAAGACCTGATCTTGCCATCTACACAGCCCTCGCTTACATGGCTGTACAGTTCGTCGAGAACTATCTGCTTGGTCCATTGATAGACAGGATGACTGTCTCCCTGCCTCCAGCCTTCACGATAGCTTTCCAGCTTCTTGCGAGCCTGTTGTTCGGATTCCTCGGACTGTTCCTGGCGACCCCTATGGCTGTCGCTGCCACTATCCTTATCAAGAATCTGTATGTCAAGGACTGAATTATCTGGCTTTGACTGATGCCACTATCGCGCCGAAGACGATCCCAAGCCCTGTGCCGAAAACCCCATTTATCGGATTCCCTGTTATGATCATGCTCAGGGCTGAGCCTACTGCAGAACCAAGGATAATTCCCATGCCGACATATCTTACGTCAAATTTCTTCTTCATGATCTCACGTCTTTGCAAACTCAGCTCCCATGAGCAGTATCTGGGAGGAATAGTAAATCCAGATAAGGAGCACCACCACTGACCCTGCAGCGCCATATACAGAACCCGGAGATGCGATCCCCAGGTATAGTGTCAGCACCCACCTGCCGATGGCAAAGAGCACAGAGCCGAAGACTGCTCCTCTCCAGGCCCGTCTCCATGATATCCTCTTGTCTGGCATCACCTTGTACGTCATCGCGAAGAGACCAAGCGTCATCATGAATGAGAACATGGCATTGATGACGTAGAGCATCTGTGTCTCATGGCTCCTGAACACTAGCACAGACAGCTCTGGGAGGAATCCCCCTGCGATGAACGAGACGAATAAGAGCATCGCCATCCCTAGCATGATAAGCAGGGAAGAGAACCTTCTCCTGATCGTGCCGACGATGCCTTTCCTCCCTTCACCGAAGATCCTGTTGAGGCTCTTGATCAATTGGTTGACGACTCCTGTAGCTCCATATGCGAGTATCAGGAGGCTGAAGAATGATGAGAAGCTGCGCTGCAGAGGCTGCCTCGCATTCTCCATCAGTCCTGCTATGACCTCAGACCCGCTGTCACCTATCAGCCTCTCCGCGACCATTGTCAGCTCTGCCTTGATGAACTCCACATCGAACAGGAGCGAAGATATCGCAAGCAGGAATACAAGGAGAGGGGCAAGAGACAGTATCGAATAGAATGAGAGTGACGCAGCAAGCTCAGGGATCTGGTCATCGAGATATCCCTTCATCGTCTTCTTCAGGGCTTTGAATATATGCACATCCTCCGGACTCTGCCTATGATATAAATAATTTGCCATGGCGATAGCATGTGGAGGACAGGCGCAACTTTAAAAGTGAATATCGGCACTTATGGATGATGAACTCCTATAGGATCGCCAGGATCGCAGGCATCGACATCAGGATCCACACGACATGGGTCCTCGTGTTCATCCTGTTCACCTGGTCGCTTTCAAGAGGCCTTTTCCCAGAGTTGGGATTCTCCCAGGCGGAAAGCTGGCTTGCCGGCATCCTTACGACCGTCTTCCTCTACATCTCTGTAATCGTCCATGAACTCTCGCACAGCCTTGTCTCTAAATCTGAAGGCAGCGCTGTGGACAGCATCACTCTCTTCTTCTTCGGCGGTGTCGCATCTATCGGTCCTGAGAACCTGAAGCCTGGCTCAGAGTTCAGGATGGCGATAGCAGGACCGATAATGAGCTTCATCATCTCAGGCGCTTTCTTTGTTATCTATTCGTTCCTCCCTTCCTCTCTCATCTCCGCCATCACAGAGTACCTGTTCAGGGCGAATCTGATGCTAGGCATCTTCAATCTCGCACCGGGATTCCCCCTGGACGGTGGGCGGATACTACGCTCGATGCTCTGGAAATTCACAGGCGACTTGAAGAAAGCGACAAGGATCGCGAGCTATGTCGGGATGGGCCTCGGCTATCTGATGATGGCTGGAGGATTCGCTCTCATGCTCAGCCAGGGATTCGGGCTTTGGTACATCCTCCTGGGCGCATTCCTTGTCTTCCTTGCGAAAGCAGGCTACAGCGAAGTCCTCTTCAAGGAAGAGCTTGAGAAGATGGATCCAAGCTCTGTCATCGCACGGCAGCCTCTCATAAATCCTGCGATGACTCTCCAGGAATTCATGTGGTGGACCATCGAGCAGGATTCAGTGGTCGGAGTCGCGAAGGACAGAAGTTTCTATATAGTCGATGCGCAGGAAGTGAAGCAGGTCCCCCAAGAGCTATGGAACCAGAGCACTGTCAAGGACATCATGAAGAAAGTGAGTCCTGTCAGCGTGAAGAACAGCCTCTTCAGGATCTTCTCGGACATGCGCAGGAATGGCTGGAAAGCGGTCCCTGTCACGAGGAACAGCCGGTATGTCGGCGTGATACGCGAAGCTGACATTATGAATGTAGGCTTCTGATTCCTAGCCCAACACATAAAAATATTCTTCCCTAAGGTATCGCGATGGATAAAGCGAAGGATGTACTAGAGGAACCGATATCAGTCTCGCCAGACGAGCCAGTCAAAAGGATACTCTCGAAGCTTGCGGGAAGACGTATCGTCGTCGTGACTGAGGATGGATATCTTGGCGTGGTCACCCCGAAAAGCCTGATCACTCGTGGCGGGCTTGATGTAGAGGGGACAAAGGTGAGGACTGTGATGCAGAACAGTCCCGTAATCTCGCCTGAGACATCGCTTCCTGAGACAGCCAGGCTGATGCTTGAGTCCGACCAGCTTGAGATCCCTGTGATAAAGGATAGGAAGCTTATTGGGATGGTCACAGCCAGAGGGATAGTCAAGGCGATGTCAGGCCCTGGGAGCACATTTGCGAAGATGAAGGCAACAGATGTCATGAGCTCAGACATCGTCTATGCTGATCTGTCAGCGAAGATGAGCGATGTGCTGCGGGAGTTCATGGACTCTAACATCTCTAAGATGCCTGTGCTTGAGGGGAGGAGGCTTGTCGGACTTGTGACATACAGCGACTACGCGAGGAAGAGCCTGTTCCCAAGAGAAAAGCAGCAGACAGGCGCCTTGATTGGCGAGAAGCACCGCCTGGAGAGACTTCCTGTATCAAACCTGATGGACCAAACCATCGATCTGGTGAAGCCGGAAGACACTCTTGATAAGGTGATAGGGATAATGAGAGAAGCGGTCTTTGTCGGCGACACCATGGATGACATAAAAGGGATAATCACGCTAAAGGACCTGCTGGAGCCGCTTTCAGAGAAGCTGGCCTTCCCACATATCCCCCTGATCCAGGTGACAGGAGAGGTGGAGTTCGACCAGGAAGCTGTATCAGAGCTCATCCTCGATTATTCCCAGAGGGACCCGAACATGCTGGGGAAGGGCATGTTCACTGTCTATGTATCAGAGCATAAGGAGACTTTCAGGAAAGAGCGGCTGACATATGTGCGGCTCCGCGTGAGGACGCCTGCAGGCATGTACTCCGCATATGCAGAAGGATGGGGAGCAGAGCATGCTGTGAAGAACGCCCTCCGCAAGATCGAGAAGCAGATAGACAAGCGGCTCGATCGGGACAACAAGACAAGGGAGAAGGAGTACGGTGAGGCATATGAAGTACGTGAAAGCTAGAGGTGCTGAGGTTCCTGCCATCGGGTTTGGCACATGGATGATGCAGGGAGAGGAATGCCGGCATGCGGTCTCAAGCGCGATAAGCCTTGGGTACAGGCACATAGATACAGCCCAGGCATACGAGAATGAATCAGAGGTAGGTGCTGCGATCGAGGAGAGCGGAAAGAGGGACGAGATCTTCCTGACGACAAAGATCTGGATAGAGAACCTGACCTATGCTCGCACAAAAAGTTCTTTTCAGGAGAGCCTGAAGAAGCTCAGGACGAACTACGTCGATCTGCTGCTCATACATTGGCCTGCGCCAGGCATGCAGCTTGAAGGCACTCTCAAGGCTATGCGTGAGCTCCAGAAACAAGGTAGCGTCAGGCACATCGGAGTGAGCAATTTCACCCTCAAGGACCTGAAGAAGACGATAAAGCTTGCATCGATCGTGACAGACCAGGTAGAGTATCATCCGCTGCTTTCGCAGGATCTCATCCTCGACTTCCTCAGGAAGCATGATATGTTCCTCACAGCATACAGTCCGCTCGCCCGTGGAGGACTCGATGACGAGGACCAGATAAAGTCTATAGCGAGCAGGCATCAGAAGACTGTCGCCCAGGTTGTCCTGAGATGGCTCATCCAGCAGGAAGCTGTCGTCGCTATACCGAAGGCTGTCCACAGGAAGCACCAGGAGGAGAATATCAGCATATTCGACTTCGAGCTTTCAGAAGATGAGATGGATGCGATATTCATGTCTCAGAGAGGCAGCAGGCTGATAAGCCCTGCTTATGCGCCAGTGTGGGATGAGGTGGCATGAGGCAGTCAGCCTGCTTCATATGCCCCTATATCATACGCAGAACCCTGAGGCCTTTGTGCTCCTCCGAGATCCACCGTCACCGCTTCTATCCTAGTGCCAGCATTGATCGCCTGACTTCCTTCCCTCAGCCTGAAATCATGGGCAGAAGGATTGGCGAAGCCAGGATCAGACAGCAGATTGTTCGATTGGGTAGCTGATCCTGATATGGCTGTGCCTGAGTTGACTATTATATTGTTCTTCACGATACCTGTGAATCCGCTCAGGATGACAATGCCTCCCGTGTTACCATAGATGACATTGTTGTAAGCCTGGTTATTGGTGGCACCATAGTATCCGATCTTGATCCCTGGCTTATTGCCCCAGATGATATTGTTGTATGCGATATTATTGGGGCCTGATCCTAGGAGTATCCCTGCACCGCCCTTGGAGTTGGCATTGTCATAAACCCTGTTGTTCCTTACTATGTTGCCGCTCACCTTGCCTGCATTGTCGTACTCGTCATAGATGTGCACACCATAGCCGGAATTATCATGGATCCTGCAGCTTTCGATCATGTTGTCCTGGGTCTTTATGTAGATGCCATGGTCCAGATGATCCACTCCGTTGTCATGGATATCAAGATTTATGAACTCATTATTTCCTGCTGTGCCTGATGTCAGGATCCCCATGCCTGTGGGCGCATTCTTTATCTCGCTATTCTGCAGCCGGATATGGTGCGCGCTGCCCTGGAATTTGACCGCATCATACTTGACATTCGCCCCATCCATGATGAAACCATCTACGACTATGTACTTGTTGGAAGAGCTCGACAAGGTAAGCACCCGATCTCCTGAAGAGGGTCTCAAGATCACTGTCTCTCCGGGATATGCCTCTATCGTGAAAGGATGGCTCCAAGACGAACCGCTTGGCAGGCTGCTGCCAAGTCCGGTAGAGTATGTCCCCCCTCTGATCCGGATGACCTTGTCAGAACCATCTGACCCGACGCATGAGACAGCTGAAGCTATGGTCTTCTTGGGCTTCGATGTCCCACCTGTGCAACTGTTTGAGTCTGAGCCGCTAGGGGAGACATAATAGTAGTCAGCATCGATCGTGAATGATGCGCTCGCTGAACCTGTCTTCTGGCCTCCTTTGATCGAGGCTGCCTTGACTGTCCTTGATGAAGTGATCCAGAATGGATGGATATATGGCTGTGACGCTGCAGTAGGCTCAGATCCGTCTGTCGTGAAGTATAGCTCATGGCCTGAAGGCCCTGTGATTGTGACCTGCTGGGCTGAGGAGGATGACCCGCCGGAAGGAGTCATCTTGACAGTATCCGATGCAGTTGGTGCGTAGCCTTCGGTTATCACAAAGGAAGCAACTGCTTGTGAGCTCGCCACTCCGGATCTGTATGCGACGGCCTTGACTGTCGCCGTTGATCGCAAGGTGAATGGTCCTGAATACAATGGTGATGCTGAGCTAGGTGTCCTGCCATCAGTTGTGTATCTCACAGTTTCAGGACTCCTTATCGTGACTGTCACACTGTCTGTGAAGGATCCTCCGGATGGCTCTATCACAGGTGTCGCGGGCGCAGGCGGTGTGACAGTACCTGACCCATCTATCACAAAGACAGCTATGGTCTGGCTGCTCAAGATTCCGGATCTGTATGAGACTGCTCTTACAGTCGTGTTCGATCTCACGGTGAACGGCCCAGTATATGATGGTGAATAGCGATTAGGTATTACCCCGTCGGTTGTATATTTCACAGGATCAGAGCTCCTTATCGTGACTGTGACAGGGCTTGAGAACCTGCCTCCGAAGGGTTCTATCGCAGGTCTTGCTGGTCCGGAGCTTCCTGAGAATGTGTATAGGGCTGAAGATATCTTGCTGGGATTCCTTCCCAAGAGATAAGCCAAGGCCTTTATCTCGGTGTTGGATGCCAGGGCCAGAGGCTGCGAATAGACTCTGGACATGAGAGTAGGCAGTGAACCATCAGTGGTATAGAATATCTTGGCCCCCCTGGTCCCGCTGTAGATCCTGACTGATTGAGAAGATGAGAATCTGCCAGGTGCTGGATTGAATGAAGGCGCAGAAGCTGTTGAGGCTCCCCCGACATTGAACTGGACGATCGTCTCAGGACTTGATTTCCCATCCTTGAATGCTATCGCCCTGAGGAGTTTAGTCGATGAGAACCTGAACGGACCATCATAGAGTGCTGAGGTTCGTGTCGGGACAGATCCGTCAGAAGAGAATCTTATCTCTGCTCCAGGAGTCGCTGAGGTCAGTGTTATGATGACAGGCCCGCTGAAGGACCCGCCATTCGGTGACGGGACAGGAGGAGCCACTGTCGACTGTGCCCCAACGATTGAGACCAATGTCATGACAACAAGAATGGCTAGAAGAGCAGTTTTCATTCTTCCGATTATAGCTATTCACTATATAAATTCTTTCACACACCCAATCAAGGACTATCCCGTTTCTCATGTATTGTGTTATGACTGGAGAGAAGGAGGTGATTAGGATGGAGCATCCGTTCATATATGGGGTCGATGTCGAAGAGATAAAGGGAAGCAAGGTCCTTGCAGACAACGGTGATGAGATCGGTACAGTATCAGAGATCTACCTCAATCCGCTCACTTTGCTCGTCGAAGGGATAAAGGTCGGGAAGGGATTGTTCCGGACAGATATCTTCATCGGCCGTGATTACATAAGGCAGATGACATCTGACTCTGTCATGCTGAATATGACGCCGACTGACACGATAAAAGGCATGAAGGTGTTCGATGCAGACGGAAAGGAGCTAGGCAAGGTCAAGGAAGTCAACCGGGACGAGCCGGCAAATGACCTGGTCTCTATTGTCGTGGACCGCGGCTCTGGAGAGGATCTTGTATTCGATTTCACTGACATCCGTGTTATCGGCAAGAACGTCATGCTGAATGTGCCAGTGGAGGGCTGATGGAGAAGGAAGGCCTGATCCTCGAGATCAAGAGCATGGGCATCTCTGACCTGAGGGTCCTCGAGGCGATATCGAAGGTCCCGAGGGAGTTCTTCGTGCCTGGAGGACTGGACGCATACACGAACAGCCCGCTCCCTATCGGGCATGAGCAGACCATATCCCAGCCATACACTGTCGCTTTCATGGCTCAGGAGCTTGCCCTTGAGCAGGGCAACAAGGTGCTTGAGATCGGCGCAGGGAGCGGCTATAATGCTGCGATCATAGGCAAGATAATCTTCCCGGGGAAAGTCTATTCCATCGAGATCATCCCTGAGCTCGCAAGGACAGCGGAGCACAACCTGGCCAGGGCAGGGATCACTAACGTCGAAGTCATCGAAGGAGACGGCTCAAGAGGATATGAGATCCTTGCTCCCTATGACAGGATCATAGCAACTGCCGCTGCTGCCAGGCTTCCGGAGGCTTGGAAGCGGCAGCTGAAAGTAGGAGGAAGGCTGATAGCGCCTGTCGGGAACATATATGGACAGGAGATGATAGCTGTGACAAGGCACGAGAAAGGATACACGATCGAGAGGAAGGGGATGTTCGCATTCGTGCCGTTGAAAGGAGAGACCGTCTGACACTGGATGCGGGGACCGATCTCCGGATCACTCAAGCATCTTCTTCAGCTGCATGCAGTTCTTAACAGCCAAGGCAGAAGCATCATTGTTGAAATAAGCATAGACATCCCCTTTCAGGGCTTTGATCCTCTCAGCCCACAGATCCAGTTCCCTCGCTGAATAGTCATGCGTGTACCAACCGCTTGTGCCATGGAACCGGATGTATGCGAAGTCCGCTGTCTGTTCAATTTCATCAGGGGTCCCTGGCGCAGAGGTTATCACAAATGCGATGTTCTTCTTCCTCAGCAGTTTGTAAGTCTCCTCCTTGAGCCATGAGGCATCCCGGAACTCGATGGCATTCCTCCTGTTTGGATCAAGCTCTGAGAGGAACCTCTCCAGCTTGGCCTTGTTGTATTTTAGCGAAGGCGGGAGCTGCCATAGTATCACTCCTAGCTTCCCCCTGAGATTCACGATGGAATCATGGAACTTATCGATCATGATCTCTGTGTTCTTCAGCTTGTGGATATGGGTTATCTTCCTGTTGCCCTTGGCTGCGAATATGAAATCGTCAGGAGTCTTCCGGTGCCAGCCTGAGACGACATCAGGGAGAGGCAGCCTGTAGAAGCTGGCATTGATCTCGACTGTCGAGAAATGCTCTGAATAATATGAGAGCCACTGCGCTTTCTGCAGGGAGTCTGGATAGAAGGAACCTTTCCAATGATCATAGTACCAGCCAGAGCATCCAAGATAGAACATAGGTGATTATCCTGTGAGTTACTTTAAAAAGATTCTACTATTGATGATAATGCTGCCTGCGGGGTGCCACGACCCTTGAGATTATCGATACATATCCGCTTATCAGCACGACGATTGCCACCAGCCCGAACAAGAGATATGAGAATTGTGACAGGTACTCGCCGATCCCGAGTCCTGTATACCTGTCAGCGAGAGCCAGCGCCCTTATCACGAATTCCGCGAGCATCACAGAGGCTATCGTATATAGCACAGGATATGGAAGGTTGAAGGGGAAGACCAGAGACCTCAGCATGTCTCCGAACATGAATACTATCCCGAGTATTATCAGGAAGACCGCATTCGAATTCAGGAAATCCACTATCGATATGATCACAGGCGACTCGATGAATGGTGCAGTAAGGTTCATGATTAATAGCACCAGTAGGAAAAGCAGGATGCCTGCGACCCCTGACAGCAATGCTCCGAGGAATCCTTTCATACAGTCCAGCAGGATAGGCATATTAATATTCTTCCTCTTTGTACCGAGAGCACGGTAAGCATCACAAAGCTATATGATAAAAGCTATGACGAGACCAGGAATGAGGCATCTTTCAAGTCTCCCTAAGAGGATCGTGCAGGCTGTGAAGAGAGAGATCGACAGGCTGTTCTCCCAAAAGCCTGTCTCTCTCAGGCATGTCACGATTGATAGATCCATCTATGACATCATCGACTTCGCGATAGCGAACCATCCAAGGGAATTTGTCGCTGTCATGGAAGGGAAAATCGATGGCGACACCGCAAGGATAAGCCGTGTCCTCTACCAGCCGTTCCACTCAGGACATTCACAGGCCTCTGTCAGGATAGACCTGCCCATGGGCCTCAGCATGATCGGGACAGTGCACAGCCATCCTAGCGGCACCAACAGGCCATCTGGCCAGGATCTCCTGCTGTTCGGCAAGAAGGGGCCTGTGCATGCTATCATCTGCTACCCATACCGGCCAGAGGACATCTCATTCTACACCAGGGACGGCGAGAGGTTGACAGATATCAGGATATCAGATGAGTAGCAGGCTGACTGCGACAATAAGCATCCCTAGGAACACACCCGATATTGTCTTGTGCGGATTCTTCTGCCTGAATGCGTAGGGCAGCAGCTCATCGAAGCTGATGAAGACCATGATCCCTGCCACTGCAGCGACTATCATATACAGGATCGTATCAGTCAATATGCTTCTCAGGAAGAAGTAGGCGATCATCGCCCCCACCGGCTCAGCCATGCCTGAAAGGAATGAGTAGAGGAAAGCCTGCCTCTTGCTGTTGGTGGCATAATAGATGGGCATCGCCACACCTATCCCCTCAGGGATATTATGGAGCGCTATGGCTATCGCGATCGTGAGTCCGAGATGCAGATTCACAAGTGACGAGAAGAACACAGCTATACCTTCAGGGAAATTGTGTATCGCTATCCCTATCGCGACAAGTATCCCGCAACGCCGTAGCTCGCATCTCTTTGCATCATGGCTGCATGGATTCTCCTGCTCATATGAATGAGGGATGAGAACATCGATCAGATAGATCGCGAGGATGCCGAGGAAGAAGGCTATCATGGCAGGCATATGCCCGATCCTGCCTATGCTCTCAGGCAGGAGCTCTGCCAGGGAGATGAAGATCATCACCCCTGCCGCGAAGCCCATCGCTATGCCCAGGTACCCCTCTTTCTCTCTCTTGACGAAGATGATGGCGAAGCTTCCGAGCAAGGTGGAGAGTCCTGCGAAGAATGTCAGTATTATCGCGTTCATGAAAACAGGGTCCACAACCTGGAAGAGCTATCATGGGCCATATATACTTTACGATATGCTTTATGATGATGTCCACAATCTTTAAATATTATTATGCATTATCATGCAAAATGGTAAGGCCGCGTAAGACAAGGTTGGTGCAGCATTCGCCAGATGTCACATATTTCAAGCCAAGGGCTGTGCCTCTCAGCGAGCTGCAGGAAGTCGAACTTGGTGTAGATGACCTTGAGACAATCCGTCTCTCAGACCTTGAGATGCTGACACAGGAGGCTGCGGCCCGGCAGATGGGTGTGCATCAGTCCACATTCCAACGAGCTCTCTCAAGAGCGAGATCTAGGATCGCAGACGCCCTGGTGAATGGCAAGGCGATCAAGATTCATGGAGGCGATTTCAGGATGCGGACAGACGGAAGGGTCGGTGGAGGTCCAGGTGGAGCATGCAGATGCCCGAAATGCGGCGCTGAGAAGCCGCATATCAAGGGGCAGCCATGCATGCAGACAATCTGTGACAGATGCGGCAGCACCATGACAAGGAAGGAGGAATAAGAAGATGCCAGGAGGAGATGGCACAGGGCCAGCAGGCCTTGGTGCAGGAATAGGTTGGGGCAGAGGTCCCTGCGGTGCAGGTTTGAGAAGGGGTCGCGCATATAGGCGATCCGGCCGAGGCTTCGGACAGGTCTTTGTCCAGCCCGATGAAAAGACATATCTTGAGCAGAGGCTCCAATCTCTTGAGCTGGAGGAAAAGGATCTTCAGCAGGAGAAAGACCAATTGAGGAAGAGGATAGAAGGGATGACGCATGGATAAGATAAAGGACAAGATATTGGTCCTTAGCGGCAAGGGAGGAGTAGGGAAGACTACAGTCGCAGTCAATCTTGCTCTTTCTTTTGTCCAAGCTGGAAAGAAGGCAGGCATATTGGATGCTGATATTCATGGACCCAATGTCCCGAAGATGCTCGGGCTTGAGGAGATGGATGTGAAATCCAAGGACTGGAAGATGGCTCCCCTGGTACATGGATCAGGGCTGAAGGTCATGTCCCTCGCATTCATGGTCGATGAGAAGGACTCGATAATCTGGAGAGGACCTCTGAAGCATAATCTGATCAAGCAGTTTGTCCAGGACGTCGACTGGGGAGAGCTTGATTATCTGGTTGTAGATTTCCCGCCGGGCACAGGAGATGAGCAGATAAGCGCATCGCAGCTTATCGGAGATGTGACTGGCGCTGTCATCGTATCCACCCCTCAGAAAGTCGCGATCCTCGATTCTGTCAGGACCATCGACTTCTGCAGGAAGATGGCAATACCTGTTCTTGGCATGGTCGAGAACATGTCAGGAGGGATATTCGGAAAAGGCACTATCAAGTATGTCGCAGAAGAGAATGGTGTGAAGTTCCTGGGAAGCATCAGCCTTGACCAGGCAGTCGCTGAATCAGGCGACAGCGGGTTCCCATTCGCCAATGGGTCCTCGAAAGCTGCGGATGATTTCCGAAATATTGTCAAGAACGTATTGGAAGGTGAAAAAAGATGATGTCAAAGATACCTATCGGTCTTGAGAAGATAGGAAAGGATGCGCTTGATGTTGAGATACTCAGGGCAGGGATTATCGCAGAGCTTGATGCCATCAACATGTATGAGCAGATGGCAGCCATGGCAGCAGATCCAGGGATAAGGAAGATGCTCTTTGAGATAGCAAGGGAAGAGAAGACACATGTGGGGGAGTTCCAGACACTGCTGCTCATGAAGGACAAGGAGCAGGTAGAGGAGCTTCGTAAAGGAAGCGAAGAAGTGAAAGAGGAGTTAGCATGAGGATCGCGATCTCATGCCAGGAGGATACCATTGAAAGCCTGATAGACCAGAGGTTTGGCAGGAGCAGGTACTTCATGATTGTCGATATCGAACAAGGGGAGATCAAGGACTCCAGATCAGTAATCAATGAAGGATCGGAACAAGGACACGGAGCAGGCATCAAAGCTGCTGAGCAGCTTGGCAAGCTCAAGGTCGACTGTCTGCTGACAGGCCAGCTTGGACCGAATGCGACAAGCATCATCGGCAAGCTGGGTATCAAGGCATATGGTGCATCAGGGAAAGCTTCAGAAGCAGTGGTCGGATTCATGAGAGGGGAACTACCGATGATAAGCGAGACATCGTCCCCTCATTCCGACTCAATACCCAAAGTATCCCAAGAGCGGATATTCTTCCCTCTGCTAGACAACAGAAGAGAAGAGTCTGAGATCAGCCAGCACTTCGGACATGCGCCATATTTCGGAGTATATGATGTGCAGGCAGGCAAGCTGTCGATCATAGGCAATGATCTTGACCATACAGATCCGAGCAAAAGCCCGATAGACCAGATAGTGGAGGCTGTCCACCCGACGACTATCTATGCAAAAGGGATTGGAGGAAGGGCGATCCAGCTTATTGCGCAGAAAGGGATGGCACTCAAGACAGGTGACCACAGGACTGTGGGGGATGCGCTCAAGGATCTTGGAAATCTCAGGGACCAGATCGAAAGCTGCGGCCATGTGCATTAGATGAGAATTGCCATAACAGGAGGGAAAGGGGGGACCGGCAAGTCCACTGTCGCGACTGCGCTGGCCTATGCCTTATCAGAGCATCACAAGGTCCTGCTGGCAGATGCAGATGTGGACTGTCCGAATGACCATCTGCTGCTCGGCATAGGGAGAACACATCTGAGGACAGTAGATCAGAGGATCCCTGCTTTCGACCTCAGGAAGTGCACAGGCTGCAGCGCCTGCGCAAGCGCCTGCAGATCCAATGCCGTCGCAGCATCTGATAAGCCGATATTCATGGTGAACCAGTGCAATGGCTGCGGAGCCTGCAGGACAGTATGTCCTAGTGATGCCATAAGCTGGAGCACCAAGCGCATCGGAGACATCTTCACAGGTAGCATAGGCAACCTTGACCTCATATCAGGCGAGCTGGTTCCGAATCAGCCTGTCTCAGAATTTGTCGTCAACCATCTGAATGAGGAGATAGAGAAGAAGAGAGATAGCTACAGTTATGTGATCATCGACACGCAAGCGGGCACGCATTGTCCGGTCATCGCAGCTCTTGAGGATGCGGACGAGGTTATCGCAGTCACTGAACCCACACCCCTTGGAGCACATGATCTGGGTATAATCCTCCAGCTGCTGCAGATCCTAAGGAAGCCAAGCAGCATAATAATCAACCGCTCTGATATCGGAGACCGAAGCATCATCTGTAACCTATCTGACAAGTATGGTTCCAAGATAATTGCGGAGATCCCCTACTCAGATGAGATTGTCAGATCTTATGTGAAAGGCAAGCCCATTATCATCCCTGGCCTTGCATCCCTCTTTACAGGTGATCATGAGTGAGATCCCTCGTGATACTTTCAGGCAAGGGAGGCGTGGGCAAGAGCAGCATAGCAGCATCGCTGGCTATCGCATTCTCCCGGCACAAGGATGTCGTCTGTGCTGATTGCGACGTTGACGCTTCCAACCTGCCCCTTGTTTTCGGCATCATGCAACAGGATTATCTCGAATGGAAGCCGATTTCCACCAACCAGGAAGCTGTTGTCGATATTGAGGGATGCTCGAAGTGCGGCATATGCATAGACACATGCTACTTCAGCGCTTTATCCATGATAGATGGCTTACCTCAGCTGAAGAAGTTCAGCTGTGAAGGCTGTGGAGCATGCGTCCTCGTCTGCCCTCAGCATGCCATAAGGATGCAGGATGTGGAGAATGCGCATATAGGCCATGTGAAGGCGGATCGCATCCAGATAGCATCAGCCCAGCTCATGCCTGGAAACTCTGGCTCTGGAAAAGTTGTCTTCCATGTCAAGCAAAAGGCGAGGGAGATCGCTCCTGACGCGGATCTGATGATAACAGATGCTGCAGCAGGTATAGGCTGCCCTGTCATCGCAAGTGTCACAGGAAGTGACTTCGCCGTCCTTGTGACAGAACCCACACCATCAGGCTATTCTGACATGAGGAAGGCCCACAGCATTGTCAAGCATTTCAGGATAAGATGCGGCATCATCGTGAACAAGTGTGACCTCGACCCTGGCTTCACACATAGTATCGAGGATTATGCAAGGGATCATGGCATAGCCTTGATCTCAAAGATACCCTTCGATAAGGCCTTTGCGAAAGCCATGACAAGCATGACACCTATAGCGAGATATGATCCTAAGTACGAAGTCCTCTTTGATGAGATGATGATGAGGATCCAAGGGTTGATGGACTTCTGATCGCTCGCAAAGACAAAAAATGGGCTAGGGAGGATG
>CAYTWW010000015.1:0-18474 GCA_964441565.1 uncultured Methanosarcinales archaeon | reverse complement strand
AAAAAATGGGCTAGGGAGGATGGTTCACGGACTTGTCCGTGAACTCGAGCACGAAGTGCGAAGATGTTCAAATCCTCCCTACAGTTGCAGACACATCTTCATTAGTATCAAAAGAAAAAATGGGCTAGGGAGGATTTGAACCCCCGACCCACTGCTTGCTTTTCCCTAAGGATTAGAAGGCAGTTGCGCTATCCAGACTGCGCTACTAGCCCGATGTGGCATAGGATTCATATGCTCCTTAAAAAGCTTTTTATGGATCATGCTGGAAGCACTCCACGACAGTCCTTGTCGATGGATACCATCAAAGGTATCCAAATTGCGAAACGTTTTTAAACCAAAATACCATTGTAGATGTCAGAGCCAAGGCCAACGCTGCATACGATGGAGTCACCCGCTCCTTGGTTCTCCTTTTTTTGTTATGACCTTGATAGATACTAAGACAGGAGGTGCAGGAATGGAAAACGAAGGAGATAAAGGAAGAGAAGAGGACAAGAAGAAGAGAGGCGGAGGATAGGCCGCTCTTTTTCTTGATTTTTTAATATGGCGATAAATATCGAAGACATGATGTATTTGGAGATGCCGCAGAATGGCTCGACTATCTGCGTGATGATCTTCGTCCTGCAGGATGAAGAGACTGGCAGGCAGGAACTGTTCGGCATGTCCACAGTAAAGAGGACCTCTTGATGGACTCTACTGATGAGATGGACGAGGAAGATATGGAGTATGTGAATGAGGAGATGGGACTGCAGGAAGACGGATATTTCGCAGGCACAGATGACGGTGAGAATAACTACGACAAAGCTGAAGGGAGTTGGATAGGTGCTCCCGACAAGGGATCAGCCATCACTGATGAGCCAAGGTTGAAGAAAGACGCAGGCAGGAGCAAGCTGAGCAGATCAGCCAGCAGGCAGGAAGACGGTGAACCTTGATCCCTTCCCCACCTCTGATGCTACTTCTATGGATCCGGAATGGAGATCCACAATCTTCTTGGCTATAGCCAACCCGACCCCAAGCCCATCACTGCTCACATCTGCTTTGTAATATGGATCGAAAACGAGGCTGATATCCTCAGGACCCAACCCGACCCCTGTGTCCTCCACTGAGATCTCGATTCCTTCTTTGCTTCTCCGTGCGATGATAGAGATCCTTCCCAAGATAGTGTATTTGATCGCATTGTCGACCAGGTTCCTTATCAGTCTCCTTATCATCTCACGGTTGATGTATAATTGAGGTATTGGCTCGATCTCAAGCACGATCTCGATGCCTTTGGCCTGCGCCCTGTCGATATTTTCTTCCACGATCTCGTCAATGAGCTGGCGGATATCCACATCATCCCTCGATATCATGTTGGTAGCCTGCAGGCGTGACAGCTCCAGGACGCTTGTCAGCTGCTCCTCGAACATCCTGCTGTTGCGTTGCAGCATAAGCATGTATCTCTGAAGCTTGTCATAGTCAAGCTGCGGTTTCTTCAGCTCTTCGGACACAGTGCCTATAGCCATCCTTATCAACGATATCGGATGCTTGAGCTCATGTGACACATCACGCAGTATCGATGATTTCATGAGGTCTATCATCTGCAAGCGTTCATAGGCTCTCTTCAGCTCATCCTCAGCCTTCTTCCTGTCTGTTATATCTGCTCCGTATATGTTCACATATTTTCCTGCGATCGGCACTATTGTGAGCATGATGCTCCTCTTCACGCCCTGCAGCTCGACGACCCTCTTCTCCCCTGTATCGAGCGCTATCTTGGCTTCGGATGCCCATGAGCAAGGCACCTTCCCATCCCTTAAGAGTTCCCTTGCCTGTGGATTGGAGTACACAAGCTCCATGTTCTTGTCAAGACGGAGCACTGCATTAGGGTTCTCTTCAACGAACCTTGCGACGCTCTTGAGTTCTTCTTCAGCTTCTTTCCTCTCAGTGATATCCCCTATGATCCCTTCATATATTAGACCGAGCCCCGGATGCTTGATCTTGCTAAGGTTCAAGGACACCCTTATCATCGACCCATCCTTCTTCCTTGCTTCCTGCTCACGATCTCTGATCATGCCCTGCTGCTCCAGCAGCTGCAGCACATCGGCATCCTTCCCCAGATAATCCTGGAGTCCAGGACCTGACATCATCGAATGGATGTCCGAGTAACCAAGCATCCTTACGAAGGCCTTGTTCGCCGTGATTATCGTCCCGTCAGGCTTGGCCTGGAATATCCCAATCGGAGAGTTCTCGAAAAGGCTTCGGTATTTCATCTCGCTGCCCTGGAGCTGCATCGTCCTCTGGCGCACTCTCTGCTCCAGTTCTGAGTTGAGCTTGCGTATCTCTTCTTCCTGCCTCCTGATCATGGTCACATCATGGCCGATAGAGAGAATCTCCCTCACCTTTCCGTCAGGGCCGTACATCGGCTTGTTTGTCCAGTTTATCCATACCCTGCGTCTGTCCCGGGTGATGTTCTCATTCTCATGCATCTGGTAGCTCTCCGGGTCGTCGATGACTGACTGGACCATGGAAAGCATATCTCTTCCCGAGGAGTCTGTCAGGGGCAGGATGGTGCCGGCTACATCATGTCCAACAATCTCCTCAAGCTCATAGCCGAAGAATTCCCTGCCGTACCTGTTGAGGAATCTTATCTTTCCTTTCGCATCCATCCTCAGGATGATGCTGTTGGTGTTCTCCACGAGCTCACGGTATCTTTCTTCCCTGATCCTGAGTTCTTGTGTGATCCTCTTGTTCTCATCTTTGAGCCTGTGGACAGAGATCCCGAAAGCGATATCTTCAGCGACGCTGTCTATGAATGGCCTGTCATCCTCAGGATATATCTGCAGCCATCTGGAACCAGGGAGCTGTCTCCGGAGGCCAGGCTTCATTTCTCCCCCTTCAGAGATGCTCAGTATGAAGCCCCCCCGCCCCAGCGCCTCCTGGACACCTCTTATGAAATCTTTCTCATCAAGTGCTTTTGCGATCAGTTGGTTTATCAAGCTTGTTATCTCAAGCCGGCGGTTGGCCATCTCCAGGGCCTGCCTGCTTGTCACATCAGCGGTCCTGTCGACGAGCGACAGAATGAGGCCCTCAACCTTGCCGTCCCTTATGACAGGGGCTAGAGTCCAATCCCAATAGGTGATATCATCCCTGTCCGGATACTTGAAAGGCTTCTCCCTGATCGAGAACCTGTTCCCGCTCTTCAGCACACCTTGGAAGATCTGCTCGTTCTCTTCATCCGGGTAGAGATCGAAGTGCCTTTTCCCTACGAAGAAATCCGGTTCACTTCCGCCTGCCTTGGCATAGGCGTCATTGACCTTGACAAACCTCAGGTCCTTGTCAAGGCATGCTATCAGCGATTCAGTGCCTGAGAATACTTCCTTGAAAAAGCTGTTGCCGATACGCATATTCATCCTGTCGTCTCTAGAAGCCCCTCCCTGGTGAACGGTTTTGGGAGGAACCTGATGCCAGGATCGATCTTCCTCATCCTTCTCTTGACATCATCAAGCACTGTGACGCAGACCACAGGCAGGTTCGCGTATTCAGGCATCTTCCTCAATCGTTCGAAGAACTCATCACCTCTCTCATCCGGCAGGATGACATCTAGAATCATCAGATCATATGTCCCTCCCCTGAGCTTTTCCTCTGCTACTTTCGTATTAGGTGCGATCTCGACAGTATGTTTTTCAGAGAGGATATCTGAGTAGATTATGTGCATATCAGGATTGTCTTCGACGATAAGTATCTTCTTCATCTCACTCACCTTCTATCGGGAGGAGGACAGTGAATACGCTGCCTTTGCCTTCCTCTGATGTCACAGCTATCCTTCCGCCATGGAGGATCGCTATCTCCTTGCTGAGAGCCAACCCCAGACCAAGACCAGGAGACTCCTTGTCGATCTTGATGAACGGCTCGAACAGCCTTGCCTGGTCTTTCCTCGATATTCCTGCTCCTGTGTCAGATACCTTGATGGCGATATTGTCTCCTTGAGCCTGGCATGATACAAGGATATGGCCTTCGGTTGTGAACCTGATAGCATTCGAGACAAGGTTCTTCACCATGCTCTCTATCAGTTCTCCGCTCGCGGTCATGCCTGGGACTTTGTCGATGTCAGCTTTCAGCAGTAGCCCTTTGTCCTTCGCCCTCTGTCTAGCTGATTCAACTACTTCGGTTATGATGGAAGAGATATCTGTCTTCTCCTTGAGGATCGTATCCCCTGACTCCACCCTGGAGAGCTGCATCATTGAATTGAGCTGCGACTCGAATATGCGTGAGTTCCTCTGGAGCACATTCAGATAATCGAGGACCTTTCCCTTGTCAAGCCCGTCCTTCCTGTATTCCTCGATCAGGAGTCCCACTGACATCGAGATGAGCGATACAGGCTGCTTGAGATCGCTTGCCACATCCCTCATGATCCTGGACTTCAGCTGATCAATCTCCTTGAGCCGGTCATAGGCATCCCTGAGCTTCTGCTCAGACAGTTCATCCTGAGTCACATCGTCTACGATCAGGATAGCTGAGAGGCTTCCATCTGGATTCGTCAGGCTTGATGCCTTGATCGAAAGCCTCCTTCCCTCGACATCGTTGGTCTTGAACTGGATAGGACCCGGCTTCCCCCCGAATATGTCCAGCAGCCTTTTCTGTATTGGCGTGTTCTTAGGCCCAAGCACGCACTTGAACAGCTTCTCCCCGATGATGTTCCCATAGACTTCCTGTGTTATGCTGTTCTGGAAGAGCACCTTCATGTCCTCATCGACCACCATGATACCGACAGGGATCTCAGAGGTGACATTGCAGATAAGCTTCTCTGTGAACGTCAGGTTCTTGTTCTTGTTTATCCTCTGGAGAGGGCTCTTGTTGATGTACCAGAGCTTGCCTTTCCCGATCTGCTTGTAATGGAGTACCCCTTCCTTCTCAAGGATGTTGAGGTATTTCGAGAGCGTATGCCTCTCAAGCTTGACTCGCTTCTCGATCTCTGTGGAGGTCATCCCTTCTGAGCCTTCGCTCGCTATCGTCTTGATTATCTTCGCTTTCAGATCCTGCATCTTACTACCTCATGCTGCGTTGATCGCTGACTCAGGAAGTTCCTGCTGCAGCCTTTTCATGCTATCCACGATAAGTATCATCGATACGCTTTCTGAGCTCTTCAGTTTCGAGGCGCGTATCAGCATCTCCTCCCCGAACCTGTCTGATATCGAGAGCGTCGTGAAATCCGCCTTCTTGTCATCGATCAGCTCCAAGAGGGACCTCATCGAGAGAGGATTCTCCTTCCCCTGGACGCTCTTGTAGAACATCTCTCCCCTGAGATCCCCATAGCGCAGCGACATCATCTGGTTCATGAAGATTATCCTGAAATGCCTGTCGATGATGAACATCCCCACCGGGCTCTTGTCGAGTATCTCGCACAAGGTCTTCTCGACAAAGGACAGGTTGCTGTTGTCGCAGCCGATCACATTCTCGATAGAGTTCTTGCGCAGATACCACAGCTTCGCCTTTCCGACCTGCTTGCAGTCGACGAATCCTTCCTTCTTCATCAGGCCCATATACTTGGACACTGTATGCCGTTCATAACCCAGACGCCTTCCGATGTCAGAGAAAGTCACACCCTGGTTCCCAAGCTCGGTCACGATCCTTAGGATCGCCTCTTTGGTTGCCTTCTTGAGCTTCATCAGGACAAAGGAGATAGGCAGCCGCTATATAAAGGTTTCCATAAGTGGTAACCATAAAGAGATTCCAACAAAGAACATCCGTTCCAGCTGGGATTATCAAGCTTAGTTTTATCGACGATAAAATATGTGAGATAAAGAGAATCAGCAAAAAATGAACCAATATCAGGCCCACTCACGGAAGCCAGCTCCTTGAATCTGCGAGCTTCTTCGGCAGATAGTCTGTGATCACGTAGTTCAGTCCCCAGCGTGCGAGTGCTTGCTGTTCTGCCCTCTTCTTCATCGCTGCCATCTCAGCAAGGCTCTTCTGCCATTCCTTGTGCTCCTGGATGAACGGATCGTTCTTGATCATGTCCTTGATCTTCTTGACGTCGATATCCTTGAGCGGATGCGTAGGCAGCTTGTAGTCTACGATATCCCTTGTCGTTACACCGAGGAACTTCGCCTGTGGGACGCAGAAGTATTTGTTGATATGCGCTGCGTTCCCAGATCCCACCTTGAGTGTCCTGTAGATGTTACCGAATCCATAGGGATCTCCGTCTGTGAATGCATATACAGGAAGCTTCTGGTCATCTGCCAGTCGTCTTATGAAACGCCTGCATGCCCTTGTCGGAACTCCCCCCATCGAGATGAGGATGCAGTTGGCAGTCGACCAATACTTGTGCTTGACAAGCCTCTGGAACATACCGGCGGTCTCGATTGCGAGGATGAACTTTGCATCTGTCTCGAACCTAAGATGCTCGACTGAGATGGGGATTGAGTATGCGCCAGAACCGAATTTCGTGCAGTCTATCTTCAGTTCCTTCTTGGTCTCAGAATCGACATCGTACACGATCAGCTTCCCTGCGACATCTCCTCCTTTTTCCTCAGGGATGAAGCCCAGCTGTTCCCTGTTGACCATGAACATGGCCTCGATATCATCCATCACAGTATCAGATTCAGGCTGGGCACGGAACCTCGCTTCCTCCCAGTTCTTTGATACGTAGTACATCTCCCTCTTTGTCGCGATGTCATCTGTCTCGACAAGCTCTTTTGAGACGGACATCATACGGAGTGTCTGTGCGAATGTCTTCACTGTGCTCACTGTCAGCGTCCTTGATTTCACCCTCTCGTCTATCTCGAAGTAACCGACCTTGGGATCATAGCGCACGTTCTGCAGGCTCCTGACCGGTAGATGGAGCTGAGGCCTGTCCTTCTTTAGGATGGTCCCATAGATCTCCTTTGCCAGGTCCTTTATCTTATCTGAAACAGGCACGTTCTTCTCTGCCATCACTCATCATCCTCCTGGCTATCATCATCGCTTTCTTCGTCATCATTGAGCGAGAATCCCAGCCCTTCGCCATCATCCTCGAACTGCTCTTCCTGCTCAAGCGTGGGGATGTCTCTCGTGGTCTCAAGCACCTCTGTGAGGTATTCGCTCAACCGTCCTTTCTCCTTGTCGTCGAGCTTCAGTATCTCCTGCAGTGCGATGCTGACATGCGGCAGATACTTGGTGATGTAATCGACTTTCTTGAGCTCTTGGTTGACCCTCTTCTTCTTGTTCAGGTATTTGCCCAGGTCGCGACCGACCTCCTGGATCGCGAGCCTGATCTCCTTGATGATCTCAGGGTAATGGGCGATCGCCTCCTTCGCCTCAGAAGTGTAAGGCACCCATACTGATGCCATGTGCACGACGATGAGGCAGGGACCGATCGGTATGCTGTTCGCAGACTGCCTCAGCCCGTATGATCTCCAGTTTGTCTTGATTATCGAGTTCGTTATCGCGCAAGCCCCCTGCTGGTAAAGGAGCGGCACCCTGTTTGCGAATCTCAGTATCTTGAGCGAATCCTCCGCTCCAAGATTGTCTCCGCCATATGCGAGCGCTGCCTCGATGATGAAAGGATTCCCCCTGTACACGAACGGAGGCCTGGTCGTTGAAGAATAGAATTCTGCATGTATCTCTTTCCTAAGGCCTTTCTCGATAAGTTCCTTCCCTATCGGCGAGATGCAGTCAGTCGGAGGATTCATGATCTTCGTGTTCTTTATCCCCTCGATGAGCTTCTCTGCCATCTCACGCGAGACCTTCTTGGGAGGAGTGTTGGGAAGCATCGCAGCAGCTTCGCAGATCTGCTTCGCAGTCCCTGACCCGACTCTGGAGAACTCGTTTACCAGGAATGCGCTGACTGCTTTGTACTCTGTCCTCTCCAGCATCTTGAGGAGCGTGCCAAGCTCTATCCCGTAGGGATGCGGCTTGATCTCCTTCGCCTGCGTAGGGTGCTCCTCTGTCGCCCGGATGAACATCATCTGGCTGCCATTCGGAGGCATGTATATGAAATTCGAATGAGGATTGACGATAGCTGTATTCCTTAGGTATTCGTCGACTGACTGGGAACCTCGCTGATATCCGCCCTCAAGATCCAGCTCGATCCTGGTGCCATGCTCCTTCTCCCACTCCACGACCTCGGATCTCAGGATCTTCGGCTTGTTCGTGGCAGTGTCGAGCATCAGTTCCACATAATTAGCAGGGTGTCCAGGCCCTATCTTTGAAGTTATCTTCGCTGGCCTCCCTGTCGTGAGCTGGCCATACATCACTGATGCCGAGATTCCCATTCCTTGCTGTCCCCTGCTCTGCTTGAGCCTGTGGAACTTGCTTCCGTACAAGAGCTTCGCGAATATGTTCGGGATCTGCTCCTTGACGATGCCAGGACCATTGTCCTCGACGATGATCTTGAATCTGTCAGGAGTCGATTGGCTGCTCATGTCGATGATCTCGACGTTGATGTCAGGGAGCATGTCAGCTTCCTCGCATGCATCCAGGCTGTTGTCCACCGCCTCCTTGATAGTTGTTAGTAGAGCCTTCTTCTTGTTGTCGAAACCCAGGAGATGCCTGTTCTTCTCGAAGAACTCAGCGACAGAGATCTCCCTCTGCTTCTTCGCCAGCTCGATAGCTATGGGAGCTTCCTTCTTCTCTTCGCCGCCACCTACAATGTAAGAATTGAGATCTGTCATGTAGAGCACTCAAAAAAATAATGCTTTAAATAATTTGCCATCGATGATCCAAAAGCGAATATTGAATAATATTCTCCTTAGCCGCAATAGGTGGATTTCGACAGGTTCTACACATATCTGAAGCTCAAGAGGCTCAGCGATAAGCTCTGTGACTCCATCTTCACTCTTGTCGCAGATCCAGAGGATCACAGGCGAAATAGGATGCGGTTGATCAAAGATTGGAAAGATCTTCCAAAGGGTTCTGTTCATGGACAGCTGCTGTTCGAGTATGAAGAGATGCCATCAAATTACACAGTTGCGCTTCCTGGAAAGATCCTGCGACAAGAGCCATACAATGATCACATCTACATGATATCAGCTGACGGAAGCGAGGTCAAGCAAGTCTTCCGCGTCTCATTTGCGGAAGAGCGATTCCTGGATGCCCGGCTTCTTGTGCCTTACCCGGAGATATCAAGGAATGCCACGGATTTCTCTGCATATGTCAGGCAACATAGAGACTATAGCCCGATCCCGGCCAACCAGATAGCAGCATCTCTAGGAAGGCACAGGGAGATTGTGCTCGATGACCCAGAGGGAACACTGAGGTTGTATCATGATCTCCGCGGTTACAATTGTCATGTACGCACAGAGCGAGATGGCCCTGGAGAAGCTTGTAAAAGGATGGGTCCCTCAGTCCTGAGAGTCTAAAACGGGGCAACAACATGATGCCAACTTCCCGGGGAGGTTGTAGTTCGCTAAAGCGAACTACGCCAGGGCGGGGAAGTCCGCAGGGCGAATGTCAGCAGTTCCTGCTGAGCACATTGGAAGATAGTCAAAAGCTTGAGTTAACCGAGGGTGAACTCAGATCCCAAAATTCGCTTAGCGGATTTTAGTTCGCTAAAGCGAACTAAACGGGGTGGTCAACGAGTCCCTTCGTTGCCACTGTGACGACAGTCCAGTTGGTGTCCAGAACTTCAGTTCTGGTAACCCCGGAACGAAGTTCCGCTTGCCCTGGCGATGAGAGAATCGAGGACGGCACCAAGGATGTTGTTGCATAACTGAACTCTTAGACTCAGGACAGACCCGGTCCCTCAGTAAACCTTTTATATGGCTGTATAATCCAGACTCTATCCCGAGGGGGTGCCGGAGTGGCCAAACGGGATAGGCTTAGGTATGCTGAGCAGAGATGCGATGATCATTAAGATACCTATTGGCTTAGTGCCTACTAGGGTTCAAATCCCTACCCCCTCACTCTCAGTTTTGCTACTTTCTTTTACTGCATAAAAGAAAGTAGAGCTGTTGTGTTAAGTGTAGCTAGTAGGGATTTGAACACGCAGTCACTTCGTTCCTGCGCCACTTCGTTTTACTCAGTGGTGCGTTCACTTCGTTCTCGCACCACTTCGACTACGTCTCATGGTACACTCATTACATTCGTGTACCCATCGGCTTCGCCTCTGGGAATCCCTACCCCTCACTTTTTTTAGTTCGTTTCGAGCAAAGCGAGAAACATCTAGGAATATATTTAACATCAACTGCATTCCAGATAACGATGGACTGCATACTGTGCAAGAAGCCGATAGAGGATTACAATCCTATCTTCAACCATCTGAAGATTGATGACGACCATTCAGCAGACATATGCCTGACTTGCATCGACAAGTTCTCAAAGTGGCAGTTTAAGGTACTGGGAAAGCTATTCCCTTCCAGTGCCATGAAGAAGCGATTAGACAGGCATTGAGCTTGGTAATCTGAGACAATATGCAAGATGTATGGAAGAGTTGAGTATAAATATCAGGGAGCTTTCTAGCATTCACATGAAATGCGAAGCCTGCGGTTCGACAATGCTTCTTCTGGTGAGGAGGAGAGACAGTTATTCATATGTTTCATGCCCCAGATGCCGACTGGTGACCTCAGACCCGAAGCCATCAGACATGGAGATTAACAAGTACTATGATGGATTCCTCTTCCACATGCCAGGTGAAAAGGACTTCGATGTTAGGAGGAGCTCTATCCTTGTTGACGTGAAAAGAATAGTTGAAGAACTGCGGAAACGTAGCAAAGGTAAGAGGATCCTCGACCTTGGAGGAGGAGTTGGCTTCTATGCAAATGCATTCGGAGAGCTTGGATATGATGCGACACTTGCAGACCTCGACCCAAAGGCCTGCGATTATGCCCGTGGCAGATTCCCTCGGATAAAGGTTGTGCATGCGAGCGCTATCAAGGGTAAGTTCGACATCATATTCTCAAACCAAGTAATCGAGCACTATAGGTCAGCAGATGGATTCATGGATTGCTGCAGCAAGCATCTGAAGAAAGGCGGTCTTCTGGTCATCACAACCCCAAACCAAGCCTGCAGGGAACATATATTCAGGCCATATTGGCTTGCCACATATCTCTATATGATAACAGGCAGGAATCTATTCAAGCTACCTATGGCACTCCTGAGTTTTCTCAGGACTCCATGGACAAGCTGCGATCCTCCCAGGCACATCTACGCGTTCAACAAGCACAACATGAAGATGATCCTAAGTAAGCATGGTTACAGCAGGATTGAAGCATTCACAGAATACTACACAGATCAGTATTTCATCTTCAATGACTTCCGCAACTACAAGTACTCGAACATCATCACATTCCTCAATTTGAAGGTGATCGGGATATATACCCGTCTCGGCATAAGCGCGATGAAGCTATTCGACCGCGACAACAACTGGGGAAATAACCTCGTTGTGATGGCAAGGAAGAAGTGAGAAAACACAACTGATTACCAGGACTCTTAAAACAAGTCCAGCGGGACTACGTCCTGGCACACAGCAAGCCTACGGCTTTCTGCGTTTGAACTCGGGAATCCTCGCTCAAATCTGAGGATCTTGAAGTGGAGAATGAAAGAAACAAAAGTGGGCCCACCGAGATTTGAACTCGGGACCACTGGTTTTCCAAGACTTGTACCAGTAGCGGTCATATAAGACCAGCGCTCTAACCGAGCTGAGCTATGGGCCCGTTTTTTACTCCCAGGAAAGACGCACAATTTATAAAGTTTACCGGCCTCATCTGTACTTCACAGCGAACCTGTATCTGTATGTGTCTGCGTCTATCCCCAGCGGTTTTTTGAATTCATACACAAGGGTCGAATTCCCTAGCTTATGGACATCGACAGGGATCCTGCTCTCTGAGAGAAGCGTGTAATCGATCCATCTCGGATCCTCAGACGTCCTCCTGACGATCTCCGATGCCAGGTCATAGATCTCGAAGAACTGGAATCTCACATCAGTCGCAGCATATTCTACCTTGGTGCCGTTCATGTAGTAGACGAAGAATGATGCCTTGTCAGAAGTGAAGGATGAGAGCATGGTCACCTTTTCCGCATCTGCGCACACCCTGAATGCCTCAGCCGCGACCTTGGAGGACTGCTGCTCAAAATCCCTCACAGCCGGGACGCGGCTCTCGCCAGAATAGTAGAGATATGCTACATCAGTGCCATTGATATCTATGTAATAATCTGGTTCCAGGGAGCCAGCCATGCCGATGCTCTCCAGTGAATAGACAGCTGCCTTCCTGAGGCAATCATTATCATGGTAAGTCTCTCTCGTGCAAGAAACGAGGAGGAGCAGGAGGACTAGCCATCTCATTATGCCCACTTCTGCTAGCTTGCTATTAATACTTTTCTAAAGCGATGAACCTGTCTTTGAGTCTGGGAAGGAACGACTTGATGAATCCCTCAGCAGTCGTATGCTCCCTCTCAGCCATCGCAACAAGCTTCCTTTCCTCGACGGTAGCGTCAGGATATTTTGCCCTGAACCTCTTGGCATGCTCAGCCATCTCAGCAGGAGGACCTGTGACCTTCACCACAGGTGAGATATCTCCCTCGATAGAGTACCATAACAGCGCATCTTCCTTGCCGTCCCAGTCCCATCCGCTGTCAATTATAGCGAATCCATACGTTGAGAGCGCGTCCCTCATGAGCTCATATGATTTGACGACCTTCGAGCCCGCCACATCCCTCTTCCCACCTGCGGGCCTTCCTTTCACGACTATGACCTTACCAGGATGCTCCGCTGGGTCGAACTCCTTCCTCCTGAAGAAATCCTTGGACGGCCTCTTGAGGAATGCCTTTGCCTGGGAGATGAACCTGTCAAGCTTCTCCTGCGAGAGGGAAGCAGCAGCATTCCTTGAAGGGAGGATCGGATCCACAAGGACCATCGGCCCGTATGTCTTCGATTTGTTCAGCTCGAATAGTATGTCTCTCCTGCCATAGTGCTTGCAAGTATCGATTATGATCTTAGGCTTCCATCTCTTTGATGCCTCAAGCAGCTTGACAAAGCCGCCGTGATGGATGATAAGTATGTCAATCACATGCCCTGAGAATCCAGAGATGTAGGATTCAGCACCGTAGACTCCCTGCGCCTTGCAGAATTTTTTTGCGAGCCTTATATCATCCTCCTGGCCTGGCATCAGGTTCTTCTTCACCCAGTCCACATGCAATGGACTCATGTCTGTGACATTGACAGCAAGTTTCGGCTCAGCTATGTCAAGCACAGGCACTATCTCGAAGTTCAGCTCCTTCTCAAGCTGGAAATAATCCCTTGATCCATGCACTACCTCCGGTGCCCATCTTTTCAGGATGCCAGCTGCAAGCTTCGACAAGTCATCATCCTTATAGGAATAGTCGAACCGCAGGAACAGGTCCACATCATAGTCATCCTTGAGGAACGTGCCTTTCGCGACTGATCCGCCAGGAGTGCATCTCGCTTTTATCCCCTGTTTTCTTGCTTCATCAGTGATCTCTGCTGCGAACTCTTCGACTGCCTCGATAACAGATACCTCAGGCTTGAGCTCCTCCTTCACTTCCTCCAGGATGTCCATCATAGAGCGGCTAATCTCCCTCCTTATAAAAAGGTTTTCGCCGGAAAACTTATAAACCTCATGGCATTAGGACGCTCTAAAAAGAGGATGGACACGCTACAGTTTCTCACGCATATCGCTATCCTGCTCCTGATAGGCATAGCCTGCAGCATGCTCGCGAAAAGGCTTCGCATCCCGCAGATACTGCTGCTTGTCTTCGCAGGCATCGGCTTATCACGGCTGACGAGGGAAGGTCAGCCTTACTTCCAGTTCGACCCTGGATTCCTGATGAGCATCAGCGTCCTCACTCTCGTGATGCTTGTCTTCGACGGCAGCAGCCGCTTCAAGCTCAGGACGCTCGATTCTCTTGCCATGTACTCGCTTCGCGTCGTCATCCTCTTCGCGGTCTTCAACATCCTTTTCCTGGCAGCTGCAGCATCATTCATATTCGATGTCACTAACCTCTTCCTCTGCCTGATCTTCGCTGCTGTGATGAGCGGCACAGACGCAGGCTCGGTCATGTCTCTATTCAAAGGCTCTTCGTCTAAGGTCATAGAGATGCTCAAGGTGGAATCAGTTCTCAATACGCCCCTGATGGTGCTCATACCTTTCATCCTCCTCGACCTCATGGAGCTTGGCACAGGATCATTCAATAGCATCCTCGAGCAGGCCCAGCCGTTCCTCCAGCAGATAATCACCGGTGTCGGGACTGGAGTCGTCGTCGGACTGATCATATTCAGGGCCATGCGAAGATATCATCATGATTCATTATCGCCGATAATCCTTGTAGCATCGACTCTGCTCACCTATATCCTTGCAGAGAATCTGGGAGGGAATGGAGTGCTTGCCATCTCTGTGCTTGGCGTGTTCTTCGGAAACTTCTATGTCAAAGGCAAGGAAGCCATGCAGGAGTTCTCGCAGACACTGGCAGGCTCGCTTGAGATCCTTGTCTTCATGCTGATAGGATTCATAATACCTATCGACATCACCTTGGATTTCTTCCTCAAGAGCCTGCTCTTGTTCATGATCATGCTGATACTCAGGTCTGCCGCCATCTGGATCGCATTCTATAACGACCACCTCAATGCGAAGGAGAAGGTATTCATGTCGCTCAACTGTGCAGAAGGGATCGGAGTCGCTGTCGTCGCCTTCATGCTGTCGAGGGAGACGATATCAAAGTATGTCGTGACAGGCTCAGGCGACCTGATGCTCCAGAGCACGATGCTCTCGACACTTCCAGGGGCGGACGATATCCTGATGCTCATGGTCCTCTTCATGATCTACAGCATAATCATCTCAGCTGTCGCATCACGGTTCTCAGGCTTCTTCTTGGGAAAAGAAGAATGAATTTAAAGAGCAGCCGCTCCTCTTCATCCATGATCAGGATACTTGCTGCAGGCAATGTCGCGAAAGACTCATTCCTATCTCTTGAAGAGATAAGGCGATCAGGCCTCGACGGCCAGGAGATAGAGTTTGTCAGGCAGGTCTACATGGACAATGGATTCGCCAAGAGGCTTGGCTCTCTGGCAAGGGATCAAGGACTTATCCTGACTGTGCACGCATCATACTACATCAATCTCAATTCAGGTGAGCAGGAGAAGCGTGACGCATCCCGCAAGCGTCTGCTTGATGCCTGCGAGCGCGGCCACCACATGGGCGCAAGGGACATAGTCTTCCATGCGGGATTCTACAGCAAGCAGCCGCCTGAGGTCGTCTACTCTCTGATGGAGGAAACTATCTCAGATATCCAGGACCAAGTGAGGAGGAATGGATGGGATGTACGCATCTCACCTGAGACGACAGGAAAGCCTTCGCAATTCGGAAGCCTCTCAGAGCTGCTGGCATTGAGGAAGAAGACAGGCTGCGGCATCTGCATCGATTTCAGCCATCTCCTGGCAAGGGACGGAGGTATTGATTACAGGATGACGATAGCTCTCCTCCCAGACGAGTTCCATGCCCATTACTCAGGCATCGAATGGGGGAAGAACGGGGAGAAGAGACACATCCCGATTATCGAGGATGATTTCAGGCAGCTGGCATCAGAACTTGTTCGCCAGAAGAAAGATGTGACACTAGTCTGTGAAGCACCTGACCCGCTGGGAGATGCACTGAAGATGAAGAGGATCGTGAGCGAACTGGTGAAATAGTATCGGCTTATGTGAGGAAAAACATCAATAATCATCTGCACAAGGCAGAGTGATCACGCAATATTATCAACTGCACCTGCCTTGTTAAGAGAGAACGTCTTTGACTCTCAGGAGTCGAAGCTTTTCGTTCTGAATGAAAAGTGCTCAAGACGAAGTCTTTACAGAGGCCACAGGTCGGTGGGGATCAAATCTCGATAGAGGCATCTGCTCATGAATTGATATGGAACACCGCGATCTCAGGCCTTGTCAAGAACCTTATCTTCGGAGCGAACCATCCTTCCATCCCAAGCCCTCGGTTGACATACATCGTAGTCCCTCCTGACCTGAAAGACCCCTTGGCCAGTCCCCTCCCATACAGAGTGCCTGAAGTGAGAGGGCCGATGAAAGGTACAGAGATCTGCCCGCCGTGGGTATGTCCGACCAAAAGCAGGTCCATCCCATACTTCTCCAGCGAGGGATTGTAATCTGCAGTTACAGGCTTGAGCTGCGATCCCAGGGAGGGAGGGATCCTGCGGTCCATGTAGAGCATCTCTGGACCATGGTATACGACGATTGTCGCATCATCTTCAGCAACGCCGACGAAAGCCCTCTCAAGATCAGGATATGGCCTGCTGATCCCGACGACATGGACATTCTTCTCTTTGATAAAGATGTTCTGGTTCTCTAGGAATACCGCACCAGTGCCTTCGAAGAGCACCGGATGGTCTGCATGATGCGTTGTATCTGATGAGACACCGTATACGCCATAAGGCGCATGCATGTTCTCGAGCATGTATCTTGCAGAGTCGAAGCCCAGCTTGTGGTAAGGAAGCTGCCCATTGTAATAGTCACCTGATATCACGATCAGGTCTGGCTTGATCTCATTGATGATCTTGACAGCCTGCCTCTCACGGGATGACAGGTAGTCTGTCTGTATATCTGCGAGCTGCACAACGGTCATAGGCTCTGCGCCTTCGAGAATCACATGATGCTCAGTCACCTCGATCCAGAACGGCTCTATCAGCATCGCATATCCAGACACCATGAGAAGCACGACTGATATCCATAAGTACAGTCGTCCTTCCTTCTTTCTCATATGTCTTGATATGAAGAGCAGAGGATGCGCGATCATAAGCCCATAGAAGATGACAGCTATCGCGAGGAATATGCTTCCAGTGATGATCATCATGACGACAGTCAGGGCAAGGAATACCGCATTTGTACAGATGAAAGCCCATCTGCATCTCTTTGCTGCAAAGACTGATATCACAAGCATAAGTAGCGAGATGCTGATAGGTATAAGGTAATACCAGGGGAATGTTGTCAATTGGAGGAAAGCCATAGAGCGACTGTATCAGGGAGGATTATTAATATTTATTGACTATGCAAAAGCATTCGCAGTATTCTCCCTTGCCTGTCATGGCTCCCCTGTATCTCGCAAGCCCTTTCGCAGCATCATCATACCTGCAGGCACGGATCTGTGACTTGTGCTGTTGCAGCGCCTCGATCTTCATATCCATGAGATCGCTGATGTCCTCGACACAAGAGAATGTTTGCATAGGAGTCCATACCTCATATGCATATACGGTCTTCACTGCCCATGCCTCAGGGCCGCATTCAGGGAAGCATGCGGCAGAAGCCCTTTTAGCTGCCTCGACCACTATCTCATGCGTCGCCTTGTGATCGCGATGCGCATCATCCTTATGTGGCACATATATCACATCAGGCCTGACTTCTCTGATAAGCCTTGTGACTTCGATGAGCTCATCCTTTCCGCAGGAAAGATATCCGTCCTCCCTCCTTAAGAATCTCAATTCCTTTATCCCGATGACCCGTGCTGCCTGCCTCGCTTCCTCTTCCCGGATCTGGGCTGTCTTCTCCTTATCATTGTCAAGGCTTCCGGATCCGCCAGATGTCATGTAGATGATCATGACATCTTCTCCCTCACTTACCCTTCTCGCGATGCTGCCGCCACAGCCTATCAGATCATCATCTGGATGAGGCGCGAATACGATTATCTTCTTCTCCGATATTTTCATTTTGTCTTCTCAAGTATTTTTTCAGTCAGGATCGGCACAGCGATGAGTATCGGCCAGCCAGCGATCACGATGATATTGATCTTGAGTATCTCGAAAGTCACATAAGGCACTGTATATATCCACTCCCATGCGAAAGTGTTCGGCAATTCATGGAGGAACGCGCTAAGGAATGATGTTATGAAGAACGCGATCCCGGGACTAAAAATCCCATTCAGCAACCTGTATGTCTCTCCAGCCATGAAGAATGCGAATGGATATCCTATCATGAACACATGGATCATCATCTCAGGCAAACCGAAAGATGGATAATACCACAGCCCAAGTAATTGCCTGCCAACAAGCTCTATGCCTGCTGTCGCGACAAGGTAGAGAGCATATGTCTTCAGGAACTTCTTGCAGCCATCGACCTTGGACTTGCCCAAGTTGAGGAGGAAGATGGTCCCTCCGACAACAAAGAAGCTGTACCAAACCTGGCTCCCAAAGGCGAGTGCAGAGAATATCCCATAGCCTGCCAGCAGAAGTCCGATGATTGCAGGGATCCAGTTTCTCACACTCCTCCCACCTCCTGCAGGTATAAATATTTTCTGGAGAAATGAATTTTTTGAGCTGGAACCCTTCCTGACCGAAGCTGACCTTACCAATCGTTTAATTTCCTTTTAGTTTCTTCGATCCTATGAGTGCACGGAGTGGATCAAACTGCTTCCGCATAGCTAATTTAAGTTTCCAATCAATCTCTCTGAAAGCAGACAACTTCTCTTCAATTAAGCGAACACTGTGAGCCTTCAAGGGAAAGACATCAAAGAAGAAAACCAAATTTCATTATTTATTATTTTTCAAAACATGTACTAATCCAAATATTGATCC
>CAYTWW010000014.1:0-47727 GCA_964441565.1 uncultured Methanosarcinales archaeon | reverse complement strand
CCACTGCAGGCCACTGAATGGATAAAAGGGAAATTTTATGCCTTGCATTTTTTGGGAAGATATCGGCTAGAACCAAAAAATGCCCGGTTTCCCTTTTACCCCCACTGCAGGCCACTGAATGGATAAAAGGGAAATTTTATGCCTTGCATTTTTTGGGAAGATATCGGCTAGAACCAAAAAATGCCCGGTTTCCCTTTTACCCCCACTGCAGGCCACTGAATGGATAAAAGGGAAATTTTATGCCTTGCATTTTTTGGTTCTAGAGTGATTCGCCATAACCGAAAAATGCTTCTTTCCCTCGTTTCCCCGCTGCATATCACATCCCTGGAAATGAGGGAAATCTCATTCTGTACATTTTTCGGTTTTGGCAACTTTTTTAAATCGCAAACAGTTTTAGCTTCCGGAATGATCGACCTCAAGAGGATACCCGAGATAATACAGGGGAGGACACTTCCGAAGTCAGGCTATCCAAAGCATGTCATCATCAATTCTGCGAAGACCGAGCTGACGAAGGACCTGCAGAAGGCCAGGCTTGCGACGATACTTGAGATGGTCCAGGCCCAGGTCGAGCTTGAGCTGCCTGTCCTCACGATCGGGATTGGCACCAAGGAGGATGTGTTCGATGAGGTCAGCATGTATGAGTTCCTGGAGGACCAGCTTTATCCTCTGGTCGTCGAGAAGAAGATCAGGACGACGTTCATCGGGAAATGGTATTCCCTCCCAGGCATGCTTGTCGAGAGCATGAAGAGGATCATCCAGGACACCAGGGACTTCGAGGTCTTCCTGAATCTCTGCATCAACTATGATCCGCAGGAGGAGATCGTTGATGCATGCAGGGTGATAATCAGGAAGATATACGACTCAAGGATGGACCCTGATTCTGTGACAAAGGATGTGCTCAAGGAGAACATCTACAGCGCATACTTCCCCCCAGCAGACCTTGTGGTCGAGACAGGCAACAGGTTCCAGGGCACTTTCATGTGGGATACGAAGTCTGCGAAGATATACTTCAGCCAGAAGCCTTTCGAGGAATTCAGGAAGGCTGAACTGCAGAAAGCGATAGAGCACTACGGGAAATGATAGACCTGCTATTCAATCATCACAGGATCCAGAAAGAATGGGGGATATTCGCTAAGTCATTCAACCTATGCCAGCTAAAGAGATCCATGCCTGTAGTTGTCGGGAATTTCAATGGCGTCGACATGCAGGTGGATGTCAGGAAGTACAAGGGCAGGAATGCATCGAAGCATTTCACCAGGGTAACAGTGCCGCATACTAACGGGATGCAGCAGAGGATACGCATCGTCGCCAAGAAGGCTTTCCCAAAGCTCTCGCTCGTCCACAGGATAAACGAGAATCTGGGCTATTCCTACAATGACCATGATTTCACGAGGCATCACATCATATATTCTGAGACAAAGCTGAAGAACAACCTTCCAAGGGAGCTTCATGAGGGTTTCGAAACATTGATAAGGCATGAACTACGTATAAACAAGAAGGAGATCGTCTATAATGAGCCAGGCATGATCGACAACCACAACAGGCTTATCGATGTCTGCTACTTCATGACTGAGCTTGCGAAGGAGGTCTCAGAGAACAACTTCAACCAGCTGCAGGAGGTCATGCTAAGATGAGATTTTTGAAAGCAGGGAACGTGACGATAGTCAGGATCGACAAGGGAGAGAAGATCATCGAATCCCTCATGGCTGCGATCCGAGAGGAGAGCATCGTCGCAGGCTTCTTCACAGGGATCGGCGCGGTATCAAGGTGCACTCTCAAATATTTCAGTATGGAGAACCGAGAGTATATCGAGCAGAATTTCCAGGGAGACTGGGAGATCGCTTCCCTTACAGGCAACATCACACTGCATGATGGAGCCCCTTTCATACATGCGCACTGCGTGATCTCAGATGGAGACATGCAGGCACGCGGCGGACATCTGGCTGAGGGCATCGCCGGAGCCACATGCGAGATATTCATCATAACTATCAGCGCTGATGTGAGAAGGAAGAAGGATGAGGAGACGCAGCTTAACCTTCTTGACCTGTGATAATCCACGATAGAGTCTATGGCAGGTGCGATGTCGAGGATCAGCTCATCCTCGATATCATGGCATCCAAGCCGCTGCAGCGCCTTAAGGGCATAAACCAGGCTGGCGCTTCCCAGTATGCCATCAAAGGCAAGGACATCTCAAGATATGAGCATTCTGTCGGTGTGATGCTACTCCTTCGGAGACTTGGAGCTTCTCAGGAGGAACAGATAGCCGGGCTCATACACGATATCCCGCATACTGCCTTCTCCCATGTCATCGATTTCGTTTTCAAGAGCAGCGACCATTCCTACCATGAGAAACATATGGAAAGAGTATTCTGGGGTTCTGAGATACCTGGCATCCTCCAGGCAGGCGGGATCGAGCCGGCAGGCATCCTGGATGAAAGCAGGTTCGGTCTCTTGGAAAGGAAGATCCCTGATCTCTGTGCTGACCGGCTTGACTATACATTCCGGGATGTGACTGCATACAACGGAGAGGATGCTGAGGTACGATTCCTGCTGACCAAGCTTGCTGTTTCAGAAGGGGAGATTGTGATGGCTGATGCTGATTCAGCCTGGCGTCTTGCTCTGCTATACCTGCATGCAGACTACACACGATGGAGCGATCCGAAGGAAATCGCGCTATTCCAGATACTCGGGGATGCCATCAGGATCGCTCTAGATGAGGGGACCCTGGTCCTTGATGATCTATTCAAGGATGACAAGCATGTCATGGACAAGCTCCGCATGAGCAAGGACAAGCAGATACTTGAAAAGCTTGGATTCCTATCACCAGATATGAAGGTGATCCCTGACAAAGAAGGAATCATGCTGCATAACAAGGTCCGTTATATAGATCCTCTATTCATCAGGGAAGGGAAGTTGATCCGGACTTCAGAGCTGTTCCCTGCTGTAAAGGAGCAGATCGAGAAGCATAACCAGAAGATCAGACAGGGATTCAGGGTGAAGATATCTATCTGAACCCTTCCATCTGGCTTGAAGCTATCTCCCAGTTATATATCTCTGCATGGATTCTCGCTTATTGATGGATGAGATAATCTTTCTGGCTGGACTTGTGGCGATTGCGTTGGCTGCAGCAGGAATCATGTGACCTGGTTTCCTTTTCAATACCTTCTATTATTTATATTCCAGCCGCATACATCGCTGGATGGAAGTCGGAGTGATAGGCCTGGGAAACATGGGGACAGCTATTGCAAACCTATGTGCTGAGAATGGGAATGATGTGCTCGGTTATGAGTATGATGCTAAGGCAGTCGATGAGGTCAACAGCAGGCACACGAACTCCAGGTACCTCCCTGGAGTGAGGCTATCTGAGAAGTTGAGTGCGACACAGGACATATGCTCTGTGCTGCAGAGGAGGATCGTGTTCATCGCCCTCCCAAGCGCATACATCAGGCCGACATTCTCGCCGATACGATGCAGCGCGAGCCAGGACACAGTGATCGTGAATCTGGCGAAAGGGATAGAGAGAAGCTCCGGGAGGACGAGCTTCCAGATAATCAGGGAGATATTCTCAGAGAACAGTTGCGTGATGCTTTCAGGCCCATCCATCGCCAATGAGTTCGGCAAAGGGATGCCGACAATCGTCATGGTCGGGGGAGAAGACCATGACTCTGTCTCACAAGTGTCTAAGGTGCTGTCCTCCAGCCACTTTCGCGCAAGGCTGTCTGATGATGCTGTTGGCGTAGAATTGGGCGGGATACTGAAGAACATCTATGCAGTGGGACTTGGGATCTTCGAGGGGAGAGGGATGAGGAGCACTAACTTCATATCCCTGTACATGACGTTCGCACTAGAGGAGATGCAGCGGATCGGAACAGTGATGGGAGGGAAGAGAGAGACATTCTATGACCTGCCTGGACTTGGCGACCTGATCGCGACATCACTGTCAGAGCACAGCCACAACAGGAAGCTTGGCGTGTATCTCGCGAAGGGGATGACACTTGAAGAGATCAAGGAGAAGATGGGAGTGCTTCCTGAAGGATATAACACTTTGGTGACTGTCCTTGGAGTGGCAAAGGAGAAGGAGATCAAGCTCCCGATCGCAAAGCAGCTGCTCGCGATAGCTGAAGGGAAAGGGACGATCGAGGAGTTCATGCAGGAGCTGGAGTCAAGATGAAGCAAAATTTTTATTCAGTTCAGACTTCTGGGAAAATATGCGAAGGATACTGATTCTTGCCATATGCTGCTTCCTTTTGTCATGCAAAGCTCGATGCGACAATTGCTCGGAATCCGAACGATGCTATCTACTTAAAGAGGGAATGGATGAATGCCTGTTCCAGCTTGCAAAAGAGCAATATGAACCAGGGCTGTGTCTTGAGATGGAAGATGACGATTACAAGGAGACATGTTTCTTCTACCTGGCATATCTCACAAGACAGCCAGGATTATGCAGCAGGATACTTGCAGAAGATTTCAGGCAGGAATGCTTCTACCATTACGGAGCACGGTTGCTTGACATGGATGAATGCAGGGAACTAGGCGGAAAAGAAAGTGAGCTATGCCTGCTCGGCCTAGCTACAAGGACCAGGATGCCTGATCTATGCAAAGAGCTTGGGGAGATGAGTCAGCAATGCAGCGATGACATACAGAAGAATGAAGAAGGAATATGCAAGAATAACATCTCTGATGTGATCTGCGTGCTATCAAGAGTCCCAAGAATCAACCTGAGCGATGGAAATGTCAGCTGATAGACATCAAAGCATCTTCTCTAACTGCCTTGCCGTCAGACTCGCATACTCCCCTCTCCTTATCTTAAGCTCATCGAGCGTGAGGTTGCCGATCGCAATGCGCTGCAGCAGCTGTACGCGGTTGCCGACTGCCTCGAAGATCCTGCGCACTTCTCGCTTCTTGCCTTCAGTGAGGGTTATCCGCGCAACCCTACCTTCTGATTCTATCGCAGTCGGTCTTGCCGTGTGCTTGCTCTCGACTCCATTCTCTTCGAGAGTTATCTCAAGGCCTGCCTTGATGCGCTTGACATCATCTGGTGAAAGGTCGTTCATTAGCACGGCATGATATGTCTTGCTTATGCCTGAACTTGGATCTGTAAGCTTCTTCCCCAGCTTACCATCATTTGTCAGGAGGAGCATGCCTTCTGAATCCTCATCGAGGCGGCCTGCGCAGAAGAGCGAGTTCTTCAGTTCCTCTGGCAGGTCGATGAGTTCAAAGACGCTTCTCTTCCCCAGCTCTATGTCTGTCACTGACAATCTGGAGGACAGGTAGCCTTTGGGCTTGTCAAGCATCAGATAGAGGGACTGCTGTTGCATCTCCAGTTTTTTGCCTTTCCATTCCACAGGCTTCTTCTCAGGATTGAAATCGAATTGTATGTCATGCGCTACCCTGCCAGCGACTGTGACTTCGCCTTTCTTGACTGCATCCACCATCGCTGCCCGGGAAGGGAATGCTCCTGCCCTCTGGAGGAACTGATGCAAACGTATCTTCATACCCATGGACAAGCGAGGACAAGATAAAAAGGTAACGGAGGAAACGAAAAAGAGGTCTGGCAGAAGGCAGCAACTGAAGACATTGGGGAGGCAGGGGCGAGGAGGAAGGCAACAAGCTACTCGCATAGGAGAGCCCGACAATCTCACTTCACGCAGAAGCCTCATGTTCGCAGAGAAGTATACGAACATGAGAGAACATTGGGTTCTCGGCTAACGTAAAAGTCGTAAATGGAGAAGCACCAGACACATCAAGTAGGGAGGCTGAAGACTGAATCAGAAGATGTCAAGACTCAAATGAATCTCGTCTTGAGCACATTGCAGATCTTCCTTAATGAGATATACAATGTATCTAGTACCTGTGCCGCTGCCCTGGCTCTCCTTGGTTCTTATTCGCCTCCGGTCTGGCATTGACGACAGCTCCTTATACTCAAAGACTTTGTCGTTTTACAAGGCAGTCCAGCACTGCAATGCGCACTTTTCTGCCTTGGGCAGCTGCTTTACTCTTTTCCTGCTTCTAGTTGGGGCTTACAGAGTTCTTGTCTGGACTCTTCCCTAGAAAACTTTATATACTTTTGCAGGTTTGCACAAATCTGCAAATGCTGGAGCAAAAGAGAAAGGTGTTCAAGGCCTTGTCAGAGAAGGCGAGGCTCGACATCATCGGGTGCCTTATGGACAAGGACAAGGCCTGCATATGTGAGATCAGCAAGGCTATCAGGAAGGATGTGTCTGTAGCTTTCAGGCATATCGAGATATTGAAGGATGCAGGCATCGTCGAGACGCATAAGGTCGGGCCGTATCTCTACTGCAGCATAAAAGACAGGAGAATGATGAAGAGGCTATTGGAATGAACTTTGTACAGAAATTATTCGATAAGATGGACAAGAAGCTTGAGAAGAAGTCAAAGAAATGCTGCTGCGATCCAGGCTGCGAGACCAAGGATGAATCATGCTGCAAGAAGGAGTAGATTTTTTTTTCTATTCAGTGCTGGGGCTTGACAGCTCCCTCAGGTGGGTACAGTCCCTCAATTTCTTCGTATATGACTCTATCAAGATAATCCTCCTGTTGTTCGTGATGATCGCCATCATCGGATATGTGAGGAGCTACATATCTGAGGCACGGCTGCGGAAGCTCCTGTCTGGGAAGAACAAGACCATGGGATATATCGGAGCTGGGATATTTGGAGCAGTGACCCCCTACTGCTCATGCTCCTCCATACCTATATTCCTTTCATTCATCAAGGCAAGGATACCGATAGGAGTATCATTCTCATTCCTGATGTCAAGCCCGCTTGTGGACCAGTATCTTGTGGCTCTGATGCTAGGGATATTCGGATGGAAGATAACTGCTGTCTATGTCGTCGGAGGGATAGTCGTCGGCATAGTGACAGGGATTGTCATCGAGAAGCTCAACATGGAGAAGTATCTTGTGCATGACATCGCTGCCCAGAAAGAGGCGAGGGAGAGGAGATTCTCTGACATCCGTGAAAGAGCGAAGTATGGCATAGAAGAAGCTACCTCCATCGTGAAGAAGCTGTGGATCTGGATACTCTTCGGAGTCGGAGTGGGGGCAGTCATACACAACTATGTGCCTGCTGAGGCGATACATGGGGCGATTGCGAGCGCTGGGATAATGACAGTGCCTGTCGCTGTCATGCTTGGCATTCCTGTGTATGGGGGATGCGCAGCGATACTACCGATAGCGCTAGTCCTCTTCCAGAAAGGGATCCCGCTCGGGACTGCCCTTGCATTCATGATGTCAGTGACATCGCTAAGCCTGCCTGAGGCGATCATACTGAGGCGGGCGATGAGGCTTGAACTCATAGCTGTGTTCTTCCTGGTCGTCGCGATCTCGATAATGGGGATGGGCTATCTCATCAATGTGCTGCAGCCTATCCTTGCATAGTCAGATCAGGAAAAGCAAGAGCGACAATGCTGTGAAACATAGCAGAGCGCCGATTACGGCCGCGAACCCCCGCGGCCTTGTCAGCTTATGCCTGAGCGCAATTCCGACTGATGCGATATAGATGGAGTGCACAAGGCCAGCGAGCATGATGGCTGCCTTGAAGACTGTCAGCATGACCGGGTCGGTCTGCGCCTGCTCAAGAGAAGTGAGAAGGATCGACTCTGTGAGATATGAAGTGCCGAGCAAGGATGAGATGAATCCCAGGGACAGGAAAAGGATCAGCGTGTATAACTCGCGGATCGAAAGATGCCAGGCGATAGGTTCAAGTGTCTCAAGGACCTCTCCTTTCCCTCCCAGGGCTTTGGCCAGGATGAATGCCACTCCTGTGAAGACGATGAGCGCGAGCATGGCGAATGCGATGCGTGCGAGGATGGCGAGCAGCAGGTAACCTACGAGAGCTATCCCTTGCACAGGGAACACATAAGCCTGGAGGCTGATGGCTGATGTCAGGGCTGCGAGCGCGATGAAGATCATGACCGGCTTCCTGTAATCCTTGTGCTTCTTCATGTACTCTGCAGGCTTCCTGAGGATCCCTGCCTCTGGACGCTTGCTGAGGATAGGGATCATGAGCATGAGTATGCCGCCTGCAAGCAGGAGAAGGACTGTGACCCGCATGATGTTTGCGCCAAGGAAATAGTTCTCTTCGCCAGTCAGGCGGTAGATGCCATTGAAGCACATGTCTCCCTGGCAGAGGACAAAGACCTGGTCAGCGATTATTATCAGGAATGCAAGGCCGATGCACAGCCAAGGTATGATCTTTCTCATCCTAGTCTCCTCCCTAGTTCCCATGCTTTCTTCTTCCACTTCTCCTGCTCTTTAGGAGAGGTCTCCATCGCGCCTGGGCAGACCACGTGGACCTTCTTCTTGCCATATTGCCTCAGCATGAGCTTCATTATGAATTCAGGATATCTTGTTATGCCAAGGAGCCTGTTTATCGGCCAGGGGCATCCTGTTGATATGAAGGCGACGCCTGCCTTCTTGTGCGGCTTCCTGGCCTTGATCGGGAATCCCCCACGCACTAGGGGAAAATTGCGTTCAAGGAATTTCTTCATGACTGCAGTGACAGCGTATTCATAGACAGGCGACGCGAGGACAGCGATGTCTGCATCGACAAGTTCCCTGCATGCTTTCTGGACAAAGTCCTTGTGGATGCACTTGCCCATCTCTGGGTCCTTGTCCTTCTGGCAGTGGTTACAGCCTGTGCAATATGCGAAGTCTTTGGACATGAGGAATATCTCCTTTATCTTCGCATCAGGGGACCTGCTCCTGACACCTTCTGCGAAGCTCTTCACAAGCACGGAGGTCATCCCATCCCTGTGGTATGAGCCATTGACGATCACGACCTGCATGGAGGATGATATGTGAAAGGGGTATTTGAATGTTGTGGGGGGAGGATAACCTATGATATCTAGGACTCAATCTCGTTGGCAGTTATACTTTTCATATCAACTCACTGTTTATGTGTATAAACTTGCAGTTTGTATTATTGAACTTCGATGCAGAGAAAGGGATACTAAAATGATGAATGAAGACCAAGAGATGGAAGTGGAGGAGCGAGGGGAGTGCTCCCTCCACGATACATTTATATCCGCTCCCTTCTCTTTTCATCATCATGTCATGCAAGGTCTCAGTCATCAGGAAAAAACAGGATTATGCTACAGCAGTCGTCATCAGGTACAAGGTGTTTGTGCTGGGACAGAAAGTCCCCGAGGAGCTGGAAGTGGAGCATGAGGACAAGTGCGTCCACTTCATCGCGAAAGCCGACGGGAAGGCTGTCGGCTGCGGAAGGATAAGGCTTGTCGGTGGGAAGTTCAAGCTGGAGCGGCTGGCTGTCCTCGATGAGCACAGGGGGAAGGGCTATGGCAAGGACATAGTCAGGAGCATGGTCCGTTATACAAAAAGGAACAATGCCAAGGGTTTCATGTATGCTCAATATTACCTCCTCGATTTCTACAAGAGCCTCGGCTTTGAACCGAAAGGAGAGCCTTTTGACGAGGCAGGGATCAAGCATATCAGGATGGATCTTGCATGAAGGCGCTTGCTATAACAGGAAGCCCGAGGAAAGGGGGGACAGGGGATGAGATTGTCGCAAGGATAAGACAATCCATACCTGATCTTGAAGTCATCAATCTCAGGGAGAAGTCAATAAAGCAATGCCTTGGATGCCAGGTGTGCTATCAGAAGGGGGACAAGGCATGTCCTTTGAAAGATGATGTGCAGGATATCCTCAGCAGGATGCTCGCAGCTGATTGTGTCATCTTCATAAGCCCTGTATATACGCTAGACATCTCTGGCCAGATGAAGGTCTTTTTCGACAGGCTCTCTTTCGTATGCCACAGGCCGTTGTTCTATGAGAAACATGCGATGCTGGTCGCGTATGCGGCAGTATTCGGGACATCACACACGATGAAGACACTTGAGCTTGTCGCAGGGATGTGGGAGTTCGGGATCGCATCGAAAGTGGAGATACTTAACATGAACCAGAAGTTTTGTGACAAGCACAATAGACTGCTTGACTCAGGATGCATGAGATTGAAGGCTGCATGCGCGAAAGGACCGAAAAGTCCAGGCCTCATGTCGCTTGTGGCGTTCCAGCTGAGGAAGAAGGGATTCATGGAACCTCATCCTGGATCCAGATATGAGCATGATTTCTGGGAAGAGCATGGATGGCTTGAGAAGGACAGAGATTTCTATTCTGAGGAGAAGCAAGGTATCAAAGGGATGATCGCGAGGCTTGTCGCGAGTACGATCATGAGATTGCCTTCTTAGGGAACTTGTCAAGCCTTTCGCAGATGATCGCGATATCCTTTGGTGAGAGCTTTGAATTCGCCAGGGATGAGCAGATGGTCTTCGGGATGGTCATCGCAAGTTCCCTGCCTTGCCTGATATCCTCAGCTGACATCACTTCTGCGAGCTTGCATCCGATAAGGCTGAACTTCTGGGCGTCTCCCTCGAAGTCGACATCCACAGGCCATGACCTGCAGCGGTTGTTCCTGACAGGATGGATAGAACACATGGACCCTGATAAGTAAGGGCAGACTCCTTCGACGCTTGCGAGCTCGTACTGGTCTTCTCCGATCTTCCTGAAATGGTCAGGGTGCCCGGCATCCAGCACGCGCTTCATCTCTGCTTCAGTGAAATCAGGCCCGCCTGTCTTGCAGCAGGCAGCACCGCATTCCTTGCAGATCTCAAATGCTTCTTCTGGGGTTATCGCAAGAGGGAGTATCGATCCCTTTATAATCTTATGCTCAGGGAGACATCCTAACCCTTGAGTCAAAATCTTGCAGCATCTGGTTCCTGCCTGCATGGGCATCCTCTTCCCTCCTGAGGATGACCTTGCTGATGTTATAGGAGAGCTCGACTGACCTGTGCTTCCTCATCTCCTCGATTATCCGTTCAGTCATCTCGCTTGACACTTCCTGGAGCCTGACGGCAGGGGACATGTACCTTATGTTGACAGCTATCCCTGCTGCCGAGAAGAAGCTTCGGACATAGGGCTCCTGGCCTGTCGCCTGGATCACATCCTTGGTCACAGACCTCGCCACTGACATGGCAATCTCCTTGGCCTTGGCAAGGTCGCTGTCGAATGTGATCGTGAAAGAGACCTGGTCCAGATTGTAGTTCGACTCGCCTGTGTAGTTCGTGATGTTCTGGTCGAAAAGGATGGAGTTAGGGACAAGTATGACCCTTTTCGAGTTCTCTTCCGAAGGCACTATCCCCCCGATCTCTGCAATGTATATGTGAGTGAGCTTGATGTCTGCGACATCCCCTTTCACTCCGCCGACGACGATGCGGTCGCCTATCCTGAAAGGCCTGTAGACGATTATCATCAGCCATGCTGCTATGCCTGTTATCGGTCGCTGCAATGCCCAGCCCAAGGCAGCTGTCAGGAATCCTACTCCAAGGCCGAAGCCAGTCAGGTCTCCGTGATACGAAAGTATCGCAAGGAGCATGATCGCGATGAATGAAGCGTATTTGATGATTGTCGAGAATACCTTGATGTTATGTATCTGGCTCTTGCTGCGCACATTACGGAGTAGCAGGTGCTCAAGCTTCCTGATCACGAAGCTGAAGAATGCCAGAAGCGCCAGTATGACTACGGCTGACCTTATGAAGGGCAGCACTGATCCGAAATCGAACTGAATCTGCGGCATCTACCTCATCCCACGATGTAACCAGCTATATCATCAGAGGAGTTCTCCGGGACTACGACAACAACAGTATCATCCCCTATATCCTGTGGGACCACGACTTCATCATCAAGCCCTTCTCCACCGACGATGATCGCAGGTTCCTCCTCCTGCTGCCAGGGAAATCCGCCTGTCATCGTGAAAAAGACAAGGAGGAAGAGCAGAAGGACGACGGCGAAAGTCGCGATTATCCCCACCGCCGAGACATCTGCCTTCTTCACCTAATATCTCCCTGTCGGCCTCGCGGCATAATAGATCATGTACAGTGCCGACAGGCCTACCAGGATGTAGACCAGGTTCGCAAGCGCGGGGACCCCTGCGAAAAGCATCTGGACAAGGTCTATGCCGAAGAAACCTACAAGCCCCCAGTTGAGTCCTCCCACGATCACAAGCACAAGCGCTATCCAATCCAATGTATTGAGTCTGTCTGCCATTGTTACCTCCCGGCGAATTTCAATCTGCACTCGCCTTCAATGCATTCTTTGTCAAGTCCGCAATCTGCATCTGTCACACACATTTTCAGCCCTCCAGCGCAGCAAGAGCCTGCTGCACTTCTGTAGCATTATCGAAGACCTCATCAGGCAACCCCTCAAGTATCGCCCTCACATTCTCGCTTGCTCCTCTCTTGTCAGCGAACTCGATGAGCTCTTCCTTTGTCGCTGGGAACCTTGCTCCTGAGAGGAATCTCTGCGCCTTGAGCGGATTATCTTCCATCAGGACATCACCTCCTGTCTGATCGAATCATGGAGCTCGAGCATCTGGCCTCTCAATGAGTCTGCCATGTTATCAGCTTCCGGGCTACTTGTCTGCCGGATGATATCCAGCCTCCTCTCGATCTCCTTCTCCCTGAGCCGAAGCTTGTTCAACTCTGTAGGTTCCTCGTCATTCTCTATCGCCTGCCCCATCAAGGCCTCTATCTGAGCACGGATGGTCTGCAGTTGGTCCTCGATATCTTCGTGCATACCTTCACCTCAGGCTGACTCGTCTGCGAGGCCGCTTGCGCCCCCTACATCGAGATCCGCTGACATGGTCACGGTCCTGACATCATCGGCATGATGCTTCCTCATCACTTCTTCTGCATCTGAACCATCTGTGGCTGGGACTGCTACTAGAGCACCCCCCTGGATTATCGTGGTCTGGTACTCTTCTGCGACATCCTCAGCAAGCCCAAGCCCGATGAGTCCGCCGATAAGTCCCCCTGCCAATGCTCCTGTAACAGTGCCAGTTACTGTCGCTGCTGCTGCGCCAGTAAGACCCAGCCAGCCTGCAATCGGTCCTCCGACGATGAGCGGTCCGACCCCCGGGACCGCGACTGCGGAGAGCCCGATCAGGAGCCCTGCGACACCACCGATCACTGCTCCTGTGCCTGCACCCTTTGCTGCGCTGCTTCCTGCATCCTCGCCGCGGACCTTGGCGGCATCCTCTTTCTCCCTCATGATCACGGAGATATCCTTTGCATCATAACCTGACATCTTCAGCTCATCTACTGCCATGCTCGCATGATCAACATCTGTGAACAATCCAAGCACAACTTCTTTCTCTGCCATTCTATCACCTCATTTCTTTGTCAGTCCTTCTCACCCACTTGTCCCCCTCCTTCTCATATTCCTTTTTCACCGCGCTCCACGCGACCTTGTGTGCGACTTCCTCGCGACCATCATCGCCGCGCCTCTTATCTGGATCCTTGTATTGCTCAAAGGCGCTGTTGAATGCCTCCTTGTATATGTCCTGGGCATGCGCAGGGAGATTATCCTTGACGCTCCCTGGAAGATCCGACCTATCCTTGTACATCCTTCTTCCTCGCATTCTTGAAGGAGACCTGGACCATGCCTGCGTAGCGCTTGCCATTCTTCTTATCATGGCGCATGAACTTCGGAGGCTGGATCGTGACATCGAGATCGTATCGTCCTGGGCCAGGAAGCTTCCAGTTTGCTCCGTAGTGATAGATCCAGGGATGCCAGACAAACGGATGTCTCTTCTTCCCTATGACCTTCCCCCCTTTGTCTGACACCTGGACACCGACATCAAGACCTGGGACGAATCTCCCGTCCCCTGCGTCTCTCACTGAGACTTCGATATGAGCATTCGTGTTCCCTGGTTCCTTCCATCTGAGACCAGAGCCTCTATGCTCGTACATCCCCTCTGCGTCTTCTATCGCATATCCGACAAGGAAGTCCCCTGCTTTCTTCTCCTTCCCATCATCTGCGACTTCTGTGAGCATGTGGACAAGCCCGACAGCTGCTCCCTGCTGACGCGCCATCTCAAGCTGGTCCTTTGTGGCTTCCTCACTCACCTTCATCGGCGGTGGCGCCATCGAATATCACCTCGATCCATCTGTATTCCTCAACCATTCACTACTTCACCTCCATTCGGATGCATGACCTGGCCAGTGACATATGATGCATCATCTGAGGCCAGGAAGACATATGATGGGGAGACTTCCTCTGGCTGGCCTGCACGGCCTAGCGGGACATCATCCCCGAATTCCTTGACGTCGAGCGTCGAAGGGATCAGCGGCGTCCATATCGGACCAGGCGCCACAGCATTCACCCTGATCTTCTTCTCAGCGAGGTTCTTCGCGAGCGAGCGGGTGAAGGAGACTATCGCACCTTTCGTCGATGAATAGTCGATTAGATGTCCTGAGCCGCGATAGGCTGTGACTGATGCGGTATTGATGATGGATGCGCCCTGCTTCAGGTACGGCATCGCTGCCTTGGTCAGATAGAACATGGAGAAGATGTTTGTGCGAAACGTCTTCTCCAACTGCTCGCCTGTTATCTCAGTGATGCTATCCTTCGGATGCTGCTCAGCTGCATTGTTTATCAGGATGTCGATCTTCCCGAATTCCTCAGCCACCTTCCTCACCGCGGAGACACAGAAAGACTCGTCGCCTATATCGCCAGGGATAAGCAGGCATCTCCTTCCCTCCTGCTCTACCTGCCTCTTCGTCTCCTCTGCATCCTTATGCTCGCTCAGATAGAGGGCTGCGATGTCTGCACCTTCTTTGGCAAAGCTGATGGCCACTGCCCTTCCGATCCCTGAATCGGCGCCTGTTATGATTGCTACCTTGCCTGACAGGCGGCTGCATGTGGTAGGGCGCTCGCTCTCTGGCTGAGGAGTCATCTGCGACTGTTCTCCCGGAGGCTCCTGGCCCTGCTCAGGGAAGCTCATGCCACCTCATCCCTCGGATGACCTCTCCTGAGCGCACGCTCCTCTTCTTTTCTCGTCTCCTCCCACTCAGGAGAGATCTCGGTGTCATTCTCCTGGACCTCGGACTCGGTCGCTCCAAGGACTTCCATATCTTCTGAGACACCAGTATCACGCGCAGGGACAAGGGACTCTGCACGGTCCTCAGATGTGGAGAACTCTGTCTCAACACCATCATATTCCTTCTCGACCTGGGAAGGTCTCTTCTTCTCCATCTAACGCCTCCTGCTCATGCTGAAGAGGCTTCCGATCACCGCTCCCACGCCTGCTGCTATCAGGATCGATCTGATGGGGTTCTCAGCGACATAGTCAGCAACCTTCTCTGTCTGCTCGCTCATCCTCTGCTTAGCAAGCTCGTAGCGGGCCTTCGCGTCCTGCATCGAGGATTCAGCTTTCCGCTGGACCTTCTGCGTCTGTTCCCTTGCCTTGTCAAAAACGTCTCTATCTTTCTCTACCATATGACTCACCTCTGATTTTTTATGAATAGCCCCATGACAAGCAGTATCAGTCCCACAATCAGGAATGCGAAAGTGAACTGCAGTTCAAGGAATTCTATCAGGAAGAACACGAAGGCCAAGAGCAGGAAGAATACTGCACCTGCCATCGCGAGCGATGACATCAAGGCTGATATCATCTTCTCCCTCATGTTGTATGCAGTGGATTCGAACTTGCTGACTACATCCTCAGCCTGCTCAGACACCCTGAGCAAAAGACCTGAGAATAGCATATCCCCTGCGGATGCCACACCTTCCTTGAGTATGTTCCCTATATCCGATGTCTGTTCCATTGCGACCCCCAAAAGATAAGAACTTTATATGGTAACCGATAACGGATGCCATTATTAAAATCTTGCTGAAAAAAAGTGCCAATGCGGGAACCTGGGTTCACGTCATATGCTGCCTCGATAATTTTTTATACTCTCTGATTCTTCGGGTGAGGATGGGGATAGGGTATGTATCTCAGAAAGAGATACTGAAGAAGCGATACAGGAAACTCAATTTCGACAGGCGATACCTGATCGTAGGGCTCATCGCCCTCATTCTCTCTGTCTTCATCGACATCAAGAGATTCTTATTCATCGCAGTCTTCATCGTCGCCAACTGCCTTCTGCTCTCCCTCGACAGGTACCTGAGCATGCCGGTCGATCTTGAGTTCTCTACATTCTCTGCTGTCCTCACGACAGCCGCATATGGTCTCAAGTGGGGGATTTTCGTAGCTATCGCGACAAAGTTCGCTGCGATGCTCTACAACGCGAACATAAGGATCGATCATGTCTTCATGATAATAGGCTACTGCGTCGCTGCCTGGATGGCATCTTTCTTCCCGGGGATGAACATCGTGACTCTCGGGATGATATCCACATTCATGACAAACACATGGATATTCTTCGTGTCGAAATACATAACCAATCTCTCACCGTTCGAGATATTCATGTATGGGTCAAGCAATATAATATTCAACTTCGTCCTCTTCATGGGTTTCGGAGAGGTGCTGTTAAGCATCATGCGGCTATAGGGAGGTGATCTCATGGACAAGCCCAAAGAAGTCAAGATAGAGATTCAGAATGGCGATTCTTTCCACGCAGATGAGATAGGGATGATCTACAATCCGATAAGGTTCATCCTGGATTTCAAGAGCGTGACACCAAGGATCGATATGAGGAACAAGGAGTTCCAGCCTATCGTGCTCAAGCATAACGTAGTGGTCATCGACCCGTTCATGGCCAAGAGCCTCCACGAGATGCTCGGGGCGAACATCAAGAATTTCGAGAAGAGGTTTGGGAAGATCAAGAAGCCGACCGCGATAGAGAAGCTTGAGAAAGAGAACACAAAGATCAAACCGGAGAAGAAAGACTCTCCCAGCTATTTCGGGTGAACATGGATGGATATATTTGTCGACACTAGGTATTCGATGCAGGGACAGATCAAGGACGGCGCGACTGAGACAGAACTCTTGGAGATCGCGTCCAGGCTCAAGGGCTTCCAGGGGCAGGTCGCTTCGACCTTCGCGAAGAAGGACAAGGAAGACCATGGGCTTGGAGATGCGCTGGGAGTGCTCAACAGCCCATTCGATGCGCAGCTGAGAAGGGCAGTGAAAGAGACTGTCGAGGATATCAAGGCACAGGGGACTGATGTGCGATATGTGGTCCTCGCTGGCATCGGAGGCTCAGAGCTAGGAGCGACCTCCCTTATCTCGACAATAAGGAGCAGAGGAGTAAGCTATTATCCGATCACAAGCCTGTCAAGCGACTACATAAACGCCATACTCGGAGAGATACATCCCAAGCAGACGATACTCATCATGGTGAGCAGGAGCGGAACGACAAAGGAGACGCTCACCGCATATAGTGTCGTCAGGAATTTCCTGAAGGCAAAGCTCGGTGATAGCTGGAAGCAGCACTGTGTCGCGATACTCGGGACTGACAAGCAGGACCTGGCAAAGCAGGAAGCAGAGCACACAAAGGTCCAGATCATAGGCTCGATGTCAGGCAGGTACACAGGCATGCATGCTGCGAACCTCTTCACGATGGCACTCATGGGAGTTGATATCGACAAGTTCCATGAAGGGGCGAGGGAGATGCTCGAGGAGTGCCAGACAATGGATCTCCAGAAGAACCAGGCGCTCCTACTCGCGGCCCTCAAGTACAGGATGCTGAAGACTGGGAGGAATGTGATGACGACAAACGTCTTCTCCCCCTATCTCGTCAAGTATGGTGACTGGCTCGACCAGCTGACTGAAGAGAGCCTTGGGCAGATGGACGACATAAAGCATTGCACAAAGACCACAGAGCTCTCGAACAAGCTCCATTCAGATTTCCAGAACTGGCTCTGCGGTGCAGACATATTCTTCCATCAGTTCGTGTTCCCCCTTTCTCCTCAGACCAGGGTCATCGAAAATCCGCTTGTGCAGGGAGAGACTCTCGCCGACATCGAGCTTGCAGCATATCTCGGGACTGTGAAGAGCCTTGCTGAGAGAGGCAGGCCGTCCTATACGACATTCATGGATAAGGTCTCTGAGAAGAGCATGGGGCAGCTGATGATGAGGGATATGCTTTCTGTCATCTACCTGTGCGAGCTCTTCAAGCTCGGAGAGGTATCCTGGACAGAAGGCAAGGGATACTTCAACCAGCCAGGAGTCCAGGCTTACAAGAAGATCATGACTGACCTACTGAAGAACAGGCAGCTCCTGGCAAAAGAGCTGGAGCAGATAGAAGGTCAGAGGAACCTGTAGAGATAGGCAGTCCTCTCTTCATATCTTTCTTTTCTTAGCAGGCTGAAGCCGGAGAAATCCGGCGGCTCTTCTTTGAGGAACAGGAGAGCGAGCGCACCTTTCCGCAAGTACTCTTGTGAGATGTCCATGAACTTGGCAGTCGCTTCCATTGGTCTGAGCGATTCCCTCCCGACGAAGCTTGTCTGGCGACCGTACGGAGGATCTGTGATGAGAAGGCCTATCCTGCCTCTCGCATCTGACCTCTCAGGAAAAGCAGGGGAGAACGCATCTGCCTGGAAGACTGAATAGTTGATCGGCTGGAGGCCGTTCTCCACCATATAGTCAAGGAGAGCATGTTCATTGCCTGCATTAAGTCCTCTTCCCTCCAATCCATCTATCCTTAGTTCAAGATTCTTCATCGACTGCAATCTGCCAAGGTTTATCCTGGTGGTCTCGACTGCAGGAGGATATATGTCAGAAGCAAGGATGTAGCCGACCGGACTCACAAGTACCCGCAAGCATGCGAGAAGAGTGCCTGCTCCGCAGAAGGGGTCGTACGCGACTGGCTTGTAAGGAAGCCCTTCTTCTATGGCCATCCTTATCCCACCGATGGCCACATGCGGCTTGAAACGCGGTCCTTCGACTGCCTTCAGCACACGGCCAGGGAAGAGGATGCTGTCGAAATCGATCTCAGGCATACAGCATCAAATCATCGAGAGCAATATAAAGATGTCTTGTAGTCGAACAACCATCATAAATCCTATAGCATCCAAAAGCATAATAATCAGTATCCCATGCAAGTGCCAGAGGGGTGGTATGATGAGTCTGATCACACAGGATCCGGAAGTATATGAGATTATCAAGAATGAACTCGACAGGCAGAAGCATGGCCTTGAGATGATACCGAGCGAGAACCTAGTCAGCATGGCTGTGCTGGAAGCCAATGGATCTGTCCTCACCAACAAGTATTCTGAGGGTTATCCAGGAAAAAGGTATTATGGCGGAAATGAGAATATCGATGAGGTGGAGAATCTCGCTAGGGATAGGGCGAAGAGACTCTTTGGGGTGCCTCATGTGAATGTGCAGGCCTATTCAGGCAGCCCTGCCAATCTTGCTGTGTATCTTGCGACATGCCAGCCAGGCGACACGATCATGGGCCTCAACCTGACCGACGGGGGCCACCTGACGCATGGTTGGAAAGTGAGCGCGACCGCAATATTCTACAAGAGCGTACCCTATCATGTGAAGGCTGACGGATATATCGACCTTGATGAGGTGAGGAGGCTTGCTAAGGAGCATAGGCCAAAGCTCATCTGGTGCGGCGCGACTGCTTATGCCAGGGAGATACCGTTCAAGGAGTTCGCAGAGATCGCTGATGAATGCGGCGCATATTTTGCTGCAGACATCGCCCATATCGCAGGTCTTGTGGCAGCTGGTGCGCATACAAGCCCTGTGCCTTATGCACATATCGTCACGACCACGACACACAAGACACTCAGGGGGCCGAGAGGAGCGTTGATCATGGTCACAGAAAAGGGGCTCAAGAAAGACAGTTCCCTCGGAGAAAAGGTAGACAAGGCGATATTCCCCGGACTTCAGGGAGGACCTCACGATCATACGACCGCGGGCATCGCTGTGGCTCTTGGAGAAGCTTTAAGACCTGAGTTCAAGGATTACGGAGAACAGATAGTAAGAAACTCAAGGGCGCTTGCTGCATCCCTCCTCAAGGAGGGACAGAGGCTTGTCACAGGAGGAAGCGACAACCACCTCATCCTCATAGACCTGACACAATATGGAACTGGCAAGGGTGTCTTCGTACAGGAGGCGCTCGACATGGCAGGCATCACGACGAACAAGAACACAATCCCTGCAGAGCCTTCATCCCCTTTCTATCCATCCGGGCTGAGGATAGGAACACCGGCACTGACGACCAGGGGGATGAAAGAGAAAGAGATGGAGAAGATCGGAAGGATGCTATCCATTATCATCAACGAGTCTGCAGGCTATGAACTAGGCGGCAAGGATGAGAGACAGGAGAGCATCAGGAGATTCAGGGAAGATATAAAACAGAACCTGAAGATCAAGGATGTCAGGAAAGATGTGATAGAGCTATGCGAGAAGTTCCCTCTTTACGAGACCAAAAAATAAAAATTACTCTTCGTCGGCCTCTTCGGTCGACTTATCTATCATCTCTTCAAGCTCTTTCTCTGTGATTATCTTCTTTGAGATGAGAAGGTCGATGAGCGAGTTAAGGACGATATCGTTGTTCTCTACAATCTCTTCGTAACTGAGTTCCTCTTCTGAATCGTTTTTTTCCATGGACAAGACAGAAAAGGGAGAAGTTAAAAAAATAAGGCTTTGAATTATTTCCTTCGCCTTATGAGCGTGTAGGCAAGTGCTGCTGACCCTGCGATGCCTGCACCGATCAAGGTGAACTCTGGCACGCTATCGCCACCGTTATTATCGTCATTCATGCAGAATGAGATCTCAGTGATGTCCCAACCATCAGATATCGTACCTGACTGTCCACCTGGGTGGCTCTCTAGGACAGGCTGCTGAGCTTCATTAATCCTAACCACGACGACGCCATCGACACCAGGCTGGCTTGTCCAGACCAGATCATTGTCGAGCATATCGACCCACTGATCAAAGTCAGGGTCTGATTCGACTTCATTGAATCCATCTCCGCTCTCAAATCTTGAGACTCCAGAATCAAATCCCTGCATTGTGCAAGCCTCTTCTGCTGTGCATGCCGCAAGCACAAGAACTGTAAACATAAGTATTATCTTCTTCATTCGTAAAACCCCCTATCTGACTTATTGAGAACCTCCTAGATATAAATTTTTTAGTTCGAACTTCCAATTCGATTTACAGAGTTTGACACTGCGCCCAAGCAACCCTCCTCTGAACCACAGCGACGAGAGCTATCGGATATAGGTACGACCTGCTTACCCTGCGATAGTCATGTTCAAATCCGAGCTACTCATCGAAAAACAACGACTACCACCTTTTTGTATCCCCTAAAAAGGTGGTGCCAAAAAGAGGATACTGAGCTAGCGAGGATGCCCGGGAACCAAAGGTTCCTGGGTGCAGGAATGAAATGACCGCAGTTCGAAAGACATAAGTCTACGAACTCGAACACGAAGTGCGTGGATGTTCAAATCCGAGCTAGACGGGTTATTCTTACCCCCACCTTTCTTTTTGACCAGTAAAAAGAAAGGTGGACCAAAGCCCTAGGAAATCTAAGATTTCCGGGGCCTAAGGAGGGACTCCTTTGGAAAAACTGAGCTAGCGAGGATTTGAACCCCGATAAATCGGTTTCATCTGTTTAAGGGGCTTGAGGCCTGAGGCCGAAACCCCTGGATTTTGGTTAAGCTTTTGACTTTCCCAAATGGTTATCCGAAGCCGATCGCACTATCCAGGTTATGCTACTAGCCCTTGATGCATCCGAGAATCCAGTATAGCTTATAAAATTTAGCATGACAGGAGTGCTACAGCATTGTCATGCAGGATCATGCTCCTGACTATGTCGTCGCCTTCTGTAGCAATCAGGAATTTCGCCATAGGGATTGTCTGGCTGTAATAAGGCCAATCGCTCCCATAGAGGATCCTCCTGTTGTCGACGCTTGCGATTATCTCTCTTATGCTCTTCGGGGATTGGCCTGATAGCTCGAGATAGGCATTTGGATATCTCTTTGCAAGAGCGATGGCCTGTGTGTGATAGCCTGAGCCTGCATGGCCGAGCATGAACTTTGTATCAGGGAATTCCCTCAGAGGCCGCTCATAACCCTCGACATCAAGCCACTTCCTTGTGAATGAGGGCTCGATGCCGCAGTGCCCGCAATGGAAGAGTATCGGAAGCTTGTACTTCGACCATTCCCTGATCAGAGACATCTGCAATGACTGCTCAGGCCGGGACAAGAGGACATAAGGATGGATCTTGAGGCCTTTCGCACCTCTCTTGACTGCATCTGCCATCTCCTTCTTCCATCCGATGTTGATAGGATTGATGCAGCAGAAGAAGACAAGCCTGTCAGTCTTCTCCTTGTGATCAAGGTAGTTCTTGGTATTGTTGAAGAAAAGAGGCATGTCGACTGCTGCTGCGACTGACTTCCTTATCCCGAAACGGTCCATCTCCTCAAGCATGTTCGGGATGGTGTGGGTTGTGCTGCGCCGGCTACCGAAAGCCATCTTTAATGTGGCGTTATGCCATTCCTTCCTCAGATGCTCTGCAGCATTCGCACCAGAATACAGATCAAGATCGATAGGGATACCATGCTCAGGGAATTCATGCTCCGTCTCCCCTGCTTTAAGGAGGTCTATCTTCCCGGCAAGGAGGAATGAGAAGCCCAGATGGGCATGCATATCGATGGCTGGCCTTTTCTCTCTCAACTGTATCCTGCGGTCCTTGATAGTGAAATATGGCAGGCTCTTCGCAAGATCGAAGCAATCCCTGAACCTGCTCACTTTTTAGAAAGAAGGATCTCGATCGTCGACACCCTGACCTGCTTGCCTTCCTTGTTCTCGAACTCCTCAGAGTCGATAGTCACATCCTTGATCTCGACATGACCATCAAGGAAACGGTTGGCTGCGACCTGGGCCACATCCACGGCCCTGCTGATGAACTTTCCCCTTGCCTTAACGACAACCTGCTCTTCGCTCTTTGTGGTAAACTGCATCACTACCCCTGTCACATAGTTCATAAAGGGCTTGTTGCCAATAAAAATACAATTGTCGTCTGTCATTGCTTGTCCCCCCCGAAGGGTCTCTACTTGCGGTTCCTAACGAGTCTTGTGACGTATCCGGCTATGATATTCCTCATCTTCTTCGAAGGAACATCGACAACCTTAGAAACAAACTGCTTGTTAAGAGAATAATCTTCCTTGACATTATCCTGATTGTTCTCGACAATCTCCTTGCTGGTCCTCTTTATGACCTTGGTTTTGATCCTACCCATGTGGACCTTGGAAAAGATATTTCTTTATAAACATTGTGGAAAGCCATAAATAAGAGATATCCTCTCCGATGCTGATGCGGAAGGGGCATGTATTGACCATCGTTGGCGTGGCAGTAATCATCTACCTTTACTCCTCGACTGACTTCTCAGGCATGGCCAGGTTCGACCTGCGATTGATATGGCTCTACCTTCCAGCGGTGCTTGCGATAGAGCTGCTACTTGTTCTGAGATGGATGCTCATCCTGAGGACCAAGGGAGTGGACATCAGATATATGACATTGTTCCTCTATAGGCAGGCAGGCTATGCTGTGGGCTATATAACGCCTCAGATGCATATTGGCGATTCCTCGACAAGGCTGCTGCTCCTCCGACATAATGGCATCGGGATGAAGAAAGGGCTTGCCAGCATCCTTGTCGACAGGGCGATGACGATCACGACCGATGCTATCCTCGCAATCATAGGAGTCCTCCTCCTGCTCCTGGCTTTCGGCCTTCCTGAAGAGATGAGGATGGCCCTGGCCTTTGGGGCTGCGGCGATCGGATTCGCATTCGGACTGCTGTATCACAGGATACTTTCAGGAAAGACTTTCATAGTCCCCATCATAAGGATCATCCCCTTCCTGAGAAAGCATTCTGACAAGGCACGGGAACTGGAGGTAGAGATATCCAGCTTCTTCACAAAGGACAAGAAGACATTTCTGGCTTGCATGCTTATCAATCTCCTCCTCTGGGTGCTCATGTTCCTGGAATACAAGGCTGCCCTGCTCATGCTTGGATATGATGCCGGGCTCGTCGAATTGTTCCTTGTGGTCGCGTTCGTGGGAATCACATACAGCATGCCTGTCCCCTTCGCTGCAGGGGTGCTTGAGGCAGGCCAGTATTCGATAGCAGGCCTTATCGGGTCCGGAAGCGCGGTGGCACTTGGACTATCTGTCCTGATCAGGATCAAGGACCTAATCAGGACTGGTGCGGGTCTCGCGGTCTTGTCGATCCTTGGGATCAGGACTTCAAAGACCTGATCATCTCGATGAGATACCCCAGGTAGCTTATCACAAGGAGAGCCAGAAGAACAAGGGTCATGTTGCCAAGCAGCGCGCCTGATATGACTGAGATCATGCCTATGCCAAGATCCGCATTGACGATCGCCATCATGCTGAGCACTATGTAGAGTATCATGACCCCTGCTATCGAAGAGAGCAGCGGAGAGAGCACAGCGATATTCCTATGCTTCAGGAAGAGGTTCGCATATCCGATGCAGAGTGACAGGAGGAAGAAAAGCAGCAGATTACCCTGCAGGAAATCCAGGATCCTCCCAAGGAATGGCAGGCTGATCACTAGGTTCAGCACCTTCAGGAAGAGAATCGAGAAGAATGCTATCAAGAGGCTCAATAGTCCTCCGAGGATCGGACCGAAGAAGCCGAATACCCTCATAGCTTGCCGCAGAAATCCTTTACCTTCTGCTCGCAACCGATCTTGATATCCTTTCCTGAGATCCCCATCTCTGCACGTACCTTGCCTTTTGGCACAGCCTTGCGCATCTCTATCAACGTGTTATCGACAGAAGCACCTCCTGCTGTGCAGAAGAATGCCACATCCTTGGTCAGGATGTTCTCATGGAGGAAAGTCCTTACCGCGGGTGCCATGTTGCTGGCCCAGACTGGAGTTCCCACGACAACCAGGTCATACTTGTGCGGCTCTTTCTTTATCGGCTTGATCCTGGTAAGCTTCTTCTGCATGGCATCACGCCCACCTGTCAGAAAACCGATGATGCCGGATCGCTTGTTCATGTCGTGGAGCTGCTCGACCTCTGCCCCTATCAGCGCAGCGACCTGGAGAGCGACGTTCTTGGTGATCCCTGATCTTGAATAGAATACGACGAGCTTTTTCATCTGTCTAGAGAAACCTGATGCTTATTTATATTTTTCTTGAAGAGACCTGATGTAATCACTTTTGAACCTGAATCCATTCTTCTTTGCGACCTGTTGGAGCGCCTTGTCGAAGCTGCTGCCGTATTGCGCTGCCTTCTTGGGACGGAATGCTATGTCATGAGGGAGACCGATTTGCTCTGCTGCCTGACGCAGTATATATTTCTTCACACCATCCCTGATCTTTTCCTCTGCTGGCACTGCCATGCCCAGTGAGATGAGATCCTTGTCGAGGAATGGGCATCTGAACTCTATGCCGAAGCTTGTTGAGATGAGTGAGTCTCGCACAAGGTCCCTCTGCCACATGCATGACAGGCCGGACCAGCACTCTTTGTTGATATCCTCGGCTTCCTCGTGCCTCTGGTAGCCTGCGAAGATCTCCTCAGAACCGAGTCCTCCCATATAGATATCTATGCCGTCCTCCCTCCCCATCTGGAGGCATGCGACCTCGACAGCTCCGACACCCATGTTGACGACGTTGTTCGCTTCTCCCATGATCCTGGCCGTGGTATTGAACAGGGATTCGGCTTCTGAGAGCGAAAATGTCCTCGTCTTCAGCGGAAGGCTGAGCCGCTTTGATGCATCCATGGCAGCTGCAAGATCCGCGCTCCCTTCCATGCCTACCGAATAGCAGATCATGTCCTCCTTCCTGCAGATATAGGCGATCAATGACGAGTCAACACCTCCTGAGAAGAGGATCCCGAACCTCTTCGAAGGCATCCTCCTCTCGACACTATGCCTGATGGCTGCTGCTATCGAGACTGCATCTGCTGATGCTGCAGGCCTTATCGAAGACACTTGAGCAGCCCAGTCCTCCTGAGGCACAAGGAGGTCTCCTTCTTTGATTCGCATCTATCGGCTGATACTGAGGAGATATTTAAAACTAGCCAGCGAAAAGGATATATAGTGGGCTGGAATGTATTCATCCATGATCTGGGTGCTACTGATCCTAATCGTGCTGGCTGGTTGCGATGACATTCCTGCTGAGGCAGCTGTCGGAGACTCGGTCGGACAAGTCGAAGAATGCGATAGCCCTGCTCCTTGCGATGGCTCGGGTCCATGCGGATGCGGCTTCCAACCTGTCATGCCATGCAGGCCTTGCAGGGATATCGATAGAGGAGGTGACAGCACTTCTGTGGTCAGCCCTGAAGATCACAGATGGATGAACCCCAACGATCCTTATACATTTGCTCATGAATCCTGTGTAGGCAGACCTAAGCTGGAAGAGAACGATTGGCTGATGGCTACGGAAGCTGATAATGGCTGGGTATATCTGAATAAACCCTCCAACCCTGAGGCAGGGGTTCAGAAAGTCTGGAGTGATGGCACAGGCAGATGCGAAGCATATGGCCCTTTCAAGGATATGAGCGCAGAGGAAAAAGCATCACAAGGGATAACAGACATCATCTGTTATTGTGACGAAGAGAGCTACAGGAATCAGGACTCTGAGAACCTTTACAATTGCGTGCCGTGCGAACAAGCATCTGTGACCGAGGTACAGAAGATAGTAAGGGGGTGACTGATGATACCTATCCTCATCCTGCTTCTTCTGCTATCCTCATGCAGCCCTCAGATTGAGACGCCAGCCATACCGATCCAGGAAGTAACTGAACTCCCTACAGCCCCAAAGTATTGGCTGGAAGAAGCTGACTCACCAGGGATCTGCAGCGTCGGAGAGAATGGAGACTGCCCTTATGGTGAGACAAGGCAGATACATTGTCCAGCTTGCAGCGATCTTGTCTCTGAAAGTTTCCCGCTGGGTGTGAGTGATATCCTAACCAGTGACGGGAGGAAGATGATTGATCATGCGATGCAGTCTGTCGGACCAGCATGCAAAAACTCAGACACTGGCTGGGTGCATCTTTATGTCGTTCCCTCAGTCCAAGGCAGTTACTTCTGGGAGGATGGGCCTGAGGACATGATGTGCTCGAATCCTGTGAGTATCGATGGAAGGGAGGAGGCTGCCTGCTACTGCGACAGGCTACTATATCTTGAGCAAGACCACCATGAGGAGTGCCTTCCATGCAATGAGATGAAATATCAGGAAGACCGAGATAATTATCAAGCATGCTGGGCAGGCTCTGTGAATAATGGCGGATGCGGAGAAGGGAAAAGGCCGGATATCGCATGCAGGGAATGCGATAAAGAGGAGATGCCATACTGTAAAGGCACTTGTGAAGGCTGCTGGCCATCTGAATTCGGGTGGACTGTGAACAAGTTTGATGATGGTGATGAATTGGACAGCTGCGATGCTGAGAACGAATGCTACTGCGATCTGGCCAAGTACACAAAGTCCGGGGAGAGGAACTGCCGGGAATGCATCCCGATGGTCCAGAGCAAGCCAGAAGACATGATTGTCTCCACCCCTTCCGCGATAGTCGGAGAATTCAATCCCAATACGCCAGAGATACTCGGAAAGGTGAATCAGGCACTCTTCGCCCTCCACAGGCATGATCTCATGCACAGGGGATGCATGATGTTCAAGATACAAGAGGGAGCATTGAGCGAATACGTGACTGCTGCACACTGCATAAGCGAACCTGTCACCACTTCATTCCCCATAATCGAATTGAACCTTGTCCATCCAAAAGAGCAGGGAGCACCTGTACAGGCATGGCATTATGAGAACCCGGTCCCTGGAGGAGCAATCAACAACGAATGCCTAGAGTATGAACAGGATCCTTACAGGAATCCTGTGGCAAGCAATGGATTCTGGGAGCATTGGAACTCGAATGATGGGAGCAATGCCTGCATGATGGCAAATTTCGGGGTCTCACCAGCGCCCTATTCTGACGGGACTGATCCACGGTTTGATTTCGGATTCTTCTTCGAGCAGATCCTCGCATACAAGAGCATGGAAGATATATTCGTACACGAAGAGGGGACATATGATTACATCGCATGGAAGGGTGACGCAATCAGCCAGTCTCTCGATGTCGCGACGCTCAAGCCATTCTCATGGTCTGTCGTAAGCACAAAAGGAGTAGAGAACATGCTGCTGAATAGCAGGTTCTCTTGGAACCTATACAGACAGGCTGAGATCGATTACCTATCAAGCAATCCTGAATCAGCTTATGCGAGATTCCTTTCGCGCCTTCATGCCTATAAGGGACTTAGGCCTGTGCCTTTCAATATCAAGATCGAAGACTCTCCCAAATTCTATATACCAATATCAAAGACAGGTGAGAAGGATGGTATCTTTGATAAGCCGCCCTTCCCTGGCTTCGCATATGAGCTGTCTCTGCTTGATTGCGAGAAGGAATTCCAGCCACCGCATGAGCAGATATTCAGCCATTATGTCTATGTCAATCCTGGCAAGAGCGGTGAGTTCCCTTTCACCCAGCAGGATCAGAATATCGTGACAAAGGAAGATACACTTTGGTGCAAACCAGATAATATCATGGAAAAAGGAGGCATGAGCGGCTCACCAGTCATATATTTCCTCCCCGGAAGCAACGAACCGTATGTGGCTGGCGTCTTCACAATGGGCTACGGAACCCAGCAAAAGGACATATGGAATGGTTTCTCTGATCCGGCAATCACGTCACAATTCTTCAGGCTGAAACTGCTGGGTTGATTCCCTCAGCACCCAAGTAGAGAACATAGCGGCTGGAGGAACACATTGAGGTAGAAAAGCCGGATCACCGATGATGTCATCACCTGAGTGATGATCTGGTCGAATGGCGTGCCTGTGGTGAAAGCCAGGAATGTGCCTAGGCCTTCGTTGAATATGATGTAGGATAGCATGGTCGAAAGGATAAGGTTGTCGAAAGGGGAGAACATAACTCCCAGCAAGGTAAGTATCTTGCATAGCCCGCTTATCAGCGTTCCGAGGCCGAACCTCCCTGTCATGATATCTGAGAAGAGGAAGGGAAGTGTCACAGCGATCGCTGCCGGGAGAAACCCCCCGACCTGCAGCAGGATGACTCCCAGGAGGATTACCGGTTCGAGAGTGAGGTGGATTCCCATAGCCTGTCTTCTGAATCGGATCAGGAAGATGACTGCAGAGAAGGCAAGGGTCAGCCAGAAGACCCTGAAGCGCTGGTAGAGAAAGACTATCATCATGACACCTAGCAGGATATTTGCAATGAGGAACAGGTTCAGGCGGTCTGCCTTGAAGATATGCTTGCGGATGATGGATGGAAGATGCATGCTTCATGTGAATAAGGCCAACTATATATTCTTGTCTTCCTGAAGATTCACACTTCATCATACGCCCATAGAAATCTTTATATAAACTCTTAGAATCAACCAATCTTTTGATGCTAGCGAAAAAAGCTCCGCCACAGAAGAAAAAGGCCTTCAAGCTGGACCAGGCGAAGCTGAGGAAATACCTCACGTATGCGATAATCAGCCTTGCACTCTACTTCATCAACAAGAAATTCTTCCTGATGGTGGTGTTCATGGCCATCACGCTTGTGCTAAAGCAGATGAGACAGGCCATGGGCATGGCTATGCTCATGTTCGATCCGCTCAATTTCCTTGCTGCTGCCATAGTCCATTACTGGGGTATCGGAGACCTGGTCATATTCCTGTTCTTCTCTGTCTTCATGGCAGACGCGATCGCAGGAGGACTTTCACCAGGATCGTTCCTGAATTATTTCCTGTTCCATATCGATCCGATCCTTTCAAATTTTTTGCTTGGTGGGATCAATTTCACTGTCATGGCAGTGGCTGCGCAGGTGATGTACGCTGCGATATATACGCCTGTGAGGATAAACTATCTTGGAGGAGCGCCGTTCGACACGACATCAAAGGCCATCACGAACATATTGTTCACGTACCTGTACTGCGTGTTCTTCGGGGATCTCATGGCGCTGATAATGTAAGATGGAAAAAGACGAGATATCAAACGCTTTCATCCTGTTCTTCATCGCAACAGTCGTCTTCCTGGGCGCATTCGTCCTATTCCTTGCCGGGATCCTTGAGATGCTCTTCTTCAAGCCGTTCATCTTCTTCTACATACTTGCCGTCATCCTCCTCGTCTTCAGGCTGTATTTCTACAAGACCATAAGGTCGGTGGCGCACTCCATGGGATTCTCTATCGTCACATCGATATTCCATCAGCCAAAGATCGAAGGGACCTATAAGGGACATCATTGGCAGATCCATTACAGGAGCAAGGAAGCTGGTAAGTTCGGAGGGATCCTCAGGACATATATCAAGCTGATCTCGAAGAAGCCGATGAAGTTCGATGTGGGCAAGCTGGCCTCTGTGGCGCAAGAACACAAGGGATTTCGGATAATCGCTGTGAGGCACATAATCAGGGAAGACAAGAACTACCTCCTGATGAAGGTATCGACATACATCTTCGACAAGAAGAAGCTGCATGAGCTGATGGATCACCTCATCCAGATCAGGAAGGAAGCAGAGCTCTAGATATCCTTGGCCGTGATATATATTAATAGTGCAGCCAATTTCCGCACTGGTGAGACTAGAATATTAAGTGACCTCACTAATACAATTTGTAAAACAGGAAGATTTTAATACTAGCAGTATAGTACTTCATATATTAGGGGGTGTATCATGGTAATACTCTATGACAGGTTCAACCTTAGCGATGACATCTATGAGGTCATCTTCGCAACCAAACAGCAGGAGATAGTCGCAAAGCTCCTCATCAAATACATGAAGGAGAACAAGGGAGAGATCGGGAAGACAGAGATGAGCCTGTTCGCGACAAAGCTCCATGAAGGAGAACTCATCACAGAGATAGACGAACCTGCTTATAGGGGCAAGAAAGTCAAGATCTCCTATAACAAGAGGCAGTTCTACGATCGCATCCTCACACCTATGAAATCCATGGGACTCATCGACTATGACCTGTATGGGAAGAAGTACAAGATATCGACGAAGTTCAATAAGGATATGATGAGGATCGGCCTGATGTGGCTCCAAGAGGTCCAGAAGTCCCCTTATGGCCTTAAAGAGTGACGCTTCCTTCTCAGACCCCGCCTGATCTTTGATATCAGTATGAGTATCGTGAGTCCTATCCCTGCATAAGCGAGCAGCATGAGCACAGGAAAGCGTGAGGCCTTGATGACCTCGAAGTCCTTGCTCCTCGCATCTGGAGTGACCTTCTTGTTGTAATTGATCCGGCCTGTGATATGGTATATACCTGCCTTCTCTGGCACATGGTACATCCTGAAGTCGTAGGATTCACCAGGGGAGACGATGACCTCGTCGCTCCATAATGAAGATACGACTTTTCCCTGCTTATTGACTTCTCCTGAGAATCTTGCTGTGACAGGCCTCTCACCGATGTTCCTGAATGCTGCGAGGACAAGCATCGGCTCATCGACTGGGACAGATGGTTCTGTGCGGATGCCGACAAAATCCCCCTTGTCGGCAATCCCTCCTTTTTCGACGACATCAAATGAAAGCTGCTGCTCAGAGCCACATTCTGGGAGGAGGATCGTCGCGAAGTGCTGGCCGATGCTGAGGTCATGGGACGATTGGAGAGTGAGCTTCTTCTCCTGGGTCGGCAGGATATCATCCCCTCGCTCTTCCAGCAGGACCTCTTCACCTTCCTTCAGGATAACGAGGGGACTCAGACGGACATTGCCATCATTCCTCACTACGCATTCTACAGTCAGGGGAGAATCCTCTTCTGCATCATAGACCTTGAATGCGCCTGCGCTGCAGCTTATTGTCTCCTCTCCTGTGATCTCGACTCGTATCCTTGATGCGACTGCTGCGATTATTCCGCTGCCTGCTCCCTCTTGAAGATCGAGGTCCTGGCCAGTGACAGCCCTGATCATGCCAGTATAGTTGCCGTTCGGCGTGTCTGCAGGCGGCCTCAACACGAAAGTGACGCGGTGAGGAGAGCTTGATGTGATTCTGAAGCTGTCAGAGGGTGAGAACTCGACCCAGCCTGCGATGTCCCCTTCGACCTGGAAACTGCCGCTGATCTGCTCTTCGCTTGCTGTTGAGACTGTGAAACGGCCTTCGGCGTAGCCGTCCCTCACCATGCTGTTGAAATCCATGTTGCCAGGGGAGATGCCGATGGTGAGAGCACTCGCTGGCAACACGATGCAGAGAAAAAGGAAGATGGATCTCATGCCTTATTCGAGCTCCACGTAGAAGAAATACGGGATCGTGGCATTTGTCGAGACTGCATCATCAGGAAGTATCATCTGGAAATCGTTTGTCGTGCCGTTCCTGTAACCGTACGTGTTCTCCTCCACAAAGCTTGTGTAGATCATGTTCGTGCCATCATGGAGAAGGACTTCCTGCCATGCCGCATCCTCTGCGAGGACGACCGCTGTATCATTCATGTAGGTGGTTGTCGCATAGCATGTGCTCGCATCGATCTCGACAGGCCCTACATTGAATGCCTTGTGGGTGGCTGTGCTGAATGTCCTGTTGATGCTGTCCCCCCTTGTCGAATCATGGGAGAGGGCTGTATCCTCGGCTGCCTTATCTGCCGCATCGCCGCAGCCTATGCCTGACCATGTGGGAGCTGTATCAGACCTGGTCGCATATACTTCTCCTGTTATGCTGTCTAGCGTCCATTGGTAGATGGTGTAGTCGTCAGCGTCGTCAAGAGTGAATGTCGCGCTGATGTTTCCCACATACGCCTTCCACTTGTAGTTCTGCTGGACAGCGCTCATGACGATAGTAGTTATAGAGCCTTTGAGGTCTGTCCTGTTCTGTGCCGGATCCAACTGCTTTGTCGAATTGCCGACTAATGCTATCGATGTCCCTGTTGGTTCGCCTAGCACGCTCCATGCGAGGAGCGCGAAGAGCGCCATCACGAGTATTTTCCTGTACATTGTTCCACCTTCCTTAATCCAACTCTGCATAAAAGTAATACGTCGCCATCTGTGTCGCATGATCAGTCGGCACCAGCATCTCGAAATCTGTAGTGCTGTTGTCGAAGCTGTTCACGTCGTTGTTGATGATCGACACGTATACCATGATGTCTGAAACATTGAGAAGGGCGTTCCAGAAGCTTCCCTCCCCTGTGCTGTTGTATGCCTGCATGGACCTGCATCCGGAGATCACATCTATCCCCAGGATGAATGGCTCATGCGATGTGCTTGTGAATGTGTTGTTGATGCTGTCTGTCCACAATGGTGAGATCCCGAGAGATGTCTCCTCCGCATCTATGAAGTCCTGCGAAGCGCATCCTGGATCCTCCCAGTCAGGCACGATGGTCCTCGTGGCATAGACCTCTCCTGTGACCTTCGCGATATTCCAATCATACATCGTCCTGTTGGAGGCATCGTCAAGCGTGATTATCCCTGTGATGTTGCCATAGTATCCCTGCCAGATGTCAGTTGGCCTGGTCTGGTTGAAATTGATGCCTGTGACATTTCCTGCCTGGGCAGAGAGCGTCCACGCTGCAGGATCCTCCCTTCGTTCAGAAGTCATGCCTGTCACCTCTGCTCCTGACGGCTCGGCTAAAGCCATCCTGGCGAACAACAACAGCATGATCAGCATCCATTTTCTCATGTCTCATCTTCTTGATATCTTCTTGATAGCCTCGAATGTGATCGATTCGATGTAGCTATGATCCTGGTCGTCTCTCATCTCCTGAACCTCCCTTCCGGATCAAATAGAGGGAACACTTTCTTCTTCGACTCTTCGGCGATGACAATGGAAAGATCCTTGTCGCCCTCTATCCTGGGCAATCCTGAGCCCAGGATGATGAGCTCCTGCTTCTGTGCGTCGAAGCCGACTGCGGCGATCAAGTCAGCATGAGGAGCGATCTTCCAGTAAGCCTTCCCCAGGCGCTCATGGAACCTGCGGTCTGCGAGGAATGAGCGGACCATGTAGGTATGATAGAGATCCTCCTCGAGCATCTTCTTCTCCGCATGGCCGTTTGATGCGAATATGAGATATGCGACATCTGATGCGATGGTGTATTCGACTCGTGCCTTGCCAGCCTTCCTTGCCCTCTCACTTTTGACTATCCTTCCAAGCTCGAGCAGACGTAATTGCTGGCTGACATTTGCAGCAGAAGTGCCCAGGGAGGAGGCAAGCTCATTGGGGGACATAGGGCCCTTCGAGAGAAGCTGGATCATCTCCCATCGTGTCCCGCCAAAGAGCGATTCTATCTCCATCGATTCCTCCCAGTGTTGAAATTTGTATCCTAGACCTGGATATTCTATCCCTGTATTTAAATGTTTTGTTTAATTATCTATATAATGAAAATAGTAATATCATTATAGTATTTTATTTTATTACATATAATATTTAATAATATTAAATATTTAATTAATTAACTAAAATTCACTGGACAAGGCCAGGCAAGATTTATTAAGCTGCAACCAGTCTGTCAAAAGATGATCTATTCTCATTCAAGACTCAGCACCTTCGAACAGTGCCCCCTGAAGTTCAAGTATCACTATATCGATGAGCTCGAGACTGAGATCGAGCAGGGAATAGAGGCTTTCATGGGCAATCTCGTCCATGAGGCGCTTGAGAAGCTCTACAAGGAGCTGAAGTATGAGAAGCTCAATTCCCCCCAGGAGCTTCTCGACTACTACCATTCTGAGTGGGAGAAAAGGTACAATGACAAGATTGTCGTCGTCAAGAAGGATCTTTCGAGCGACAACTACAGGAAGATGGGAGAGAAGTTCATCAGGAGCTACTATGAGTCGCACAAGCCATTCGACGAAGACACCACGATCGCCACTGAGATGAATATCACGATCAACCTTGACCTGGAGGGCAGATATGCCATCAGAGGTTTCATCGACAGGCTCTCATGCAAGGGGGACGTATACGAGGTCCATGATTATAAGACAAGCGGCACTCTTCCCGACAAAGAGCATATAGACCATGACAGGCAGCTTGCCCTCTATTCCATAGCTGTGAAGGAGAAATTCGCCGATGCGAAAAAAGTGAGGCTTGTCTGGCACTATCTGGCGTTTGAGAAGGACCTGGTCTCTGAGAGGACAGATGAGGAACTCATCAAGCTGAAAGCTGATACTGTCGAGCTCATAAAGAGGATCGAGGAGACAAGGGAGTTCAATCCCTCCTCCTCAGCACTGTGCGACTGGTGCGAATATATGAGATTCTGCCCTAAATGGAAGCACATGTACGAGACAGAGAACCTGCCTGCAAATGAATACCTGAAGGAATCCGGCGTAGCACTAGCGAACAGGTATACAGAGCTGTCAGTCGAGAAGGGGAGGATAGAAGCTGAGATGGAGAAAGTCAAGGAAGCCTTGTTCGCCTACTGCGAGAAGAACCAGGTGGAAGTTGTGTTCTCCCCACACTGCAGGCTGAACTGCAAGACCTACCTCAATATGAAGTTCCCTGGGAAGGACGATCCTATGCGGCCTTATCTGGAGGAAGTGCTCCGGAAGATCGGAAGATATGAAGAGGCAGTCGATATCGACTCTTTCAAGCTGTCGAGGCTGGTACAGAACGGAAGCTGGAGAGCTAACGAGAAAGAGGCAGTGAAGAGCTTCGCTAAGATTGAGCCAGTGAGGCGCATCTACATATCGCAAAGGTGACAGAATGAAAGCAGCCATTATCCTGATCGTGATCGGGTTCCTCATTACCCTCTCAACATATAGCCAGCTGCCGGAGAACATCGTGACTCACTGGAATATCCGAGGAGAGCCTGATGGCGTGATGCCGAAGGCAGGTGCATTCATCGTGCCTGCGCTCTCCCTGGGACTGCTCCTGCTATTTTTCGTCCTGCCAAGATTCGACCCTAGGAATGATGTCGGCAGGTCTCCCCAGTATTCCTTGGTCATCGCTTCGATAATGGGTTTCATGACATTTATGCAAGGACTTGTGCTTGCCTGGAACCTAGGATTTGTGTTCAGCCTGACAAAAGCGATGATACCAGCTTTGTCCATCTTGTTCTTCCTGATGGGCCATAGCCTGAGGAACATCAAGCAGAACTGGACAATGGGAATACGCACACCCTGGACACTTGAGAGCAAAGTAGTATGGGAGAAGACGAACCGCTTCGGAGGAACGCTATTCATGATATCGTCTGGGCTACTGCTGCTCACACTATTCAGAGAAGAATTCTTCTTCATAATAATGATGGGCATCGCTGTGATCGTATCGGTCGCGGCGAGCTTGTACAGCTATCTGGAATTCAGGAAAGAGAAAAAAATCAAGCCTCACCAGCGAAAGTGAAGTTCTTCCAGGTGGCCTCACTGTGGGAGATGCAGTTATGGAGCTTGTTCGATTCAGCGCTTATGTTCAACGGCAGAACAAGGTCCTTTGCTGCAGAGATTATCACATTCATCTCAAGCTCCTTCACCTTGTCATTTGCCCTCAGATGATTGTTCACAACTTCCTCTATCATCTTGAGATCCGTGCCTGTGAAAAGCATCATGATGTTGTATCTCCCCGAAGTTGTAAGTGCGTTGATGAAGTATGGGCAATCCATGAACTCCTCGATTATGCTCCGAGTATCAGTCGCATTGATCTCTACCTTGACAAGGTGCAGCTCCACCCTCCTGAAATTCACGCCATTTATCCCTTTGAGGATGCCTTTCTGCTGAAGCTTGCGGATCCTTGCGCCGACAGAGGGCTGTGAGAGCTTGATGCGCTTGGCTATCTGCTCCTGGGACACCTCAGGATTATCCTGGATCATCGACAAGATGATGTTGTCCCGCTCATCTATCCCAAGCTTAGCGCTCAGATGGCTTCTTTTCTTCAGGTCCTTTATATGTATGTAGTTCTTCTTGCTCGGTTCCATTTCCTTCCTCCTTGAAAGCTCTTTTGAATAGCTGTGTCCTACGTATTCGGGATCTAGTCCCGTATCCCGGGAACAGTGACCCCTGAAAAATCCATCTCGCCTGCAGGACACTCTTTTGAATGAGAATTTTTTTAATCTCACCCCCTATATTTCAAAGACCTTGAATAGAAATACCGTTTATTAAGGTTTCTCTTTTTGGTTACCGGTCATGGTAACCATAAACTTTTCATACAAAGATTGAGCAGGCAAGATTATAAAAAGAATCAAAGACAATCCTTGCAGTGCTGAGGACAGTTTATCTGCTTCTCATTGTCATAATCGATGTTCATAGGCAGCACAAGGTCTTTGGCTGTCGAGATTATGATGTTCATCTCAGTCTCCCTAACCTTTGGATTGCTCCGGAGGTGATGATTCACTATCCCTTCCAATCTCTTGAGATCTGTTGCTGTGAAGAAAAGGCAGAGATTATATCTGCCGCTTGTGACAAGGCCATTGACGAAGAAGGGACAATCCTTGAATTCTGCAAGGATAGCCTTCGTATCTGTGGCATTGATATCCACTTTCGCGAGGAAAAGCTTCACTATCGAGAAATTGACACCATTCATGCGAGCAAGGATGCCCTTCTCCTGGAGCTTCCTGATCCTTGCGCCGACCGAAGGTTGTGACAGCTTTATCCTCTGGGCTATCTCTTCCTGAGATATGGACTGGCTCTTCTGCAGGAGAGATAGGATCGTGTTGTCCCTGTCGTCTAGGTCGAGGCGTTCGTTGAACTGGCTCCTTTTCTTGAATTCTTCGATCTTGACAAAATTCTTCACCTTTTCCATATTCAGCCCCTAAATACAACCACTATATAAAATTTATCTGCCAAAGGCAAATCAAGCGTATTTTATTTGGCTCAAGCGAATAATTAGATAAAGTTCGCCTAAATAGTAAACCCCATCTTAAAATTATACCTTTATTATAATCAATAGACATTAGGCCTATACATCCTATGAAATATCACAATAATCTTTATTAATCTTAATATATTTTACAATTGTTAATCAAGCTGACAGGCAAAGGAGTGCGCGGGATTCCCCCTCTTTTCTCGCGCGCCTTTGCCATTTTTCTGATATGAGGTAAAAGAAATGACACATGAATTGCCAGCATTAGGCTACAGGTATGATGCACTGGAGCCATTCATCGACGGGAAGACGATGGAGATCCACCATACGAAGCATCACCAGGGCTATGTGGATAAGCTGAATGCCGCATTGGACAAGCACCCCGGACTAAAAGAGAAACCGATCACAGACCTCCTGAAGAACATGGTCACCCTGCCTGACGACATAAGGAACGCTGTAAGGAACAACGGAGGAGGACACTACAACCATTCGTTCTTCTGGCCCCTGCTGAAGAAGGGCACTGTCCCGACCGGAGGATTGAGGGAAGCCATCCAGGAGGAATTCGGGAGCATCGAAGGATTCAGGAAGAGATTCTCTGATTCAGCAGCAGGGATCTTCGGCAGCGGATGGCAGTGGCTGGTCATGGATGCGACCAAGATAGAGCTGATGTCCACCCCAAACCAGGACTCACCGCTAACAGTAGGGAAGATACCTATCATCGGACTGGATGTGTGGGAGCATGCCTATTATCTTAAATACCAGAACAAGAGGGCAGACTACATAGAAGCCTTCTGGAATGTCCTTGATTGGAACAGAGCGGAGGAGAACTTTGCCAAAGGTAGAGGCCAAAGGCAATAGTGTCCAAGCGAAGGAAGGAGAGGATCTGACAAGAGCTGCCGAGATCCTCGGAGTCCCCTTCGGATGCTATTCAGGAATATGCGGCATCTGCAAGATCAGTGTCATCAAGGGCAAGGAGAACCTGTCTCCGAAGACTGCACACGAAGAGATACTTGATGAGGGAGAAAGGCTGGCATGCCAGTGCAAGGTGCATGGGGACATCGAGATCACATTCTGAACAAAGCCGAATAAAATAGTTTATATATTAGACCTGAACCGCATGCAAAATGAAGAGGCTGATTGTCGCGACATTGATGCTCACCCTGTTGGCATGCCAGGCTGAGACGCCGACAGCGGCTGTCCCCCTGCTCGTATCGAGGCCAGGCGAGGGACTACCTGTCCCCAACGAGATAATGACGACAGACATCACAGCAGGAGAAGACGCTTTCTCCCCAAGCACGACCATCATAAGGCAAGGCACAACTGTGAGATGGATACAGACCAGGGAGAAAGGCCAGACCATCATCTCAGGCACTTTCCAGTCGCCTTTCCTCAGACAAGGAGAGTCATGGATCCACACATTCCATGAGCCAGGCATATACTTCTATAGCTCCAGAGGGAGGCCTTTCATGCATGGCAGGATAGTCGTAGAGAAAAGCTGATTATTGGTTTCCTTTGTTGGTAACCAAATCGGCAAAATTTTTTATATTGGCACCTGTTTATCTCACATCAGCGCAGCATATCTATCATCGTTCTTGCGCAAAAAAATTTCAAGGTGAGAAAATGGAAAAGAAGATCTTGATTTTCGGTGCCTTGCTAGGAGCCTTATTGGTGATAGCTGGATGCACGGAAGGAGACATCGGTTTCGGGAATGAGACCAATGATTCGCAGAATACAACAACCGGACCTAACGTAGCAGCCGGAGCAAATGAGACCGAGGATGATGTGACGACTGTTATAATACCTGACGACAATGAGACAGGAGATGACATGAATGAATCGGATGACACAGCGAACGATACTCTCGGAGAAAATACAACTGAAGACACAGTCGTAGTCGGACCTTCTGGCATGAACGAGACTGAAGAAGACATAGACACCACCGATGACATGAACACATCCGACATGGATGATAATGAGACAGAAAGGACCAGCACAGGCCTGATCACACTGCGTTCTGCACCTGATTCGGGCGACGAAGGAGATTTTGTGACAGTCGAGTGGACTCTTGATTCAGGCACCAGGAATTATGCGACAGGCACAGGCATAGTGTTCGGGACAGATAGCATGAGAATGCCTGATCAAGATGAAGATCCAGATAGGGCAGGCTATGATGATGAGACCGACAAGTACAGGAATGGAGTCTACTGGATGCCACAGGATTTCAGGGATTCATTCGAGATCCCACAGAACGCAGACACAGTGTATTATAGAGTGTATGCTACTGTGAACGAGCAGACTTTCTACTCCGAAGAGCAGATGATCGAAGTAGGGTCTTCGGGAAACTCCACCAATTGATTTTTTATTTCTACTTCTAAATAATATGACCATACAATAAAAAGGACTTTGGAATATCGACGGCACATTAATATAATATAAGTGGTTTGGAAAGACTCTTGCTTCTGGCGTATTATCGATGAGGAAACCAAAGACAGGACGCAGAATTTATGGTTACCTTTATAGGTAACCAAAATAAGCAAATTATAAAAGAGGAAGCGGACAATCAGTATATTGAGATGCCGGCGGTGCCGGTCGCTTCTGATCATAGGGGGTATTCAAATATGGATGGACCAAGACAGGCACTGGCGATGGCATTAGCATCGCTATTTCTCATATCCTCATCTTATGCGCAGGAAAGGCTGATACAATCGCTTTCCACAGATTTGCAGTTCTTCAGTGGAGACGAGTACCATCTTTATGAGACTGACGAAGCAGTGTTCAGTGTCAATGTCAGCTATGATGCGATCATCACATGGACAGTAGATGGGAAGAAGGTATCTGAAGAATATGCCAACAGTTCTGTCCTAAGATGGACACCTGGCATAGAATTCACGGACGACATACGCACAGTGGAAGTCGCAGCGCATGTAGGGGAGGAGACAAGGAGCATCACAGTCAATGTCGAGAATGTGATCGACGCATATCTCTCTATATCCGAAGATTCTGAGAGCAGTGCGATAGTCAATATAATAACCAATGACAAGAAGCTGAGGTTCGACAGGCTTCAGGCGACACTAGAGGGCTCAGAAGACAATAAGGTATCATACAGGACTGTCGCGCTCGGACCGGAGGAAGCCAATGGGACCACTGCCTGGACAGCTCTTGTCGAGGACATGAAGCATGGCAAGAGCTTCCTCACAGGAATCATCGGCTATTCAGAAGGGAAAGTAAGACGATTTGATTTTGAAGTGCAACCGTCATTCCAAAGGGGAGAGGATGACATGGCAGATGCACCTGCAGATGATATACCCAGAGCAGACAGCTCAAGCTCATATTACAATTCAGGCACTCCAAGGCTTGTGCATGCCTTCTTCCAGCGTGACCTGCTGGACATCAATGGGACTCAGACCATCACGCTTGATGCCAAGAACTTCAATGGAGGAGTCGTCGCTGCACAAGCCCTGGTGCTCACACCTTCAGGAAAATACCGGAAGATAGAACTTTCGCTAAAGGACGGTTCCAAAGAATACGGGACCTGGGAGGGAAGCTTCAAAGACCTTGAACCTGGGAATTACAGGCTGTATTCTGTCGACCTTCATAATCAGATAGGACCGACAAGGACTTTTGTTGACGAAACAGGATTCTATGTCAAGGCAATTGAGGATGTGATCGACGCTGATCTGGATCTTGTGTATGCCCTCCTTGACAAGAGCAAAGTCGAGAATGGGACTATCGTCGGGATAGGAATCGATGCTGTCGACAGATATGGTGTCGGATCAGCTACTGCGAACATCGTATCCAATAGAGGCGATGAGCTGGCTGTCGGACTTGAGCTGACCAAGGGTGACCAGAACTACGGAAGCTGGGAGGGAAGCTTCACTGTCGAGACGCCTGATGCCACATACTCTATCAGGTCTATCGAACTTGCGAACAACCGAACAACAAGGATCCATGAGGTCACTGGGAGGCAGGTGTATGTTATCCCTATGCCTGCGCAGGCCTCGGATCTTAGCGTGGCTGAGCCGCTCACGCTCGAGGGGCTGATAAGGAAACCTCTTGTCCCGACACTGCTGGGCTTCGGGCTGATGGCAGTCTCGATATTTGTGATGATGATATTCAACAGGGAACCGGTGAGAGAATGAACGAGATAAAAAGACAGGGGAAGAGACAGTTGATCTACTTCATCATATTCGGAGCGATAAATATCATGCTCCTGATGTTCTACCTTTCAGACACGATAATACATCACACCACACCACAGCAGTTCCCGATCAGCTCTTTCGAGAGATTCCCCCTGACCTATCTCATCTTTCCGGCAGAAGTCTTCTCAACGCTGTTCGCACTGTATTTCGTCTATAACCTATTGACTGACCAGAAGAGGAAGCCTGCTCCCCTTCCGCTAAAGGACAAGGCAAGGGATGTGGCTGTCCTCATCCCCGTCTTCAATGAGCCGCGCCATATCGTGGAGAGGACGCTTCTCGCAGCCAAGGAGCTGAGGTGGAGCGGAAAGGTGAGACACTATCTCCTTGACGACTCGACAGATACGAGGAGCAAGACCGAGATGGACGAGCTCTGCGACGAGATCGGCTGCATGATCATCAGGCGGGAGGACAGGACTGGCTTCAAGGCAGGAAACATAAACAATGCTGTCAAGAACCATGTCAAGGAACCGTTCTTCGTGATACTCGATTCTGACCAGGCGCCGCTCCCTGATTTCCTGGAGAAGACCATGGGCAATTTCAACGATCCAAAAGTAGGATTCGTGCAGACGCCACAGTATTTCATCAATGAGGGCACTGCGATCGAGAAGGCTGCAAAGGTAGGCAACAACATATTCTTCAATGCGCAGAGCGTGTCGAAGTCAAATGATGGCGCGATGCCTTTCTGCGGCACGAACGCAGTGATAAGGACGAGCGCATTCCATCATGTCAAGGGATTCTCATATTTCACAGCGACTGAGGATATAGAGCTTGGGATCAGGCTGAACAATGCAGGATATGTCGGCGAATATGTGCCACAGGTGCTTGTGACAGGCTTTGCGCCTCCTGACTTCAAGTCATACATGTCACAGCAATACAGGTGGGCGAACGGGAACCTGGCTGTCCTTAAGGAGCATTGGCTGAAGATCCTGTCCGGGAACCTGTCGCTCATGCAGCAGATCCATACATTCTTCACACTGGGATGGTGGCTTGTGGGATTCGTCACATTGGTCTATATAGCGGTCCCTATACTTTCCCTGTTCTTCGGGGGCACGCACCACACCTGGCTTCCAGGATGGATGCTTGCGATACTGTTCTTCAATGTGGCGATGGGCATCAGCCTCATCTATGTCGCGCTCAATGGCAGGAGCGATGTCGACAAGGTGTCCTTCGGGGACGCGCTTCTGCAATACAGCCTGATAACCAACAGCTCTCTCATATATGCAAGAGCAGCGATCAATGCTCTGCTGGGCAGGTATACGAACTTCATCAAGACAGACAAGACAAGGAAATCCTCAGGGATCGAGCTTATCTGGATGAACCTCCTACTGTCTGTGGTATGCCTGGGATTCTCGCTGTATGCGCTGGGATCTGCAGCCCTTGCTACAAGCGCTGAGCAGGTGAGGGCATTCCTCCCTATCTCTGTGTGGCTGCTGTTCTATGGGATGATACTTGCAAGCTCGATACTCTTCATAGGAAAGGCAGAGTCTGCCATGATGGACTTCCCTGTCCCTGTGAGGCAGAAGAAGGAAGCCAGCGTAGGCGCATGAGGTGCTCAAATTGGAATACGGATACGATGATAAGAGGTTAAGTCCAGGCAGAAGAGGGGGGAAGACTGGCATCATACTAGGATCGGTGCTGGCACTTGCGTTCATAGCGATGGTCTGGTATGCGATGGACCAGAAGCTCCTGCATGGGAGCGCATGGATCTCGCCGACCTACGACAACGAGGACTGGAGGACCAATGAAGGGAATCTCCACACTTTCGGGGCCTGGGATATCGAGACGCACATCTGGAAGACAGACTTCATGATCCAGAACTGGCCCAACATCCACTGGAACCCATACTGGTACCTTGGGATGCCGTTGTTCAAGTACTATCAGATGGGATTCTATTTCGTGAATTGGGGTCTGATGGCTCTCTTGGGACTATCATCTGCGAGGTCGGCGCTGCTGCTTGTGATATTCAGCCATCTCCTCGCAGCTATGCTGACATTCCTCCTCAGCTACAAGATATCAAAGAAGATACTTGTCTCTGCACTGAGCGCGATATTCGTCCTCGCGAACACGTTCATCACCACAAGGAGCTATGGGTGGGAACCGATAACAGTCGTGTTCCTATTCCTATATCCATTGGGGCTTCTCCTGTTCCTCAGGGAGCCTCTTAAGCCGTTCCGCTTCTGGCTTGTGCTTGTGCTGGGGCTGTCGTTCATAGCGCATCCGCTCCTATGGTTCTCGCTAAACATGACCATGGGCCTCTACCTGATATACGTGGCACTCATCCGGCCTGAGGTCAGGAACATAAGATTCCTCCTGGGATATTTCGGGGCTGTGTTCATGAGCATAGTCCTCGGAGGGATACAATTCATACCACAGATAACATATGATCAGGTAACGAGCGGCGCGCACATGGGCGTAAAATACCTGCCTTTCCAGCAGGTAGCGCCAAACATCATCTCGCTCAAGGACTTCTTCTTCGACGCAGGGAACCTGAAAGGGCCTGGGCCTATCGTGATGATCGCGTTCTTCCTCCTGATCTTCTTCGCAGTGACCAACAGGAAGAGGCTCATCGAGAATGAGCTTGCAGGGGGGCTTGCGTTCGTCCTCACCATGATGGTGCTATTCTACTATCTGGAGGGACTCAACATCTTCCCGATGAATCTCCTGCGTTCGATACAGTATCACAGGATAATACCTGAGTTCATCATAACTGCAGCTGCTCTTGTCGCCGCGCTCTCAAACATCGCAGTCACGAAGATGCAGCGCGCCGTGTACACTTCGATGCTTGTAACATTCTTCGTCGCATCAGGCATAGTCGTCTATATCATCCAGGGCATGTGGGTGACTGCTCCTTCCATCTCGGAGAGCCCGGAGTTCATCTACGATGACATCGAGGGGAGGATAAGCTTCCCTTACACTGACCAGAGCCTCGCAGTCAGGAGCAGCTTCACCGAGATCCCCCAGACCTATGGATATTATGAGCAGGGGATAACGAACAGCTATGACGATGAGTTGTTCAGCGTGTCGAGCGGCTATCATAATGCGAATCTCACCATCCTCTACCTGAAGGCTGCCAATGTCGGCAGGCTGTATGTCAACAACGAAGAAGGAGAGAGGGATCGGATCATGGTCGAGAGGCTCAAATCAGTCCTCGACTATGAGAATTCCACAAGCAGGTATTCTTATTTCAAGGTCCCCCTCAAGGACCCGGGCTTTGCCCAGGCTGTCAGCGCCAGCAAGGCAGCAGAAGTCGAGCTGCTGGAACCTGGATGCAGGGAGATATTCAAGGAGGTCTACTGCGGCAGCGCAAGGGAGGAATTCGTCGGCACTGACAACAAGGAGAACGCCTATCTCCAAGCCTATGTCTCCCTGCTCGAAGAAAACCATACTGCTAGAGCGACGATCTCTATGGAGCATCCTGACAGGTACATCATAGATGTGAAAGGCGCAGGGAGGGATACTGCGATCGTTGTCAAGATGACATATGATCATGACTTCACTGCTACTGTCTCAGGCGAACAGCTGGAGATAGTGAAGTTCGGGCCTGACTTCATGCTGATAGAGCCAGGGAGGGAAGGAGACTACAGCATCGTCCTCGAATACAACATGAGCAGGACGATAATGCTTGGAGGACTATTGTCGACCGCAGGATTTGTGTTCCTGCTGGGCTACTCGCTTCTTGAGAAGAGGCTCGCTCTGGTATCTGTATTGGAATTCAAGGAAGGTGATATGTCATGAAAGGAAAGATCGCTCTCTTGCTTGTGATACTTGCTCTCTATCTGGGAGCTGCATTCGGGATATACTACATGGTCTCGAACGGGACACTGAAGAGGACCCCGGCTGCCTCCCCGGAGGACAAGGGGAAGGATGTCTCTATGTATCTTTCAGCAGCACAGGCGTTCCTTGAGACCAAGCTCGTCAGGCCAGATGGCCATATAGACCTGTATGTGCCTGTCGGCTGGGATGGCTCTGAAGATTACTTCAACACAAACAGCGAAGCAGTCAGCTACTACCTGCTCTGGAAAGCCAATGAGGGCGACAAAGAGGGATTCGACAAGGAGCTTGACTTCGTCGAGCAGAAGATGCTGCACCCTGAGCTTGGCTACATGATGTGGCGCGTCCAGGGGGACGGGACAGTCGTCGACGACGGCGCAAACATAGCAAGCGATGCTGATCTGAGGGCGATAAAGGCGCTCCTCATCGCTGAGGAGAGATGGAATGACGAAAGATACACTAATCTCATAGACAAGCTGGCATACGGGCTTGAGAAGGTCGCTATCACCGAGGATGGATACCTCTCACCGTATGGCGGCGCGTCTGGACCTGATTCAGGCTGGACTGCGGACGAGGTCTGGCTGTCATACAGCGATTTCACAGTCTTCAGGGAGCTTGCCCAGAGGAGGGGGGAGCCCTGGAAGACGCTCAATGCAAAGATGAAGGAGGCTGTCCTTGATGCCCAGATCCATAACGGGTTATACAATTCTATGCTCACGAACCTGAGAGCTTATGGGAATGGTATCGATGGAGGAAAGTATGCTATCAACAGCCTATGGATAATGGTGAGGGCTGCTGAGAGCGGCGACCCTGAGCTGATGGAATCTGCGAAAGAATCGCTTGAGTTCTACAAGAAACAATACCAGATCAATGCTGAGCTATATGCAGAATATGGCTCCAATGGCGATCCGCTCAGCCCGGGAGATTCGCCCTGGGTGTACGCCCTGGTGGGAAGGGCTGCTGTCGCACTTGATGACAAGGAATTCGCAGGTGAGATGATCGACAAGCTCATCTCCAAGCAGGTGCTTGACCAACAGTCCTCTTACTATGGCGGGTTCCCTGAAGGTTCGCTAGGAGAGATGAGGATCGGACAGTTCACTGTGCAAGAGAGCATACTGACACTGCAAGACTATGAGAAGATGGAGGTGTAGAGATGAAAAAGATAGTATTTGTGATTATCGCAGTTCTCGCGCTGCAGGCATTCGGAGCGATGGCTCATACAGGCGGGACAGACAGTGTCTATGTACGCGTAGTATCGGGGAATCCTGACACAAGGACATATACATTCAGCTGCGTCATGGAACCTGAGAACACACTTCTGAGGGACTGGTTCATCAGGCCTGATACGGGTGATTTCTCTGTCGAATCCACTGAAGAGGCGATGATACTTGACAAGCCTGCAGGCGAATATGTCACCTACACATTCAAGGAAGACAAGCTGTACCATATCGGCTGCCTTGTGGTTGACACGAACACGAATCCTGCCACTGTCCACAGGGGTGACCTGCATATCGACCTAAGGAAATCGGGATGGGATCCGGAGATAGTGCCTGTGAGCGGCAACGGCCTCTCATCCACCCTGGCTTGCGAGCACTCTGCAGCTGGCACCCCCAGCTGGGAAGTGATAGATGCTTACACTGGCCAGAGATCTGTGATCGGAAGCGGCAACCAGATAACGCATACAGTAGGCGGGCATGGGCTTTTCGACTACATCTGCACAGTGGGAGGGAAGTCTACGGGACTTCCTATCGAATACTTCGACAGCGGCGATCCATATTTCCCTGATGAGATAGGAGTCCCGCATGGCGTCCTCAACACAAGGGACGGATCATCAATGCCAACGACTGTGGAGGCGCAGCCGCCCATACCTACTGTCAGCGTCTCTGTCTCAGGCAGCAACAGCCAGGGATGGAACATCAATATGGTGACTACGAACTTCCAGTTCTATCAGCCTCCTGGTGAGATGGCCCCTCATGTCAATGGGCAGGGACATGCGCACTGGTATCTTGATGGAGTAAAGCAGGGAAGGTTCTACCAGGCGAACAATGTCGTCGCAAGCCTGCCAACAGGGCAGCATCAGATCAAAGTCGTGCTGACAGCTAATGACCATAGAGAGTACACATACAATGGACAGCTGATCCAGGCTGTCGCAAGTATCAATGTGCAGGATGGGGGAACCGGCGGCACAACCTACGATAGCATCGAGAACATCCCTGCCAGCTGCGAAGGAGGGACAATAACGCAGGACAC
>CAYTWW010000013.1:13288-66003 GCA_964441565.1 uncultured Methanosarcinales archaeon | reverse complement strand
ACCTGCCTCGATCGTCTGTTGTGTACCATGACGGGTCTACAGCAAGCGCAAAAAGGATATTGTTTGCCATTGTCTCACTTCTGATTACTGCAAGTGGCCCAGCTGTTAGGCGTCTCCACCACCTTCACACCTATGACTGTTATCCCTGAATCTGCCAATGCCTTGGATAGGATATCCATCCAATATGATGCCAGATTCTCAGCCGTAGGTATGAAAGGCACAAATATGATCTTCATCCCCAGGCCATCCTGCCATCGCTTGAAGTCAGATGCGAGAGGATCATCCTCAAACATGATGAAACCATGGTCAAAGACATCATGTACAGAACGCGTCATTATCTCCTTGAGATCCGAGAAATCCATGACCATCCCTTCGCTCGATGCTCCTTTCTCCTCGACCAGGTCTCCGGAGACTGTCACTTCCAGGACATATCTATGCCCATGGATATTCCTGCATTTGCTCTTGTGATTAGGGACCCTATGCCCTATATCCATCTCCAGCTTCCTTGTTATCTCAGTCATCTCTTCCGCCTGTCGAATACAACCTTGCTATATGCGCTATGATTATGTATCGATTCATAGTTCTCGCATTCGATCTCGAAGCTTTTGATGTCGCTGTTGGCCTTCAGGGACATGGCACAATCCCTCACCACATCCTCGACGAACTTCGGATTCTCGTATGCTTTTTCAGTCACGTATTTCTCATCGACTCTCTTCAGCAGCGAATAAACCTGACAGGAACCCTGGTCTTCGATTATCTTGAGCAAGTCAGTTATCCATATCTTATCCTTGCAGACCGCGGACAGTGTGACTTCTCCCCTCTGATTATGGGCACCATACTTGCTGATCTCCTTGCTGCAGGGACAGAGCGTCTTGATGGGAACAGAGATCTTGTACCTGATCTCAGACTCTTCACAATTCTGGAAAGTCTGTATCTCTATACGATAGTCCATGAAACCTTTCTTCTTGCTTACTGGAGCAGATTTCTCGACAAAGTACATGAACCTGACATTCATATAGGCTGAAGTCGCCTGCAGCCTCTTCTTCAAGTCCATCAATATGGATCTTATGACCTTCACACTGATAGGTTTATCCTGGTACTCGGATAGGACTTCAACGAACCTGCTCATGTGCGTACCTTTCAGATCACCTGGAAGATTCACGTACATGTCAATATTCGAACTGATTGTCTGGACCTCTTTGCCCTCCTTGATCCTAAGGGGCCAATTTATATTCTTGATCCCTACCTGATCAATTCCAATTTGCCGTTCATCCTTTCTATTCTGAAGATCGACAAGGGTCGTTTTAGTCATTATTTAGTGTTAACAGCCAATCTGCTATATATATATATTGTTAATTTATGGTCAACCTACTGGTTGATTGTACTGTTCCCACTCCATGTACAGAGGATCATACCAGGGGCTTTCAGGGTCGAGTTGAGGACAAAGGACAGAAGAAGGTTCCTCAATAAGAGGAGATTCTACAATAGAATTCCTACGCCTCATCATACCACCAGAAAGGTACTCGAAGAGCTTGATGGCTGTCTGCGTCTCCATATTCTGCACACGTTGATATTGGTCTGGCTCGGTTATGCCCATATCATCCAGCATCTTCTCAGAATCATAGTCTTGCCCTGATATAGCCCCATATCGTGCGCAAGCATTCCTAAATGCATCACCTAGCCCTTGTCTCCTGTTCTCCCACATCGATCTTAGGATATAGAGTTCAGGACGATCAGTGAGAGATTCCAAACTTCGGGGTGTCATAGTCAAGACGACACTTGGGACACTCGGCGCAGGATCGAAGCAATCCCTGTCCACTGTGAACTCTCTTTGGACATTGAAGTAGCATGTCGCCAGAAGCCCTGTCTTAGAGATACGAGAATAGTCATTATCATCAATTCCGCCCTGGGCACCTGAGAACAGGGCTCCTCCTTCTTCAAACTGCGCACCGAATCTCTCTCCTACAAGGAGGATGACCTTTTGAAGATGGTGCCTCTCTGAGGTCAGTTTTTCAATGAGATCAGGGGTGATATTATACGGAATATTACCTATCAGGACATCCGCCTCTTTTGGTATTGGACGATCGAGCGCATCTCCTATCCTTATCTCAGTATCAGGCAGTTCGAGTTCCTCGAGCATATATTCCATAGCAGGGTCCTTCTCTATTGCGATCAGTCTTCCTCCGGTCCTAGAAAGCTTTTCAGAGATGTATCTGGTCAAGGCACCATCGCCTGCACCTATTTCATAGACAATAAAATGATCCCTGATATTATTACGGCGGGAACCGAATGTGGGTGCCTCGAAATCATCAGGGAGTCCCATACTGACCCTGAATGCCTGTCTTTCTTGAATGTCCATCTGAGTCCAGTATGACAGCATCTCGACGGCATCATCTGGCATCCTGTACTGTTCTGGCAGCATGCTGTTATAACATCGAAGATTGCTAAGATAAGCACTCCGTCCATCATCCCGATCATACATCCTAGACTTGCCATCCTTGACCTTCTTAGGATTATCATCTTCAAGCAAGGAAACAATCTGCTCAAGGATTCTTGTATCTGTGAGAGTGTGCCGGTTCAGCGATATAACATCCATGTAGTTATCATTCTGTAGTAACTTACATATAAAGCTTTCTCCGGGTCTTTACCTTTAAGGCATAACTATAAGTCAAGACCTGACTTTGGATAGAAGAGCCTGAATCTCCAGTAACCTATGATCTGATGAGAGTACCAAAGGAGGGAATACGCATGGATGATCGGATCCTTCCCAAACCCAGCCTTTAGATAATATAATAAGGTGCTGAGGAACCTTGTCTTCCGATGAAGCTTTTCCTGGAAGAAGTATTCATCTATCCCGAATCTCAGGGCACATCTCAGATCTGCTTTGATCGAGTATGCAGGATGTATTATTGCTCCCATCGGTTCAAAGCGGATAGTGACCAACCCGTGCTTATCCGCAATACCTTCCTTGCCTTCAGAATAGAGGATCCCATAAGGATTATCGAAGGTGTCAGACAGTCCCTTTTCTGCGATGATCCTTGAATTGTGCTCAAAGATCCTGTCACCGAATTCGGAGTCGCAGCTCCAAGGGACCCACTCTGAGTATGTGCAGCTTATCCCTTTTGCATCCAGCTTCTTCTTATTGAACATAAGAGAAGGAGTATATAGTGCCAATGAATCTGTGGTGTTGATCTTCCTTGCGCCATTCGTCAGCTTCTCCCCAAGGTTTTGTGCCTCACGGAACTCCACCTTGCCCTTGACGACATCATACTTCCCGATATGCTTGACATAGCTTTTGAGGCACCCTTCCAGGAGGACTGTATCAGCATCGACAATCAGGATATCATCATTTGAGGATGCTTGTATACCTTCATTGTATGCCATTGCCAGGCTTCCGATCATCCCAAGCTCCTTTGAGATGACGAGTCTTTCTTTTGGAAGGAGGACATGCCGTACGACCATGACTCTTGAGAATTCATGACGCAGCTTATCAAGCAGATCGTAGAGTTCCTGTTGAGGATCTGTAAGGACGACAAGGATCTCGATGGACATACCTTTGTCAACCTGGCAAGCGATCGATCTTATGGTATGCTCTACCCTCAGGTCCCGATAATCTGGTATGAGAATCGTGAGTCTTTTCATGACGAACCACTAAGGGACCAATTTGCTGAGCATTATCTCGGCTGAACAGATCGGAGTCTCTATCTGGAATCTCGACAATACATCCGGAGACTGCTCACCCAATGTCCCGACAGAGACCTCCTCTAGCATGACCCTGCCTCCTCGTCCTCGTATTTGACCTCTGATGTCAGAACCCACGATAGCACAATCCTTGCCAAGAGCCTTGAAGAGGTATTCGATTGTCTGCTTGATCTCTGTGAAATTTGCACCCCTATGTGCAGAGACCACAGAAAGCCGCCATTCCTCCCTGACGTTCGTCTCCTCTTTCTCATCAGGGATGAACACCTTACCTATCGTGAAGAGCTTCTGGGGATATTCGTTGTGCTTGTTCCCTTCGAGCACCTCTAGCATCACAGGCAGGAGATTTCTTCTCAGCGAGTCATGCTCCTTTGAGACTGATTTCTTTATCTCGACAACCGGATCAGAGATCCCCATCGCCACCGTCTGCTTCTCCTTGTTGATGAGATGAAGGGTACTGGCTTCAAGATATCCTAAGCCGACAAGCAATTCAGTGATCTTCTCATTCAGGATCGACATCCTGCTCTCCTGGCCGATCGTCATTATCTGAGGGATCTCCTCCTTGAAATTCTCATAGCCATAAGCGATCGCTATGTCTTCAGCGAAATCACGCATATGCATGATGTCTGCACGGTAAGGAGGGATAAGGACATTCTTGCCTTTGAGAGCGAATCCCATCTTCTCCAAAAGGACTTTCGCATCTGCCTTGCCAATGTCAAGACCGAGGATCTTGCTGACATAGGCGAGATCGAAAGGATGTTGCCTTGATGTGAGTACAGGAGTAACGATTGTCTGGTCAGGATATTCTACTTCGACTGAGAAGACCTTGGCACCCATATCAGCAAGGTCGCATGCGATGATATTGAGGACATTCTCACATGTAGCAAGATCAAATCCGGAGACCTCAATGAATGCCTGTTTTGTCTTCTCAGTGATCCTGCCTGTCTCATGCGAGTTGATTATGGGTGTGAAGCTAAGGATCTTCCCCTCTGAATCCTCGAAATATGCATATCTCGGAAGTCCCTCTACAAGATGCCTGTACTCCCTGCCTGCCGGGTGCTCTTCAAGTATCCTGGACGCGGTGATGGATGCAGGGAATTCGAGAGGACGAAATACGATCTTCTCAGGCTCTGCTGCCTTGAAATGGACAGGGAACTTGATCTTCTCAAGAGGATAGATCCCAATGGCCGCCTTCTTCCTCTTCCGGCAATAGGTGACATGGAGCTTCTCCTGTATCTGGATTATCTCTCGTATCTTCTCGTCATCGAGCTTCAGGCCTTTCACGATACAGCATGCTGTGTATGGCCTGATGTCCTTGTTCTCTGGGCTTACGATGACCTTGCAATCAGAGGGTTTGACCTTATACTTCCGGATACCTGTCTCGATCCCCATGAAGCTCTTCAAGGCTCGTGAGAAACCCTGGTCTGAGAGCATGTCAGGCCTGTTGGGAGAGACTTCCACGACTATCTCATTCTCGTCATGCCTCTCCACAGGAGTGCCAAGATAGTCTATCCTGTCGAATAGCTCCTTCTCAGGCACGTGCCTGCCAAGAGCCTTCAGAAGCTCCTTCCTAGAGAGGCTGACAGTCGGCATCTTTATCCTTTGACGAACTTCATCATGTCTTCCATATGCTTCTTTGTCTTCTCAGCATAATGGTCAAGCACGTCTTTTGTCTCTACTCTCTGGAGGAATTCCTTCGAGAAAGCAGGGGCCTCTGGACCCACTTCAGCTTGTTTCATATATTTCTTCTTCAAGTCTTCCATCATCATCACCTATTTCAGCCACACCTTCATCTCGCGCAGCTGCCTGACATCGTTTGAATACATTGTCCTGAGATCAGTTATCGCATAATAGTCCATCAGCATCCTGTCAAAACCCGGGCCCCAGGCAAGCACAGGTATGTCTTTCCCGAGCAGGGGGACGACGACCTCAGTCCTGAAGATGCCTGCTCCTCCCAGCTCTATCCATTCCTTCCTCACTGGGTGGAAGACATCTATCTCCACCGACGGTTCTGTGTATGGGAAATGGCTTGGCCTGAAACGTGCCTCTGGATAACCCATCTTCCTGAAGAACTCCTTGAGATAACCTAGAAGATGCCTGAAATTGGCATTCGGATCCACAACTATGCCGTCTGTCTGGTTGAACTCGAAATGATGCTTCCAATCGACTGCCTCGTTCCTGAAGCATTTGCCGACAGAGAAGAATTTCGCAGGCATCTGAGAGTCTTTCAGGGCTGCAAGAGTCCTTGCTGAGAGGACAGTCGTATGGGTGCGCATCACATTCATCTTCGCCTCTTCAGGGTCCCACTTATATCTCCAGCCAGTTGCTCCTGCTATGCCTTCCTCATGAGCCTGTCTTACCCTTTCAGAGACAATGCCTTGAGGGATCCTGCCTTTCTCTGGATTTTTTATGAAGAATGTGTCCTGCATATCCCTGACAGGATGGTCCTGCGCAGTGAAGAGCGCGTCGAAATTCCAGAATGATGTATTCAGGATCGGTCCCTCCATCTCGACGAAACCCATGTCAGTCCAGATGCGCTTGGCATAGCTGATGGCCTGGCTGACAAAATGCCTCTTGCCTCCGCTGATCCTGGGTACTGGGGCAGTGACGTCGAAGTGCCTGAATGCGACTCCTTTCCAGCTGCCGTCCTTGAGCATCTCTGGAGTCAGCTTCTCGGCATACCTTGCATCAAGGTCAGAGGAGGAGACCTTGATGCCTTCCTCAGTAAGCGTCGCTGTCCTGTCTTTCTGAACAGACAGCCTGATGATCTGCCTCCTTTTCCTGAGTTCATTGAGAGCATGCTGCTCTTCAGGGGAAAGTGTGCTTGTCTCTCTCGGGAAATCTCCCTTAAGGAACTTCTCTTCCAGGGACTCCCTGCCCAACAGCTCATGGCCTGCAGGAGTGATAGATGCTATTGTCTCTTTTTCCTTCTTGACATCGATAGCACCCTTCTGCTTCAGCTGCCCGAGACTCACGCTCACTTCGTTGAAGTCAAGGCCTGTAGCGTCCTTTATCTGGTCTAGCGTCAGCGGCTGTGCAACTATCGCCTTGAGGAATCGCTTCTCAGGCAGACCCTCCTGCCTGTATCTTTGGCCATTCACATCCAGCTGCACCAGCTCATGCTCCTTCTCATCGACTGTGACAAGGCTTTTTGCAGAGAGCCACTGGAGCGCGCGCAGGACCTCTATCTCCTGGAGGCCTGCCTTTGCCATGACATCCTCGACCTTTGAGAAATCCTTGAGGCAGCGGAGGACTTTCCTTTCCAGCTCTGTGAGCGTGCTTGCTATGTCAGGCATCCTGACTGAAAATCTAATATGTTTTATATATTTAATGGAGCGAGGAGATTGTTCATCCAGCCTTTATGGTGCTTCCTTATCGTGATGTTCCTCCTGTTTGTCTCCTGAGAATATCAAACATTTTTGTCTTACTTGGCAGGTCAAGCGCTTCATATGAGTGTCTGCATTGGACTGCAGCTCTCTGAGAAGAAACGATTGCGGCAAGCTGCTTGCAGGGGAGAGCCCGAGAACGCTGGGTTTTCTCGGTTAACATGAAGAGAAAGTAAGGAGAACAAATGCTTGACAGATTGAGAATGGAGAAGGCTTAGGAATCAAAAGATATCTAGCATATCAAGACTCAATCGTCTTGAGCACATTTCAGTTAAGACTGAAATGCTTTTACAGCTGCACTATGTCCTCCCTTATACTAATCATCCTCCGGTCTGACGCAGTTGTAAAGACTTCGTCTTGAGCACTTTTCATTCTTTCAGTACGAAAAGTGTCGACTCATCATACAATAAAAATGCTCCTGATTCGCAAGGCAGGTCTTTTGCTCCATTGCGTGATAGTCTGCCTTGTCCTGCTGCAGCTTGCTAGCTGCATGTATTCTGGCTTTTGCTGGAGAAGCATTTAAATAAATCCAGCCATTTGCGAGGCGTAGGGAGAAACATGGCAAGAGACGTACAACCTATCTATATACTACCTGAAGGCACTTCAAGGAATACTGGGAAGAATGCGCAGCGCAACAACATCATGGCAGGCAAGCTTGTCGCAGAGACTGTGAGGACGACCCTCGGTCCGAAGGGCATGGACAAGATGCTTGTCGACAGTCTCGGGGATGTCATCGTGACAAATGATGGCGTCACGATACTGGAGGAGATGTCTGTCGAGCATCCTGCTGCCAAGATGATAGTCGAGATAGCGAAGACACAGGAGAATGAGGTAGGTGACGGGACTACGACTGCAGTAGTCCTTGCAGGAGAGCTATTGAAGAGGGCTGAAGAGCTCCTCGACATGGATATCCATCCGACTGTCATCATCAAAGGATATGTGATGGCAGCGGAGAAGGCGCAGGAGATACTAGGAAAGATCGCGGAGAAGATCACGCAGAAGGATATTGATGTGCTCAGGAAGATCGCTGTGACTGCGATGACTGGGAAGGGCGCAGATACTGCGAAGGAAGCGCTATCAGAGCTTGTAGTCAAAGCTGTCCTTCAGATAATCGACAGCAAAGAAGACAAGGTCATCCTGGACAGGGATGATGTGAAGCTTGAGAAGAAGGTCGGCGAGAGTGTCGAGGATACTGAGCTTGTTTATGGCATAGTGCTCGACAAGGAGAGAGTCAATCAAGGCATGCCAAAGTCTGTGAAGGAAGCGAGAATAGCGCTCCTCGACCTTGCTCTTGAAGTGAAGAACACTGAGACTGATGCGAAGATACAGATAACTGACCCTGGACAGATGCAGGCATTCCTGTCGATGGAAGAGAAGATGCTCAGGGAAATGGTGGAGAAGATCTCAGGCTCAGGAGCGAACGTCGTCTTCTGTCAGAAGGGGATAGATGACATTGTCCAGCATTTCCTTGCAAAGAAGAAGATCTATGCTGTGCGCAGGGTGAAGAAGTCTGATATGGAGAAGCTTGCCAAGGCGACAAGTGCGATAGTGATATCGAATCTTGATGACCTGTCTGAGAAGGATCTTGGTTTTGCCGGCAATGTGGAAGAAAGAAAGATAGGGGACGAGCAGATGACATTTGTCGAAGGCTGCAAGAGCGCGAAGGCTGTCACGATCCTGATAAGGGGAGGAAGCGAACACGTCATCGATGAGGTCGAAAGAGCGATGACTGATGCTATCGGCGATATCATGGCGACCCTCAGGACAGGCAAGGCTGTCGCAGGAGCGGGAGCGACCGAAGTCGAATTGTCAAGGCAGCTCAGGCAGTATTCTGACACTTTCTCAGGAAGGGAACAGCTGGCTGTACGCGCATTCGCAGATGCCATGGAGATAATCCCAAGGACGCTTGCTGAGAATTCCGGGCTTGACCCGATAAACATACTGGCTGAACTCAAGAATGCCCATGAGAAAGGCCAGGTATGGGCAGGAGTGGATGTCTTCCAGGGAAAGGTCATGGATGCATGGAAAGCAGGAGTCATGGAGCCGCTGAAGGTCAAGACACAAGCTATAAGCTCAGCGTCAGAAGTAGCTACGATGATCCTTCGGATCGACGATGTGATAGCATCTGGCCAAAGAAAGCCTGAAGCCAAGGGGCCTGATGGAGATTTATAGCATTTTTATCCGATCCAGGAAAATTTCAACATCAGTTTACCGCACATAGTGTAACTTTTTATATCTTAATTGCTTACAGCAGGAGATGGGCTGTCTTGACGATGCATTCCTACTGATCACCTCTTTTCCGATAGCTGTGCCTCTTGAAGAGATGATAGGGATACTAAAGACTTCTGACTGGATGGGCATCTCGACGCTATTCATCTCTATCAAGGATGAACTCAAAGATCTTAGGTATCATGGAGACCAGGAGCTTGCTGCCAGGTTGGTCAAGCATGACATGACAGATGATCTTTATGGTCTTAACCTATATACCATGTTTCCTGACGCTTCCGCAACACCGCAATTCAATACAGAGTTCATCAGATCATATCAGAGATTCCTTGGACTTGGCTATGCTGGCGCGATATTCCTTGGACATAACAATCATGCAGCTATCCCTGTGGATTCATTGACAATCCAGCGTTTGCATCCTGAATGCGATACAGACTATCTATCTCCTGAGATATATCTTGCAGCCTGGGAGATAATCAAGAATGCAAGTCGTTATGCTGTGTCCAGCATCAATCTGATAGGGAATGGTGATAAAGTGGAGATAACTGATGATGGACCTGGTGTCTGCGATAATGAAGGGAGGCCGATAAGCCTGGAAGGCATCCCCTTGATCTTCAAAGGCAACACAACAAAGAGACTCGGTGGGGGATTCGGTCTCAGGGCAGCATCAAGGATAATGGATATCGCAGACGGGTCTATCACAGTCAGGACATGTGTCGGAGAGAATACTATCATGTACAATACAAGGAGAGCTGCTGCAGAGATGCTTCCTCAAAGGATGAGGGGGACAAGCTTTGAGATATATCCAGGAAACTTCTTGTAGTGTCGGTCAGCCACCAGAGGTCAAGCGTCTTCCCACAGCGACGATCTGCCGCTCGAACATATAATACGAGATGATTGATGAAAATATCGTCAGCACTGACACCAAAGCTATCATCAGAACCGGATGCAGGTCGATCCTAAGGAGTCTTAATGCATATGCAAGATAGTCATTGATGACAGGGTGAAGTAGATAGACACCATAACTTACGATGCCCAACAACTCCAGCGCCTCTGCTGCATATCTTGGAATCTTGATACGTACAAATCTGAAGCTGATGACAAGACCAATGCAGAGCATGCAGAAGATAATCCTGTTAATACCAGTCACAATCGTTATCTGATCCCCTGCTACAGGGACAATGCTGAATAGTATGGACGTCAAGACGAGAAGGATGAATGGCTGCTTCGTCCCTAGTTTCATGTCTTTGCAATTATAGTGGATCGCAATCCCTATGCAATACAGGAAGAGGTTGTTGAGCGGATCAATGTAGACCTGCCATTGATCTGCCAGCGGCACCGTAGGAGACAAGTATAAGGATGAGTAGCCTATGCCGATGGCGACTGTCATCAAGGTGATGATGTTACCAAATTTCCGGCTCCTGTTGTAAGCCAGGAGCAATAGCGGTGTGATCGAATAATAGACAATCTCATTGCCTATCGACCAGGCACCTCTATTGATATATGCAGAAGGATCCAGGAAAGCGAACAATGTAGTGAGGTTCAGCAGGACTTGCTGGAGGTCGAACAAGCCATGCAGTACAAGACGAGGGATTGTGACGAGGAGCACGCTCAACCAAAGAAGAGGCCATATGCGAAATATCCTCTTGGCATAGAATCTGAGGGATGTCAGCATATCCTTGATGTAGCTTTCATACACATACGCCATGCTCAAGCCGGACAGGATGAAGAATATCGAGACCGCATAGATGCCCAATCTCCCAAGCACAGAAGCTGCATCCGGCTTGGAGAGATAGTCTCCTGTAAGATGATAAAGCATGATAGAAAATGCCATAATCCCTCGCAACCAATCAAGAGCGACAATGCGTCTGTTCATTGCTCTGGCATCACTTATCGACGAACAGATGGTATTTCTCTGAACCCATGAGCTCAGAGACGATCCTCTTTATGATTATCTTCTTCGGATCAGGAAGGAGTTTCACCCTTTTCTTTATGTCGTCGAAAGTCTCGAAAGGTTTCTCGTCCCTCTGCTCGATGATCTCCCACATGTGCTTCTTCCCAAGTCCTGGAAGGAGTTCAAGAGTGTGCATCCTGGTCGTCAATGGCTGTGCCTTGTTGAAGAAGTCCACATAGGCTTTCTGGTTCTCATCAACTACCTTGCTGACAACGATCTCAAGCTCCGCCCTTGCTGTAGAAGTCAAGCTGTCTGGGTCGAGCTTGCCGTTGACATGATGTATCTTATCCCTCTTGCCTTCACCTATATAAACCTCTTCCTGAGGCCTTAGATGTATCTCCTTCTTAGGCACTGCCTCGAGAAGTGTAAGATGGTTCTTGCCAAGGCACTGTGCGATAGGTGTCTTCTTGTAAGCAGGTGTCTTGTCGAAGGGATCTCCGTGCGGAAGGAAGTCGAGAACTATAGCAAGCTCTTCCTTCTTCATCTGCTGTTGAACTTTCTGACCCTCCATGGTTTCACCCCACTTTATCAAAGAATGAGAGGTATATAAAGTTTATGCTATTGCTTTTGCCGGCACATATTTTGAGACGAGATCAGCGATCTTGTTCAGATTCTCCTTGCTGATTGTCACAGGATATGCCGAAAGAACTAGTTTGACTTCCTCTGAGGAAGTGGGCAGCACATCCATGATCTTCTTGATATGGAGGTCTCTGAGCCTTGGGATCTCGAGCTTCACCAGCTCTGCTTCCAGCTCTTCTGCCTGCTTGGGCTTGAGCGTGACAAAGCTTGCTAGATATTCTTCAAGCTTCTTTGTCCTGATGTTTGGTTCCTCTTCTCCTTTCCTGACTTTCTTGAGCTCTTTGGCTACGTCATAGAGGCTTATGGCCTCTTCGGACAGGATCTTCGGATTCATGCTCGTCTCAGGTGCACCGGGTGCACAATCAGTTCTTTCTCCTTGTTCGAGTCCTTGATCGCGATGAGATAGCATTCTCCCTTCATACCTGAGATTACCCCTGTCTTTCCATGGAATCTTGGATAGTACATGCCTTTGTGGTATGCAGGATCCGCCTTCAGGATGACGCTTTCACCTTCCTCGAACTTCTGGAAGAACCTTGTGATAGATAGTTTGCCTTTGTCCTTGTAGGACTTCTGGAGCTTGTGCCTTGTCTTGCTCCTAAAACCGCCGTGTCTCTGTGACATTTTAAGTGTACTGGAAAAAAGAGTTGTTTATAAAGATTGCTATGGTGTACTTATCTTTCCTATATATTTTAATATAGAGACTCTAAACCAGGCAGGATGGTAAGGTATGCTGCCAGGCTAAGTCCATCAGATCTTGGAAGTGAAAGGGGTTTGACCCAGATCCGCCTGATCGAAGAGCTCCATGATAAAGGCCTCATACAAACAGTGCAGCTGAACCTCTCCCATCCCGCCACCTATGGTGTAGCGCATGATGCAGCCTGGGAGCATCTTGTCAAGACAGGGAATAGAACAGGACTAAATTTCATCTTGCATGGGCCTGGTCCAGGTCAGGGCTTCAATTTCACAGTCAGCCGTGGAGAGGATGAATCATGGACCCGGATCAGGAGCAACCCTGTCTTCGGGGTCGAGACCATGGATGATTACATTGCAATGATGCTGAAATATTGCCAGGGCAGGCTTGACATGCTCAGCGAAGCAGGACTGCTCGGCTATCCACAAGGCGAGCGTCCTTTTGTCGTTTACCATCCGGGAACAACGCATTTCATATGTCCTGATGGGAATCAGGATTACAAAGACTTCTTCAATGCCAAAGAACCCAGAACTCTGAATGACTATCTCAGGATGATGAGCACACAGTTTTCCGGATTCGATATCAGCCTTGAGACTGTCCCCCCACTCCAGTCAGACGGACTTACAGTCGCATCACATGACCGACTTCAGGCACTCACTTTGTTCTCTACACCTGAACTGCAACGTGCTGTCTTCGCTCAAAAGATCAGGCCACTTTACAGAGTACGTGATCTCACACATGAGCTTGCTGGATTCTTCCAGTGGAGGAGATATCCGAATTCTTTCAAGGCACCATATGATAATGATGACCTGATCGAAGCTGCCATCCAATACATGACCGACCTTGAGGAAGCAATCCCGCCTGAACTCACTTCAGGAGTAATACACGATTCCGGGCTTCCTTATAAGGACCATGAATTCGTACCTTATGATGTGCATGATGAACTGGGAAATGCCTCTGTCCTGACTTGTGATCAGCAGAACAATGTAGCGTTGGAAGGGATAGTCGGGAATCAACTTCGAAGGCATTTCGCTACTCATCCCGATGCAGTGTTGGTCCTGGAACTGAATTATCTCAGAAGTCTTAGGCAGGTGGAGAACCAGATAAGATATATGAGAGAAAATATAATAAAATCATAGTTCAATAGTCTTCCGCTTCTCCCTGATGTTCTCGAGCAGCTTCTCCTTGAGCTCTGCTGGCTTCATTCCGAAGACCACCTTTCCATCTAAAGTCCTTAGGGCGACTGTCCCGTCTGCCATCTCCTTCTCCCCTACTGTGAGCATGATAGGGATCTTCTGGAGCTGTGCTTCCCTGACCTTCTTTCCGATGGACTCGCTCCTGGCATCCACCTCGACTCTTATGCCTGCGTCGAAGAGCTCAGAGCTTATTTTCTGTGCGTATTCTTCGAACCTGTCGGCGACTGTCAGGATCCTGACCTGCACTGGTGAGAGCCACAGAGGGAACTTGCCTGCGAAGTGCTCGATAAGTATTCCCATGAACCTCTCAAGGCTCCCGTATATGACACGGTGGATCATTATCGGCCTCTTGTCCTGGGTTCCTTCCTTGTCCATGTATGTGATATCGAATCTCTCAGGGAGATTCATGTCAAGCTGTATCGTACCGCACTGCCATGTCCTTCCGATCGCGTCCTTCAGATGGAAGTCGATCTTAGGGCCGTAGAATGCCCCATCGCCAGGATTGACCTTGTATTTGAACCCTGCATCATCAAGCGCTTCCTTGAGCCATGCTGTGGTCTTCTCCCATGCCTCATCAGTGCCGATCGACTTTGCCGGCCTTGTAGAAAGCTCCACATGGTATGAGAATCCGAACAATCCGTATATCTTCTTCATGAGCTCTATGACTTCCAGGACCTCTTTCTTGACCTGGTCCTCCCTCATGAAAACATGCGCATCGTCCTGGGTAAAACAGCGGACCCTGAAAAGTCCGGCAAGCACCCCTGAAAGCTCATGCCTGTGGACGATGCCAAGCTCTCCGACCTTGAGCGGAAGCTCTCTGTAGGAATGGACCTTCTCCTTGTAGACCAGAAGACCTCCCGGGCAATTCATGGGCTTTATCGCGAAATCATCGTTATCGATGTGCGTGGTATACATATTCTCCTTGTAGTTGAACCAGTGCCCGCTTGTCTCCCAGAGGTGCCTTGATAGCATTATCGGTGTCTGGATCTCTACATAGCCTGCTTTCCTGTGCTCCTCCCTCCAGTAGTTGATGAGCTCATTCTTGATCACCATGCCTTTCGGGAGGAAGAAGGGGAATCCAGGGCCTTCGTCATGTATGGAGAACAGCTCAAGCTCTTTTCCAAGCTTGCGGTGGTCCCTCTTCTCTGCTTCCTCCAGGAGCTTTAGATGCTCGTCAAGCTCCTTCTTTGAGGGGAATGCGATACCGTAGACCCTTTGCAGCTGCTTGTTCTTGGCATCTGCACGCCAGTATGCTCCGGCTATCTTTGTCAGCTTGATGGCCTTGATATAGCCTGTGCTCGGCACATGAGGACCGCGGCAGAGATCTGCGAAATCGCCGTGCTCATATACGGAACACTGCTCATCACCCAGCTCATTTATCATCTCCATCTTGTAAGGGTTTGATGCAAATCTTCTCGCAGCTTCCTCCTTCGCCACCTCAAGCCTCCTGAATTCGAGGTTCTCAGAGACGACCTTTGCCATCTGGTCCTCGAGCTTCTTCATGTCTTCGGGAGTGAAAGGGCTTGCCTTATCGATGTCATAGTAGAATCCGTCGTCGACAGCAGGACCTATCGTGAGCTTGGCATCAGGGAAGACCCGCATGATCGCGTCTGCAAGCACATGGGCTGCTGAATGCCGGAAGACCTCTTTGCCCTGCTTGTCTTCGTATGTCAGGATCCTTATCCTGGAATCGGTGTCGACTTTGGCGGACAGGTCTTTCACCTTGCCATCTACCTCGATCGCAAGCGCTGCCTGAGCAAGCCTGGGTCCTATGCTTTGCGCGATCTCCTTTCCGGAGATGCCTTTCTCAAATTCTTTCTTTGTGCCGTCTGGAAATTCTAATGTCACCATTCATTTTCACCTTAGAAAAAGTGATATTGGCCTGCCTAGCAGGCATATGTAGTGGAAGTCGGTCTCTTGCCTGGATTGAGTATGATGTCAATCAGGTCGAACAAGTCGAAGTCCATCCCTCCTGTAATATAATACTGATATTTAAAGATTTGTGAAGGGAGAAGGAAACATTTTTATCGCACGACGAAAATCAGAGCCATATGGAAGATCTTCCTTCTTTGACACGGATGTTTGGCATCGAGCTTGAATTTTTCCTGCTCGATAGCGATGGCAACATAAAGAACCAGGCTGACAAGGTGCTGTCTGAGGCTAAAGGTATCCTGCAGAACACAAGCCTCAAGCAGGAGTGCGGGCATTCGATGATCGAGCTGACAAGCTATCCAAGCCTCTCCTCCAGGCATGCGTTCTCAGAATTCTTCCATGATTATGAGAGTCTGCTGTATTATCTTGAGAAGGACAATATGCGGCTGTTCTCATACGGGACTTATCCTGGCGAGAACCAGACGAATATGCGTCAGGATCCGAGATATCTGGCGAAGGAGAACATACTAGGGAAGGACAACTGGCAGACTGCAGCGAAGTGCGTGGGTTTCCATTATCATTTCTCGCTTCCAAGAAATACCTTCAATCCGAAAATCAAGTTCTTCTATCCAGATATCAATCCGCGGAACAAGGCAAAAGTACTGAACATGTACAACCTCTTCTCTGCTCTTGATCCAGCCATATGCACATTCATGCAATCTTCTCCCTATATCGACGGAAGATATCTGGGGAAGGATTCAAGGATGATAATGTATCGCAGCATGTTCGACCACCCTGATGCGCTCTACTCGAAGCATCCGGAGTTCGGGCAGCTCGAAGGATATTTCTCTGATTTCGGGGAACTGACAAAGTCCATCAGAGGGAGGATGGAGAAGTGGACTTCTCTCCTCAAGGCTTCGGGATATTCATTCTCTGATTTTGTCAAGGAGGACTATTCTGTCCTTGACAGCACATGGCAGCCTGTGAAGGTCTCGCCGCATGGTACGATAGAGTCCAGGGGTTCGGACATGAATTTCCCATCGGCGATAGTCGCTGGCTCTGTCCTCCTCCGTCGGCTGACTAAGTATGTCCGGGACAATGACATACATATCGTGCCGTCAGAGATAGGGGACAACGAGCCCTGGAAGCTGGAGGACAAGGACCTCTATGTCCCCCGGCATGAAATGCTCACGTCTAGCCTGCAGGAGAAGTCAGCGATCAAAGGACTTGAGAGCAGGGAGATACGAAGATACTGCTCGAACCTGCTACGGACTGTCGAAGAGATCACTGGCAGGAAGAGCATGCTCGACCCATTCTACAAGATGCTGGATGAAGAGAAGACAGCGTCAGACAGGATCGTCTCCTGGGTCGAGAAGTGGCAGGGGAGAGATGATTCCAAGGTCCTCAGGGAGGAGACTGCCAAAGAGATCGCCCTCGACCTCTCAGACAGGGTCTACAAGGATCTGCTCCTTGCAAAGAAGATGACTGAGCACGAGTAGGCTTTATATCCCAGATAGCATTCTTTTATTGTGTTGACCGAAGATAAGATAGCGAAGCTTGCGGGGAATGCCATAAAGGATCATGGCATGATAGGCGAAGGAGATACTATACTTGCCGGATTCTCAGGGGGAAAGGACAGCTATGCTTTACTCGCCCTCCTCCGCCGATTCCAGAAGAGAGCGCCTGTGAGATTCTCGATCAAGGCTGCGCTTGTCGATCCCGGTTTTGGTGCTGATTATTCGAAAGCATTGCGATATCTTCAATCAGAGGGGATTCCTGTGAGGCTGGAGAAGACTAAGATCGCCGATGTGCTTGAAAGGAAGATGCCAGAGAGAGGGGACGGAGACTGCTGTTTCCTCTGCTCAAGGCTTCGCCGTGGTGTGCTGTACAGAGTAGCCAGGGAGGAAGGCTGCAGCACTCTTGCGCTGGGCCACTCTGCAGATGATGCAATCGAGACCTTCCTCATGAACATGTTCTATTCCTCCAAGCTTGGGACCCTGGAACCTGCTTACATGTCAGAGAAGCAGGTGAAGGTCATCAGGCCGCTCATCTATGTGCCTGAGAAGCTGATAATCGAATTTGTGAGGGAGCAGAAGTTCCCTATAATCAAGCAGAAGTGCAGGCTTGAGGACTCTAGGCGGAAGGATGTCAAAAAACTGATCGCAAAGGTCGCTGAGAACAGATATTTCTATTCTTCCATGAGAAATGCGATGAAGGGGTGCCGAAATGAATAGATGCCTGTTGGTATTGTCAATGGTATTCCTATCAGGCTGCTTGACTGTGTCTCAGGCAAGTGCGTCCCTGTCTGCGATTGAATGCGCCTAGCATCTCTCCCCTTCTCCCTTGCATCGCCGGATGAAGAACGATAGCAAAGGCGGGACAACCAGGGATGTCAACAGTGCCATAGATGAGATGATCGCATATTCGGCGCTAGGCAGCACTCCCTGCGAAAGCCCGATGGCTGCGATGATAAGCGCCACTTCTCCCCTTGGTATCATCCCTGTCCCTACAAGTGCCGCTTCTGTCCAGTTCAGACCAAATAGTCTTGAGACCCCTCCGCATGCGAGCATCTTTGTGAGGATCGCTATGGCTGTGAGGATGATGATCGGAACAATGAAATCTGCGATCGCCCTGACATCCACCAGAATCCCAAGCGAGATGAAGAATATCGGCATGAACAGGTATTCAAGTGAGGATGTCCCTTCCTCCAACTTCTTGTAATGCCTGCTCTTGCTCAGGATTATGCCTGCGATGAAAGATCCGACTATGGCTGAGAGGTTTATGAATTCAGCCACATAGGCGAAGAAGAGCATGAACGCCAGCACAAACAGGAATCTCTTCTGGTCAAGATCCCTATGGTCGATGTACTCTATCAGATACTTGCCTGAGAGGATGGCACCGACTATGAATATCATCGCCTTGAGGAAAGTGAAGACAGCTGCCTGGACTGCCATGCCTTCAGCAGTGGAGATATTGACAACTATCGAGAGCACGAGGAGCGCCAATATGTCATCAATCACCGCAGCGCCGATGATCATGTCTGAGAACCTTTTTCCAAGGACGCCCATGCTTCGCAGGACAGCGACAGTCACACCTACGCTCGTCGCTGAGAGTGCAGCTCCGACAAACATGGAAAATGCGAAATTTCCCCCGAAGTTTGAAGCATAGAGATATCCTGCACCGAACGGGAAGATGACGCCCGCCACTGCCACGAACATATTCGGTGCCGAGAAAATCTTCTCGATCTTGCTGTGCATCCCCACCTTGAAGAGAAGCAGTATGGCTCCAAGCTGGGCGAACACATTAATGATCTCTGTGTGCTTGAGTATCTCTGGGGCCTGAGAAGGGAGAGCGATGATGAAAGTCCTGAGGAAATCCCAGATGATCTCTATCGATATAGGGGAGACGAGGATGCCAAGAAGCATCAGGACTATGACGTTCTCCTGCTTGAAATAGAAGACTGCGACCTCTGATAAGACCGCGAGGAGCAGAAGGAAGACAATCTCAAAATACACGTGCTTCTCCGGGTCGACAGCTCCGAAGATGCTCGTCCTTATGACACTGAATATCAACATGAGAAAGACCAAGATTATCGAGATGAATGCGATTCTGTATAGGTGCTCTTTGACAGAGCCTGTACCTGCAAGTATCCTCCTCCTTACCATGATGATAAAAAAAACAGCGGACCTTATATTTCTTTCGAGGAAAGCACCAGGTCGAGCTTCTTAAGAAATCCTTCAAAATCCTGCTTTGGCACCATCCCGCCGCATGCCTGGTCGTGTCCTCCGACGAATCCCTTGGTGCCTGCCATGGCATCTCCTGCAGCCTTGAGGATGTTCACATCCTTTGCCCTGAAGGATAGCTTCACTTCTCCGTTCTTCTCCCTGCCGATGACAATGGCCTTGCCAGGATGGCGGAAGAGCATCTCATTAGACAGGTCTGATGTGAACGACATCGTATCTCCCTGGAAGACATGATGCAGGATCCTGCCATCAGATGGCTGGATCTGCTGCACAAGCTCCTCATAGAGCGAGTTGATCTTCTGATATCTTTTCCAGATATACTTTCCCTGGCTTGTGGTCTGGTCAAGTATCTCATAAGGGTCCTTGATCCTGCTCATGATCTTCACGCAGGTCATGGCATCTTTCGTCGTGCCTTTGAGGACGAATGAGAATATCCTAGCGAGGAGGCCAATCCTTGTTGTGTGAAGGGCTGCGTCCGGCTCTGTTATCCCTACAGGAAGAAGATCTGGGTAAGCGTCGATGAATCTGTCCTTCCAGTCAGGGATGAACCAATCGCCGATGCAGCCGACCATAGCGATCCAATCATTCTCCTTGATAGCAGAATGCACCAAGTAGGATGTGGGAGCATATGTGCCATGATTGCGGGGATTCCAATATGTGACTCCCTTGATATCCAGAGGATGATGGTGATCGATCCAGACCACTTTGACCTTGCAGGAGTCGACGAATTCCTGAGCCAGTTCTGCGATGTCGAGTATGAATATCCTGTCAGGGGAATGCTCCTCTACTTTAGGGAGGAATCTCGCATCGATCCTGGGTGTCGTCTTGATGATGACCCCAGTGCCCTCCCGGATGTGCTTGTAAAGAAGCAGGAATGAAGACAGGCCGTCTGCATCGTCATCAAAGAAGATGAGTGGCTTGAAGGAGGAGCTTATCTCAGCAAGAATCTGTGAAGGAGGATCCATCCCGCCCTAGAAAGCCACATGATTTATAAATTTTCCTGGGTCGAGAACCTGCCTGAATAATAGGCCTTCTTCCCCATCTTCTCGAGGATCAGCTGGCAGACGCGCTCGCCTGGGTATAACACGAGCGTGAAAGGGCTGATGTTGGCGATCTCAAGCACCTGCCTGTTGGATACTCCTGGCTGGACAAAGCTCGCAGTCGTGTGCACCTGGAAGCCGATCCTCGCGAACCTGCTCCTCCCTTCGAGCCTTCCACACACATCGTTTGGAAGCGTCACCTTCTCTTCAGTGATGCCAAGCAGGGATTCCTGAGGCTTGACCACGATGCTGTCTGCGACAACAAGCCTCGTGATGCTGTCGATGTCGATCCCCTCCCGGACATCGACTTTGCGGGAGAGTTTCTTGTATACCCTGAATTCCTTAGCCAGGGTGAGGTCGATCGATGCCGGTCCGACCTGGTCTGGTGAGAACGGATCTATCCTGATCCTTCCCTTCTTGATCTCTGAGAGTATCTCATCATGCGACAGTATCATGTTGACACTGACGAGTCTGGTGCTATATAAATTTTCCACTTCACTATGCAGAAGCAACTTTGGCTGAAAGCTTTGGGAGCATGTGGACGAATCCATAAAAAAGAAGGACTTAACAGATTCTGTTGCCATGTGGTTTAAATGAACAAAAAAGCCAATCCCTTCATAGGTGCAGCAGTGTTCTTCGGCCTTCTTATCGCCATCGCCTTAATGATAAGGTCGATGCTCAGTGGATAGACAAGCGTAATGGCCCACGAGCCCTACGAATTTTCATATTGTGCAATGTATCTGCGACAGCAGGAAAATGCTCCTTTCCCATTTCTCCTCGCTGCAGACCACACTTATGGAGACATGGGAAATCTTCATCTGTATCACAGAAACAAGTTTCTGGGATCCTAGAACTCTTGAGTTCTATGACATTTTGCCTGCTGTCGCAGTCGCAATCTTTTTAAATGATAGCAATTTCCGAATACAACGGTTTAGAGGAGAAATAGAAACAGAGGTCGAAACATGGTTAGCGTTTATGAAGTTCGTCCGAACGAACTCATCGAGGAAGCTGCTAAAGAGCTTTCTAATATGCCTGAATATGCCCCCCCTGAATGGGCAGTCTATTGCAAGACAGGAGTCAGCAAAGAGAGACCTCCTGTCAGGCCAGACTGGTGGTATGTGAGGGCAGCATCAGTGCTTAGAGCTGTCTACAAATTCGGTCCTATAGGCGTCTCGAAGCTCAGGACAAAGTATGGCGGCAGGAAGAACAGAGGAGTCGTCGCTGACAAGACATTCAAAGGCGGCGGCAACATCATCAGGACAATCCTCCAGCAGCATGAAGAGGCTGGATATGTCGCAAAAGCTGAGCAAGGAGTGCACAAGGGAAGGATCCTGACACCAAAGGGCAAGGCTTTCATGGACAGCATATCGCTGAAGGTCCAGGCTGCTCCTAAGCCAGAGCAGAAGGAGAAAGCAGCTCCTAAGGTGGAGAAGGCGCCAGCCAAGGCTCCAAAGAAGAAAGCTGAGAAGGTGGATGACAATGGCGCGATATAAGCACCCTTCAAGGAAGAAGAGGCTGGCAAAAGCCGGCACACAGACACGCTGGGCTCCTTTCTGGACAGTGCCTAAGATCTTCGGACTTGGAAGAAGGGTCCACCCAGGCAGGCAGACACACGTCAAGAGGCACTGGAGAAGATCCAAGATCAAAGCGTGATGACAATGGCCAAGATAGAAAGAACATATAATATTCCGCTGAGGAAAGAATTCGCGAAAGTGCCTTATTTCAGGAAGGCGAAGAAGGCTGTCACTGCGCTGAGGCAGTTCCTTGTCAAGCACATGAAGTGCGAAGATGTGAGGATCGGCAGGCATCTGAACGAAGAGATATGGAAAGATGGTATCAGGATGCCACCACACCATGTCAAGGTAGTCGCCATCAAGGAGGACGATGTCGTCAAGGTCGAGCTTTTCGGTCACAAGTATGAAGAGCTGACAAAGGCTGAGATGGAGAAGATCGCCGAAGAGAAGAAGCCGAAGAAGGAAGCTGACAAGAAAGCAGAGGCTGAGATCGCTGATCTTGAGAATGAGCTCACCAAGGTGACGACAAAGGCAGAAACCAAAGAGTCTGCAGTAGCAGAAGAGGCTCCTGAGATACCGAAGGCAGAGACTGCCAAGGCTCCTAAAGCTGATGCAAAGGCAAAGCCTAAGAAGGCTCCTGCCAAGAAGTCAGAACCGAAGAAAGCAAAGAAAGATTAGATCATCTTCTCTATTTTTTTTAAAGCATTGTCAACTGCGACGAACAGATTCTTATCAGTGATTTCGGTATTCAATGGCTTACCGCAGTCCATGACCTTGACATTGATCTCATATTTCTTAGAATCTCCAACCTCATGTATGGGTTTCATAGTGATAGTGATGCTTTCGAATCCTTTGCAGCGATCACTGAATTTACGAGTATAATTGCCGATGACCTTCTTCAGGACCACAAGTGAACTTGCATCAAGTTCCCTGAAACCAACAAGCACGATATGCCCTCCTAGTTCTATCAAGTTTGAAACACCTTTTTCCTTTTCCATAAGAATAAGCTGATTGTGTTTATAAATTTTGTTTCTTTAAATAGTCATTTTTACCTTTTTCAGGATAAATTCAGCTCAGGAGTCCTTTGATGATAAGGTCTGTGGCTTCATCCTCAGAAAGCCCTCTGGACATCAGTGTCTCCAGCTGCTTTGAGTCGACACTGCCGATCGCAGCCTCATGAGTGACATGGGAGGTCGGATTGTTCACCTCGACGATTGGGATAGCATGGGCCGTTGCCTGGTCCTTGACAATCTCCTTGCAATCGACATGGCCGGTGCAATGACCCCCATCTGCAGTCAATGTATTGAACACTTTTGCTATCGCATCTCCAGTGACAGCGATCCTCGATGTCAGGACGCCTCTTGCCCTGTCTCCTTGAAGATGGCCAGTCTCCCTGATGATTATCTTGTCTTCCTTCTTGCCAGAGATCTTCGCTGTCATCTCCATGATGCTATCTTCACCGCAGATTGTCTCGTAATCTATCTCTATCTCGCCGACCCTTCCTTTGAGGAGCTCGAATTCTGTGTAGAACCTTGAAGCCTTTCCGAGCTTGACCTTAGCCTTCGGGAGTACCTTCACAAACCCTTCGCTATGTATATGCTTCTCGATGTATGAATATGATGCGCCTTCGGCTAGTTCGATGTCTGCATCCATCTTATGGATGACATCCTGCGCATTTGGGAATACGCAGTGCGCCAGAAGGGATATGCTGGAACCTTTGCCGAGAAGGATGTCGAGCTTTATGTACTGCTCTGCTTTCTCATGGAGGACGCCGAAGCACATATGAACTTGATTCTTGATGACTGTTCCCTCATCCAGCCTGACATTGACCTTGACTGCGCCGTCAGCTTCTCTCGCTGTGACATGCAAGCCCGAGACAAGCCTTGAACTCCTGACAGAATTGCCTTCAATGACCAGATGGGCTGTCTCAGGGTCAGATAGTGCTGGTTCGATGCCTGCTGCATGGGCTAGTTCCATCTGTATCCATCTCCTGCGATATTCTGATGGTCGCACGGCATGCATTTCTGCCTGAAATTACTGCTGATCTCTTTTGAGTTCCCTCGCTCGATGATCCTGCCATTGCACATGAGGAATGCGTGCTCAGACTGGCTCAGGATCTCCGGACTGTGGGTAATTAGGATGACAGAAGAGCCGGAATCCCTGAGGATGCGCATCACTTGGAAGATCTTTTCTATGCTTGCGATGTCGATGCCTGAGTCAGGCTCGTCGAGGATCACGAGCCTTGGCTTCATCAGGAGAATGGATGCAAGCTCAATCTTCTTCCTCTCTCCTCCTGAGAGGGTCTTGTCGACCGCCCTTTCCATGTAGTAGTCTGAAAGTCCGACTGTCTGAAGAGCCTTGGACACATCATCATATGCCCTCCCTCCTACTGCCAGGAAGTCGTAGACCTTTAGGCCTTCATATCTGGCAGGCTCCTGCCAGGCAAGAGTGATGCCAAGGCGAGCCCTCTCATCGAGCCGCAGGTGCTTGATGCTCCTGCCTTCAAAGAGGATATCACCTTTAATGTCGGTATAGCCAGATAGGCCCATGATGGTCGCTCCAAGGCTGGACTTGCCTGCCCCATTAGGGCCGACAAAAGCGGATATGCCCTCCTCAATCTCTGCATCGATCCCGGACAGTATATCCTTGCCAGATAGAGTAAGTGTGAGACCCTTGATAGTAAGCATGAAAAGAAAGAAACCGAGAGGCTTTAAAAAAGATTATGCCTTGCCCTGGCTGGCGACTGCTGCCTGTGCCTTGGCTATCTTATCAGTATCGCCGAGGTAGTAGTTCCTGCGCGCCTTCATCTTATCATCAAGCTCATAGACAAGAGGGATGCCTGTAGGGATATTGAGTTCGACTATCTTGTCTTCGGGTATGTTGTCCAGATACTTGACAAGTGCCCTGAGGCTGTTCCCATGTGCTGCGATAATGACCTTGTTCCCCGCCATGATGGTCGGGACGATCTCTGACTCCCAGAATGGAACGACTCTCGCGACTGTATCCTTCAGGCATTCTGTAACAGGGAGATCCTTCCTGTCGAGCCATCTGTAGCGCCTGTCATGGCCAGGCCATCTCTCGTCGCTCTTATCAAGCTCAGGAGGACAGATGTCATAGCTTCGCCGCCATATCTTTACCTGGTCCTCCCCATATTTCTTTGCTGTCTCGCTCTTGTTGAGTCCCTGCAGGGCACCATAATGACGCTCATTGAGCTGCCATGTCCTATGTACAGGTATCCACATATGGTCCAGCTCGTCAAGCGCGATCCAGAGCGTGCGTATGGCCCTCTTCAGCACTGATGTGTAAGCGACATCGAATGTGAAGCCCTTCTCCCTGAGGAGCTTTCCTGCTTCCTTCGCCTCTTCCCTCCCTTTCTCTGAGAGATCGACGTCGGTCCATCCTGTGAACCTGTTCTCCTTGTTCCATACTGACTCGCCATGCCTTACAAGAACTACCTTATGCATTTCATCACCGAGCTTGCGAGAACAAGGGGAGACTAATAAATATTTCTTCAGGGATACTTGATGCTCTTGTCGACTGGTACAAATCTGGAAGATATCCCTTCAGGACCGAGATCAGCGACAAGCAGGCCGATCTCGCTTCGGATCGCGTGGAAATAGCCTGGACCTGTTATGCTTGAGCCACCCAGGAATCTTGTGACATCGCCAGATCCATCAATATAGCAACGCTCTTCTCCTGTACGGCTGGCGTTTATGATGATCTGGCCTGTCCTTGAGGATATCTCTCTCAGGTTCTTGTGGCAGATCATATTCATTGGGGTCTGGTTCACTGTCTTCACCCATGCTGAAGGGAGGAGGATGAGCTGATGGCCCATATGGGAATGCATGCCAGGTATATCACTCGAGAAATAGTCGAAGCATATTGCTGCTCCTGCTTTCATCCCCTGGATGTCAAGGCTTTGGAACGCGATGTCTCTGGGTTCCCCGGGGAGGAGATAGCTCTCTGCATGCGAGAAGAGATAGGTCTCATTCTCCCACAACCTTGATTTGTGTTGCTTCAAGGTTCCAGAAGGTGTGTAGATATTGCAACTGTCAAACAGGAATTCGTCATCTAATCTATCCGGAACACCAACTGCCATAATGATGCCTTTCTCTGCGGCAAATGTCCTAAACCAAAGGTCATAGTATTTCTCGAATTGTCCAATGGCATCTTTGACTAGCTGCTTGTCCTGTATACAGTACCCTGTTATGCACAGCTCAGGGAAGACCACTGCATGGACACCCAGTTGTGACGCCTGCTTTGCCATGTCAAGCACTCTCAGAGCATTTCTCTCGAGGATCTTTCCAAGATGTGCTCGATTGATAAGCTCTGGCTTCATCTGCGCAGCTGCGACTCTTGCTTCAAGCATGCCCTGCGTCTTCTCACATCGTATATTTAAACATTGCATCTTTGGCCGGATACAAGGCAATTAATTATCACTAAATAGTAGTTAAATATCGCAAGTTTTATATACTCCAGGAGATTGATGCGCTACATGAGCAAGACAAGAAGAGGCACAAGATCACATGTACCTAATGCCAGCTCAGGCAGAAATCGGCATGACAGCAGACAGAAGAGCATGCAGAGACATAGCATCCTCCCTGTCTCGCATGTGAACTATCATCCTCTATACCATCCCAATGGACATTATCCTGAACAACACCTTATGTTCCTTGAGCCGCAAAGCAAAGAGGTGCTGGAACAGACAATGTATTTCAGGCATGATGGTGCGCAACCACTGCCCAATGGTCCAGCTCATAAGCTTGCAGGAGCCTTGTTCAACGAACTATATGGGTTGATAGGAAAATATCATTCTGAACAGGATGCTACAACGAAAAGATTAGGGAGGAAAATGTCTTTGACGAAAATCCTCAAGGGAGGATCCTTCTGGGATATTGAGGGAGATCAGGCCGATCTTGCAATTCCGGAGCGCAGTGACAAGCCAGGGCTCTCCTTTCCTCAGGTTCTCCCAAAGCTCAGTGATGCTCAGAGGAGGCTGTATGTGCAGGTCAAGCTCTTTGGCAGCATCAGAAGCTTCCTCAATCTTCCTGGAAAGCATCTGTCCAAAGCTATCTTGAGCTTGCTTCGTATCGTCCACGACAACAAGGATGTCGATATCTGATCCCACGGCTGCCTTGTTCTGCACCCTGGAGCCGAATATGACTATTCCCTTTATCAGCTCTCCCAGCGATGAGACTGGAGCAAGCGAGGTACACACCTTCTCATATAGTCTGTTGTCCATGGGCCTTTTGCTGCGTATTGTTACTTTTAAGTAGTATAAAACTTACTATTTATATTCTTTTTGGTTATTCCTCCTGCCAGAGAAAAATGCCGAGAAAAACCAAGAGAAAAATCAATGAGAATAAAGCTGCTTCATCTGCTCCAGGTTCTTCGGAGCATAATCCTTGGCATGACCAGCTGTGCCGAACGCGATCATCTTCGTCGCGACAAGCTCAGCGATGGCATCCCTTCCAGGTCCCAGATAGTCCCTGGGATCGAATTTCTCAGGTGTCTCTGTGAAGACCTTCCTGATCTCTCCTGTCATAGCCATCCTTGAATCTGTGTCCACGTTGATCTTGGCTATGCCCTGCTTGATAGCTGCCTGGATCGATTCGACTGGCACTCCCATGGCATTAGGCATGTTGCCGCCATACTTGTTGACTTTGTCCCTCAGTTCTGCAGGGACTGATGATGATCCATGCATGACAAGCGCTGTCTGTGGGACCCTCTTCTTTATCTGTGCGACTAGATCGATAGCGAGCTTAGGCTCAGACTTGAACTTGTAGGCGCCATGGCTTGTCCCGATAGCGACAGCGAGAGCATCGACACCTGTCCTCTTGACAAACTCTTCCACCTGCTCTGGATCAGTGAGCTTGACAGTGCCTGTGACATCCTCTTCGATTCCGCCCAGGGTACCGAGCTCTGCCTCGACAGTGACTCCGAACTTGTGAGCATAGTCGACTACCTCTTTTGTTATCCTGATATTCTCTTCGAATGAGTGCTTTGATGCATCGATCATGACTGATGTGAAGCCAAGTTCGATGGCTTTCTTGCATGAGTCAAGCGTGTCTCCATGATCGAGATGGACTGCGATAGGGATATCTGGATTGTCTTCGACAGCTGCAAGCATCAGGTGCTTCAGGTATGTGAAGTTCGTGTACTTCAGGGCGCCCCTGCTTGCCTGGATGATCACAGGGCTTTGTGTCTTCTGGGCTGCAGCCATGATGCCCTGGATCTGCTCCATATTGTTCACGTTGTAAGCGCCGACGCCGTAGCCTTTCTTCATGGCTTCGTCGAGAATCTGCTTCATAGGTACTAGTGCCATAAAAATTCCCTCCTTCTTTTTGTTCCCAGGGAATCAAGGAGGGTTAATTAATATTTCGGCAGGATCACCTGTTCTTATGGCGGAGAAAGATAAGAATCAGCAAGCCTATCGCGATGACTGCTCCTAAGATAGCAGCGACACCATAATATCCAAACTTGGGTCTTTCAGGACAGAACTGAAAAGGATCGCTGGCATTACGAAAACCTCTGTAAGCGCACATCTTCTGCTCATCAAAGTCAATGGAGATCCTATATGAATATGCGGCTTCCGGTTCCATCATCAGGAAATCCTCAAAGGAATATATCCTGCAGTCTCCATAGCTGAACAGGCCATGTTCATCACCTATCATACCAACAGCACATTCGCCTGAAGCCTCATTGACTATGACACCTGCAAAAGGTTCTGCATATGCGATTCCTGACATCAGCAGAAGGATCAGTGCAATGATCATGCATCATGATAGGAATATTATTCCAATATATAGTTTTTGGACAGTATCACATCATGATAAGATTTATAAATTCCAGTCCTCACACCTCCTCTTATGAAAGAACGCATAACGATCACTCTTGATTCTGGTGTCCTGTCGCTTGTCGACAGGCATATCGATGGGAGGAAGATAAAGAACAGAAGCCACGCTATCGAGCTTTTCCTCGCGAGAGGGCTTGGGGAGAACAGGCCGAAAAAGGCAATCCTCCTCATGGGGGGAAAAGGGACTAGATTCAGGCCGATCACCTATGAGCTCCCTAAGGCGCTCCTGCCTGTCCAGGGAAAGACTGTGCCAGAGCATCTGTTCGACCTGTTCAAGAAGTACGGGATACGCGACCTGGTCTTCTCAGTCGGCTACAAATCCGACAAGATCAAAGAGCACTTCGGGGATGGTTCCAAGTACGGCATGAAGATTGAATATGTCGAAGAGAAGAATCCTGTGGGAAGCGGAGGAGCGCTGAGGCTTGCTTCGTCGCACCTCACTGAGACCTTCATCGTCACTAATGGCGATGAGCTGAAGGATATCGACCTGGAGGACATGTTCCTGTTCCATAAGGAGAACAAGGCGCTGATCACGGTGGCGCTCACGACTGTCGACGACCCGAGCGCATATGGTGTCGCGAAACTGCAGGGGAACAGGATACTTGAATTCGTCGAGAAACCGCCGCTTGACAAGGCGCCATCGAAGCTGATACATGCAGGACTCTCTATCTGGGAGCCTGAGGCTCTGAAGCTCATCCCAGACACATTCTCGATGTACGAGAAGGATGTGTTCCCTAAGGTCGCTGAAGAAGGAAAACTCTTTGGATACAATTTCTCTGGCCAGTGGTTCGATACCGGCACACCAGAGAGATACGAGAGAGCTATCACTGGTTGGAAGGGACTCAAATAAGGGTTCCAATAGATTAATAAGGGACCTCTGGACTTTCACAGGCCTGATGATCGACATATCCCTGATAATCCAGATCTTTGTCCTCCTGAATCCACTGTCTTCTTTCCCATTCCTCATCGCAGCGTATGAGAAGAAGATGAATCTGAAGGCAGTTGTCCTGAAGGCTGTCATCACTGCTTTCGCGATAGCAGTCGTCATGGCTCTCGTCGGTCCTACACTCTTCTCTGTATTCGGCATTACGCTTGATTCGTTCAGGATCGCTGGCGGAGTCGTCCTCATAATGCTTGGCTATCGGATGGTCAGGCCGAAGGAGGAAGAACAGAAGGTCACAAACATCGATAGCCTGATCACCATCATCGCGACACCGATGCTGACCGGGCCAGGTACGATCTCATTCATAACCATCAAATCTCTTGAGCTTGGAAGCCCGACTGTCCTGAGCAACCTTTGCTTCTCATTCCTCCTTGTGGGCTTTATCTTCTTCATGTTCAGCCTGCTAGTATCAAAGGTCAATCCGAAGATCGTCAATATCCTTTCCAGGATACTTGGACTATTCCTGATGGCTGTGGCTGTGGAGATGATATCCAACGGACTTGAAGGGATCATACGTATCGCTTTCCTCTAGTTTTTCTCTCTTATTCCCCCAATCCATTAGCTAAAGGAGTATCCCGAAAAGTATTTATAGAAGTATTCATTTGAAAATGCTAACAATAGTTCATTACTTTAAAATGGAGGGGTCTTTATGAAAAAGGGTTATCTACTTTTGATGGCAATAGTTCTAATTACGTTTGCTTGCACCAGATATGATTATTCTCAGACATCGCTTCAATGCAAAGATGGTTCAGTGTTGGAATGTCCAGCTGAGGCACCTGTCGAAGAAGGGGATCTGCAAGAGATACCTGAAGAGGAAGAGGTAGAAGAGACACCTGAGGTAGAGACTCCTGAAGAGGAAGAGGTAGTAGAGACACCTGAAGAGGGGGCAGCTGAAGAAGAGACTGCTGACTTCACTGTCAAGGCGGGAGAGCTTCTTGTTCTAGATCTTCTTGACAAGGTGCAGGATCCTGATGGCGATGAGATCACTTTGACATATTCAGAGCCATTCAATGAGAAGGGAGAATGGCAGACAAAGGCAGGAGATGCTGGACTGAGGACATTCACAGTCACTGCAGACGATGGGAAGACAAAGATCACAAAGGAGTTCACTGTACTTGTGACAGCAGACAACATGCCACCTGTCATCGACATCTCAGACACTGTCGAGCTTGACGAAGGGAAGAAGATAAGGCTTCAGCCAAGTGTCTCAGATCCTGACGGAGATGAGGTCACAGTGACATTCTCAGGATGGATGGATTCGCATGAGTATGCGACAACTTTCGAAGATGCGGGGGAATATGAAGTCAAGATCACTGCCGACGATGGCAAGGCGAAGAGTGAAAAGACAATCAAGATCGTCGTAAAGGATGTCAACAGGGCACCTGTGCTGGAGCTGAAGAATGTCGAGCAGGGCATGGTTGAACTGACAGTAGGCGATTCCTTCACGATAGAGGCAGATGTCACAGACGCTGATGGCGACGACGTCACTGTCACATTCGGGGAACCATTCGACGGCGAAGGCAAATGGACCGCAGAAGAGGCAGGCGAACATAAGGTGATGGTCACCGCCAGCGATGAGAAGGACGAGACATCTCAGGAGATCCTCGTCGGCGTCAAGGAGAAGGACCTTGCTCCAGTCTTCAAGCCGATTAGCGATGTTGTGATCAATGTGGGCGAGAATGTCAAGGACTACGTCAAGCCGGAAGCCAATGATCCAGAAGGCAAGGAAGTGACATATGCAGTCTCTGGCTGGCTGACAGATCTAGACCATGTTGTGACAGACGATGATGCTGGAGAGCACTCGCTGACTGTGACCTACACTGATGGGACTCTTGAGTCAGAAGACACGGTCAAGGTGACTGTCAACAGGGCACCACAGTTCAACTGGTAATCTTTTCCTTATGTTTTCCGGATACGACCAGGAACTTGAAGCTTTCAGGTCTCTTGAGAGTATCCTCGTTCCCTCTATTCTGGATGAACCTGTCCATCCTAGGTCTTTTGATTATATCCTTGAAACACCTGAGGTAGCCCTGACAAGGCAATTTGGCCAAAAACAGGTATTTATAGTATATGGCGGCTACATGGGAGATGAAGCAAAGGGTCAGCTGGTCGCAAACATCCTGGAGAGCCTTGGGCCTCAAAGAATATATGATCTTGATGTACCAGTCATAACCATCTGTGTGAGGACCAATTCAGGGCAAAATGCCGCGCATTCAGTGCCTATCCCCGGAACAACAGAGAAGATCACGGGCAGGATAATCCCTTCGGGCATACTGACACAGGGAGTCAGATGCTACATCGGGCCTGGCTGCGTACTGGATCCAGTGGACTTCATGGACAAGGAATACCTGCCTCTGAAGGCAAAGCTTGATTCACTGAATCTGGATCTTGATATCGAAAACAGGCTCTTCATGGGAGATGCTTCCCTGATATTGCCTCATCATAAGGTAATGGATATATTCGGGAAAGGTGGGCTGTACTCAACGATGACAGGTATCTCTCCAGTCCATGCTTCTATCGGCAACAGGACAAATCTTAGGATACACAGGCTATTCCAAGAGAGCAGGGATGATGTAATAAATCATATCATATCTGACTTGTCATCCTATTACGGGCTTCTGGACAGCTATTTCGACAGCAACCAGGAGACAATAGGATTCACTCGCGACGCATTCATAATCGAAGGCCATTTCGAGACAGAGCGATTCTATCACGCGATCGAGACACATGCCTTAGGCAAGATAGATGTCATCAACAAGAAACTACCTGGCAGGATTGCCGGCCACATCATCAATTTCCTGGGTGTGGATGGCGGAAAGAGAGAGAAGGCAGAATTCATCTATGATAGCATCATCAGACCTTATGTGACTGAGAACAGCATGTTCCCCAAGCTGATCGATGTCAAAGCGGACATTGCAAGAAGGCTGTTGGAGGGGGAAGGGATCATGGTCGAAGCTGCCCAATCTGATCCACTCTCAGGCCAGAACGAGAAAGGCCAGGGAGAAGGAACATCAGCCGATACTTCGATGATGGGTACGCTTGCGGCGACAGGAATAGATCTGACCAGGTATTCAGCAGAAGCGATCGCCAACCTGAAGTTCCCTCAGTCAAAGGTGGGTGCAGGAGCTAATCCTGGCGGCTGGGTACCAAATGACTGGTTCAGCAAGAGGAAGCTTGATAACATCACCGACCTTATGGCTGAATTTGAATATACTCCTGATAGATTTGCTCAGGTGTTCAATGCCTGGGTCGCCTCGATACAACCCAACGGCCTTGCCAGACCTGAACAGTACGAATACAAGCCTGGAAGCTTCATCTCTTTGAACGAAGCGATGGCTGTCTATGGTTCCATCCACTTCAAGGAATTCGGCGGTGGGACAAAAAGGCCAAGAATACTAGGACCACTTGATCTGGTCTATGCAGCTGAAGTGATGAGACATGGCGGAAGATCTCTGGCACTAAATGCGCTGGACAGATTCGATGGACTTGATCATGTGCCTGTCGTTGTCGGATGGGCATACTTCAATCCTGAAGGCAGAGATATGGAATATGCAGGCAGGACCTATACGAACGGGACAGTAATCAGGCCGGGTGAAGACATCCCTAATAATCTTGTGATGGCACACTGCAAACCGCTCATCAGGCTTGTAGAATGGAAAGGCACAAAAGTCGCAGACCTGAGACCTGGTGATGCCTTGCCTGAACCAGTGCAGGATCTCTTCGATGTGGTCGAACACTATATCAATAGAGGGATTCCAGAGAAGAGCATGCATCTTGGGACAAGGGTTGCGGTACTTGGGAATGGAGTGGGACCTGAAAACAGGCTTTATGTCGGCAGGCTGTCTCTAGAAGAAGCACTCTAGATGAATTCGCACAAGCCTTTCTGGCAATTTGCTTTCTTCTTTTCAGAACTTGCCGTTGTCTCCTTTCCTGTTTCTTCCCTCGCTCTCGGCTCTTCTTCCGGCGCTGCTGTAAGGTCCTGCTTCTCGTCTCCCCTGATCACAGGCACTCCGTATACACCGTCGAAGCCAGGCAGGACTTTGATCTTTCCTTCCCTGCTCCTGATGATGACATCAGCGAGCTCTGGGGGGACGATCTCGCACATCTTCTCCCTGGGAGCATCCAGAAGGACAGAATACTCGTCACCAAAGACCGAGACCAGCTGATGGAACAGCGCCCATGTCTTCTTTGTCGCGACGCCGAAACCATACAAGCCTGAGATCAGCTCAGAGAGCGGGATGAGCTTCAGGCTCTTCCTGGCATCTGGCCGTACGTAGCCTGCTGGCCTGTCTGCGATCATCTCGACTCGGGATTCCACCCCGATGGTGAGCTGTCGCCTGCAGCTTGCGCAGACATATCCTGACTGCTTCGAGTCCTTTGGTGCCATGACGACAGCGCAGTTCCTGTGGCCATCATAGTGATACTTGCCATAGCCAGGATCAACCTCGACAGTCCCCCATAGACCCTCTCCAGTCCTGATAGCTTTGAGGACTGTACTGTAGGACAGCTCATCAAGCTCGAAGATAGTGGCTTCCCTCCCAAGCCTCCATGGCCAGAAGCTGTGAGAATCTGAGAATGACAGTATCTGCATGCCATCCAGGCAGGAGAGACGCCAGTTCATCTCAGGGTCTGATGAGAGACCTGTCTCAATAGCATGGATGTGGTGTGCCATGTCGAGAAAGCATTCCTTGACAGAATGGAAATCAGAAGAATCGCCGAACATCGAGAACCAGGGAGTCCAGATATGGGCAGGGATGACTTCTATCCTCTCGTCTATCGTGAGCATCATCCTGACAAAGTCCGGGCATGGGATCTTGAAGATAGGCCTGCCATCATAATCCACGCGGCCATGCCTGAGCAGTTCCTCAGTGATTCCCTCAACTGCCTTCATGTCCGGCGCAAGGAGGACAATATGGACCCTTCTCCCTCTTCCTCCCTGAGAATACATGAGGGAGACCTCAGATGTGAGGATGAATGGAAAACCGCCTCTTGTCCTGAAGATGCCCTTGCCATCGTCTTTCAATTCGCTTTTTAGCTCTTGCTGCCACTTCGGATGTTGGAAATCGCCTGTGCCAAGGAGTCCTATACCTTTCAGTCTCGCATATTTCTCAAGGTTCTTGATATCAAGCTCTTTTGAGCAGGCGCGGCTATGCTTTGAATGGATATGGAGGTCTGAGATTATTCGCATGATTTGCCAGAAGAAGGAATGGTTAATAATGATTTGGAAATGAGCACACCACTAACCAGTAGCTAATTTCGCAAGATTGATATATCGGTGCAGAAAACCTGTATTTTATGGACTCGGCAGACCTCCTTGCAGCGTATGGCGAACTTGAAGGACTCACATTGACTGAGTATATTGAAAAAGAGGCTGGATTCAATAGGGCCTTGACCAAGGGTGTCCAGATCATCAAGGCTGATTATCCATCTCCCGCAGGAGGACCGAATTATACTCTGAGAGTAGGACACAATGAATTCCCTTATGCTGATGATCAGAATTACGGTCCAATAGTCACAGCCCCGTCATTCGATATGTCAGCCCTAGCAGAGATGCCTTGGGATAGTGTGGAGATATTACCTCATCTGCCTGACAAAGGGTATGTGAAGGTGAATAGTCAATTCTCCCGATGGGCTGAGAATCACAATACGAATCCTGAATTCAGGCTAGCACGCTGGACAATAGGACAGCTCATAGGACGGTATCTTCCTGATGAAGGAAATGTGCTGGATGCGGGATGCAATGATGGCTACATGCTGATGCAGATGCATAGGGCAAAACCTGGACTACGTCTTCACGGGATAGATCTCAATGCAGATTCTGTTGATGTCGCTGAAAGGAGGCTCCAGGGATTCGCTGAAATCAGGCAAGGCAATGCATTCCATAGCGATCTGAGATTCAGAGGCAGGAGATTTGACGTGATAAATGCTGTCGGACTCATGAACCATGTGGTCATGACTGAACGAGATTCCAGGGATATGCTTCACTATCTTGGAAGACAGCTCACAGACGGAGGTAAGCTGATCATATCTGGATACAGCCCTTGTCACAATCAGAAGCATGATTTCGAAGATGCTGGATTCACTGTGCAGGCTTGCTGCGCCCCCCCGCTATTGTACAGGAACAGCACGGGAATATTATTTCCCCATCAGTTCTATGTAATGACCAAGTAGAATTTTTTAAATAAGCTCTTCCTCCAAAGTCTAATGGTCGAGCCACAGGTCCAGACAAATAGATCAGTCATCAATCAAAGTATAGATGATGCTCTTCTTTTCTTTGGTAACAGGTTCCCTATCCCGCCACGATTCCATTGGGGCCTTGAGAAATGGGCGAGTGAATATGATATGGATCCAAGCATAGCTATGGAAGCTTCAAGACGAGGGATAGGGCCTGACTGGACTAACTTCGGATTCGATTTCCATCAGTATGGCGGTGTCCTTTTGACCATGACCAATGTGAATCCTGATGCGCCAGGCCAGTCTTATTCGATGAAACTCATCTACAGGAGAGGAGAAGACGAATTCTGCCAGAAAGCGCCAATACATCTGCACATGGGCAAGATGGAAGACATATATTGTCTTGGTCCAGGATTTGTCGTCATAAGGATGTGGCCTTCTGCGAATGGCGAGATGATGCATCCGGACAGCATGGAGATTCTGCTTGACCACAAATACAGACATTATGTTCCAGGGGAACCTCTGGAACTTAGGGAGGGACATATCCTGCAGGTCTCACCAGGCACATACCACTGCTTCGAGGCTCATGGGAAGGTAGGAGTGATGGAGATCTCAGGTGTCAATGACGACCTCACAGATAACCATTGGTTTACAGGAAGTGAATACTGGGTGGTGGAAGGAGGAGTGTGGCGCCCTAAGCCGTATGAACTGGCTGGGCAGGAAGTCCATCGGTTTCCAGGAATCATTGAAGATGAAATGCCAAGATATCTGCTTTGCTGGGAGCTCCCCGGTACCCCACAAGGTATCGAAAGATTCAATCAATTACGAGAGATATACAAAGTCTGAAATGGATGTGAGTGCAAGCTCATCCCTTGATCACTCCCATCGGCCTGACTCTCGCGACTGCTTTTCCAATTCCTGCTCCATCAGAGACTTTGATCACTTCGTCGATGTCCTTGTAGACATCCGGGCTCTCTTCTGCGATACCTTTCATCGAACCGGTCTTCACGTGGATGTCTTTTTTCGCAAGCTCATTTTTCACATGCTCGCCCCTGAACTTGCTCAGGGCCTCATGCCTTGACATCACACGACCTGCACCATGGGCAGTGCTTCCGAATGTGGCTTTCATGCCTTCCTTTGTCCCTACAAGAAGGTATGATGATGTGCCCATGCTGCCAGGGATTATGACAGGCTGGCCAAGGTTCCTATAATCCTCAGGGATGTCAGGATGATCCTCTGGGAATGCGCGTGTGGCTCCCTTCCTGTGGACGATGAGTTCCGTCTCTTCCTCCCCGACTTCATGCTTCTCGAGCTTGGCAATGTTATGCGCGACATCATATATCGTCTTCAGCTCAGCTTGAGGGAACAGCTTCGCAAATGACTTACGGACATGATGGGCGATGATGTGCCTGTTGGCCCATGCGAAGTTCGCTGATGCGCTCATGGCCTTGAAATAGTCTTGCCCAAGCTTTGATGCGAATGGAGCATAGATAAGATCCTTCTCAGGAAGCTTTGCCATGACATCAGGATATGCTTCTTCCATCTTCCTGAGATAGTCTGAGCAGACCTGATGGCCAAGGCCTCTTGAGCCACAGTGTATCATCACTGTGACCTGGCCTGGCTTTGTTATGCCGAATCTCCTTGCTGTCTCAGGATTGTATATCTCATCGACATACTGGATCTCTAGGAAGTGATTGCCTGAGCCAAGGGTCCCCAGCTGGTCCCTCCCCCTTGCCTTTGCCCGTGGTGAGACCTTTGATGCGTCTGCAGCATCTATCCTGCCATGAGATTCTGTGTGCTTCAGGTCCTCTTCTGTTCCCATGCCTTTTGCGACAGCCCACTTGGCACCCTGCTCAAGCACAAGATCAAGGTCTTCATTCGTGAGCTTTGTGCCTGTGCCTGTGCCGACTCCTGAGGGGACATTGGCATAGAGTATCTCAAGAAGTTCCTTGACTTTTGGCTCGACCTCTTCCTTTGTGAGATTTGTCGAGAGGAGGCGGACTCCGCAGTTTATGTCAAAGCCGATTCCACCTGGCGTGATGATCCCATCCTCCACCCTGAAAGCAGCGACTCCCCCTATAGAGAATCCGTAGCCCTCGTGCGCATCAGGGAGCATGATCGACTCCTGGACAATGCCAGGGAGGGAAGCGACATTCATGCCCTGCTGGATGCTCCTGTCGCCTTTCAGCTTCTCCAGGAGCTTCTCAGAGGCATAGATCTTAAGAGGGACGTTCATGGCGCCTTGCTTAGGCACTTCAAAGAGATAGTCATTAATTTTCCGTATTTCCATGCTGTCAGGTTTGCTTATGCTTCTTTATAAAAGTTTAGGCTATCATGTCGGGGGGGAGCAACTAGCTGCCTATATCTAAGAAGCTGAGACAAAAGGATTATTGCATCATGCCTGGTTTCTTCAGCTGATCATGCCTCTTAATCAGGTCCCAGAAGTTTGCCATCATTGCCTGATAGACACGAGGATCGAACTCTCTAGGATCTGTCCTCCTATCACCATTCCTGAAAATATCATAGACGTGCTCAGGATGGAAGGGGTCATGATTAGGCCTTGGATTCCGAAGTGCATCGAAGACATCTGCAGCACCGACAGCGCCAAAGATGACGGGGATTGCGTCACCAGGTACTTGTGGATAGCTTATTCCCTGCCTGCGTGCATGATGCAGCGCAGCTCCGTATGCGGAACTCACCAGGCGAGGATCTCCTGTCGCTTTCGCAGCCTCGATCTGGGCAGTGAAACCTGCCCAGGGATGCAGCTTGAATAGCTGGTACTGTTCATCTGTGAAGCTGGGATCTGAGCAGAAGTCGAAAGGATATTTCCAGTCATGAAGGAGAGCGCTCAGCCTTGTGAGCTCCAATTGCGACCTGTCCATACCCAGATATCTTCCTATCTGCTCCGCAAGGTCAGCGGTCCTCCAGCTGTGCTTAACTACAAAAGGTGGATTATGGATCTCATAATGCCGGATAACATCACCAATGCTCTCGACCCTTAACATCGGAACAGCGACAGCCTGTCGAACATCATGTATGTGAAAAGCCAAATCATCTCCTGGATATTGAGTAGCATAAGACCAAGGATCTGCAAGATGGTATCTGACCGAAGGATCTTCCAAGCCAGAAGAGGGTGGCAAAGGAGATGATAGTCCTCGATATAGGCCCATGCTCAGTGGCAATGCCTGTGAGTCCCAGTAATTACCTGGTGGGCTAGAGGTCTCTGTATAACCCGCCGCTGCATACATCTGATAGATTGTATGAAAAAGTAATATATAAGCTTTTCCTCAGACGTGAACCCAAAACTATAAAAGGGAACGCGGATACCGCAAGTTTCTAGTTCTTGATCGTAAGGATCCTCGGAGAATAAGATGATGAAAGGAAGACTAGTGCTGGAGGATGGCCACGAGGTATCAGGAGTCTCATTCGGATGTCAGATACCTGCCACAGGGGAAGTTGTTTTCAACACAGGGATGATGGGCTATCCTGAGTCCTTCACAGATCCCTCCTATGAAGGGCAGATCCTTGTCCTGACATATCCTATGGTCGGCAATTATGGGGTTCCTTCTGAAGAGCCTGAAGGAAAACTAATGAAGCATCTCGAATCTGAGAGGATACATATCTCAGGCCTGATTGTCGCAGATTATTGCGATGAATACAACCACTGGAATTCCAAGAGTTCCCTCTCAGAGTGGCTGACCAAGAGGAAGATCCCTGCTCTCACAGGGATCGATACGCGTGCCTTGACCCAGAAACTGAGGGAGAAGGGCGTGATGCTGGGAAAGATCATCTTCGATGAGGACATAAGTATTGAGGATCCAAATGTCGAGAACCTTGCGGCGAAGGTCTCATGCAAAGAGCCGATCATCTATGAGGGAGGGAAGACGAAGATACTCCTGATCGACTGCGGCCTGAAACATAACATAATCCGCTCGCTCCTGAAGCGCGATTGCTCAGTCATCAGGGTCCCCTGGGACTATGATTTCTCCCAGACAAGCTTTGATGCTTGCATCATCTCCAACGGACCTGGTGATCCAAAGATGTGCATACAGACTATCGAAAACACTAAGAAGCTCATGCAGCAGAAAGTCCCGATCTTCGGCATATGCCTCGGCAATCAGATACTTGCGCTCGCTGCAGGAGCTGACACATACAAGCTCAAGTATGGGCACAGGAGCCAGAACCAGCCTTGCTTGCAGAAAGGCACGAAAAGATGCTACATCACTTCACAGAACCACGGTTTCGCTGTGGACATCGCTAAGCTTCCCGAAGACTGGTCAGAGTGGTTTGTCAATGCTAATGATGGCACAAACGAGGGGATCATCCACAAGAGCGGAAGGTTCAGGAGCGTGCAGTTCCACCCTGAAGCGACTCCCGGGCCTGTGGACACAGATTTCCTTTTCGATGATTTCCTAAGAGTGGTGAGGTCAAGATGAGACCGGAAACAGTAGTCATATTGGGTAGCGGCGCACTCAAGATAGGAGAGGCAGGTGAGTTCGACTATTCAGGCAGCCAGGCGATCAAGGCGCTAAAGGAAGAGGGGATACGGACAGTCCTCATAAATCCCAACATCGCGACTATCCAGACATCTGAGCATCTCGCTGACAAGGTGTATTTCCTCCCAGTCACCCCTTATTTTGTCGAGAAGGTCATCAAGAAAGAGAAAGCAGACGCCATCCTCCTTGGATTCGGGGGACAGACTGCGCTCAATTGCGGTGTCGAACTTTTCAAGAAAGGCATCCTCAAGAAACATGAAGTTGAAGTCCTTGGGACTCCTGTCAAGACCATCATCAACACAGAAGACAGGGAGCTGTTCGCCAGGGAGCTGAAGAAGGCAGGTATCAAGACACCGAGGAGCTTCCCTTCCACAAGCTACGAGGATGCTCTTATGCATGCTGAGCAGATAGGATATCCCCTGATCATCAGGGTGGCCTTCGCCCTGGGAGGGAAGGGCTCAGGAGTCGCGCACAACAAGGAGGAGTTCCAGAAGCTCGCAAGGGAGGCATTCTCATCATCAGAGCAGATACTTGTCGAGGAATATCTTGGCGGATGGAAAGAGATCGAATATGAGGTCGTCAGGGATCAGTTCGATAATTGCATAACAGTCTGCAATATGGAGAACCTCGATCCTATGGGTATCCATACAGGCGAATCAATCGTCGTCGCGCCTTCGCAGACACTCACGAACTCAGAATACCACAAGCTCAGGGAGATTGCTATCAGGCTGATCAGGCACCTGGGTGTCGTGGGAGAATGCAATGTGCAGTACGCCCTTGATCCTAAGTCAGAGGACTACAGGGTCATCGAAGTGAATGCAAGGCTTTCCAGAAGCTCAGCTCTCGCTTCAAAGGCTACAGGTTATCCTCTCGCGTTCATCGCAGCAAAGCTGTCGCTAGGCCACTCGCTCTTCGAGCTTGATAATCAGATCACTAGGAAGACCAAGGCATGCTTCGAGCCTGCACTGGATTACATAGTCGTGAAGATCCCGAGATGGGACCTGCAGAAATTCGAGCGCGTCTCAGAGCAGCTGGGTTCTGAGATGAAGTCTGTCGGAGAGATAATGGCTATCGGCCGCAATTTCGAAGAGGCGCTGCAGAAGGGCATCAGGATGCTCAACACAGGCATGCCTGGCGTCACAGGGATGAAGTTCGATGATCTCAGGAAAGAGCTGAGGCAGCCTACTGACAAGAGGATATTCGCTGTCGCGCAGGCGATAAAGGAAGGGATGCTGCTCAAGGATATCCATGATCTCTCGAAGATCGATCCATGGTTCATCAGCAAGATGAAAAGGATACATGACATGGAAGCAGACTTGAAGAAACATGGCCTGGAGCCAGAGCTTCTGCTTGCAGCGAAGAAGCTGGGTTTCTCAGACAGGCAGATCGCAGACCTGAAAGGTATCAAGGAGAGTGACGTACGGGCATTCAGGAAGGAATGCGGGATAAAGCCTGTCATCAAGCAAATAGATACGCTAGCAGCTGAGTTCCCTGCAGAGACAAACTATCTCTACATGACATACAACGGCGAGAAGGATGATGTCGCTCCTTCGATGGAGAAGTCTGTATGCGTCCTTGGTGGAGGACCGTACAAGATCGGTTCTTCTGTGGAGTTCGACTGGTGCTGCGTCAATGCAGTGATGACTGCGAAGAAGAGCGGCTTCAAGACTATCATGATCAACTACAATCCTGAGACTGTCAGCACTGATTATGATGAAGTCGACAAATTGTATTTCGATGAGCTGTCCATGGAGAGGGTACTTGACATCTATGAATTCGAGAACCCTGAGGGAATAATCGTGTCTATGGGCGGACAGATACCGAATAACCTATGCCTGCCTCTACACAAAGCAGGGGTGAGGATCCTGGGGACAAGCCCTGAATCTGTTGACAAGGCTGAGGACAGGAACAAGTTCTCGAGGCTCCTTGATGAGATAAGGATCGACCAGCCTGAATGGAAGTCAGCTGTGTCGCTTGAGGATGCGAGGAAGTTCGCTTCCAAGGTGGGCTATCCTGTCCTCCTAAGGCCTTCATATGTGCTGTCAGGTGCAGCGATGAAGACAGTCTTCAATGAGAAGGCGCTTGAAAGGTATCTTCATAAGGCCTCTGAAGTGTCGAAAGACTATCCTGTTGTCGTATCGAAATTCATCGAGGATGCCAAGGAGATCGAATTCGACGGTGTCGCGAAAAGGGGAGAGGTGCTCGCATTCTGCATAACAGAGCATATCGAGAATGCAGGAGTCCATTCAGGTGACGCGACGATGGTCCTCCCTCCGCAGAGAGTCTACATGGAGACTGTGAGAAGGATACGGAAGCTGTCTGAGCGGATAGCGAAGGCCCTTGACATCACGGGGCCATTCAATATCCAGTATATAGCAAAAGAGAACAGGATCAAGGTCATCGAATGCAATCTGAGAGCTTCGAGGAGCTTCCCATTCGTGTCCAAAGTGCTAAAGAGGAACTTCATCGATGTGGCGACGAAAGCGATACTCGGCCTTGAAGTCGAGAAGGAAGCGAGCAGCATGTTTGACCTTGGGCATGTCTGCGTCAAATGCCCGCAGTTCTCATACTCACGCCTGAAAGGAGTGGATCCTGTGCAGTCAGTCGAGATGGCTTCCACAGGGGAAGTGGCATGCCTTGGCAGCAATGTGTATGACGCTTATCTGAAGGCCCTCATCTCCACAGGGTTCAACCTGCCTAAGAAGAACGTATTGATATCTATCAGCGGCGACAAGAACAGGTACAGGCTGCTCGAGCCAATCAAGCAGCTTGAGAAGATGGGATTCAAGCTGCATGCGACAGAGAACACCAAGAGGTTCTATGAGAGATACGGAGTGAAGTGCCATCTGCTGCACAAGATCCATGAGACAGAGGGTAAGGCTCCATCGCTCCTGCAGCTACTCATGACTAACTCGGCGACAGGCAGGGTCGAGCCGAATGTGCTGACCTACCTCCTCAAGAAAGACCTGGACCTTGTCATCAGCATCCCGAAGCACGACGAAGAGCGCAAGTTCGATGACAATTACATCATCAGGAGAAAGACCATCGACCTGTCGATACCGATACTTACGAATGTGCAGATAACCAGGCTTTTCGTGCAGGCGATCTCTCACAAGAAGCTGGAGACGCTGGAAGTCAAGAGCTGGGATGAGTATAGTTAGGATTGATTTTTTCTTAGTTTTTTTACAAAAAATATTTAATATCAACCGACACTGAGACTGTATGCTTATTGGTGGAATAAACGTGCCACTTGCTGAGATACTCTTTGTATTGGGAATAATAATCACGATATCAATCCCTGGAGCGATCGCATTTTTTATCTGGTTCATCCTGAAGAATGATAGGAAGAAAGAGTGAGCGTAACAGGTATTCCAGCTCAAATTCGCTGTATGCTTGGGGCAGGTGTTAAATCACATAAAAGTCATGGAAAAAGAAAGGTGGCCAAAGGAAAGAAGCTATTTCAGCTTCATCTTGCCGATGCTCATCTTCACCCACCTTGGACAGGTGGGGTCGGGTCCTGACAACCTATCCTAATACTCCACCTTTCTTTTGAATCTTCCAAAAAGAAAGGTGGCCAAGAAGCTCACTTCAGTTTCATCTTGCCCATGCCAAGCTTCTTCATCATCTGCTCCATTTGCTTCTCGTTCCCGCCTTTGAGCATCTTGAAGAGTTTCTTGGACTGCCTGTACTGTTTCAGGAGGACACGGATCTCGCCTGGTGTGACTCCTGACCCTCTTGAGATGCGGTCTACGCGTGCGCCGTCGATGACTTCAGGGTCTGCGAGCTCGTCCTTTGTCATGGAATCCATGGCGTATTTCCACTGGTCGAGCTTCTGCTCCTGGCCTGCCATCGCTTCCTCAGGGAGCTTCATAGCACCCATGCCAGGGATCAGCTCCATTATCTTCGAGAGAGGGCCCATCTTCCTCATCGCAGTCATCTGCTCATATAGGTCGATGAGGTTGAACTCGCCTTTTATCATTCGCTTGGATATGTCTTCTGCCTGCTCCTCTGTCATGACTTCCTTGGCTTTCTCGAGGAGGGCCTCGAGATCTCCCATGCCAAGGAGCCTTGAGACAAATCCTTTTGGATCGAATTCCTCCAGGTCGTTTATCTTCTCTCCGACTCCGATGAACTTCACAGGCGCTTTTGTGACAGAGCAGGCAATGAGAGCGCCTCCTCCCTTGGCTGTTCCCTCCAGCTTCGTGATCATGACTCCAGTCACATCGCAGGCCTCGTGGAATGCTGTTGCCTGCGCTTCTGCTGCCTGGCCGATGTCTGCGGAGAGGACAAGCAGGCGCTCCTGCGCCCTGACTGCATTGTTGATGGCATTGAGTTCTTCGATGAGTTCGTTCGACAAGGCATCCCTTCCTGCTGTATCGACGATCACTATATCGAACTTGTCGAGCTCTGCCTCGAATTTCTTGTATATCTTCACAGGATCCTTCATCTTCGGATCCCCGAAGACTGGCGCACCGACGCTCTTGCCGAGCTGGAGCAGCTGATCATATGCAGCAGGTCTCCACATGTCGAGCTGGATCATGGCGACCTTGAAGCCTCTCTTCTGGAAGAAGCGAGCCAGCTTTCCTGAAGTCGTCGTCTTTCCAGAGCCGAACAGTCCGATCATCATTATCTTGAAGGGCTTTCCGACAATGCTTATCTTGTGGCCTTCGCCGCCGAGGAACTTGACAAGCTCCTCATAGACGATGTTTATCAGAAATTCCTTCTGGGTGAGACCTGATGGAGCCTTCTCTTTCTTTATCCGCTCCTTGATCTCGTTTGTGAGAGAGAAGACAAGCTTGACATTCACGTCAGACGAAAGCATCGCCCGCTGGATATCCCTGATGAGCTCATTTATCAGCTTCTCATCGACGAACACAGACTTCGCTATCTTCTCAAGCGTCGAGCGCAGCGAGTCGCCAAGCTTCTCAAGTACCATAGAGGAGAAAAAATCGGGGAAGTTATATAAAGTTTGCCAAATAAGGCTGACGATCCTGCCAGTAGACCATTTTCCCGCATTCCCACGACAAAATATATATAGGCTTCATGTGTAAGGGATGCTTGGGTGATCTACAGATAGAGGAAGCTCACATGCTAGAGATAAAGCTCTTCACTTCTTCTGCTATCTCAGGAGTCACATATGCTCCCTGCTTCTGTACTACTCTTGATGCATAGAATGAGCCGATGACTGCTGAATCTGCATACGAGAACCCCTGCGACAATCCATAGATAACGCCTGCCGCATACATGTCTCCTGCTCCTGTCGTATCTACAGCAGATACAGCATATGGTCTGATATGGGCGCACTTCCCTCCCTGCCAGACTTCTGAGCCATTCTCCCCTCGTGTGACAAAGACAAGGCTTGCGAGGCTGCTCAGCTGGCTGCCTGGTTCATCCTGGCTGGTGAGCGCCCTTCCCTCATCTTCATTGCATATGAGTATATCTACGAACTCTCCGATGATCCGGGGGAATATGTCCTTGTTCCTCCCTACGAGGCTTGGGTCTGCGAGATTAAATATGGTCTTTACCCCATATGAACGAGCTAGCTTCATCGCAAGGAGCGTAGCTTCTTTCTGCGCCTCTGTGTCCCACATGTAGCCAGTGACATAGAAGAACCTGGAGGAACGAAGGCTCTCAATATCGATGTCTTCTTTGCAGTAGAGCCTGCAATTGCCCAGGAATGTGGCCATGGTCCTCTGGCGGTCTGAGGTCACGAATATGTTGCTTGAGCCTGTGAAGCCATCTTTTATCTTCAGGAGGGGAGAGACACCTGTCTCCTTGAGAAGCTTGAGATACTCCCTGCCTTGCTCATCGTCTCCTATGGCACCGGAGAGCGCGGCTTTCCCTCCAAGCCGCGCGACACCCATCATCGTGTTAGGACAGTCGCCAGCAGGGTAGCATATCATCCTCCTACCTTCCAGCGTGCAGAGGATCTGCTTCTTCTTGTCAAGCTCGATCAGGTTCATCGTGCCCTTGAGGAGGGAGAGGCCCTCAAGCTCTGCGTCCAATGATTCTGCGTTGATGTCGATAAGAGGATTCCCTATGCCGTAGACGTCGTATTCCATGAGGATGCTTGGAATCGCTATATGATATTTAATGATTGCTGAAGACTAGGGAGATCATGATCAGGAAAAGAAGCGCCAGAGGCTCCCATATAGTCGATTTGTGCGGTGATAGGAGTGAAAGAAAAAGTCGTTATTCATTTTCAAATCTCTTTTCTGGGTCGAGCTTACCAAAAGAATACTCTTAAAAAAAGAGAACTGGAAAAATATATGCGTGCTTGTATTCCGATCAGTGCTTCAAATGCAATATCGGAAGCCTTGGTGAATGCCTAATATGGCATAAAGAGCATAGCCATAATTATGGCAAGATTAATATCCTGTCTGGATTTTTGCTGCTGCATGACAAAGATCGGAATCATCGGAGGCTCTGGCCTCGAGAATCCTGACATACTCTCAGATGCCAAGGAAGAGACATTGACCACTAAGTTCGGGAGTCCAAGCTCACCAATCATAACCGGGAAGATAGCAGGTGTCGATGTGGCGATCATCTCCAGGCATGGAAGGAAGCATCAGATCAAGCCGAGCGATGTGCCCTTCAGGGCGAATATCCAGGCTTTCAAGGATATAGGCTGCACGCATATAATCGCGACTACTGCCTGCGGCTCGCTCGATGAGAGGATAGAGCCAGGTGACTTCGTCTTCGCCGACCAGTTCGTAGATATGACTAAGAAGAGGGAATATACATTATTCGACGAGGGCGTATGTCATATACCTATGGATACACCCTTCTGTCCTCATCTGAGGGACATATTCTCTAAGGCAGCTGTGAAGAGCCTACTCAAATATCACAAAGCAGGCACAGTCATCACAATCGAAGGCCCGAGATTCTCCTCCCGGGCAGAGAGCAGGCTCTGGAGGCAGTGGGGTTGCGATATCATCAACATGTCAACTGTGCCTGAGGTGGTGCTCGCGAGGGAGGCAGGCATATGCTATGCGATAATCGCCATGGCAACTGACTATGACAGCTTCCTGGAGGGAAGGGCGGTGAATGTTGATGAGGTCATGACAACCTTCCACCGCAATGTGGAGAATGTCAAGAAGCTCATACTTGAAGCGATTCCGATGGCGAGAGTCGAAGAATGCCGATGCAGGACAGATGTGAAATCTGCTTTCATGGGCTGAACATACTAATCCACGGTGAAAAGGGTGCTGTCAGTCACCTTGAAAAGGCCTATCCTGGCACCTGAGTCCAGCCAGCCATGAGCGTAATTGATGGCTGCGAAAGCTGTCACGACATCTCCCTTGCTGTAGAAATGATGGGCGTCCTCAAGGTAACGTTCAGCCATGTCCAGGAAATCTGCAGCCTGTGCTGACCGAGCTTTGTCCCTCGGTGCGTCCTTTGCCATCTTGAGCGCTTTCTCTGACACAGCGAAATACTTCTGGATCTTCTCCTCAGAAATAACGTCCATATCCCCGGATGAGCTGAGGAATGATTTAAAGGTGATGCTAGCCTTTGGTATAAAAAGATAGTCCAGTATACATATTTGGCTACTATTAGTAAAATTTATATACTCTTCCTCCGTACTATATTAAGCTCGGGTAGGTGATATGCCGCTTGAAAGGAATCGACCTCAATAATCGCAAGAACCTGAAGGGATACATGTTCCTTATCGCCGTGCTAGGACTCACTCTCGCGATATCATTCTTCATAATCGTGACATTATTCGATATAACAGATTACGGCATATCCATAGCAGCCATCGGCGCTTCCATATATGTCATATTCTCTAACAGGAAGGTCTCATACAGGATGCTGTTCCTGGCTTATGTCGTCGCTGTCGCAAGCGGTAGCATAGCGATGCTATTCGACCTACCAAGGAATCTGGGATGCACGCTCGCCTTCCTGTTGTCCTTGTTCGTCCTGTTCTTCCTCAATCTCAGGCATACCCCTGCAGTCGGATTCGCAGTATCTACAGTACTGCACAGGTTCAATCTAGGCACGATCTTCCTTGTGCTTGGCGGGATATTCCTCCTATTCTTCATAGCGAAGAGCGTAAAAAATATCATAGCGAATCCTCGCAGGTATTTCATAGAGATCGAGAGCCCGAAGATAGATTTCAGGTTCAAAAAGAAGAGCACACCAGCATATTTCATGATCCAGCCGAAGAAGACAAGGATATGAAAGAGAACATAGGAGGACAGGCAGTCATCGAAGGAGTCATGATGCGGGCTCCGGATGCATTCTCGGTAGCTGTCAGGAAGCAGAACAAGAAGATCGTGACTATAAGGCATGCTATCGAGAAAGTCCCTTGGACCTGGCGGATGCCCATCCTTCGAGGAGTCTACAAACTTTATGAGATGCTCAAGATCGCGATGTACGCTATAGGCTGGTCTGCCTCGGAGGCATATGATGACGAGAGAGCTCTTTCGAAAAAGGAGATGTTCTTCGTCATAGTCTCATCCGGGTTGATGGCGATACTGCTGTTCAACCTACTGCCTTATGCCCTTACCAGCATAGGTGTCTCTGAGACGCAGGAGCCTGTTCTTTTCAATATCGTAGATGCTATCATCAAATTCGTCATCTTCCTGGGCTATGTGTCGCTCCTCGGACTCATGCCGGATGCGAGAAGACTGTTCGAGTATCACGGAGCAGAGCACATGGTGGTCAACTGCTATGAAGAAGGTAAGAGACTGACCATAGCAAATATCAGGAAATATTCGACCATACACAAGAGGTGCGGAACGAATTTCATCATGATCGTGTTCATCGCAGGCATATTCCTATTCAGCTTCGTGCCTTCAGCTGTCGAATACTTTTTTCCCCCCTTCACCTCACTTGCGTTCCTGTTCAAGAAGACGCTCCTGTTCCTATTCAGGCTGGCGCTGGTGCCCTTGGTAGCAGGAATATCATACGAGATACTGAAGATCAATTCTACCTACAATATCCCCTTGTTATCTCTATTCACTGCGCCAGGCCTCCTGATGCAGAGGTTAACGACAAGGCAACCTGACAAGGATCAGATAAAGGTAGCTATCGCAGCGATGAATTCAGCTCTCGACAAAGGCTAAGTATCTCTTGACAAGCTTTCTGAATTCTGCTTTCGATACAAAGGTCTCTGGGCTGAACCTGTCAATCTTTGTCTCCAGCCTAACGAATTGCTCCCTGCTGGCACAGTTCTTGAAAGCCTCGACTGTAGACAGGAATAAGGACACATTCTTCCTGAATTCAGCCTGGGTCTCTTCGAAGTCTGACCTCAGCATCATCAGGATTTTCTCTGACGAATCTGTCTCGACCCCCCATCTGGACAGGGCAGTGTCCATTATCGATTCGATAGCCAAGGAATTGCTCTCGATGGTCTCAAGCCTGTGGATACAGTCCTTGAGCATGAGCGCGATCTCCTCCTTGCTTGAGTTCACCATTGAGAAAAACCAAGGCAGTACCTCTTTAAATCTTTTTGGTTAGCCCCCACACCATTGTACAGGTACGACAAAATTTAATATAGTGAATCCCATAATTAGATATAAAAATGGAGCAGAACAATCCTTCTAATGAGTTGCCAATGCCCCCTTCTCTTGATCTTGAAAGCCTGCCAGAGCCGCCAAAGATAGAAGAGAAATCCAAAAAGGGGCTCTTAGGAAAATTTTTCGACAAGAAAGAGAAATCTGAGATGCCTGAGCCTCCTGCACTCATGGAACCGCCTCGCGTCGTAGAGATCCCAGGCACGGTCAAACCAGAACCTAAGATGGAAGAGATTCCTCCTCCACCTATGTTCAACATGGCCCCTATACCTGATGTTCCTAAGATTTCTGAAGCGCCTCAGACGAAGAAAGGCCTATTCTCCATGTTCAAGAAGGAGAAAACACCTGTGATCAAGCAGGAGATCCCTGCGATGCCTGAGCTCCCTCCGCTACCTGAGATGATGCCAGAACCTGCGATGAGTGATGTTGCGCAGCCTGCTCCTACGCCTTTCATGGCTGAGGCCTCCAAACCCATGGAGCCTGTCCAGACTGATCCTGAACAGAAGGTCTTCACGCCCATAGAGATGCCTGAGGCCAAGATTGAAACCTTTGTTAGCACAGAAGTAGAATCAGCGCATCCTGATATCCACAAAGAAATAACTGAGCCTGATGCGATACCAGAAGATATTCCCACCCCCCTCACAGACCTTAAGGGAGTCGGAGAGAAGACTGCATTGACACTCAAGAAGAAGCTGAAGGTGAATTCTGCAGAAGAGCTCGCAGAGCATGATCACGAACATGTCGCAAAGAAGACAAAGATCCCAAAAGCCAAAGCCAAAGCGATAATTGAGCATGCAAAGAGGATTGCGAAGGCTAAGATCAAGAAGTCTGTGAAAAAGGAGAAATCCAGCATCGCAGATCTCATCGAACAGCTTGATACCGAGAAGAAGGAGCTTGCGAGGTTGAAGAAAGAGGGTCTCAAGGACCTGCCTGAAGTGAAGGGCCATGACGACATTCTCAAACTCCTGGAGAGACTCGAGAAGAAGAAGCTGGAGCTGATCGATTATGAGAACAAGCTCAAGGACAAGGAAGGGAACCTCCACTCAGTGAGCCATGCTTACAAGAGGGATGCTGAATACCTTGACAGCCTGAAGAGAAGGCTTGATCATGATGTGAGGGAAAGGACCCAATACCTCATCAACCTTGAGAAGGAATTCTTCAACAGGGGACAGGAACTCTCCAAGAGGCAATCCAAGGTCGAACTCAAGGAGCAGGAACTTTCTGAAAAAGAGAAGTTCCTCAAAGAGAACGAGACTGATATGAAGAAGAGGCAGCACGAGCTGGAGGACAGAGAGATCACGCTCAATGCCAAGGAGAACCAGCTCAAGAAGCTCATGAAGGAGCTGGACAGGCAGGAAGAACTGTTGAAGAAGAAGGAGAAAGAGTTGGCTGCTGCTGACGAGAAATACATGAAGCGCATCGAAGCCCTAGAGAAGCATGAGAAGGATACCAACAAGCTGCTGGATGAGAAGAAAGCGCAGCTTGAGGCGAGGGCAAAGGAACTCAAGAAGAAGGATCACGAGATCAGCAAGAAAGAGAGGGCTGTCGATATAGAGGATCGTGCTCTGGATTATGCGCAGACGAATCTCGAGAATGAGCGCCAAAAGCTTGAGGATGATGAATTCAGGCAGTATCTCCATGAGAAGCTCGGAGTCATGAAAGAGACAGGCATAACAGTCGGAGATATCGGAAAAGCAAAGGAGATAAAAGTCCCTGACCTTACAGAGAAGCCGCAGACTGTATATGACCTTGTGGATAAATGCAGGCACCTCCTCAAGCTCGGAAGGACGCAGGAAGCCAAGATATTCTATAACCAGATAAGGGAGAAGTTCTACAAGCTCTCTTTTGTCTCGGCCGCAGAGAAGGAGAACCTGCATAACACAGTCAGGGCGCTCTATGACGAGATCAACCTCGCTGAGCTTAACAAATAGTTTTTTCTTTTAGCTATCTTTCTAGGTCTCGATGCAGATAGAAGGTTATGCCCTGAGGATAGGAGACACAGTAATAGCTAGCGATCTGCACATAGGCTATGAGGAGGCGCTCAATGCGCAGGGGCTTCTGGTGCCGAGGAGCAGCTTCCTGAGCATAAGGGACAGGCTGCTTGCTCTCCTGGACAAGCTCAGACCCAGGGAGCTTGTCCTCAACGGCGACCTCAAGCATGAGTTCGGCAGGATCTCAAGGACTGAATGGAGGGAGACACTGAGGCTTATTGACATCCTGTCCGAGAAGGTCGCGCTGATAATTGTCAGAGGGAACCACGACAAGATTCTTGATCCACTTGTCGGAAAGAGGAACATAACGATCAAGGATTATCATATCATCGGCGAGAACTATGTCTGCCATGGACACGCAATCCCAGAGGATGATGATTTCAAGAAGGCCAAGAGGATAGTCATCGGTCATGAGCATCCTGCCATACATCTCAGGGAGAATGGCAGGGTCGAGAGATTCAAGTGCTTCCTGAAGGGAAGATATGGGAGGAAGGAACTCATCGTCATGCCCTCATTCAACATGATGACAGAGGGGACAGATGTGCTAAGCGAGAAGACGCTATCGCCATTCATCAAGGATATCCGGAGATTCGAGGTATTTGTGGTAGATGAGAAGGTGTACTCATTCGGGAAGGTAGGGGAGCTGATAAAGAGAAGATGACTAGTAACAATTGCTCAAGGCAGAGTTCCTCGGCAAAACATGCATCTTGAGTACCTGAGATCTGCCCCATGACACCCTTTGGATATTCGCACTGGGGACCTCCACCAAGAATCAAGAAAATGAAAATGGGCCTGCCGCAGGGGCAGCTTACAACCCACAAGGAACTGAAATTCCTG
>CAYTWW010000013.1:0-13188 GCA_964441565.1 uncultured Methanosarcinales archaeon | reverse complement strand
GAAAATGGGCCTGCCGCAGGGGCAGCTTACAACCCACAAGGAACTGAAATTCCTGTGCACCGGTAGAGCGTTGCTCTACCTCGTGTGCCCGCGACCAAGATCATAAGGACCATCCTCCCCCAGGATGGTCCGAAGAAAACGCTGCAAAAGGAAAGAAATGGGCCTGCCCAGATTCGGACTGGGGACCTCCGCCGTGTGAAGGCGACGTCATAGCCACTAGACCACAAGCCCGTGATCAATTCTGGAATTGAGAGACTGAATTTAAATGTTTGCAACAGCAACAGAGAAAGAATCATTGTGACAGACAGTCTCAGAAGAGAATGTTTAGGACTGTCCCGAACTCCTGGGACAGTCCGAAGAGACCGCTACCTTTGAAAAGAGTGAATGGGCCCGCCCAAACGGGCACCTTACAAGCCACAAGGTAGCGGCAATAGCCGCTACCGGTGCACAGGAAGAGCTTGCTCTTCCTTGTGTGCCCGCGACCAAGACCTTAAGGACCATCCCTTCCATGGATGGTCCGAAGAAACCACTTCTTGAAGTGATAGAATGGGCCCGAACCGGACTGTTCTGACTGCCAAGTCTGAACTCCAGGAAACCAATGGTTTCCGCCAGACGAACCGGAGGTTCGAGTCATATCGATGAACACATCTCAGTAAGAATTGAAAAAATGGGCCCGCCCGGACTCGAACCGGGGACTAGCGCCGTTCCTAGTTTGCCGCGAAGGAAAGCCCTTGAAGAACTTGCATTCTTCGCAAACCTGTAAGGGCGCTGTCATAGCCACTAGACCACGAGCCCATTGATTGTGTTTGATGCGGACTGCTTGCGAAGCAACGCAGTCCTCGGGCTCTGATTCCGGGGACCTTGTGAGGTGCCCCCATCTAGACCACGAGCCCATTGAATCAATTTCGGAAAGAGGCACACTTTTTATAGTTTGTGTAGACACTATGCTAACCAACCTGCAGCCAATTGTGGGCGAGCAGGCAGATTCAATTCAGCCGTCAACAGAGGATATTTCCCAGCATGATAGGATACTGCGATATATGGGACTATGCTGCATATGGATCTGACAGCAGCTATCCCCTCGTCAGTCAGCCTCCTTTCTTCAACCATCCCCTTACCTGTCAAATAACCCCTGGCAGCACCCCTGGGTATCTCTTCTGCGAAGACAGTGACGTCATCAGTCAGGACAGGGGCGTCAAACCTGAGAGACATAAGATCCTCAAGTGTGCGAGCTTCGACCATATGACTTACGGGGTCAGCATTCTGGGTCTTGAGCGCATACATGCCAGGGAAGTGCAGCATGAGCTTATCGATCCCCAGCGACTCTAGCAGATGACCATAGAAGGCTTTCTGGAGGGAAGGATGGATTGATGGGTCAGGAGGGACGCCGGCAGGATAAAGTTCTATCGGAGACCTTGCGACAATATGCCTGCATGCTCTCCTTGTATACCCTTCCATAGAATTCTCAAAGCACCTGTTGCCAATGGTCTCAAGAAGGAGAAGATCATTCATCGCTCCGAAATTCTCCAGCAGGAAGACAGGGCCATGAGGCCAATAGACCTCGCCCTGACGCTTGTTCAAGAAAAACTCCCTGGAAGGAGAATCCTGTCCGAGAAAACCGCATGCAGAAGATGCGAGCCATGCTCTCCCAATTGTATTCGCAGCCCCGAGGATCGCTGTGAAATCTGAAGGTTGCATCGTGACATCTGCATCAGTCCTATGAAGGTTCTTATGATGGGCAAGCACCTGTGTCTGGATGAGAAAATAGAAATGGTTGAAAGCGCTCCTGAAGTTGCCCTGGACTGTATGTCTGACAGCTTCAACATAATTAGCTCGCATAAATGCCTCAATGCTGCCCTCTTGCACCTCATTTATCCCCATCTCCGAATGCTGAATGCCCACAGAATGGAGCAGCTCCTCATGATCTTCATCGAGCTTCGGGCTCTCCAGCCTTGCTTCAAATGTCTGGCATTGTCTCACCAGCCTGCCAAGCATTACCCCTAGATACGTTGATAGAGCCCTCAAGTCTACACTGGCGTTCTGCCGGCTATAGAATGGATTTCCCACAAGTCGGGTTTTTAGTTCGTTATATATAAACATGCCGAAGCATTTCACTCTCCTAAAAAAAAGTCAAATTTATAAACAACATACGTTTCCTTGGCGGTACAATCAGAAGATCTGAATTCCTCTGATTTTTCTTCTGAGGAATTCTAAAGTTCTGTTGTCCTAGAAATCCAGAGGATTTCTATGATTTTAGGAGGAATCATAATGGCACAACCTACAATGGAACCAACATCCAAATTCATCAAGATCAGATGTCCAAAATGCAAGAACGAACAGATCGTGTTCGGAAAAGCAGCTTCAGAGGTCAACTGCCTCGTCTGTGGCAAAGTGCTTGCAGAACCAACTGGCGGGAAGATCAGGGTCAAGGCAAGGATCCTTGAGGTGCTGGACTAAATGTTCTATCAGAAGAAGACTGGCATGCCAGAGGAATCAGAACTAGTCCTTTGCACTGTCAGCCAAATCCAGTATCATTCTATCTTTGTCACCCTCGACGAGTACCAGGGACTGTCGGGGATGATCCATATCTCAGAGGTCGCTCCAGGAAGGATCAGGAATATCAGGGATTATGTAAAGGAAGGAAAAGTCATAGTCTGCAAGGTGCTAAGGATCAACAGGGAGAGAGGTCAGCTGGACCTTTCGCTGCGTAGGGTCACAGATGCCCAGAGGAGGCACAAGGTCAACCAGATAAAGCATGAGCAGAAAGCTGAGAGCATCGTCGAGCATGTCTCGAAGGAACTGAAGCTCACACCTGAAAAGCTGTATGCCAAGATAAAAGAGCCGATATTCAAAGAGTATGATTTCCTCTACGAGGCATTCGTCGAAGTCGTCGAGAAGGACTTCAAGCTCACATCGCTTGGGATAGAAGCAAACATAGCCGCTAAGCTTGAAGAGACCATCAGGCAGAGGATAAAACCGAAGGAGGTCATGATCGGCGGGAAGATGACCATATCGACCTTTGCAGGCAATGGCGTCGAGATAATAAAGGAGAATCTCCTCAAGGTAAAGGAGGTCGAAGGTGCAGAAGTCACCTACCTGGGCGGCGGCAGATACAAGTTCCTGGTGAAGTCAAAGGAATACAAGGAGGCTGAGGCGATCCTCGAAGACGCTCTTGAGACAGCTTCTGCTGGCCTGAGAAAGGCAGGGGCAGAAGTAGAATTCGCAAGGGATTCAAAGTGAGGCATATCCTCAAGTGTTCTGCCTGCGGCAAATATACGATATCTACCTGCGCTTGCGGGGGAACAGCAGTGACTCCTGTGCCGCCAAAGTATTCTCCTGAAGACAAATATGCTGATTACAGAAGAAAGGCCAAGCTCGAGGAGTGGAAAGCCAAAGGCCTTCTCTAGAGCATAGATGCGACGTGGTCGCAGAATCCTTCCATGCCATTCGTGTCCAGGAGTCTTCTGTATGATTCCTGAGCATTCTTTGCGATACTGATCCGCAACCTAGGGTCTTTGAGCAGAAGCCTTATCTTCTCATTGAGGTCAGAGAAATCCCATTTGTAGGGGACATATGTCTCCATCGGCCTGAAGATGTCTGGCCATGTGCGCATATGAGACAGGTCTGGCTTAAGGAGGCACGCGCCTTTTATCATTGCCTCGAAATCCCTGTAATTGACTTCACCATATCCGAATGGGCTTAGGGCTATCTTCGAATCCTCCAGCTCTTTGAGATAGGCAGGGAGAGAGATCCGTTCCTTTCCTGAGATCTTGAAACTCGGGTCAAGGAGTCCGATGGATCTCTTCCTCTGGTAACTTATGAGTTCAGGATCATATCTGAGGCTGAAGCGAGTATTCACGTCGAGGGTACGGTCTCTCTGCGGGTCAGTGAAATGAGGAGGACCATATGTGAAAGGGAGGAACAGATGCATAGCGCGCCGGATCTTTGAGTCCTGATAGTTGACGTAAGCAAGATTGTATGAAAGTCCAAGTTTCTTCTCATCGCCTTTCCTTAGGGGCTTGCGTGAAGGTATGCTTCTTGCATGATTGGGCTTGTAGTATTCTGTGAAGATGCGATCGATATGGAAAGTCCTGTGGTATAGTGACAGATCTGTGAGTAGCTGTTTCTTCAGGTACTTGTCAACATATGGCATCACTGCGAATACAGGAGAGCCAGTGCTGTCTGCGTCATCGAACCATATCAGCCGCTTCACTTTCTTCCTTATGCCTGCGACTGCTTCCGTGACCCTGTCCTCCTTCTCTAGATAGTCGAAGTATCTGCCGATTATCATTAGAGTGTCGCAATCGAACACTGCATCGGATATCTTGAAATGGATACTCATATCAATGCCATGCTTCTTGAGCATACTGGCATTGATGATCATGAATTCAAGAGAAAGGTTAGGCACTGAGATTCCTGATGTCCTGATCCTGTTCGAGAGGATGGAAAGCTTCATGACAACTTATGCAGCATGATTAGTATAAAAATTAAGATGTTCTGAGAGGTACTCCCTGCCCCTAATCAAGTTGCTCAGCCAGGGCGATGATGATGCCCTCTGGGCCGCGGATGTAACAGAGCCTATACTTGTCCTCATACTGAGTTACTTCACCGATTAGCTCAGCACCATGGGTACGCAGGCGAGCAAGGACCTCCTTGAGGTTGTCGACTGCGAACATGATTCGGCGTATGCCAAATGTGTTCACACGTGTGTCCTTCTGTCTGACAGCCGCTGGAGAGTGGAACTTGTCAAGCTCAATCCGACTATGTCCGTCTGGTGTGCGTAAGATAGCGATCTCGCATCGGACATTCTCGAGCCCGACTACCTTGTCAACCCACTGCCCCTCAACTGGCATCTCGCCCTCCAGTTCCATACCTAGCTCGACAAAGAATGCCTTCACTGCCTCAAGGTCGTCGACCACGATGAGGATGTTATCCATCCGTAGCAATCTGCTTTGTTCCATTAGTCCTGACAGTGACAGAGAAGATAAAAAGCTAACACTAATAAAGAAAATGCGTACAAGTTTGGATAAAAAAGAGGTAGGAGAACTACATTAGAAGGGAAACTAATAGCAAGGTGCGAATAAAAAGCGGGTTCCTACCTTTTTGTCCCTCTTACAAAAAGGTAGGTCCAAAAAAGAGACCCTAATCAACAAATTCAATTCCCAGCTCGCTTGCCATCTCCTTCTTCTTCCTGGCTTCGACCTTCCTTGTGGGACCGCCGATTATCTGCGAACTCTTGACGCCTGTTATTATCAGGATGGTCCTTATCATGCCGTCGAGATCATCTGATATCTGCGCTCCCCAGATGACCCTCGCATCCTCGTCGAGCCTCTTGGAGACTGTCTCGACGACGATCTTTGCTTCCTCGAGAGTCATGTCTGCGCCGCCTGCGACATTGATCAGAGCACCGTTAGCGCCGCTGATATCGACATCCAGGAGCGGATTGCTGATAGCTTTCTCGACAGACTCCTGAGCCCTGTTCTCTGTGTCAGATTCTCCAACTCCGATGAGCGCCACTCCGCCGCCGCCCATGATAGCCCTGATATCTGCGAAATCAAGGTTGACAAGCCCCGCTTTTGTGACAAGCTCGGCGATTCCCTTGACTGCGTTTGTGAGTATCTCGTCTGCGACCTTGAATGCTGTATGAAGAGGAAGGTCTGGTGCGATCTCGAGGAGCTTGTCATTTGGGATGACAATCAGAGTGTCGACCGCATGCTCCATCTTCTCAAGTCCGAGGACCGCGTTCTCGTATCTCCTGTTGCCTTCCATGGCGAAGGGAAGAGTGACGATACCGACGACAAGAGCGCCTGATTTCTTCGAGACCTCTGCGACGACAGGAGCGCTTCCTGTACCTGTTCCTCCTCCGAGGCCGCAGGTGATGAAGACCATGTCTGCTCCCATGATCGCCGCCCTTATGTCCTGTTCATTCTCCTTGGCTGCCTCTTCGCCGATCTTTGGTATGCTTCCTGCTCCTAGTCCCTTTGTCAGGTCTTTTCCGATCAGGATCTTCTTATCAGAATTTGTGTATAGCAAATCCTGCGCATCTGTGTTGACAGCGATGCATTCGACACCTTTCACTCCGACCTCAGCAATCCTTGTGATCGTGTTGTTGCCTGCGCCTCCGCAACCGACGACCTTTATCGTCGCTCTCTGCTTTGACAGGAGCTCCTCAAGCTCCGCATCGATGACATTGTCACGCCTGTCCTTCATAGTAGTGCCCTTAGGCGACATAGAAGCCTTATTCACTGCAGTTTTTATGTACTCTTCCAAGATAAACACCTCTCCCCCTTGACAATAAAATGGAAACGCATAGATGCTATGCTTCCCTCCCTCTTATGACCATTCCGAAAATAGAAGTAAAGTATTTAAACTTTTTCTTTTCTATTGTGAAGGAGTATCAGGGGCCTTATCGTCTTTTGGCGCCTCTTTCTTCACAAATTCAAGCTGCTTAATCTCTGGGATGAGCTTGGTTATCCGCTCCTGCATCATGCCTGAAAGCTCTGCTGGAAGCTCCTGCATCACAGTGGCCTTCCCATCCTCGACCTTGACATCAGCACCGCTGAGATTCAGTTCAAGCCTCAGGACTCCCTTGACCTTCTCAGTCAGATCTGTGACCTGCCTGATGAGATTGACCTTGTAGACAAGATCCTTTCCAGCGAGAGGGTGATTGAAGTCTACGATGGTCCTTCCTCCTCCAACGCTTCGAACAATCCCGTTCATGCCGTCGATGTTGACTTCCAGCCCTGTGAATGGTTGGATCTTCTGCTGCGTGAAGACCTTCTGAGGTATGAGTCTCAGGAGCTTCGCAGACTTCTTTCCGAATGCAGATTCAGCTGGGATCTCGAACTTGTATTCGCCGACATCCTTTCCGATGAGCTGCCTGTCAAGGCCTGAGAGGATGTGGCCTTCTCCAAGGCAGACAGAGATGGAACCATATCTTACCCTTGGGTTGTGGATGCCCTTCTCCTTTGCGACTTCCTCGCTTGTGGTATCGAAGACAACGCTGCCTTCCTTGATCATGCCTGTGTACTCGATCTCTACAAAATCACCATTCTGGAATACCATTAGTTCTCCTCTGATATTTATAGGATGCGAGATTCAGACAGGATTTAAAAAAGTTTCTGAGGGGGCGAGCCAATTGTATGGTAGGTAGTTGACAGTAAAGGCTTGGAAGACGAAGCAAGCAGAGTGGGCTTTCGTAAGGGAAAAAAGATGACATGTTATTGAATAATATTCCAATATTACGCAGACACTCTTCCAGATTTTCGGCAAGAAAAGCATTATGTTTGGATGCGTTGCCAATCTCTAATAAGTAGTTTAAATCTTAGGATTTCATCATCATTAAGTTCACAACTATGTGCAATAATATTTCTAATTTTATTTAACGGTGATAACGTTTCCTGAACCGATTTCTGACTTCGAAGAATAGTAGAAAAATCAGACCAATTGGCATTAAAGATGTCAATCAGTTCACCAAAGGAAGTATAATCTAATGGATCTTCAGAACGAAATGACATTGCACTGTCTTTCTCCTGTTGTTGAATTTTTGCTACATTATCCTTTACACCTTTTGGAACCTTAGTATCCCACCAATTAACGCCATATTTTTCGGATAGCACATCTCTCATTAATTTCCTTACACTGTTTTCCATACTAAAATAAAGAGCATAGAAATCAGCCATCTTATTTGCCTTTTTCACAATCTCGTTTTCAAACAATTCTGTATCCACAGGCTCATCCTTTTTAATCGTGGCAGAATGTTGTATTTCTACACCAGAAGACTCTAATTTTTCTAGACTTTTTTCTAATAAAAGGTTTTTCATCCCAAATAATAATAACTGTTCATCAAGAGGCGTATCTTCATTCATTTTAAGAGATTGTCCTTCAAACTTTTAAAGATTGCATTAAATACCTCAACATCTGTTGTTGCGGGCAAATTTAAATTAATGGTGTAAGAAATCCCAAGTTTGTGCGTCCCACTTTGATGAACAGGTGCAATTACAAGAGGAATATCTTTTTTTGTCTCATCTCCATTAGATTCAGGTGTTGTTTCTGGAACTTCTGATTCAAAGTCTGCTAATTTGACTAATTCCAAAAATGTGGCTGCAACTTTTGGAACTTGTGCATCATCCTTTGATGTACCGAGTACAGAATTTAATTTTGATACAATTCCCTCTTTAGTTAAAGTGTGAGCATATTCATGAGCAGCATAAAGTTCTGAGTATGCTGATTTTATTGCCTTTGCTAGAATTGGTTTTGATTTTGAATCTTCCCTATAGTCTCTATATGTTTGTGTAGGAACTTGAGCTTCATCTATAAATCCCATTTTTTTAAGAAAAGGTATATATTCTCTATGAGAAGTTGATTTTAATTCTAATTTTGCATATAAAAAATCATTTGTAAATTTTGGAGGAACAGCTGCCTCTTTAATCTTTTTGAATAATTCATTCAGTTTTCCGTATGGATTTACATATGGCGGATAGGTTACCATTTAGTCACCCCTGTTATATGGAATCTGGACAAAGAAATCAGTTTTTCAATATAAATTTATCCTAAACTGAATTTTCTCGCCTATATTGATGTTTAACATTTCATGTTTATTTGGATAAAAAAACTCTCCGTCGAACCCTGTATAAAGAATGAGCCTTCATCAAACCTTATTTGAACTGACCAAGCGTGCGCGCTCGATTTCTCCTTGCCAAGACCAAACCTGATAGAATGTAATATCACTTCGGAGCCATCTGCCTCTTAGTTCTCTTGTTAGGGATTCTCTCTCCCACGTCTTCCTTGTTCCCTCTTTTCTCCAAGGAGCCGAAAAGTATATTAACTGTCCCGACGATAGAATATCGGTAATATGGTAAGCCTGCCCTTCGGGAAGAAAAAAGAGGTCAAGAAGAAGGCATTCCATGAGATGACTCCTGCGGAGAAGCTCAAGGAACTTGGTCTTGGCGGCGAGGAGAGTGCTGAGGACTTCGCGCACAAGAGCGTGAAGACAGGCTATCCAAAACCGATAAAGAGGCTGAGGTTCCAGCTGCTGGACCCAAACCACAATATCGAATCCATCTACCATCATTTCCTGCTTGACTTCGGTGAGAGGCTTGGCTTCAACAAGACCGAGAAGATCATCGACTCGATGGGGCTTTCTGTGGGAAGCTCGATGTTCGGAAATCTCCAGTCCAGGATGGCTGCGCAGCAGAACCAGGCATCGCAGTATCTCAAAGGCATCGCAGACATGGTCAAGGGCATGTTCCAGATCGTGAGGGAAGTAAGGGTCATAGATGAGAGGCTGCAGTACTACTATGATTCGCAATCAGAGAACAGCCAGCTCTCGATGAGCTCTGAGATCGTCCTCAAGGGACTCTGGGTCGACCAGGTCGAGGGAGGAAGCAAGAACCCTAGCTCTGTCTATGGGCTTGCGCAGACTGTCGGGTTCACCATCCTCCCGGATCTCTTCTTCAGGACAAAGCCCATGAAGAAGAAGGACATCGAGAAGATCGTCAATGCCATGAAGTTCAATGAGAAGGTCAAGGAGATCCTCATGAGGAAGCTTCGCCAGTACTATGAATGGAAGGAGAGGACGCAGGCTGAGCTTGAGATGAGGAAGAGCTTCGAGATAAAGTACCTGAGGCAGCATTATGCGACGATCAAGCTCTATATGTCCTGGGTCGCGCCGTACCTCAGGAACGTCAGGAAGATGCGCCATAATGACCATCTCTCAGGAGAGGCTGATGTCGTCACCGCCTTCGAGAGCACGATAATCGAGCTTGAGACTTTGCACTGGAGGACAGGCTATGGAGGGCACAATGCGGTCGTGCTCCTGAATTTCCATTATCTTGTGAAGCCTGAGCTTGCTTTCCATCACTACGAATACCAGCATAAGGGACCTGTCCATGTCGGAAAGCTGATCATGAGCATAAGGGCATATTCATGGACTGACAAGCAGATACACGCGTATGTCAAATACAGGGAGGAAGAAGAGCTGGACCTCCTCAAGGAGATAAATTCATCGATCGAAGAGGCCATGAACGCCCTAGGTGATGATCTCAAGAAGTACCTCAAGCAGGCTGGCGAGAAGTTCGAGGGAGACAAGGAAGAGGAGCCTGCTGAGGAAAAGAAGGAGAACAAGATGCCGGGCTTCCTTGAGCCATTCATGGGAGTAGTCGGAGGATTCGGAGAGCTGTTCCAGGGATTCGGCCCGAAGAAAGCTCCGAAGAAGAAAGGCGCCCCACCTCCCAAGAAGAAAGAGAAGAAAGCAGACTATAAGGTCGAGAGGAACGAGGCTAGGGCAGGCGCTTTCGCAAGAGCTGCCGCATGGGATGGATATCAGAGATTCAAGGAGCATCATGAGCTCCTGCATTGGTGATAATCGATGAGCATGGACAGCTATTATGTCGCGAGGAGCAAGGAGATGAAGGAAGTCGACAAGCTCGCAGCGATAGAGATAGATGAGTTCGGAGCGTCGACAAATCCGTTCCAGCACCAGACAGAAGCTCTCAAGGCAAGGATCTTCCATGGCGCAAGCAAGATCGAATTCGGATTCTTCGGCCATGGGAAAAGCTCTGACAAGAACTTCACTCCCGGTTCCTTCGGCGCAAGGGAGAGGCAGGACATGAGGGAGCTGGCTGAGTTCAACAAGGTCGAGACAAGCACGCATGCATCAGTCGGAGTATCAGGGCTTGCAGGACTGCAGCAGGGAAGGTTCGATGAGCACTCCAGGAAGGAGGCTGTCGATGAGGTCAAGAGGGCCATCCATTTCGCAGCAGAGGCGACCACTGGGGGAGCGATCGTATTCCACACAGGTGAGGCGCCGAGGCCGCTGTATTCTGATTTCGCAAGGTACAAGGAGAAGGATGAAGCCAGGTTCCAGCTGTTCCCTGAAGAGAAGGATGAGGAGCTGCATTATCTTGTGGATCCTGTCACAAAGGAGATCAAGATGGGAGTGAAAGAGAACATCCCTATCGCTATTCCAGTGGCTAAGCGTGACAAGAATGGAGAAGTAGTATATCTGAAGGATGAGAACGGTAACCTTGTCATCGACAGCACATTCGCCAAGTATGACAAGATCCATCATGGAAAGATCCCCATCTATGATTACAATGAGGAGAATGGCGAGATAAAGACCGAACTTATCACATTCAAGACCTACAGGGAGCAGAGGGAGAAAGACATCAGGGAGAAGGAGGGAAGGAAGCCGACAACACAGGAGAGGGAAGCGATCATCAAGGAGTTCTTCCAATGGCAGCAGACACTCCAGCTCCAGTACAGCTATGGCTTCGGACTCCAGGCAGAGAGAGAATATAGCAGAGGACTTGAGAACAGGGAGAAGATAATCAAGGCACTCAATTTCTATAAGGATCTCAAAGGCAAGGTCGGAGAGGATGAATGGTGGAAGTACAAGAAGGTGAATCCCTATTCAAGAGGAGAAGGAGGCCTGTATATCCCACCTGATGTGGAGGATCCGATAACATACCTCCAGGAGTCTCTCAACCAGACAGACAGGCACCTTGTCTATGGTAGGGAGCTGGCCCTCTCAGGAAGGAGGCAGGCACAAGAGCAGCTCAACATGATCGACAGGTCGGAACTGATCCAGACCTATGCAGTCAAGAAGACTGCGGAGTCCATGGGCGAGCTGGGAGAATATGTCTGGCAGATGAACGCCCAGCACAAGAAGGACCTGCAGAAGGACCTGTATATCGCGCCTGAGAACGTCTTCCCTGAGAGCTATGGAGGACACCCTGACGAGCTGAAGAAGCTGATTGACGACGGGAGGGAACAGATGGCCAAGAGGCTAATGTCGTATCACGGGAAGTCAGCAGCAGAGGCGAAGAAGCTTGCAGAGACTCATATCAAAGCGACAATCGACATCGGGCATCTCAATGTCTGGAGGAAGTACTTCATCTCAAAAGAAGGAGAGTCTCTTGAGAGCAGAGATAAAAGATTCAACAAATGGGTGCTTGACAAGACAAAGGACCTTGTGAACAAGGGCTATGTGGGACACATACATATCAATGACAATTTCGGGTTCCATGACGAGCATCTCTCAGCTGGAGATGGAAACGCCCCTATCAAGGAATTCGTCGAGCAGGCGAAGAAGGCTGGACTCAAGGAGTTCATCGTGGAGTCAGGCTCGATCAATCCTATGCGAGCGCTGCCAGATGCGTGGGAGCACATGGGTTCGTCTGTATATCATGCACACATCGGCGGTGCAGGAGGCCAGGACACTTGGGCAGACTTCTGGCACTCTTATTTCGGCAAGACCGAGAAGCCGAGGTATATCGTAGGATCATATGCTCCAAGCAAGGACTTCAGAGGAGAGCCGTTCTACACTGGGCTTGACATGGAAGGACTGCAATATTTCGATTCAGACTAGAGGTAAAGATGGAAGCCAATATCGAAGAACGCAAAGTTGACAATGGCAACAAGTATCCGCAGGATGACCTGGACATAGCTTACAAGTTCTCGGCTGAACTCCATAAGGAGGTAGGCAAGTACATCAAAGGGATTGTGCTGTTCGGAAGCGGAGCGAGGAAAGAGAAGGAGAAGCATGATATCGACATACTCGTGATAATCGATGATGTGAGCATCTTCCCCTCAAAGGAATTCATCCAGACGTACAGGATAATTGTGCAGAACCTCGTCGGGCAGATATCGACCAGGCTGCATGTGACGACTTTCAAATACACGACGATGTGGGAGTATGTGAGGATCGGGGATCCTATCGCGATCAACATTCTGAGGGACGGTGTGCCTATCATAGATTCTGAGTTTTTCAGGCCTCTGCAGCTGCTCCTGAACCAGGGAAGGATCAAGCCATCACGTGAAGCTGTATGGACATATTTCTATAAAGCCCCTAACACTTTGCAGAATGCACGATTCCGCGTCGTGAGCGCATGCGTCGACCTCTACTGGGCTGTGATGGATTCTGCGCATGCTGCCTTGATGACACTGGAAGAGATTCCCCCTTCGCCAGAATACGTGGGCGACATGCTGGAAGAGAAGATGGTCAAGCCCGGACTCATCGAGGCGAAGTATGTCACTATCGCAAGGAATTTCTACCGCCTGAGCAAGATGATCGAGCACCGCGACATCAAGTCAGTGGGAGGAGCAGAATTCGAGAACTACTACAAGGAAGCAGAGGATTTTGTAGGAAGGATGAAGGATTTCATCGAGAAGCGGGTGCAGTGAAAT
>CAYTWW010000012.1:13686-68415 GCA_964441565.1 uncultured Methanosarcinales archaeon | reverse complement strand
GAGGCCGATCTACACTGCGCTTGACATTCTGTCGAACCTGATGTTCTGGATATTTGTCCTCAGCCTCGGTATCGGTATCGCGAATCTGCTGCCTCTCGGTCCAGTCGACGGCGGACGTATGCTCCAGATAGCCTTGCATGATATAGTCGGGGACAAGAAGAAAGCAGATGCCATCTGGGCAAGGATAAGCCTGGCTGCATTCGCCATGATCCTCATTGCTGTATTCATACCCATCCTGAGGGCTAGCGTGCCCATGCTTTTCAAGCTTTTCTCATGAACGCTGTAATCCTTATCGAGAGCGAGTATGCTCAGAACATCGGCTATATCGCACGTGCGATGAAGAACTTCGGCATGCATAGGCTCATCCTCGTGGCACCAAAGGTAGATCATCTTTCTACTGATGCGATCAGCCGTGCGAAGCATGCAAAGGACATCCTCGATGATGCAGAGGTTGTCGACTACTCCTACTTCGAGACATCCTCAAAAGAGTCAGTTTTCAAGGACTTCGAGACAGTGATAGGGACCACATCTGTCCTAGGTGACGATTACAATATCCCCCGTCTGCCGATAACGCCTGATCAGCTCTCCAGGAACCTCAGAGGTAGTTATGCGCTTATCATCGGCAGGGATGGCACAGGTCTCAGGAACGAAGAGATCCAGCGATGCAACCTCATCGTGACAATCCCTTCCTCCAAGGCTTATCCAGCTCTCAATATCAGCCATGCTGTGGCAGTGATCCTCTATGAGCTGCACAAGCATTCTGAAGACAGGCAAGGGGACCATATCCTGCTCGCGACCCAGAGGGAGAAAGATGAGATCACGAAAAAGATCAGCTCGATCCTCGGCAAGCTTCCATTCCAGTCAGATCTCAAGAGAGAGACCCAAAGAGAGGTCTGGAAGAATATCCTCAACAAGAATTTCCTCACGAAGAGAGAAGCCTTCGGCATCCTTGGCTTCTTCAGGAAGATCGATGAGTCTATCAAAAAATATAAATAGGGTATCAGCGCATAGGTATCCTTGAGGTGGACAAATGATAACATTCGACGAACTCATGAGGCACTCCTATGCAGATTACAGGAAGCATCTTCCGCTCTTCATCAAGCTCTCTTTCATCCTTTACTTCATCCCGACAATCCTGCTATCAGTAGCCTACTTCTTCATCGAGGAGCCGATGAAGAGGCTGGCTTTCGGTGGCGTGATGGATATCATCCTTGGATTTTTCACCTTGCTCCTCATGTTCACGATAATAAAGGTTCTCTTGATCAAGCGCAGCAGGCATGAGCTCAGTGTGGCTGAGGCTCTCAAGGAAGGAATAGCGCATTATGGTGAAGGGATCACCCTTTCGATAATACTTGGTCTCGCCCTTGCCGGGCTATATCTGCTCTTCATTGTCCCGGGAGTGATATTCTCGGTATTCTGGGAATTTGTCTTCTATGCTCTCATCACAGACAATGTGAAGATACCGCAGGCATTCGCGCACAGCAAGAAGGTAGTCGAAGGAAGATGGTGGACTGTGCTTGGATACATGATCCTGCTTGGACTTGTACTCACAGGCGTGAGCATCATACTCATGGTTCCCGCTTTATTGATCCTGGGCTTGCTCGGCATGGCGACGGGAAGGTTCATGGTAGCTCAGATAAGCTTTATTTTCGTCGCAGGCATTGTCCAGATGTTCACCTTGCCTTTCTCGCTGACATTCATGGAGAAATTCTATCTCTCCCTAAAAGAGCACAAGAAGCTTTGATTTTTTTATTATATGTGTGAAAGACTAGCAATTGATCTCATCTATCGTGATGCTCTTGTCCTTGCACATCGAGCCTTCCGGGCTGCTTGGTGTTATGATGACCTGCTTCAGCAGCCCATCCTCAGACTCGTTATGGTTCGCTCCCTTAGGGAATATCTCTTTTGGATATAGGCTCACATTCCTGTCGAGCGAGACACTTGTGCCATCTTCGCCTATCAGCTTCACTTCGATATCCCTGATCATGTTTGTACCTGTGTTCTCCACAGGGATCTGGAGGTTGAGCCTCCCCTCGAAACGGTTGCATACTATGCTCTGATCCTGCCATGTGAATAGGGAGATGCTGGTATTATCGCAGCTTGCAGAAGGGCCTGCGGCATCCATGATGTTCATTATGACAAGCGCGACAGCGAATATCGCTCCGATTCCCACAAGGACGCCCATCAGCACAAGCAGCTGGTCCAGCCTCCTGTCTAGTCCTGAATATGCCTCTTTTATGGCTTCTTCCTTGTAGCCATATTTCCTGAGGTGATCCTGGATAGCCTTGTCAGAGTGGCCTTGCTTCCTGACTTTCCTGATATATTCTATGAGTTCCTTCCTTGCCATTTCGAACCTCGGGCAGGGCAAGCGGACCCAGAGAATAGTATGTCTTCTCTGCGCTGCCTCCCCATGAATAGTTGCCTCTTGATTGCTCTACTCTCTCGACCTTGAACACACCTATCGCGACACCCTTGCTGAGATGATAATAGATGGATCTGAGAGTAACTTTTGGGAATCTTGAGATATAGATCTTATATATGTCGTACCCATAGCCAGCTCCGATGCCATGCAGTATCTCGATTATGTTCTGCCTTATCGGAGATGCAAGTGGACGGCCTCTTTTTCCCATGCGTCCTGATAACTTCAGTCGGTTTAAAAAATTTTCTTATCTCCCCCCGGATATGTTTTTATTGGAGCACGCGATCCTATCCATATGCAGATATACGAGCTGTCGAAGACAAATCTTGACCTGTCTTTGGCAGAGGCAGAAGCGCAGGCAGGGAAAGGAGAGCTGTTCGGAGAGATGCTCATTTCACAGGCATATGACTTCAGCCGGCTCGCATTCGCAAAAGCCTCCTATGGGCTGATATTCAGATGTCCCTCGCATGAGCTCCTCTCGAGGATCGAGAAGCATGATTGGGACCGGATTATCAAAGGGCCATTCTGTGTGAGGACACATGTCCTTCCGGAGAGGGAGATCATCTCAAGGATCTGGAGAAGCATGGAAGCTCCTTCAGTCGATCTTTCTGAACCTGCATCATGCATCCATTTCTTCGAGAGGGAAGGTACAGTCCTATGCGGCATGCTGATCGGTGAAGCAGATAAGGGAATCCTCAGGAGGAGGGCACATCTCCGTCCATCCCTCCACCCGACTTCCCTGGATCCCAGGCTTGCGCGGGCTATGGTCAATCTCACAGGACTCAGGAAAGGTATGATATGCGATCCATTCTGCGGTTCCGGTGGGATCCTCATCGAAGCAGGCATCCTGGGATTCTCGACATTCGGGTCTGACCTGGAGCCAGACATGGTGGACAGGTGCAGGAAGAACATCGCGCATTATGATGTCAGATCATCCCTGGAGGTCAAGGATGCGCTCTGCCTGTCAGGAAGATATGATGCTATAGTCACTGACCTTCCTTATGGGAAGAACTCAAAAGGGAGGGAATTGGACATCCTTTACCAGAATTTCCTCCGGAAGGCGAGGCAGGCAGCACCGATCATTGTGCTAGGTCATCAGGAAGGGAGGGAACCTGACCTGACAGGATACAATGTTCATCATAGGTTCAGGTTGTATGTGCATAGGAGCATGTCAAGGATTATCCTTGTTCTCTCCCCTGATGATTCTCCTTGCGATCGAGAGTGACTCATCCATCGTCTTATGTCCGAGAGCAGCGTCTCTTATCTCTGGATCGTCAGAAGGGCTTGTGGCAAGATGCTCTGAGATTGCTTCCTGACAGAGGATCATCGCATCCTTGAACAGGCTTTCAGAGCTCTTCAGCAGATCTTCGGCTGTGCTTGACGATACAGTCTCCTGGATCACTTCCTCGCTTGCAGGTATGCAGTTGAGGACATAAAGTTCTCCTTTCTCCACAGCCCATTCTATGACCGCAGGACCTACTGCCTGTTCGCATCGCCTAAGGAGCGTGGCGATGGCCTGCGCTTCGCGATCATCAAGCCCATCATGCTCAGTCCTGCTCTCAGAGTATTCCTCTCGCCTGTCGACAAGCCTGAGGTCTTTGTCGAATATGAATACCTCATCATGTCCCTTCCTTTGGCATCTGACCACATAACCATCCTGTGGCTCTGCGATGCCTGTCTTCTCAGGTATCAGCATCCTCTGGATGATGAGGCTGACTCCCTTGTCAAGTATCTCCCGCGCTACCCTCTCTTCATTTATTGTGAACAAGGTCGCATATGCGGTCTTGATGGCCTTGATGAGGCTCAGCTTCCCCTTGACCTCAGTGAAGGCAGGATTCTTCGCGTCGAGAGTGAAAGGATAGCTTGTCCTTACAGCGACAGAAGGTGAAGCTTCTGTTAGGAGCGAAGCTGAATCCTTCTCTGATATGCCAAGGCTCTCATAAGAGGGAAGCACCTCTTCCAGGATATCCTCCGGCAAGTCGGCAGAGAGGATGATCGTCTCTGAGTTCCTAATGCTCAGAAGGTCTGAGAATATCTTCTCTCTAAGCATGTTCTTCTCGAAGAATTTCCTGAATGCGCCAGTCTTGATTACGAAGCCATCAGGGACCCTGATCCCTGCTTCGATCAGTCTGCCGAACCTCACAGCCTTGTCTCCAGCTGGCTCCTTCGCCCCGGCGATGGGGATTACATATTCCATGACGAGAGTCATCCCTCCTGGCGATATAAACCTTTTGATTGGCAAGGCTCTGTCCTGAAAGTCTAAAATAGGGGCAACAACATGCCGGCGGCGAGCCGGGGGTTGTCCCTTACGGGGTGGCGAGTAGGCTGAAAGCCGTCGCCTGGCATGATATTGTTGCACAAAGAATGAATCAAATGCGAGATTCAGGACACACCCGATTGGCAATGGCTCAGAAAGATTCTCCGACACCTTTAAGTTTAAGCAGAGATTATTTGTGCAGATGAGCGAGCTATTCAAGATCCCGAATCTGCTTACACTCTTCAGGATAGTGGTGCTGCCGCTCCTTTTCATACTTGCGGTGAGAGGCGAGACCATAAGGTTCGTCGTGGTGTTCATCGCAGCCGGCTTATCAGACTGCCTTGACGGCTACATGGCTAGGAAGCTGAAGCAGGAGTCCAAGCTAGGCAATAACCTCGATTCCTTCGCTGATGAGATGATGTTCCTCTCAGGAATCATATTCCTGTATTATCTGAGGAACCAGATATACCGAGAGCAGATAATGCTCCTATCGCTCTTTGTGCTGCTCTACCTGATCGATCGTATCGTGATCCTCAATCTCAGGTTCAGGTCGCCGATGGTCCTGCATACGATCGCTGGCAAGAATTTCCAGATACTCTACTTCATCACTCTGCCGATAATCCTCTTCGTCGATAACTACAAGCCGTTCTTCTTTATCCTGATGGCCCTTGGCTTCTACACAGTCATCGAGGAGATCATCATTTACTTCAAGCACAAGAAGCTCCACAAAGGGATAGTCTCGGCATGGACATGAAAGGATTGAGGAAGGATCTGAGGAAGATACCTAATCAGGTCACCTTCTCCCGCCTCTTGTTCATCCCACTGCTCATATTTTTGGCGTGCACGCATCAGCTTGTGCTGCTCACAGTGCTTTACATCATCCAGTGGCAGTTCGACAGCCTGGATGGTTATCTGGCCAGGAAGCTCGGCCAGACAAGCAGGATGGGCGCATTCTATGATGCCGTGGTGGATGAGATAGACGTCCTCTTTTCCATACTCTACCTCTACCTTGTCTACCCTGGATTCATCATGGAGAACCTGCTGTTGATATCTCTCATGTGGGCATTCACCCTGCTCAACAGGATAATATCATCCATACGGCATGGGCCATATTTCAGGCTTCACCTCTACTCAGGCAAGTACAGTGTCTCGATCTTCCATGTGTTCGTCGCTCACAGCATGTTCTTCTCCCCCAGCCGTATCTTCTTCCTTGCGACGGCAGCATTCCTCATGATATTCCTCATCGAGGAGTTATTCCTCCTCCTGCGGTATAGGAAACTGCATCCTGATGCAGGATCGATCTTCCTCCTGAGATAGTTATAAATATCAGCAGACCCTGGAGAGATTCATGAATGATATCCTGGGAGGACTCTGGTACATCCTTCCTGCATACCTCGCCAATACTGCTCCAGTCTTCGCAGGTCTTATCCTTGGCAACAGGCTTGCAGCACCTGTCGACTTTGGAAAGAAGCTGTGGGATAAGCCTCTTCTTGGCAGGAACAAGACGTACAGGGGGATAGTGGCAGCGGTGATAGTCGGAAGCATGGCAGCATTCTTCCAATCCCTGTTCTATAGTCATGATGCTATCCAGTCCATATCATATTATGACTACAGCAGCCCTCTGCTGTTTGGCGCAGTTATGGGCTTCGGCGCGATCATGGGCGATCTTGTGAAGAGCTTGATCAAGAGACGGCTCGATAGGAGTCCCGGCCAGTCATGGAAGCCATTTGACCAGATCGACTTTATCATCGGAGGCCTGGCTGCAGGCTCCTTCATCCAGCCACCTTCCCTCCTAGGTGGCCTTTCTGCTCTCTTCCTGGTCCCCATAATCAAGGTCATCCTCGACCATGCCGCATTCTACCTCGGGATAAACAAGAGCAGATGGTAAGTTTTTTATAGAAGGTTTTTAGACAAGAGCATCATGCTAGGGGTCATCATCAGCTTCATAGAAGGCGCAGCAAACAAGATTGTGCTTGCTGTGCTGATCTTCCTTCTGGGATTCATCGTGGGCAAGTCCCTGGAGAGGTTGATAATCAAGCTCCTCGCTGAGATAGAATTCAACCTCATCATAAGGAGGGCGACTGGATACAGGTTCGATATCGCCAAGTTCGCAGCCAGGGCAGTCTCTCTGAGCATCTACTTCCTGTCGCTAGTCGCTGCCCTGAATCAGCTGGGAGTCGTGAACACTTTGCTTGTTGTGATCCAGGCCTTGATTGTCGCTCTGCTGCTCTTCATCGGGTACATTCTTCTCCGAGACTTCATCCCTAATGTCTTCTACGGATTCATGTTGAGGAGGGAGGGTTCCATCAAGCAGGGTAACCTTATAAGCAAATCAGGTGTGAAAGGAACGATAGTCCGGGTGACGGCCACCGGCATCCATGTAGAGACCAAGAAGAAGGATATGTTAGTGCTGCCGTATTCTCTGCTCAGATAGACTCCATGAGGGACACGATGTTCCATATCTGTGTCCTTGTGTATGACTGGATGTTATTGTCGTTTGATATCTCTTCGAGTTCGTTGAGCGCTTTGTTGATCCTGAGCGAGAGGTCTGTCTTCTCCATGAGGATGGATAGCACCTGATCGACCTTTCCCTTTATGTTACGGGGGACAGTATTATCTTCCTTGAGCTCGTTTAGCGCCTCTATGATCTGCTGGACTTCACTTTCCATCCTTATCTTCCTCGTTCATGCTGCTTAATACTTCCTGCTGTACTTCGGATGCCTTCTTCCTGAGGTTCTGCTCCTGCTTGTCGATCGCTTTCATCCTGAGATCCAGTATCTCTTTCTTTGAGGAAAGTTCCTGCTTTAGGCTCTCAAGCTTGGTCTCGACCATGACATTTCCTATGATCTTGTAAGCTTTCTCTGTCTTGTCTAGTTCAGAAAGAGCAGACTCAGTCTCCATCGCCTGGCTCTGGAATTGCTGCTTCTGGCCGATCAGGGCATTGATGTTCTGTTCGATAAGCTGAAGTTGTTCGATCTTTTCCCTGCTTTCCTTGGATATGTCTGTCATAGTGCACCTGTCCTCTCAAATACCTCGACAAGCCCTGTTATCGTGTTGAAATATGACTTCAATCTTGGGATATCCTTCGCACGGATAGTAAAAATTAGCTTTCCTTCCTCTTTTTTTACTGAGTAATCTGCTCTATCGGAATGCTTCTCCTCAGGCATGAAAGCATCATGCATCTTGCCAGTCGGGTCTTCGAATGAGACTGAGCACAAGATCATCTGGATTTGACTTTCGTGACAGATAACCTTGGCTTGAAAAGCATCTTAGAGCCGCAATAAGGGCACCTGACTTTCTTTCTCAAGGTGGTGCCGTCTATCTCCTTGTTGCACTGGAAGCACTTGTAAAGTGTCATTTTAGAGAGTGAATGCCTTGCCTGTGAACTTGGCGTCGCACTTCTTGCACTGCCATATGCCGACAGATACCCTGTCTACCTTGAAGTTGCTGCAGTAAGGGCACTTGTGCGACTTCCTCTGCTCCTTCTCTATCTCGCCGAATCTGAGCTTCGTGGTTCGTCCGTATCTGACGCCGAACCTCCTTATTGAGTGGACTGTAGTTTTGACCATTTTGACTCCATGAAATTGAAACATTGGAAAATATGACTATTTAAATAGTTAACTGAAGCCACATCCGAAAAATGTACAGAAGAAATTTTCTCTCACTTTCAAAGAAGTGGTCTGCAGCGGGAAAGTGGGGGAAAAGGGTCATTTTTCGGATGTGGCATATCCATCCACAATCCAGAAAATGTCATAGGACCAAAGGTCCTAGGATCCCAGATCATAGGTTATCCTATGCATTTAGGCGGTTGCGGGCAACCGCATCTGTCCTCTGGCATGGGGAAGATCCTGCCCTTGTCGCACCACCCCGGGGGGAAGGGTGTGTATAGGGGGCATATCTTGCATAGCACACATGTGTGCTCTTCGCATATCGCTTTCTCAGAGAATGGACAGACCCCTTCAAGATACTTTTGTATGACAGCAATCCTCTCTCCTGATTTGGTTTCAGAACATACACAATCAAGGTCCTCACGACAGAATGTAGGCTCCTCCACAGTTTTGCCTTGCCCGGCAAGGTACTCTATCGCCGGAGTCCAAGCCTCGCCCTCTGTCTGGAACCCTTTCTCAAGATAGAGTGAAGTGCTTCCAGGTAGGACCATGATGAGCGCATCCTCTTCAGCCATGAGAGAAGATATTGGTGTCCAGAGAGCACCCCTCATCTTCTCATCTCCCTCTATCCTTAACGAGAATCCTCGGCCTCTGAGGGGGACATCGATGTCCTTGATCTTCTCCGCTGCTTCAGGAGTTATGTTCAGCTCATGCCTATCAATGTTATATGACAGTATGTCAGCATCTGTGAGGTATGTCTCCCCAGAATCGAGCACAATCTCAAATTCAGCTTGTTGGCTGCATCCGAGCAGCAGTAGCAGCAGTAATTGTACCATTCTGAGTCAGAAGAGTAGGTTCTCAGGTGTATCGTCACCCCTATGGAAAAAGACGCCAGCGGGGAACTCTTTTTGCAGATCTTCCTTATGCTTTTCGATGTAGTATGCCACAGATGCTTTGACAGTATCATGCAGGGAGAGAGTCTTCAAGAGAATATGAAGGCTCAACTGGTCACTGTAGACTCCCTTTTTGTTATAGGTGCTGCCGGATTCCATATTGATCCATAGTTCGCACTTGCCGCCTTCAGCACGTCCATTCATCATATCATCGAAGAATGTTGTCAATGCATTTCCTCTGTACGCCTTGTCGATTATGACACTCTTTGGGCCCTTCCTCCTGAGCAGAAGCTTATCATAGAATTCTGAGTAATCGATGCCATTTGCGGGCTTCCTTTGACCTAAGCTGTCCTTCAGCGTCTCTTGCATGGCACTGAAGAGATGGTCCCCTAGTTTCTTCCAAAGCCGTTGAGCATTCATGGACAGATGCAAAGTAAATTCACTATTTGAATTCTTCGTTTGGGTGTTCAACAGAAGAACTGGTCGAAATCAATCTAGGAGGAATATGTTCTCGAGAAGTTTGCATCCTGTCCACGATGCCTGGACGACTAAGAGTTCTTGACCAATACAGCAGGCTTCCAATGCTTTTCATGATAGCATGCTTTCTCCGTGAGCCTTTCATCGATCGAGAGGCAGCTTGGCAGTACATCAAGCATCCTGGCATCTGTGATGTATATCTTTCCTCCGGCAGCAAGCCCGTTGGCGACACTCTCGAGCCTGGCTGCTATCCCTTCGCTTCCCATCTCTTCGTCAAGGCAATTGGACAGATAGGCCTTATCAGCATGGAGGTAGCTGATATTGTTGAACACATCGCCGAATCGTGCCTGGAGCAAACCTATGTTTGCCACTGCATCTCCTAGCCTTGGCTGGAAATATGCATTCCTTGATTCCTGGTCCTCTCCCTCCCAGGTGGAATAGAATCGATCTGTATCTGTTGTCAGCAGCTGTATCATGAAATTGACCTCCTCGATGAAGTAAGGCTTGTGGTCGATCGCGATCACCTGTGCTCCATGTGCCAGCAAGGCGAGGGTGATGTCGCCCCGGAAGCCCCAGATCGCTGCTATCCTCTCTCCTTTCTGCGGCTCAAGCCCCGCTTCTACAGCATCGATGGATTCATTGGTCGCACCCTGCAAAAAGTAGTTCCAGTCAATCCTCCTCTCCGCAGGACCTGGGTAGGCAAGCCTCATCCGCAGGTCTTCAGTTGTGATATAGTTAGGCACAGTGGCCGCGTTGACCTTTCTTATATAATAGGCTTTGCACCGATATCCTTGGAGTGAAGGACCATTTGGGGGGATACCTACGGGCTTCCACAAGATAGTTCCTATCTGTGCCCAGGGAATATCCCTTTTGCTTTTTCAAAAGCATGCATGGAAAAACCTTGCTCATCGCAAAAGATTGTTCTCGCGATCGGTGAAAAACTGGGGATACCCGGATTTGAACCGGGGTCTCATGGCCCCAAACCACGAGTGATAGACCAAGCTACACTATATCCCCATTGATTTTTTGTTTTTGTTAGTGGGCTTCATGCCCTCTGTTTTGCTCCGAGGGCTTGTTAAGCGCTCAGACTCAAGCTACACTATATCCCCATTGAGTTATTCCTCCTGTGAAAAAAAGCTCTATTTTTAAAACTTGTCAAAGATGGCCTGCGGTCTCAGACATCTCATCGATTATCCTGTGCGAATAGTCAGAGTCCACGAGGACTATCCTGTTGAAGCCTTCATTTGCCCTCTCGTACTTCTTGACGATGTCGTTTCCGTACCTCAAGGCTTCGAATGCCTCGATGATCTGCCTGCCGCTGCCGAGCTCGTTGATCTGCTTGTTGATGTCGAATGATGTGCTCACTATCCTGACATTGACCTCAAGCCGTGCCTTTATCTCCTTCATTATCTGCTTTGTCTTCGGGCTGTGCGGGAGGAGGACGAATATCTCATCCCCGAATGCAAGATAGAGTATCTCCTGTTTCGGAAGCAGCCTTGAGCAGATATCCTTGACAATCATCTGGCTTCTGCTGATGAGCCCGATGAATCCTTCGTATGCATAGAAGCAGCTCTTCATGAATTCAGCCTCATCGAGCCCTGAGGCGAAGTAATCCAGGAGGATTTTCTCGTGCTCGCTCCTTATCCTAAGTCCTGCGTCCTTTATGTCGAGATATATGAAGTAGTACTTGCCCACCTTCAGGCTGCTGGAGTCATGGAAGAACTTGATATCCGAATTGAATTCTGGGTTCCTGTAGTCGATATTGAGGCTCTTTATCGCCTTCTCGGCGAGGACGAATATGCTCTCTAGCTTCCTGTCTGCGTGCTCTAGGAAGAAGAGCTTATCCCTGCGGCTGTCCATGAACTTGATGCTATTGTCAAGCTCCCTGACCAGAGCCTCGGTCTTCTTCAGGCTTTCCATCGCTTCTGGGATCGAGACAGGATATGTCACTATCTCTTCAAGTATCTTTAGCCTCTTGAAATACTCAAGCGCCGTGCTGTACTTGACGATATCCTTCTTGCTGCGGGCGGCGAGAGCTGTCTTGATAGCCTCCTTCTTTAGGACCTTGTGCTTCCCATTATCCTCTAGCAGGGCAGGGCTCTCGCTCTTCAGCTTGTCGTTGAGGAACTTGATCTCTTCGACGATGCTGTCGAACCGCCTCTTTGTGAAGTATTCATAGTTGGTTCCGTCAAGATCGGCCATCACGCTCGCTTTCATGCTGTTCGATTTCGCGATCCGCTGCCAGAAGAACTGGTTCCACTCATAATACTTCTTCTCGAAGAGAATCATCATGCTTGAATACCTTTCGACCTTCGCCACCCCGCACGTTATCGTGCAGATAGGGTCCTCGAGGATGATCTCTTTCTGCTGCAGCTTCAGGATGAGATACCTGAGTAGGTCGCTCCTTATGTTTGTGGTCACTTCCTCTAGGAGCCTCTTCCTGTCCTTGTCGTTCAATTTCGCGAATCTCTTCTCTGTTATCCCCAGTATGTCCAGGTTCTTGAGAAGCTTGTCCTTCCTGATGAAGTAGGTGTCGGTCTTGAAAGTCGCCTCGACAAGGCTATCCTCGTCGATGAGCCCGAATTTCTGGAGATTCTCCTTGACTATCTTGTGGCGTTCGAGGATGATGTTGTTGTTGACCTCATAATACCCGAATATCTCATCAAGGCGTTTGATCGACAGCTCATTTTTCTTGCCAGAGAAGAATCCTCCGCCTGATGCCCTGAAGCTTACGATGAAATCCCCGACACAGATCCGGCTGAGATTGAAAAGGATGTCCCTCTTGAGGATGTCTCTCCTCACAAGCTCAAGCCTCTTCTTTAGCGAGTCTATCCTTGAGAGGACTCTTTCGAGATGCACCTCCTTTTCAGCCATGATGGCCTTAGAAGACTGTTTCTTATAAATACTTTTTCGAAATACGATTTTCGCAACTTTTTAATAATCCTGCCCATTTTTTCGGCTTGATGAGACTGCTTCTTTTCTCTGATCTGCATGGCGATAGCATCCACTACGAATCCCTGAGGAAGAAAGCACGGGATTCAGAAGCAGTGATAAACGCAGGCGATCTTTCTCACATGGGCCTTGACCTCTCTCTCATGATCCTGAGGTTATCCGAGCTGCGGAGGCCAGTCATCTCGATCCATGGAAACCACGAGGGGAGACATGAGATGGCAGAGGCTTGCAGCGAATACGATAACATGATCTTCCTGCACAAGGGTGTCCATATGTACAAGGACCTCGTGATCATGGGATATGGGGGAGGAGGCTTCACATCTGTCGATGCGGAATTCTCAGTCGTGGCAAACAAGTTCTTCAGGAAATACATGCCATCAGCGCGCTCTTCTATCCTTGTCACCCACGCACCTCCATTCAGGACAAGGCTCGACCTTATAGGGGGAGAGCATCACGGCAACAAGTCCATAAGGCAGTTCATCGAGGACTCCCAGCCGACTATCGCAGTCTGCGGACACCTGCATGAGAACTTCACCAAGACTGACAGGATCGGGCAGACGATGATCGTCAATCCCGGCCCCTCTGGAGTCATAGTGGACGTATGAATCTTTCGACAGAACTATCCCTGACCAGGAGCGCCACCCTGGATTCCGGTTTCTCATCTGCGAGGCTGTAACCAGAGGAATCTGCGACCTTGCGTGCGAAGTCCATGATATCCTTGTGTTCAGGCATGCATTCCTCTCCCAGCCTTTTCCTTGAGAACCCTACCCATACATATCCCTTGACCTCTGCGAAGTCAGCGCCAGACTCCTTGATGATCTGGCCATATTTCTCAGGACTCACCATGTTGAGGCCATCCACAAGCGTGAGCCTCAGGACTGTCCTTGTCTTCATGGCTTTCAAGAGCGATATGCTTTCCATGATCCGTTCCCATCCATCCTTCAGAGCAGGACGGCAGGTCTTGATGTATACTTCCTTGTCAGGTGCCGGAAGAGTGATATATAGCTGGGTGGGAAGATTATCTCCCAGCCTCCTCAGGGCATCGGGATAGCAGCCATTCGTGACAAGGAACGATAGCTTCTTCCTCTCCTTCAGTCCCGCGATCAGCTCAGGAAGCTTCTTATAGAGCGTCGGCTCGCCAGAGAGGCTGATCGCGAACATCATCGGATCCTGCGCCTCTCTCAGCTTTTCCTTGTTGATCTTGTCATTCCCGCCGAAACCAGTGAGGAGCTTCCTCTGGCAAAGTATCGAATTCTCTATGATCTGGATAGGCTCATCCACAGTCTCAAACTCAGTCCCCAGGTTGTGCTCGATAGGCCGCCAGCAGAACACGCATGAATGAGGGCAATAGTTGACAGCAGGAGTCATCTGGCAGCAGAGATGTGACTGGATGCCATAGAATTTCTGCTTGTAGCAGAAGTCCTGGTCTTTCAGCGATCTCTTTGCCCATTCGCATATCTTCACAGCAGAGTGGACTCCTGAGAACCTGTACTGCTGCGTCTTGAGCCTTTCCTTGAGATCTGCTGGAATCTCCATGCGGGAGGCGGAAGAGATGCACCTATAAAAAAGTGAGTGGTCTGTCGACCTGAAGGGTATAGCAATATTTATATAACTTTCATGCTAAGTAAATGCCAGATGAAGAGGAAAACATTGCATTTGGCTATTTTGATCCTTGTCATCCTCACTCTTGTACAGCAGCTATATATCTTCAACCAGGTCCAGGATCTGGAAGACAGCATGCGAGTGACTGCCAAAGCGGTCTCCTCATCCGGAACAGTCGGCCTCTGCCTGAATCATCCTCCCTTGCTGAACAGCACCTGCAACATGACTGTATGGCAGAACACCACATATACTTGTCTAATGAACGCCACCGATGAGGATGGTGATCTTCTGAACTTCTCATCCTCTTTCCAGCTGAATTCCACATCGAATGCCACCTTGTTCAACATGACGATGTCAGGCTTCATGAATTTCTCCCCGAACCAGAGCGAGGTGGGCGTCCATACCCTCAATGTTAAGGTCAGTGATGATTCAGCATGCTCAAACACCAATGGCTCGCAGAGCTTCAATATGGTGGTGCTCAACATAAATGATCCTCCTGAGTACATCCTCCAGATACCTAACCAGACATGGACTGTGAGCCAGACACTTCCGGCATTCGTGGACCTGGATGACCATTTCTTCGATTTGGATGGTGATGTCTTGAGGTTCGAATATACTATCCTCAACAATATCGAGATTTTCCTTGACTCGAATAACGAGGTGACCCTGATCCCTATATTCGAGTGGACCGGTACAGAATACATAACATTCATCGCCTTCGACCCTTACGGGCTCAATGTCACCAGCGGACCTGTGCAGCTGATAGTGAATCCAGAGCAGCAGGTGCCTGAAGAGGAGGAGAGGCCTTCAGGAGGCGGAGGTGGAGGCGGCATCCCCTCCTGCATACCTCAGTGGTACTGCAAGCCCTGGGGAGACTGCCTGCAGGATGGCCAGCAGCATAGGATATGTGTTGACCTGAACAATTGCTCCAACAACTTCCATAAGCCGAATTCCACACAGCCATGCAATTTTGTCAGCACATGCTATGACGGCATCCAGGGTCCGGAAGAAGAGGGTATCGACTGCGGTGGAGTATGCCCAGCCTGCCCCACGTGCTTCGACGGGCTGAGGAACCAGATGGAGACAGGCATAGATTGCGGCGGTCCCTGCGATCCATGCGCGATAGAGGAGGTCCCGGAGACTGTGAAGGAGAACTCCAGCCTAAGCATAATAGAGAGGCCCACCATAACCCAGAAGTTCCCCTATCTGACCGTGGCTCTCATGTCACTGGCAGTGCTCATGGCCATAGGATACCTGCTGTACCGGCTCAAGCCTGCAATCCTCAAGTGGTTCATCGCCACGTTCAAGGAGAGGAGGAAGAAGAAAGAGAGGCTTGTCCTGGAGGAGAAGTTCAGGATATCAATACTTGAGAAGATAGCGCGCTTCCAGAAGAAGATCAAGCGCACATCCAAGGACAAGCTTTCCTCAGAGTTCGCAGCCCTTGTACGCGAGTATTTCGCCAACCTCCTCAAATTGGAGAGACAGCTGGCATACGAGGAGATAATCGAGGTCATCAGGCTGAAGAGCATCGATAAGGAGACCAAGCTCAAGCTCACAGATTTCTTCAGGAAATCCACTGCCCAGGAATATGGAGGAAGCGAGGTGAAGAAGGAGGACTTCTATCCTCTCTGCGGTGAGTTCCTCGACCTTATCAAGCTGACAAGCATCAGCCTCCAGCCTGCGGAGAACGAGGTCAAGGCAGGCGAGAAGTTCATGGACAAGGTCCATGCCCAGAAGATTGTCGACACCATCTTCATAAAGGTGTCAGAGGCGCACATCGCGAGATCACAGAAGGACATCATGAAAGCAGCCTCCATCTACAAAGAGATTGTCGCAGACTATAAGACCCTGCCTCTCCAGGACCAGCATAAGGTCTGGCCATTCATCACCAACCTGTACAAGGAATTGCAGAAGAAGAAGTGAGGCCAGATTTGCAATGTACCTTTTCTCACTCTTCAGGCTCCTCATTAAGAGGACAGTCCCATATAGGAACTGAACCCGACCCCACCTGTCTAAGGTGGGTGGGGCGGCCATTCATCACCAACCTGTATAAGGAATTGCAGAAGAAGTAGGGGACTCTAGCCATAGGGAGGTCATCGGCGAAGCAGTATGGCCAGGGTATGACCAGGAAGCGCCAGAGGCTCCCCTATCAGCTGTGCAGTGATGGGAGTTAAAAAAATTTTGAACTTTTTTCGTACTGAAAATCTCTTTCTTTTTAGACTACGCTTCTAAAAAAAGAGACCTGGAAACACAAAGACGACAATTTCTTCCGATCAGCGAGATTGCTCACGCCGAATATCGGAATCACGAGATACTTCGAGTTCTGCCTGGACACTATTCCTACGTGCCACGAGTACCACGAGTGGCGCCTGGGCATTCTTGACCGACTTCAGGTATACGGATTCTAAAAGTATTTATACCAGTATACCTTTTTCATAATTTAGGTAAATAAGAGAACTAAGTTCACTTACTTTACTTAACTAAGTTATGACCAACGTAAATATTGAGATCCCGGACGAGCTCCATAAGAAGGCTAAGGTACGTTCAGCCATCGATGAGGTCACGCTGAAGGAGTTCATCGTCAAGGCGATCGAGGAGAAGCTGGCGAAAAAATGAGAAAGAAGACTCTCCTCTGGATCATGGCGATTGTCGTCCTGTCGGCGACCTTCGCCCTGCAGATCTCTACCCATGTCATATATCCTTCCTCTCTAAGCGCCAGGAACAGGAACAATGCGCTGACTTGCACATGGCAGACCACAGGGGATCAATATATCGAAGTCTTTTGGTTCAGGAATGGTGTCCTCTATAAGAACCTGACAAATCCTACCGACAACCAGAGCACTCTTTTTCCGCATGAGTTCGCAAGAGGAGAGGCCTGGTCATGCTACATCAATGTCTCGAATTCCACCAGCAAGATGTCCAGCTCGATAGATGCGACGATAGTCAATGCCTGGCCACTATTCCAGGACACATCAAACGAGACATTCCTGGAGGACGAGACAAAGAGCATCTGCATAAATGCCACAGATGCAGACGGCGACGCTCTAGTCTTCATATACAGCTCTGACATAGAATTCGATTCTTTCAATGCAGGCACAGGTTGCCTGTCATGGACTCCAGGCAACTCCAGCATAGGCAGCCACTCGATCACCTATCGGGTCACAGACTCCTTGGGTGCATCTGACCCGAACAATGCGACCGCGATCTATACGGTCACTGAGTTCAATGATCTTCCTTACATGACTCCCGCTCCTGCCTTGCTGAGCTACTATCAGAATGACACGATGATGTATTTCTTCACTGGCCATGACGAGGAGACTGATGCAGGTCCCTTCAACTGGACGCTCAACTCAAGCTATGTGACTCAGGTCGGAGTCGAGCGCCTCGGCATAACAAAGACTTCAGATACCCAGGCATATATGCACTTCAATTCCATAAGCCCTGCCCAGCGAGAGAATGGGACCTATACTGTCACAGTCACTGTCTGCGAGGAGGTGACCGGAGGATGCAGCTCAGGATCATTCTCCCTGGAAGTCGTATCTGTAAACTTCAATCCCCTCTTCCTCAACCATACCAACCAGACCTGGACCCAGGGAGGAAGCATGCTCTTCTACATCAATGCCACAGACTACAATATCGAGGATGAGCTTCTGTTCGATGTCTATGCAGCAGGCTGCCAGTCTCCTGATCCCTGGGTGATACAGACTCTCCTGCCGAATCATGAGAACGCGACAGGCCTCATCAATGTGACACAGCTGAACAACTCGCATGTCGATTGCAGCCTGATAACAGTCATGCTCTCAGACCAGCGAGGAGGGATGATCTATAAGAACGTCAGTCTCGACATAACCAATACCAACGACCTTCCTGAGATACAGGACAAGAGCTATCATCCTGTCAACACGATCCCAGGTCTTAATCATAACCTTACCAACCTGACTGCAGCGATCAACCTGCCATTCATCCACAGGGTCAACGCTACGGACCCTGATACATATATAGAGTCATGGGGGGAGACGCTCACATTCTCGAGCAACGCAACATCCTGCGGCATGTCCTGCCCATATTTCCAGATTGCCGCAGATGGGACGATCAACCTGACAGTAACGCAGGATAGTTTCATTGACAAATACTATTCCTACAATATCACGGTCGAGGACAAGAGCGGTGCGACAGCATCGAAGGTCCTGAGCCTGTATGTGAAGAACAACACCCTTCCGTCATTCATGCAGGCGCTCCATGACATGAATATCACAGAGGACGAGGAATTCTCGCTCAAGGTCAATGGCACAGACCCGGACTACGGAGATATCGTCAGCTATTTTGACAACATGGAGATATTCAATATCTCATCTGCAGGCCTGATAGCATTCCAGTCAGACTGCAGCATGGTAGACAGGCATGAGGTAGAGATCAACCTCACAGACCTCTATGGTGGGACTGCTTCTGACAGGTTCAATCTCTCCATATTGTTCGGAGCAGATGCGCCGACAATCCAGAACTTCACAAGGATCGTCCCTGAAGGTATAACTCTCACAGTGCCTGTCTTGTCAGGCTATGTGAACGATGAGGATCTCGATCCGGTGTGCCAGAACCAGACAGACTCTCTGACATTATCATATGAGGTCCCGCCGGAGCTGGCAAACTACAGCACAGCTGTGAGCGGCGCCCTCTTCACAGTCACGCCAGCCTTCGGAGTCTCTGGTATCTTCCTGATCAATATCACAGTGAATGACTCATACGGCTTGGGAACTACAGGCATATTCACACTCACTGTGATCAATCAGAGCAATCCCCCTGTCATCCACAATGTGACAGCAGCCAATTCCAGCGATCTCTCCTCTTGGATATCGACATCAAGATTCCCAGGCAACATCAGCAATGTGCAGTTCGCAGAGAATGTCGGCAATATAACATTCAATCACACAACGACAGATTTCGACCTCGATCCGCTGCATTACACATGGTACTTCAATGGCACCAATGTCAGCCACAATCTCACATATACGAGGGAGTTCTGGTACAATGCCTCAGGCCAGTATAACATCACTCTCGTGGTCGCAGACAATGTATCAGATTACCTGCTCCACAATATCTCCTTTGTCTGGAACCTGACTGTCACTGATGTCAACAGGCCGCCATACATGACAAGGAACTTCTCCAACATCACATTCGGGGGGAGCAGCTATTATCGGGAGGACTACTTCACCACAGGCGATGCCCGATTCGTCGATCCTGACGGGGACAATATGACATTCTCTGTCGACTGGAACAATTCGTATGTGAACCATAGCACAATCCAGATAAACGGTTCCGACCTTGTGATCTACGCTCTCAGTGTAGGTCTCGATCACGTGCGATGGATCGCAGATGATGGAGAAGACACAGCATACAGCAACAACATCACCGTTAACGTTACCTGGGTGGCGCCTGCGCAGTCAGTCGAGGAAGACACCGAATCAGAGACTACAACAAGGACTCGGACGATCACAACTACGATCATCCAGGAGGTGGAGAAAGAGAATCCTATCCTGCTTGATCTCATCGTACCTGAACCAGTCACAGTCTATCAGAACAACACGATCAGGGCCCCATTGTCTCTCGTCAACAACGCCAACATGACGCTCAAAGGAGTCAAGCTGAGCGCAAGCACGAACAATTCCATGCTGGACATGGTCTTCGCCGACGAGTATTTCCCCCAGCTTGCCCAGGGTCAGAAAGTGACGACTGAGCTCATCATCACATCATACAAGACATTCTCGAACTATGAGATAGTGGTCTATGCCAATGTGACTGATCCAAAGTACAGCGACAGCGCCATCGTATACGTAAATTCCCTGGAGAAATCCGAAGGTAACGAGTCAGTGGCGAACACGAAGATAACATTTGCCCGGGACCTGCTGTCAAGCAATCCGGAATGCCTCGAGCTAAATGAGTTCATCAGCAGGGCAGAAAGCGCGATTGCCAGGAAGGACTATGCAGAAGCAGACAAGATGCTCGAGTCAGTAATCCAGGGCTGCAAGTATCTCGTCTCCCGGAAAGATGAGCTTATCGAGAAGCCTTCAGGGTTCCCGCTCCTCGCATACATGGGGACAGGGACCTTCATGGCAGTCTCTGGAGTCCTTGTGATAGCCATGATAGGATTCTTTGTGGTCTCAATGAGGAAGCCTAAAAAGAGACATTGAAAAACTTCTCTTCTTTCCATCCTAAGATGTATATCGAAAGCTGCGACAGCTATTATGTGACTGTTCCTCTCCTCAGGAAGAGGAATGAGGAAGAGGGGGATCTTGAGGAGATCCTGGAGCAGCTGACAAGAAATCCGCAGCAGGTCGCTGTTGTCGAAGATGCTCCTGTCCTGGAAGAGAGGGTCCTCGCAAGGTCTGAGATAGAGGTCCTGCAGGAGGAACAGCCGCTCCTTCTATTGTACAAGACAAGCTCTGATACATACAGGCTCTTTGCCAGGACTGATAAAGGTACTTATGTCCCGCGCCAGATCGAAGTCGAGAAGGTCCCAGAGCACATCCTGGGGGTCGGAGTGCTCGGGAGGGCATTCATATATGAGAACAGGATCCAGATCCTTGACTCATTGACAGGTTCAGACTATATGGAGGTCCTCACCCATGAGGTCCTGCACATCAGGCTTCCTCACTACGATGAATTCAAGATAAGGGAAGCCACCCGCAACATCTATCCTCAGGCCACCTACAATTAGGCTTGCTGGGCTTTGCTGTACAAGGACATGATCTGGTCATAGTACTTGGCCTTCATCTCCTCGTCCATAGAATAATATATCTTCTGTATCTCGGTATAGACCTTAGTGCTCTCCTCGATGTTCTTCGATTCCACATTTTCCTGGAATCTTGAGATGAGCGAATCTATCTCAGCCATCCCTGTCTGGTCAGGGAGGACATGGGCCTGTTCCTTTGGCCTGTAGACATTCAGGATCTTATCGTACACATCAGCCTGCTCACGGGCTGCAAGCCGTTCATACAGGTCATTTATCTTCCCATACATCTTCTTCGCATCATCGAACTGCCCATGCGAGAGCGCGATCTTCGAGATGTTGAGCAGCCTGTATATCTCAAGCGCCTCAGGTGTGCCGATATCCACACTGATGTGCGGAAGCTCAGTGACAGACATCTCTCTTATATGGAGTTCCTCACCTGGTGAGATGTCATAGTCGACTCCATACAGCTCCTCTCCCATGAACTCAAGGCCCTCGATGAGCTTTTCAGATTTCCTGTTCCTCGCATGAGAGTATTTCTCTTTCTGGACAAGTGTCGTCTCTGCATGATGCAGCATACTTTTCCTCCTCCTGATGCTGCTTTCGATCGTCTTATGTATCCTATCGAAGGTCTCTCCCTGCCTCTTGACGCTGTGTTCGCGGTCATGGATACTGAGCTTGCGTGCCTCCTGCCTTAGCTTCATGTTGGTAAGCCGAGATTCCATATGCCGCAGGTCCAGCTCTTTTATCTCAAGCTCTTCTTTCTTCTTCCTCTGCATGGACCTGGCGAGCTTCACTTCCTGCTCAAGCCTGAGGATCATATCCTCTCTCTCCTTGAGTTTCTCTTCTTTGGCAGTTATCGCGAGAGCCATCTCTGTGAGTTGCGGATCCTTGGACAGCATCTCCTTCTCAGCCTTGTCGAAGAACTCCATCTTGGTGTGCAGCTCCTTCTCGAGGAACAGCTTGTCCTTCTCAAGTTCCCTGAACTTCCCCTGATAAGCATCTGCTTCCTTGATGATCCGCTCATATTCGTTGATTGTCTCAAGGAGCCTCCTCTCGGTGACGAGCAGGTCCTTCTCCAGGAGTTCCCTGTGCTTCACGATGCTGATCTCGAGGTACTTGACATGTCTTCTCTTCTGCTCAAGGAAATGGGACTCCTCATGTGACAGCTTGTTCTCGCGCTGGTTGAAGAACTTCTGCAGCTCAAGGAAATTCTCTTGCTTCTCCTTCAGCTCGAGCTTGAACTTGTCGACCTCCTTCATCACCTTCACATTCTGCTGCTCGACCTCAAGCCTTATCTCGTCGAGGACCTTCTCTTTCTGCTTGAGCTCCTGCTCGCGAAGCCTAAGTTTCTCTGAATCATTCGAGACCTTCGCATTCAGTCCGTCTATCTCGCCTCTTAGAGACTCAATCTCAATGATCTTGCTGTTGAGTTCCTTCTCCCTTGCCTGCAGGTCAGCCTCCTTCGCCTTAAGCTCCTCCTTCTTGGACTCGATGTCCTTCTGGAGCTCCCTGATCCTGGCTTGCCTGGCATCCTCCTTGGGCGTCTCCTCAGCCATCGCCTTGATCTTCTTGCGCTGCTCGTCGATCAGGTCGCCTTCTGCCTTCAGTTTGCCAACCTCTTCAGCGATCTTCTTCTTGTCTGTGTCTATCGTCGCCAGGAGCCTTTCGATATCCTTGTCCAGCTTGTCTTTCTCCTTGATATCGAACTCAGGCAGGCCTTCAGCAGCTGCCTTCTCTGGTTCAGCGATCTCCATGAGTGGCAGATCTGGCAGGGAGCTGGCCGCTTCTTCGAAAGAAGGGAGGATTTCCAGTTCTTTCGGCTTCTTTGAGAAGATGCTGGATATCGCCTCATGCATCCCCAGATGCGGCATCTCAACACGAGGCAGTTCCATGTGAGGCAGCGCAAGCTTCTTTCCGAATAGCTTGTTTGTTGTCGTGCTTACAGGCGTCTCTGGAGGAGGCGGCATATCCGGTGCAGGAGGGTCTGGCAGAGCTGCTTTTTTCGGTGCCTTGAACCAATTTTTCTTCTCCTCGTGTTCCTCCAGGTGGTCGTGCTTGAGGATCTCCTCGAATTCATCGACAAGGTCAGAGAGTTTCTTCCCCTTCTGCTGATGCTTTCCATATTCCAGGTTCACCATCTTTTGGCAGAATCCCTTGACCTTCTCTTTTGTCTCGTCAGGTATCCTCTTCCTCTGGATATCAGAGGCCACCTCTTCGTATGTGGCTTCATAATGGAGTCCATATATCCTGGAGAATGCTTTGATGGCGATGTGGGAGAATTTCTTCTGTGCCTTCTCAGGGTCAAGGTCAGGGAGATTGGACTTGAACTCAGAGATCCTCCTCTCTGCGTCCTTCAGGGCTTCTGCCTTCAGGTCGCGCTTCACCCTCTTTTTCTTCAGAAACATCTACCTACGATTTATTTCGATGGCTTATTTAAATTTTTCCAATAGTATCGTCAATGGCATGATATTTCGGTAATTACAAAAATATATAAAGCAGTTTCATCACTGATAATCCTGGATGCCAAGGCATAAGCAGGAGTTGGCTGTCAAGGCCGAGAACCAGGAGGATCTGAAGGAGCCTCAGGAGCAGGAAGAGACAGTCCCGCTCCTGGATGATCAGGAAGAGCCAGAATCCAGGGCACGCAAGTCCGATGATCGCAAGGTCGAGGAGACCCTTCCTGGTGGATCATTCGAGAAGAGGATCGCCACATACCAGAAGCTCTTCACGCAGATCAAGACCGAGGTCGCGAAGACTGTGGTCGGCCAGCAGGATATCATCGAATCATTCCTGGAAGCGCTCCTATGTAACGGCAATTGTCTTGTCGAAGGCATCCCTGGCATCGCAAAGACACTCCTTGTCAGGACACTTGCTATGGTCACAGGATGCAAGTTCTCAAGGATCCAGTTCACTCCAGATCTCCTTCCTTCAGATATCGTAGGCATCACGACATACGATGAGAACAGGGGCTTCTATACGATCAAGGGACCTATCTTCGCAAACTTCGTCCTAGGCGACGAGATCAACAGGGCGCCGCCGAAAGTGCAGTCAGCCCTCCTTGAAGGGATGCAGGAGCACCAGGTGACTATTGGTAAGACCAGCTATCCCCTCCCTGTCCCGTTCTTCGTCATGGCCACACAGAACCCGGTCGAGCAGATGGGTACCTATCCTCTTCCTGAAGCTCAGATCGACAGGTTCCTCTACAAGCTCCTTATGGGATATCCGACTATCGATGATGAGGCGCAGATCCTCCACAGGAACATGTCCCTCCAGAAATTCGAGGAGTTCGATCTCAAGCCTATCCTCACACCTGAGCTTATCATCAATATCCAGAAGGAAGTGAAAAGAGTTTATCTCGATCCTAAGATCGAGAAGTACATCGTCAGGATATCAGACGCCACAAGGTTCCCCCAGAAATACAAGATATCGATGGGCAAGTACATCGAATATGGCGCATCCCCAAGATCAAGCATCAGCCTCTTCATCTCTTCGAAGGCCCATGCTCTCATGACAGGGAGGACATTCGTCACGCCATTCGATGTGAAATATGTCGCGCCAAAAGTGCTTAGGCACAGGATCATCCTGAACTACGAAGGACAGGCAGAAGAGATAACGACTGACGAGATCATCAAGGAGATATTGGACAAGGTCCCCATTGTCTGATCACATTCTTTCGAAATGTTTATATACGGCATTTCCAGATGATATCCTGAATGCCAGTCGCTGATTTCAAGGCCGATCTCATCCCTAAGCTCCACGAGCTTGATGTGTTCGCCAAGAGGAGGATCCTCAACATGACCTTGTCAGGCAATCTCATAACCACATTCAAGGGCAGGGGATTCGAGTTCGAGGGATATAGGCAGTTCACTCCTAACGACGATGCTTCATTCATCGATTGGAAGGCGTCCCTTCGTTCCAACAGGCTCCTTATCCGTGAATACAATGTCGAGAAGAACTTCAACACAGTCTTCCTGATAGATGTATCAGACAGCATGCTATTCACTTCGACTGAGAGGCTGAAGTGCGAATTTGCGGCAGAGATAATCTCGAACCTCGCATCAGGTATCCTCGAAGCAGGTGCAGGCATAGGATTCGCGATGTTCACTGACAAGCTTGTCTGCAAGCTCCAGCCACAGCTCGGGAGGAAGCAATACTATCAGCTCATGAAAGAACTATGCAATGGCAATAACTATGGAGGGAATTTCGATCTTGAGTTCGCTGTCAAGTTCCTCTTGACTTTCCTCAAGGAGAAAGCCCTCGTCGTGATAGTGTCTGATTTCTTCGGACTCAAGGGCAACTGGTACAAGTTCATGCAGATACTATCGCAGAAGTTCGAGGTCATCGGAGTGATGATAAAGGATCCACGTGATCGTGAGCTGCCAAAGGAGGCAGGACAGTACATCCTGCAGGATCCTTACTCAAATGAGAAGATATATGTGGATACGAAGGATTACTATGAGTTGTTCATGAAGCAGGCCAGGGAGGATGAGGAGCTCATCAAGCGCAAGTTCAGCCTGCTTCGTTCAGACCTGCTTGTCCTGCAGACTGATCAGCCTTACACAGACAAGATCATCAGGTTCTTCAAGAAGAGGGGGGCAAGTTGGAGATAATATTTGAGCACCCAGCATATCTTGTGCTCCTGCTGAGCCTCCCTCTTCTCTGGCTAAGCCACTACTATTTCCTCAGGAACATCAAGAGGAAGGCTATCAAGTTCGCGAACTTCGAAGCTCTCAAGCGAGTGACAGGAAGCACTCTGATAACCAACAATAACATGGTCCTTCTCATCAGGCTTGCGACCCTTGCCCTCTTCGTAGTGAGCGCAGCAGGGCCTGTCTTCTGGTACAAGGGCGATGTGAACACAAACGATTATGTGATAGCCCTTGATACGAGCGCCAGCATGCTTGCAGAGGATATCCCTCCAGACAGGTTGAGGGCTGCGAAGCAGGTGGCGCTCGAGTTCATGGATACTCTTGACGTCAAGACCCAGGTTGGGATCGTGACATTCGCAGGAATCCCTCATGTCGAAAGTCTCCTCACCTCGAATCTTCCATATGTCAAGTCGAAGATAGAAGATGCCGAGATCATGGTGGCAGGAGGCACTGACATCGGTTCAGCCCTGATAACATCCACCAATGTCCTTCTGCTTGGCAGGAAGTCGAAGACGATCATACTACTCACAGACGGCACGCAGACGACAGGCAGTTTTGTCGAGGATGGGATGCAGGCAGGGATCGCCTATGCCCACAGGAACCATGTGATAATCCATCCGATTGGCATCGGCACAAAAGAAGGCATCGCAGGTTATCTCCCGATGAATCTCTCAGCCAGCTATGACTCAGATGTCCTGAAAGGAGCAGCATCTTCTACAGGCGGCAGGTATTTCGAGGCAGTCGACTCAGCATCCCTGAGAAGCGCATTCGAGGAGATAGCGCTCCTGAAGGAAGAGGCATATGTATCTACAGATCTTCGGTTCGGGCTCTTGATGATAGGGCTTATACTCCTTTTTGTCGAATGGGGGATGATCAACACAAGATACCGTGCAGTGCCTTAGATGACTTCTGCAGTGATGCTCCTCAGCATGTGCCCTGTCACCCTGACATCATAAGATTTCTTAAGCTCAAGTCTTTTCTTGATCCCCACAGTCAAAGGATATGTCCCCCACTGCCTTCCGAAGGTCGTGTTCCCATCATGCACTTCCATGCGGACTCTTCTCAGGATGTGACCTTTCGGGACAAGCTTCTGGAGCATAGGGAAATCTATCTTCTGCCTGATCTCCTCCCTCCATTTCCAATAGGATCTCTTGTTCCTGCTATGCTGGCTTGCGGCTATCTGTGTGCCAGGGTAGACAGCGACCTGCCTGATATTTATCCTTCTCAAGAGAAGCCCTTCCTCAGCAATCATTGACAGGTGACGCATGTTCTCCTCATGAGTCTTTCTTGTCTCGCCGATTAGGCCCATGATTATGTTTATCCCAGGGAGGAATCTTGGCATCCCGTTCTCCCCGTAACCTCTCCCTACCTCATTGAGCAGGCGAATGGCAGAAAGCGACATGGCAGGTGATGAGTTCAGATTATTGGCTTTCGCTACCTCCTTGTCGAATGTCTCGACACCAAGCGCAGCCACATTCCCTGATGTGCAATGCCTGACGACCATGGAAGCTTTCTTCTCAGTGACCATGCAGGGGTCGACATTATCGATATGGAAGGTTTCCAGCTTAAGTAGAGATATTCCTGCCAGTATCTTCTCAAGCTCATCATCCTCCCATGCGAAGAGGTCGCTCTGCTTCCCGAGCCGCATATGCCGAACACCTTCAGAAGCAAGAGCCCTGGCCTCTGCTGTTATTGAGTCAGGATCCCTCCTCTCGAATCTGTGCTTCAAAGGTTCAGTGCAGAAACTGCATGGGACTTCCTTCCTGCAGCCTCTTGCAGTCTCAAGTTCAGCGATCACCTCATATGGGACCTGCCTGACTATGCTGGCGCCAGGCACTGCATACCTTGCTATCTCATCATATTCCTGCGCCATCTCAGGCTCGATAGAATCAAAGGCAGATATGTCTGTCTGCGCAGCCCTTCCTCCCTCAGCCTGGCTCCCAAGGCCAGTGGCTGCAGGCCCCGTCAAGATCTTTTTGCATCTGAGGTCCTTGATCAGCCTGCTCACCTCAGACAGCGAGCCAGGCACAGCAGACAGGTATTTTCCCGGCACATGCACGCCGCATATGACGATCAGAACATCTGTCTTTCCGAGTATACGCTCAGCATCCTTTCCAGTCGTATTGTAAGTGTATATGTCAGTCAGGAGGCTCCTCTTCTCCTTCCTCCCGACAGCTCTGAGGTCATCGATCGTCAGATAGCTGGGGGAATAGCCATCTGACACAAGCTTGCCGAAGATGTACCTCGGATATGTGCCAAGATATGGCGGCACGCCAAGCCCTGCAGGCTCATCAGTATAGCAATCGAGGATAGTGTAGTTCACAAAAGCAAGGAAAGGAAGGATATTATATAATGGTGTGGGAAAGGGAGGTCCGTAAATTTTTATAATCCGTTCACTCCTTGACAAGCATGGCAGAAGTTTTTTTTGTACCGGACACAAGTGAGAGGAACAACAGGATAACTCAGAATGATATCGATAAGGGCTATCTGAGATTAAGCATCAACAACAAGAAGTATTTTCCTGACCATGACTGTGATGTAAGGGTAATTACTGGTGATGTGGAGCACACTTGTCCACTTAGGATCGGTAATAGTGACGGAAAAGAGAGATCCTACAAACTTTACATCGGTAAAGGATTGATGAAGATTCTTAACATCAGACCTTCATCAATACTTGAATTCAATAAGCTTGGTGATAGTGAATTCATCATCATTGCTTGATTATCTATCTAAACAGATGGTGCAGATTTAAGAAGTAGCCCTGCCAGATACGTCACTAACGTTCCTGACCTGGCAGGGAATAGAAAATTTAAGAATAACTAGCCCTGCCAGGATTCGAACCTGGGTCGCAAGCTGTCACCGACGCTTCGGAGGCTGACCTCAGAAACTTTTGGTTTCTCGCCGCCAGAGGCTCGCATGATTGGCCACTACACTACAGGGCTGTCGACTAGAGAGATTTGCAATTCATTTAAAAATCTTTTGAACCGCAGGTTGAAGACGACAGCTGTCTCTTTTTGATAAAATCCACTGCTCTGGTAGTCTTTACCGCAAACAGTCTGATTTTTTAATCCTCTTCCTGTCCATTATCCTGGAGGTGATCTTATGTTAGATTGGGCAATTACGTTTTTGGTCATCGCAGTCATCGCAGGGATCCTGGGTTTCGGAGGCATCGCCGGGACAGCCGCGTGGATAGCCCAGGTGCTGTTCGTGATATTCCTGGTGCTCTTCATAGCTGCGCTTGTGAGGAGATGGCTTGTCAGGATCTGATTTCTTTTTATGAAAGACCTAGATAAGCTCAAGAAGCTCCCAATAAAGAAGCTGGCCAGGAAGGGGCCAGAAAAAGATCTATCAGCCGAGGAGGCAGTCGGTCTGCTCAAAGGGCCGCCCCTTCCTGAATATTCTATGGATTCTGATAGTCAGGCGATTAGACAGGCCAATGCCAACGTTCCTGCGCCGGCTCAGGTCTTTCCAATCACTAAAAAAGAGGTTTCGACAGACGAGAAGACAGACCTGGTCAGGGAAGCTGCGAAAGGCAACAGGCCGCTGGCAGTGTTCGGCGCAGTCCTCCTGCTTGTTCTAGTCGCTGTGGCCTACTATATCTCAAGGCAGGCCTCCTTCCTGCTTCTTGCGCTCTTCCTCCAGATATTTCTCCGGCATTTCGTCACTTGGACAAAACTTGACAAGATGCCCTACTTTCCCTGGGCTGAGGAGATCTCCCGGTGGCTTGTCATGGTGGCGACCAGGCTGCATGGCATCTTCATAGGTTTCATTGTGATGGTAGAAGCGATCACAGCGCAATTCTTCAATGCAGAAGTAGTGGATCTGGCGATGCTTCGTGACCAGGTCATCGTCACAGGCGTCTCTCTCGTCATCGTCGCGCTGATTCCTTTGCCCTTGATGCAGTTAGCTCCATTCGTGGTGCTCATCGAGAAGATAGTAAGGGCCATGACCCTTCCGATTCCGGGTGTGGTGAAGGTCGTAGATCCGCTGAGGATAGGGGATTTCGTCCCCGTCGTGGTCTATTTTGCGCTGTACTTCCTCATCGACACATTCCTTCCACTTGGGCCATTCAGAGACGGATAGTAATTTTCTTCTTAAGGGATGACTCGATCTTCTGCTCCAGCCTGATTTTGGTCCTGTCGAGCGAGATGTCCTCTATCTTCTTCAGTACCTTCTGGAGTTCGCTATTCCCCTGCCTGATCCTGGATTCCATATGTTCGATCTGGTATTCCAGTTCCTTGTAGTTCATCGATATGCTGCTCTTCTCGATCCCACTATTCGACTCAGATACAGTCTGCTGAAGCTTTCTCATCGATTCCCTGGTCTTCTGTAGATACTCCCTGTCGATCTTGGGATTCTTCTTCTTGGTCTGCAGCTCTTTCGCTTTCTCTATCAGGGGAATGATATCAGATCCGGGGTCGGAGAATAGCGCTTTTATAGGGTCCTCGACATACTCCCCTGCAAGGACCAGATTAGGCTCATCATGGAAAAGCCTCCTGAGCATGTCCCTGGCAGGCGAGAATCGTGCGAGAAAATCATTCTCCAGGTCGCTGAGCTTCTTCTTCGAGTGTTCCTTCTTTTCGATGATCTCCTTGAATTCTCTGCATTCCTGGGAGATGCTTAGCGCCTGCAGCTTGTTCTTCATGCTCTCAAGCTTCTTCTGATCGCCGGCATTCTCCTGTTCAAGCCCAAGCCTCTGCTCAGAGAGTCTTGCTGACTCCATCACATCCTTGTTGAGATTATGTGCTTCTTCGTACAGTTCGAATATGTTGTCCTTCGTGAGATCCTTCAGGGCTAGGATATCTTTCTCGATGCCCTTTATGGTCGATGATATCTCGACAACAGTCCCCGCGAAGAAATTCTTCAGGATGAAGTAGCTGCGGCTTGTAGCCTTGCCAGTCTCTTCTAAGAGGTGGGCAGAATCCTCGCAGAACTTTTCTATCTCGATGACATCAAGCTTTGGGACCGCCAGGCCTGCTACCAATGCCTCGATCTTTCGTATATAGGCATCCCTGTTCCCCAGCATCAGATGATACTCTCTTTGAGGGATCTCCATGTTCTGCAGTTCTTCATCCCGTAGCTTCTCAATGAGCAGATTGATCCTGGTCTTCTTCTCCTCGATACTGCCAGCACAAGAACTATACCTGGTCCTTATCTGCTCCAGCTGACGCCTTCCTGCCTTGTCGATCCATTCTTTCAGGTCGATCGCGTCGATATCCTCTGGCTTTGAGCCGAATATCCTTGAAAACATTCCCCCATTATGCCTAAAAATGAATTTATTATTAAAGGTAACGGGGAGGATGGCCGGTAGCTTTAAATCTAGATTCACGCACTTCTGGCATATGGGGTACAAGGAGAAGCGAAGAGATGATGCCAGGATTGCTCTGGAGAGGATAAAGGCTCTTCTGGACCAAGCAGCCAGGAATCCTGAGAAGAGCAGGAGATATGTCGGTATCGCCCGTCGCATCAGCACCAAGCTCAAGGTGCGGATCTCCAAAGAGCAGAGACTGCAGTTCTGTAAGGTCTGCGAGACGTATCTTATCCATGGGCGGAATTGCAGGGTGAGGATACATGATGATAGGCTCATCCTGACCTGTCTTGGTTGTGGTTCGGTCCATAGGATCCCATCGTAGTTTCACTTTTTCTACCAATTACTACTAGTTAGTAGTTCTAAGACCGAAATCTTTAAATAGTTCCGATGACTACTATTCAGTAATGATGACTGGGGGACGCCGGAACACCACGATTCCTGGGCCGGCGGACCTTCGCAAAAGGTGAAAAATATGCTGGATGAAGACGACATGAGCCTGCTTGAGAATATGAGGCAGATCAGGGCGAGGAGGAGGAGGTCCTTTTCCAAGGTGATCAATTCTAGCAAGATCACCGACAACGATCTCGATGAGCTGTTCCTAGGTGACTGAAAATGGCAAGGATAAGGAGGAGCAAGACGAATACCACTTTTTTCATGGACATCCCGCGGGAAGGTGAGCACGGGAGGAAATGGAAGAAGATCGAAGGCGAGGAAGAGCTTTTCGACTAATCAGAACATTTTTATAACATTCTCGTTTCTAGTGGCATGATGTATGATCTCGGGTTGGATGAGGTAATATCCAAGGTCAGAGACGCTAATGCCAAGCTTGTCTGTGTGCAGCTTCCTGATGGACTTAAACCGAAGGCTGACATCATTTCTGACAAGATTGAAGAAGAGACAGGAGCAAGGGTGATCATCTGGGCAGGCACATGCTTCGGCGCCTGCGACATACCTCTTCAAGTCAGGGACCTGGGAGTGGATCTCCTTGTCCAATGGGGCCATAGTGAGTGGAGATGAATTTTTCTGATCTTAAAGCAAAGGATGTTGGAGAGCAGCTCAAGGTTGTCTGCATCGTCGAGGGTATCGAGCAGACTGCCGGTCCGACAGTCTTCCAGCTCAACGATGGGACAGGCATGCTGAAAGCGACCGCCTTCGGGAAGGGAGGGAAGAAAGCCTTCCCTGAGATACGCTCAGGCGATTGCATCGAAGCAGAGCTGTCCATCAAGAAGAGGAGAGACGCCTTGGAAGGAGAATTGTTATCCTTTGCTAAGAAGGCATCATGCAAGACAGTCCATGATAGGATGGCAAAAAGGTATCTGCCTGAAAGCATCCCCTTCATGATTGTTTCAGATGTCCTTGAGAAGATGAGGCCAGGCCTGATGGATGCTGCTGGGAGGATACGAGCTGCTATCTACCAAGGCAGGCAGATACTCATCAGGCACCATGCAGACTGCGATGGCTATTCAGGGGCTATAGCGCTTGAAAGGGCGATTATGCCTCTCCTTAAAGAGCACCACAGGAACGAGAAGCAGGCGGGCTATGCATTCAGGAGGTCTCCCAGCCGTTCCCCATACTATGATTATCCAGATGTCCTGAGGGACATGGGAAACCTCCTTGAGTATGGCCAGAAGCCTCTGATCATCCTTGTGGATCTGGGCGCGCTCGAAGAGAATCTCTCTGCGATCAAGAGGCTCAAGATCCATGAGATCGAAGTCATCGTCCTCGACCATCATAATCCAGATGGAGAAGATAATATCAGGAAGATGCAGGGATTGGCAGACCTTTACATCAATCCATATGCAGTCGGGTTCGACTCATCCCTCGTCTGCGGCATGATCTGTTCCGAACTTGCAAGGATGGTGAACAAGGAAGTCCAGGGCATCTCCTTCCTCCCAGCTCTCGCAGGGACAGGAGACAAATCAGACAAGCAGGAGTTCGAGGAGTACCTGAAGATCTCGGGGATGGACAGGGAATACCTTAAGAGATTTGCGATGTGTGTTGATTTCGAGACCCACTATCTGCGTTTCCAGGAAAGCAGGCAGATAATGGAGGATCTCTTTGCAGGCAGGGAAGATCCAAGGCATGAGGCGCTCATCGACCTGATATCTGGCTTTGTCGACGATAAGCTGAGCAGCACCAAGCTTGCAGTCGAGAAGTATGTCGATGTCCAGAGGATCGACCATCTCAAGCTCATCAAGATCGATTGCGAGAAGGTCTCTTCCCAGGGAGAATTCCCGAATTCTTCAAAGATTGTGCGTATCGCGCATGAGCTCTTCACAGGGCCGAGGATAACAGTAGGGATCCACTCTGATCAGGTCATATTCCGGGTGACCGACGTCGCGAACTTCAATGTCAATGATGTCGTAGGCAAATTGCAGCGCCTCAAGCCTCACGCACTTATAGACGGGGGAGGACACGAATTCGCCGGTACTCTTACTTTTGTCTCTGGCGCGAAAGAAGAGGTCTTGTCATATGTCGACCGCTACATAAAGCTGTTGCGCCAGAGGAGGTTCTGATGCTATACCTCTTATCACTCCTCAGCATCCCTGTGGCTGTATTCATCTCCTACAGGTCAAAGGAAGAGATGCCCACAGGCATGAAGTTCTTCCCCTGGGTCTCTATCTGCCTGCTCATGGCATTTGTCTCAGCAGCATCTGTCGGTCTCGGCGCGGCAGCAGCCGCAGTCCTGACTTTGGTATCAGGTGTGGCTGCATATCTCCTGAAGAGCTTCCGGCCTATCTTATCCTACCTTGTGATGGGAGCAGTGTCTGCCTTATCCGCAGATCCACTCCTGATATCCCTAGCATTCATGTATGGCCTATCAGAAGGGTCTGTCACTGCAGCAAGCATGATGGAGAAGAAGGGATTTCTTAGGATCGCTCTTGCAGCTTCTATCTCAGTGGCTGCCTATTTCCTCACAGGAGGAATACTGCAGTTGGCACGATGATGCCTATGAGGGCTCCAATAAGGACCTGCTTAGGCGTGTGCCCGAGGAACTCATAGAGCCTCTTCGTCTTGAATTTCCTGAACAGATGGATATCTTCTACGATCTTGTTGATCACTTCTGCCTGCTTGCCTGCCGCCCTCCTCACTCCCACAGCATCGTATATGACAATCAGCGCGAAGACAAGTGTCACGATGAAGAGCGTGGATATCCTCTCGATATGGTATACAGATGTAGCAAGGGCGACGACTGTGGCAGTATGCGAGCTTGGCATGTGGCCTGACTTGAAGAAAAGTGAGAAATCGAACTGTCCTCTGGTTATCATCTCTATAAGCACCTTGAGCAGGCTGGTGACCAGGTAAGCCGAAAAGGTGCTTATCACGATCTTGTTCGACAGGAACAGGCTTAGGTCGTTCACAAACTACTGTTTGCCTGGAAATTTATATACTTTTGGAAAAACAGCAAAGATTAAATAGAGGATGGCATAGGATTACTATGCTGTCAGTCTCAAAGAAGACATATTCTGATATCGCATTCCATCCGACGAGCAGGATAGAGAAGGGTTCATGGATCAACATGATCGCTCCGACCCTTGACGAGATCTCGATGGTCTCGGAGAAGACAGGGATCGATGCTTCGTTCCTCAAGCGTTCCCTCGATCCCGACGAGACCCCTCACATCGAGGTAGAGGATGGCATCGTCCTCATCGTGATAAGAGCGCCCTTTCTCAATGGGGAGCTCAAGCAGGATACCCATCCGCTCAGCATCATCGTATCTCCTTCCAACATCATCACAGTCTCCCTCCATGACACATCAGTCCTGAAGTTCGGCGACATCAAGAGCATCTGCACATCGAGGAAGACAAGATTCGTCCTGCAGATCATGAGCAAGGCCAACATCTACTATCAGAAACACCTGCTCGACATAGAGAGAAAGATTGAGCGCATCGAGAAATCTCTTCTCAGCTCTGTGCGCAACCAGGAGATCATACAATTGCTGGCGCTCTCCAAAAGCCTCACGTACATGTCCACTTCAATAATCTCTAATGAGAAGGTGCTGGAGAGGCTTCTCTCCGGCAGGATCCTGCCATTGAACACTGCTGACAGGGACCTCCTGGAGAGCCTGCTGATCGACAATAAGCAGTCTGTCGACATGGCAAACATCTACATCAACATCCTGACAAACACGATGGATGCCTATGCATCCCTTGTTTCCAACAACCTCAACATTGTCATGAAGTTCCTTGCGAGCGTGACCATAGTGATGGCCATCCCTTCGATAATCTCAAGCTTCTATGGCATGAATGTGCCAGTGCCTCTGGAGGGAAGCCCGCATGCCTTCTTATCGATTGTCATCCTCACTGTCTCAGTGACAGGCGCGGCCATCATGGTCTTCATGAAGAAAGGATACTTCTAGCTTAGGAGCCTTGTCAGAGCATCGCCGAACATGCTCAGGTAGAGAGCTACAAAGAATATGTTCGATACAGCCTTTATCACTGTCGCGTGCATGCTTCCTCCCAGCACCGATGTCCTTACTGGCACATAGATTATCCCATAGATGAACTGCGCCACCATGGTCCCGACCATGAAATCCGCCATCACCTGTCTGGCCAGGAGCGGGCATGCGATGAACAGCATTATGTTGAGGAGATTGCCAGGGGAGAATTTTGCAGTGAACACTGCTCCGATGATGGATGTCGCTATCACAAACGCGACAAGGTATGGTACTCCAAGGAAGTATGCGCATGCGCATGAGAAGAAAGCCATCGTGTCAAACATCAGGAAATTCATCTTCCATACAGCTCTTGCAGTCTGGAGTGCTATGGTGATTAATGCGAACGCACCGATGCTGATGAGCTCCTGGATCATTAGCATCAGGACATACAATTTTTATTTAAATCCAGCACATCGTAAATCTTATATACAGCATGTGGATTGTTCAATTGCATGGATTGCCCAGACTGCGGACATGAATGCATCGAGAACGATGTGGCATACATCTGCCCTAACTGCGATTATCTATCTATGAAGAAGCTCGACTGGAATGGCCAGACTGCAGAATGTCCGAAATGCAAGTCCATGACCAAGGTCTACAAGCACTCGAGTCCAGGCAAGTCATTTGTTTGCGAGAACTGCAACACGATCGGGAGATTTCTCGATGAGAAGAAACTTTCCTCCAGAGTCGTCCGGAAGGATTCAGAGCTTGGAAAGAGGCTATCATGGCTCTTCGAGGTCCCATGCAAGGACTGGCGCAGGAGAGAAGAGATACGTGATACGATCTGCAGGAAGTGCGACCTCGACAAGGTATGCGAGAGTCACCTTGATGAGATAGATAGATTCTGCCGGAAAGAAGGTGTCGAGATCTACATGCACCAGGATTTCATCGAGATAGTGCACAGCTAGCGAAACCTTTAAGCCCACTTCTTATTCCTCCCATCATATGGAATCTCTCTCAGAGCTTTACAAGATCGGCAAAGGCCCCTCCAGCAGCCACACCATGGGTCCTGAGAAGGCTGCTAAGATTTTCTTGCATAGGACGCCTGGGTCAGCATCCTACAAAGTGATCCTATTCGGTTCTCTCGCCGCGACAGGGAAAGGCCATCTGACAGATGATGTCCTGAAGAAGACATTCCATCCCTACCCCATCCAGATAGAATTCATCCCTGAGATAAGCCTCTCAGAGCATCCGAACACCATGCGGTTCATAGCGATGGATGGATCAGGAATAGAAACTCATGTCTGGGACGTGGTCAGCATCGGCGGCGGCTCGATAATCGACATCCAGGGCCAGCTTTTCTGTCATGATATCTACCCGCTCACATCCATGTGCCAGATCATCAGTTGGTGCGACAGTGAAGGAAAGCAGCTCTGGCATTATGTCCTGTCTGTCGAACCAGAGATCATGGGATTCCTGGACAAGGTCTGGGATACGATGCAGTCCTCGATCCAGGAAGGTCTTGATGCAGAAGGAGTGCTCCCTGGTGGTCTTGAGCTGGGGAGGAAGGCCAGATCCTACTTCCAGCAGGCAGAGAAGGAGACAAGCCCGCTCTTGCTGAGGGGGAAGCTGCATGCCTATGCTTTGGCAGTCGCAGAGATGAACGCTTCAGGAGGAACTATCGTCACAGCTCCGACATGTGGTTCATCAGGTGTAGTGCCATCAGTCCTCAGGTACCTGCAGGAGAAGAACTGCTATCCGAAGGAGAGGATACTTGAGGCGCTCGCTGTCGCAGGTCTTGTCGGGAACCTAGTCAAGGCCAATGGCTCGATCTCAGGAGCTGATGTAGGCTGCCAGGGCGAGATTGGCGTCGCCTGTTCTATGGCAGCAGCAGCGGCAGTCTATCTGCTTGGAGGGACAGTCGCACAGTCAGAATATGCAGCTGAGATGGGTATCGAGCACCATCTGGGCATGACATGCGACCCGGTCCAGGGTCTAGTCCAGATACCCTGCATCGAGAGGAATGCGATAGCAGCAGCCAGGGCTCTTGACTGCGCCCTGCATGCCCTGCTCTCAGACGGCAGGCACAGGTTCAGCTTCGATGATATAGTAAAGGTCATGGTCGAGACAGGCAGGGACCTGCCTTCAGGCTATAGGGAGACCGCCATGGCAGGGATGGCCAGGCATTTCCAGAGCCCAAAGAACCCGAAGATGGTATCTTTAGATTAATTTTATAAATACCTCAAGTTTCTACCCATCCAAACGAAAGGTAAGGTTCGTCGAAAGGCAATCTTACACTGGAGAATTGGCGTCTGACTTGTTCTCCAAGAGGTAAAAAATGGCAAGGCTCTATTCGAAGAAGAGAGGAAAATCTGGATCGACCAAACCTACTAAGAAGGTCATCCACAGCTGGGTCAGGTACAAGCCAAAGGAGATCGAGCTCCTGATAGTGAAGATGTCCAAGGAAGGCTCATCGACATCCGAGATCGGCATGCATCTGAGGGACACATACGGAATCCCTGATACGAGGCTTATCACAAAGAAAAGGATATCCCAGATCCTCGAGGAGAAGAACCAGCTCCCTAAGATCCCAGAGAATATCACAGCACTGATGAAGAGGGTCGCTGCTCTCCAGAAGCACCTTGAGAACAATAAGGTCGACAAGGTCGCAAAGAGAGGACTCCAGCTCACAGAGGCAAAGATCAGGCGTCTGACCAAATACGCCAAGAAGACAGGGCGGCTTCCAGCTGACTGGAACTACGATGCAAAGCAAGTAGGCCTGATGATAGAGTAAAGATGGATTTCAGGCTGCATGTCCAGGATGCGGCCAGAGTTTTTCTTCTTTCTGATGCGCCTGTCAGGCTCATCACGCATTTTGATTCTGATGGCATAAGCGCCGCAGGCATAATCACATCTGTCCTGGATGATAGGAAGATACCATATGACCTGCACATCGTCCCATTCCTTAGGCCTGAGGACATCGTCGCGGGGGAGAGGACGATGTTCTTGGACCTCGGCAGCACCCATCTTGTCCAGATCTCCAGGCTCAAGGGAGACATCATTATCCTTGACCATCATAGGTTCGAGGGCAGTGTCCCGGGGAATATCGCTTTTGTGAATCCACATGTCTTCGGGATAGACGGTTCCAGGGAGATCTCAGCAGCAGGAGTGGCATACATGTTCGCCCGCAGCATTGATGCTAAATGGAAGAAGCTTGCTCATCTCGCCCTCATAGGTTGCATCGGAGATATCCAGGAAAGGGCTGGATTAGTCTCTTTCAACAAGGAATTTGCAGAGGATGCCGTAGCTTCAGGAAAACTTGAGATCAAGAGATCATTAAGATTGTTCGGCTCCCAGACCAGGACCCTTCCCCGGATACTTTCCTCTTCCTCGGATTATCCCATCCCAGGCATCACCGGATCAGAGTCCGAGGCGATAATCTTCCTGGAGGCTCTAGGGATCCCTAAAGAGAGCATGCTTGACGACCTGTCAGATGATGACCAGGAGGTCCTGGTCAAGGCTATCCTTGAGAAGAGGATCTCAGAAAGATGTCCGGACGCGATCATGGGCAACAGGTATCTGCTGAAGGAAGAGCCAGCTGGCCCGACAAGGGATGCGAAGGAGTTCTCAGTCCTCCTGAATGCCTGCGGCAGGACAGGAGACCCGATAATCGGGATACGCCTCTGCAAAGCAGAACCTGAGGCCAGGGAGGAAGCCATTGCATCTTATGAAAAGTATCGGGATGTCATAATATCAGCCATGCGGTGGTTCGATGAGAACAGATGCGAGGACACAGATAAGCTCATCATCATAAGATCAGGTGAAAGCATCCCTGCCTCCATAATCGGCACATTCTGCTCGATCATCTCTAACCATAATCCTGGAAAGCTGATAATCGGGACATCTGATCTAGGCGAAGAGGTCAAGGTATCAGGACGCGCATGTGGGTTGCAGCTCGACATCTGCTCATTGTTCAGCCATGCTTCAGAAGGCATTGGCAGCTCTGGTGGACACTCGAATGCAGCCGGAGCCTTGATACAAAAAGAGAATATTGAGAAGTTCCTTGAGAGGATCCGTTCTAGCCTTTGAGGCCAGTGCGTATCCTGTCGATATGGTCGGCGATCGTCTCTCCTTTCTTGGTCAGCCTCAGGAGCTTGAGCCTGCCCTGCTTCTGGAACTCGATAAGCCCTGCCTTCTGCATCTCCTGAAGGATCTTGACCACATGAGAGTATGTGCAATCAATCATCTTTGCCAGGGATGAGGCATACATCTCATTCTTTGAATTGCGAAGATTGACTAGCATCATCGCAGGCTTCTCTCTGAAAAACACGTTGAAGATATCGTCTTTTGCCATTTTGATCACTGTTTCTTCATTCCCCCTTTAGTTTCTGTCGATTATATGTTGCTTTATATATTTTATGCTTTTCATATAAGCTTGGCTAGTTCCTTGTCCATATTTTTCATGCTCCTCACCTGATGCAGTCTCTCAAGCCATCTATATTGTTCATAGAAGCTATAGAAGAACATGATCAGGCAAGCGACACCGAGGAGCTTGATGACGACTCCAGGCATCCCGGCGAAATCGGATAGGTTCCCGAAGAATAGCTGATAGGAAAGCCTTCCGAACCAGGCGCCTCCGACAAGACATATCGGAAGGAACAACAATAGAGATGCGATAGCCATCTGTCCAAGGAAACCGATGGCAGGCTTGAGTACCTTGTAGTCATCTCCGACCTCCAGCGCATCAAGCCCAAGCTCAAGAAGCCTGAAAGTGTATTCCCCGACAATATCTGGTATTGCCGAGAAGACCAGGGATCCTGACAGTATGAACAATATGAAGTAGCTCACACCTCTTTTTGTAGCCTCATTCATCTGTTTTTTGAAGGTCGTTGCACTTTTAAAAACTTTACGAAAATCATTTTCTCCCATAGGGTCAACATTTTAATCTGGCTCTTGTCTATCACAATCAATGTCGATTCCAGTCCCAGAGGGCAAATTCAACAAGAAGGACTACATGTCAGTCTTCGACAGGATAGCAGGCAGGGAGACAGGCAAGAGAGAAAGGCAGCAGGCGCTCGACGCTGTATCTGACTATCTGCAGCAGAGCTACACTGCTGGTATAGAGGACGCCATAGCATCATATAATGCAGGCCTGGAAGGGAAGGCCTTTGATCTGTCTGTCCCGGATCCAAGAGTCTATCCGTATGTTGATGCGATCATCGGACTTGGCCTGGAGGAACACGTCCAGATCCCTTTGATGAATGCGGCGCAGGCTGCGCTGGAGAAGGCATTCTCAGATGGCCAGGGATACGGCGGCAGATACGCCAACAGCTATCTGCTTGGGAGGAATTAGCGCCCCTACGGGGATTCGAACCCCGGTCTCAAGATCCGCAATCTCGCGTGCTATCCAAGCTATACCATAGGGGCAGCAAGTCCTGGAGATAGCGGGGATTATTTAATACTGTCGTATCACGATACACTTTTATAGGTGCCGCTTCTCCATCACATATGAGATTTCCCCTTGATGTGCATCCTGAGGTTCCTTCATCAGGTTGCTTCTGGTCTGACAGGGGAGACAGGCATCACATGGGCCTTGACCTGCATGCGCCAGAAGGGACGAAGGTCTTTGCATGCGAAGCAGGTCATGTAGTCAAGACCGGTGTCTTCACAGACCCTTCAGAAGTGAAGTACTGGAATCGTACTTATTTCATACTGATACTGCATGCATCTGGCAATCATGTCAATTATGCTGAGCTGGGATCGACTCTTGTCAGAGATGGAGACAAGATCCACGAAGGGCAGTTGATAGGCACTGTCGGCAGGGTCCTCGATCCTTCGAAGATCGGCGATGATTCTCCAAGGTACATCCGTGATCTCAAGGCTGGGGGGAAGCTCTCAATGCTGCATCTCGAGGTATACGCAAAGGAACCTCTTGAGCTGCTTCAGGGGAAGCCTTTCATCTGCTTCAAAGGAATGCACAAACCGGAGGGGCTTTTAGATCCTGAAGAGTACCTGATGCAAACCAATAAATAATACTTGATCAGTCAGATAGTCATGGACTACAAACAAGTCATCCTTGTGAGGCACGACCTCAAGCTGCCAAAAGGGAAGATGGCTGCCCAAGCAGCTCACGCAAGCGTCGAGGCAGTCCTGCGATCAGACAAGGAGATCGTCAAGCGTTGGCATTCTGAGGGAATGCAGAAGGTCGTCCTCAAGGTCCTCGATAAAGAAGAGCTCTACAAGTACATCCAGATGGCAAAAGACAGCGGACTGTCGACTTCAGTCATAACAGACGCAGGCCATACTGTCGTAGAACCCGGCACAGTGACATGTGGAGCGATCGGACCTGACAGGGAGGACTCGATCGACAGCGTGACAGGCAAGCTCTCGCTCATGTGATGATCCCGGACTGCTTCACAAGATCTTCTCTTTTTTTGCATAATCCAGCAGGTCTCTGATCTTGTGGATCTCGATCAGGTTTGTGACCTGTGTGCTGTATAGGCCCGCGGTAAAGAGCACCGTATCATCCTCCTTCACAAGCCCCTTCCTGAACGCGAACAAGGCACCATGCAGCACCTTGTCCCTCTGCGGCAGCCTTTTGTACAGGACAGGTAGGACTCCGTAATGCAGCTCCAGTTTTCTCCTGACTTCGCTACGAGGTGTTATTGTGATTATGTCATGAGGTATCCGGAACCTGGTTATCATCCTGGCAGTGTATCCAGAATTGGATAGGACTATCACCTTGCTTATGGGGAGGATATGATGAAGGTTGTGGAGGCTGTGGCTTATCGCCTCAGTGATATCCATGACCCTGGGCAGAGGGATCTCCAGGTGAACTTTCTTCTCAGCCTCCTCCGCGATCTTGACCATCTCCCTGACAGATTCGATCGGATACTTCCCGATCGCCGATTCAGCAGACAGCATGATCGCATCAGTCCCATCGAGGATGGCATTTGCCACATCACTGGTCTCTGCTCTTGTCGGCACAGGTGAATCTATCATTGATTGGAGCATCTGTGTCGCAGTGATCACGAACCTTCCATGCACATTGCATTTCCTTATCACTTCTTTCTGGATCAGAGGGATCCTCTCAGAGGGAAGTTCTACTCCAAGGTCACCTCTTGCGACCATGACGCCGTCGACGACCTTGAGTATCTCATCCAGGTTCTCGATACCTTCTCCGTTCTCGAGCTTGGCGATTATCCCTATCTTTGTCCCGGAAAGCCTTCTCCTCAGATGCAGCACATCCTCCTTCGACCTTGTGAAAGATAGGGCGATGAAATCGATCTTCTTCCTGGTCGCGATCTTCAGCGCTTCGATGTCCTTCTGATGAAGGCATGGAAGCCTTAGCTTCGAATCAGGCAGGTTGAGTCTTTTCGCATTGCGTATGGTTCCGGAGGTGTCGAACTCTATGATGATAGAATCTCTCTTCTTCTCGATTATCCTTGACTTTATGAAACCATCATCGAAGAACATCCTCTGCCCTACTTTCACATCAGGGAGGAGATTATAGTCCAGGAATGTGTCGCTTGTCTTGTCGAAACCTAGTTCTATCTTCTCTCCAGGGATCGCCTGGATATCTCTGTTCGAGAATATCCTGACTTCGCTTCCCTTGGTGTCGAACATGACAGGGATGTCTTCTTTTCTGATCAGATCGATCCAGCGAGCATAGTCCTTTAGGGTCCCGTGTGATATGTTTATCCTGGCGCAGTCCATCCCTGCCCTGATCATATCATGGAGGATATTCTCGCACGCAGGTCCGACAGTGCAGACGACCTTTGTCTTCATAAAAAGAATCAGAATGAATGAGTATTAAAGTTTGCCTATTTCTTCTTCTTGCCGCCGCAGCATCCCATCTTTCTTCACCTCTTGGCCTTCAGGGCCTTCTTGACAGCTGGCTTCTTAACGGCTGCTTTAGTCGCTGTTTTTTTAGTCGCTGGTTTCTTGGTTGTCTTGACAGCCGGCTTCTTTGCAGCCACGATCTTAGGCTCTGCCTTCTTCACAGGCTTGGCCTTGGTCACTGTCTTCTGCTCAGTCTTCTTGTTCTTGCATTCATTGCAGTACAATGATCCTGCATAGCTTGGATAGAAGACATTCTTGCAGATCAGGCACTTTTTTCTCACTTTATACTGTTTGGCCATGCTTTAAAAAGAAAAAACAGTTGAGATTTAAAGGTTCCGGTCTATATCGCATCCAGATAAGGCAGAAAGCTCAGAGAGCTCCTTTTCTCCGACATGCAGTTTTCCGTCAGGTGAGACCCATGTCGGGTATGCCCTTATGCCTTTGTCCCTGCACCAGCTCGTGTCAGCCTTGCAATCGTGATACCTGATGAACCTGAACGAATCCTGGAATCTTGCTTTCTGCGCCCTGCAATGCGAGCATGATTCAGTCCCAGCCATCTCGTATCCTCTCTCAGTCAGGCATTTGGCAAATGTGTCCAGCTCAGGATTCTCAGATCGAGGAGTATCAGAATCAGTATCTATCGAGCAAGCGAAGATGAAAAGAAGAAAACAAAAGAAACCTGGCCTCAACCGCATCCCCCTGTCGGAGTGACCGCACCTTCACCTTCCAGTGCGACCTTACAGCCAGGGCTGTCTTCAAGCAGCGCGCACAGAGCCTGCTGATATCCTGCAGGTGTCCTCTGTCCGCTGTAGCTTGCTCCGTTGATGTAGACGGCAGGCGAACCAGAGGCTCCGAAGATCTTCATCAGCCTTGCGTCCTCGGCAGCGAATGTTGTCGCCTTGTCTTTCTGGCATGTCTTGATCCAGTCGACATCATACTTGAGGTCCTTCGCCACAGCTTCCCAGCATGTGTCTGCGTTAGCTGATGTGCATTTCTTGTTCATGGCCATAGAGAACTCGAACCATTTCTCCATGCCGTATTTCTCAGCAACGCACTGCTCCCTCACATTCTGGTTGGCTTCCTGCACTCCATGCATCGAGCAGTACTTGTTCCCTGCGTCAATGCAGTAGCTTGCTCCTCCTCCCCTGTAGTTCTCATAGTAGATGTAATGCGGCTTGAAGATAGCATCATCCTTGAGCGCTTCATAGACAGGAGCGATAGCCTCCTCTGCCTGGTTTCCATAAGGGCAGTAGCTCATCACGAAGAAGTCTATCTGCGGCTTCTCGAATTCCATGCACATCGGGCTGTCTGCGCAATCACTATCATCGCAGTCGACATCTCCGTCCTTGTCTTCGTCTGCCTTGTTGTTGCACACGCTCTCGAAGCATGAGAGGCTGTCAGCGCATGCAGGGTCCTTGCAGTCGACCTGTCCATTGGCGTCGTCATCCTTGCCATTGTCGCAGATCTCAGCATATGGGTCCCATGTCGCTCCGATTGCAGCAGGCAGCAGCGTATACTTCCCGTCCTCCTCTTTTTGGAAGGAGGTCTGGAGCCTTGCATTGCTTGTCCATGCGACAGATTCTTCCATCTCCGAGTCGAAGATGAATGCTGGCAGCATCTTGATCTCATATCTCTCCATCAGCTGCTTTCCTTCGCTCGAGTCCCACTTTACCTCTTTGAACTCAGCTCCTTTGAAGATGTTCTTGGTGACATCGTTGATCTGTCCGGGATTGCACTGTGCGCATCTGTCATCGACCAGATATGTCACAGTGATCTTCATAGGATCAGTATATACGCACTTTGCATCCTTCTCGCCAGGATTCTCGCATTTGCCATCCTTGGCAGCTTCAGCTGTGCAGTCTGCATCAGCAGAGCATGCAGGGATGCTCTCGCATTCAGGATGTCCCTCTATCTTCGAGCACAGGAGCTTCATGAATGAATTCGTGTCCCTTGCTCCCCTGTATGACTCACCATTGATGAAGATCGTGGGAGAACCGCTTGCCTGCGCCTCCTCGCTCCTCTTGACCGAGGCCTTGAGCAGGTCGATTCCTTCTTGTCCTTCATAGCATGTCTTGATCTTTGCTGAATCCAGACCTGCAGCGCATTGTTCCCAGTTGCCTGGGATGCCTGCCGTGTTCTTGTTCATGCAGACGACCATGTCCATGTACTTGTCAGGATTGTATTTGGCAGCGCAGAGCTGGACGATATTCCCCTTTGTCTCAGTATCCCCGTGGAGGCTCCTGAAAGTCCCGTCGCCATTGTCTGTTGATATGAAATCCAGCTTGAACACAACCGAATCCCCAAGCTTGTCGAGGACTGGCTTGATGCTGTTCTCGACTTCGACCCCATATGGGCATTTGCTCATGACATAGAATTCGAGTTCTGCCTTCCCTTCTGTGTTCAGGTCAGCCTTGTCCCACTTGAACATGAGCGGTTTTGAGAAACCTTGTGTGAGCACTGCAGCGATCACCAGGATCGCAAGCGCGGCAGTGACTCCGATCCAAACAAATGGAGTCCCTTCCTTCTTTGGCTCAGATGTCTTATGGTGATGCTCATGGTGAGCGTGCTCATGATCTGTATGCCCTACCTTGGGCATGGAATGGATTTTCTTTTTTCTGTCGTGACGCGACATTATCGTCCCTCCCCCTTTAGAATAGCCGCACAGAAGTCATCCTCCTGCTTTCCGGCCTGTTTCTAAAACAGTCAGGGATATATAAAATTATCTGGGGAAGGATGTATCAGGTCGCTATTGCTATATGCGATAGCACCACTCTTATATTATATCTGTCCCTCAGTGATATATGACGCTTAAAGATCTGGTCGATTCCCTAGTCAGGAAGATCCTTTTTGTAGATGAGTATCGTACAAGGAAGGAGGGTCTTCAAGGGATGTCTAAGCGTCTTGTTGCGAAGCGTGCAGATTACCTTTCCAGAGGCGGGACTTGGGAGGAATCCCGCTGGAAGAAGAACTACATGAGGGTGCTCAGGAAGGATTTCCATCCTTCTTCGGAACTTGAGCAGAAGATCGAAGATGGATCGATCACCGAGCTGTCTGTGGATGCAACCGAATACTCATTCTCAGAGTTTCTGGATGACAAGATATCAGCAGCTGCAGGCAGGATCCCTTTCATAAGGGAGCGTCGCCAAAGGCAGGATCAGTTCGATTCATTCAGGCAGAAAGCACATGATGCCTGGATAAGCTACATTGGTAGAGGGGGGCAGTGGGATGCAGACAGGTGGACCGCGAACTATATCCGGGTAAACAGCTCGAACATATCTCTTCTCAGTGAGGATGACCTTGATATCATCAGGAGGGAGATTGTTGATGATGAGATCCTCCTTCGTCAGGCAGCAGCATCACCGGTCCCAGTCATCGTCGCGATGCCTGATCCCGTCCCAAGGAAGATCCCAGTTTGGCAGAGGGTGGCGAGGGCTGCGCCTGTAGCGCTGGCAGCAGCATATTATCTGAAGGATGATCCGCTTCCAGGAGCGCTCATGCTCGCAGGGAGCTTTGCAGCATCATACGCTGTCCAATACATTGGTAAGCAGGTCGCTGCACGCGTAGGGGAGGAATATGCAGGAGGGGCCCTGGGTGCGAGCGCTTCAGCCATGAGGTTCCTCCAGGGAGACCCTGTCGGAGGATTGGGCAATGCAGCATACGCAGGACTCGCTACCGCAGCAGGGATATCTCACAAGCGAGGAGAATACGAAAGAGCCAGGTCATTAGGAAGAGCATCATCGCTTGTCGCAGCCGTCACAGGGCTCTGGACAGCAGCGACATACATGTTCCGGCCAGGCATGTTTGATTTGCCAGAACCGCAGGTCATCGTCCCTGGGATCCCTGATCTTGATGACATCCCGCATTTCGAGCTTCCAGAGCCGTATGGTCCTCCTGCACCTGAAATCTATGTAGAGCCGATACCTGGGTTCGAGCTTCCAGCTCCATATGGTCCTCCTTTGCCTGATGATTATGTCTTCCCTCCAGCCGAGATCCAAGAACTTCCTACATATCCAGAAGCACCTCCTCAGCTCCCAGAAGATCCTATCTACGTTCCTCCTGAGTTGCCGCTCCCTGATGCCGAAGAGCCATTCTTCATGATCCCTCCAGGGATTCCTGATTCGCAGTTCATCCCGGATGACTGCATACCGTATGTGCCATCCGGAGCCTAATGGTTCTCCTCTACAAGCGTCTGCAGAGCAGCATAGGCACGCATCGCATCCTTCTTTGACACGATGAATATCACTTCAGTCATTGTGGAGATGTTCTCATATATATTGACATTCTCCCAAGTCAGCATCCTAGTGACTTTCGCGAGTATCCCTACTGTGTAGAAGAATTCCTTCGAGAAGCTCATGGTCAGCGAGACCAGCGATTTTTCGATATTGAGGACCTTCTCATCTTCCAGGACTTTTAGGATCCTGTCCTTGTACTTGTCATTGACGACCATCGTGATCTCATAGTTCCCCTGGATGACATTGAACGTGTCTCCTTTCTCAAGATCGATGAGCTCATATATCTTCCTGAGCTTGCTCAAGGCAGAGTTCGTCTTCAGGATCGTGATATCCATGAGTCCTGTCTTCATGATTATCTCAGAATTGAACTTGAAAGGTATCTTCTCGTCCACTAGCGGCTTCATCTGCTCAGAATACCTGCGGATCGCCATGACGATCGCTGGCAGCTCCACAGCCTTGCCAGCCTCAAGCTCGATCTCACCATGAAGCTTCTCGGAAAGATTCTGGTAGCTGACAATACCTTCTGCCACGCACTCATACAGCATCGGCCTCGACTCGATGATCTTTCTTACGATCTGGCTCACTGATGTCATATTCGTCACCTGTCAAATAGCGCTATCTCATAACACTATCTAGATTAATAATGTTATGATAATAACATCAGGTTTTTAATGTTTTCGGCTTTCTCGCACTCGATGGTTGAATGCACAGAATGCGGGTCTGCTCTCACGATAGGAGCAGATGTGGAGAAGGGAGAGATAGTGTCATGCCCGGATTGCGGCGCAGAGCTCGAAGTGATGGGCACAGACCCAGTCGTTGTGGCACTCGCGCCCATGGAAGAAGAGGACTGGGGGGAGTAAACAAGTTTCTTTGGCCCAACCTTTCTTTACTTGTTATAAAGAAAGGTTGGTGTAAAGAGAATCATTCCAAAACACATTTTCCACCTTTTTCCAGACGAAGACCAGATTACAACGCTATAGAAAACTCTTACCTTTCTTGTCCAGTTCACAAGAAAGGTAAGGCCAAAGAAAGAACATGATAAAGATCCTAGACACGACCCTCAGGGAAGGAGAGCAGACAGCTGGCGTATCGTTCAGCGTCGATGAGAAGCTTGAGATAGCGAAGATGCTAGATAGCTTCGGCATCGACAGGATAGAGGCCGGTCATCCTCTTGTCTCTGAAAAGGTGGAGGAGGCGGTCAAGCGCATCGCGAGGGAAGGGCTTGCAGCAGAGGTCCTGACGCACAACAGGGCCCTGAGGAAAGACCTGGACAAGTCCATCGAATGCGATGTACCCGCAGTTGCGATATTCCTCGGCTCATCTGATCTTCACCTGAAAGACAAGTTGCACTTCTCCAGGGAGAAGGCGATCGAGCAGGTCGTGGATGCAGTAGGCTATGCCAAGGCGCATGGCATGAAGGTCCGCTACACTCCAGAGGATGCGACAAGGACAGACTATGATTTCCTCGTGAAGATATGCGATGCAGCGATAGATGCAGGCGCAGACAGGATAAGCCTTGCAGACACCCTTGGGATAATGCAGCCGCACACATATTATGATTTCATCAGGAAAGTCAAGGCAGACATAAAGCCATGCGAAATCGAAGTCCATTGCCATAATGATTTTGGACAAGCTGTCTCGAACTCGATAGCAGCAGTGCGAGCAGGAGCTGACTGCGTGCATACGACAATCAATGGGCTAGGTGAGAGGGCAGGTATCACAGACCTGTCTTCATTCGCAGTAGGCATGCAGATCTTAAACAAAGAAGAGTTCAAGGATCGGTGGAAAGGATACGACATCACAATGCTTCCTCAGATGTCATCATATCTTGAGAAGACTTCCGGCGTGTTCATGTCTCCCCATTCCCCTATCATCGGCCAGAATGCCTTCTCTCACAAGAGCGGAGTACACACAGACGGTGTCCTCAAGAACCCGAAGACATATGAGGCCTTTGACCCTGAGCTTATTGGGAGGACAAGGAAGATCATCATCGACAAGTACACAGGAAGGAAAGCAGTCGAAGAGAAGCTCAGGGAGTATAAGATTCCTTTTACTGATGAGGAGCTCATGCTGATAATCGAGGAGATAAAGAAGGCAGGCGATGTCAAGAAGGTCATACACGAGACAGAGATAATCGCTATCGCCGAGAATATCACAGGCAAGAGGACCGAAGTTATACCTGACGGAGTCAATGCCCTGGTCCTTGTCAATGTCGATTCCATCCATTACACAACGACCATACTCAGGACGCTCAGGAACTTCAGGGGCGTCCATTCGGTCTTCGAGATAACTGGCGACCATGATCTCTCAGTATATGTCAAGCTCAGGACAACATCAGAACTAAACGACCTCATCGAGCAGATGAGGACGATACCAGGAATAAAGACGACAAGCACAAAGATCGTCTTGAAAAAATTCGAGGGGACAAATGGGAACTCTCACTGAGGAGATATTCTCAAGGAAGCTTGGCAGGGAAGCCAAGGCTGGAGACATCGTTGTCGTTGAAGTGGACAGGATCATGAGCCACGACACCATGAGCTGGCTCGCTATCGAAGCGATGCGCAAGCTCGCAGAAAAGCCGATGCATCCAGATCGGATAGTCATACCATTCGATCATATAGTCCCTCCTGCGACAATCGACCAGGCAAAGATACAGAGGAAGGTGATGGACTTCATTAAGGAGCATGATCTTCCCCACTTCTACCAGGAAGGTGTCTGCCATCAGGTCATGATAGAGAAGGGCCATGTGCTCCCAGGCGACATAATCATCGGGAGCGACAGCCACACATGCAGCTACGGAGCACTTGGAGCATTCGGCACAGGCATGGGTTCGACAGATATCGGCATCGCATATGCCACAGGCAAGGCATGGTTCAGGATACCTGAGACCATCCTCCTCAAGGTCGAAGGACGATTCAGCAAAGGTGTCTATGCGAAGGACCTGATCCTCCAGATAATCGCGACAGTCGGCCTCGATGGCGCAAACTATCAGGCCCTTGAATTCACAGGAGATACGATAGCTGGCCTGGAAGTGCATGAGCGCATCACGCTTTCGAATATGGCCATAGAATGCGGCGCAAAAGCAGGGCTTATCGAGGCAGATGATAAGACAATCGCCTTCCTGGGAGGAAGGAAGGCTCACATGCTGAAGGCATCAGAAGGCAGATACAATAGGACTATCGAGTTCGATGCATCTGCACTTGAGCCGATGGTCGCATGCCCTCATGATCTTGACAATCTGAAGAAAGTCAGTGAAGTCGAAGGGACAGAGCTGCATGAGGTCTTCATCGGCACATGCACAAACGGAAGATACGAGGACCTAAGGATCGCAGCAGATATCCTCAGAGGAAAAAGAGTGAACAGATTCACAAGGACTGTGGTCATTCCAGCAAGCCTCTCGATATTCCAGGAAGCCATGAAGAGCGGAGTTATCAAAGACCTCCAGGATGCTGGCTGCATCATATGCAACCCAGGCTGCGGCCCATGCATCGGCAGGCATGAAGGTGTCCTTGCTCCAGGTGAGCGAGCCATCACAACGATGAACAGGAACTTCAAAGGGAGGATGGGATCCCCTGATGCTGAGATCTTTGTCGCATCCCCTGCGACATGCGCAGCATCAGCTATCTATGGAAGGATCACAGATCCGCGGAAGGTGCTATGATGGCAAAGGTATGGGACTTCGGTGACAATGTGAATACTGATCAGATAATCCCAGGCAGGTATTATCCCCGGGAGAATGTCGAAGAGCTCGGAGACTTCTGTCTCTGCGAGCTGCATCCCGAATTCTCGAAGGGGAGGAAGAAAGGGGACGTGATTGTCGCAGGAGAGAATTTCGGCTGCGGATCATCCCGTGAGTATGCACCTGTCGCGCTCAAGTATTCAGGTGTGAGATGTGTGATCGCGAAGAGCTTCGCTAGGATATTCTATCGGAATGCAGTCAACATCGGCCTACCGATAATGATATCAAAGGATGCTCATGAGATGTTCACTGAAGGAGACGATATCGAGGTGGACCTTACAGCCGGGACAATCAAAGGCGAGACTCCCGAAGGGATGAGGATCATCCAGGCAGAGCCGCTCCCGGAGTTCATGACCAGGATCGTGGATGCAGGAGGAATAATCAATTATTTGAAGGAGCACTCATTCGAGGATATAAGATGACACGAATAGCAGTCCTCCCTGGAGATGGGATCGGGAAGGAAGTCATCCCTGCCGCAGTCAAGGTCATGAAAGCAGCCGGCGACTATGAATTCGTCTACGGTGAGATCGGATATGAGTGCTACCAGAAGACAGGTGCATCTGTCCCCGACTCCACATTGGAGCTTATCAAGTATTCAGATGCATGCCTTTTCGGTGCAGTCACGACTCCGCCAAACATCCCAGGATACAGGAGCCCTATCCTTACGCTCAGGAAGAAGCTCGACCTCTACGCGAACCTCAGGCCCATGAAGACCTATCCTCTGCCAGGTTTCAGGGACAATGTGGATATGGTCTTTGTCCGTGAGAATACAGAAGGACTCTACTCAGGAAGGGAACGTGTCGAAGATAATGGCGATACAGCGATAACCGAGCGTGTCATCACAAGGAAAGGCTCTGAGCGGATCATTCGTTTCGCATTCGATCACGCAAGAAAGCACGGGAGGAAGAAAGTCACATGCGTCCACAAGGCCAATGTGCTGCGTGAGACCTGCGGCCTGTTCCTGCGCATCTTCAGGGAGATAGCACCAAAATATCCTGACATAGCAGCCGAGGATGTCATTGTCGATGCCATGGCCATGCATCTGATCCGCGCGCCAGAAGAATATGATGTCATAGTCACTACAAACCTCTTCGGCGACATACTCTCAGATGAGGCGAGCATGCTTGTCGGCGGCCTGGGGATAGCCGCCTCAGGAAATATCGGCGAGCATCCCGTTTTCGAGCCAGTGCATGGCTCTGCGCCAAATCTCGTAGGCACAATGACAGCGAACCCGATAGCTGCGATACTTGCGGCAAAGATGATGCTCGAGCACCTTGGCCAAGTAGATGCTGCAAGCCGCATAACCCAGGCAGTGAACCAGGCCATGCACGAACGCATGCTGACAACTGACCTCGGAGGCAAATTGAAGACAGAAGAGGTCGCAGAATATATCGCAGAAAAAGTGAGGATATCAGGATGAAGCTAGGACTATTGTTATCAAGGATCAGGCCAGAGGAGAAGATGCTCCTCGACGACATGAAGAAGAAAGGCATCGCTCACGAGAACATCCTTGACGAGGAATTCACTGTCTCTCTTGACAGGAATCCATATGAGGTGGATGCGCTCCTCGAACGCAGCCTGTCCTTCTCAAAGGGACTCTACATCTCAAAGATATTCGAGGGATTCGATGTGCCTGTAGTCAACCGCTCAGCAGTCTCAGAGGTCTGCGGAGATAAGTTCCTGACCACACAAGCACTCCTCAAGCACAAGGTCCCGACACCAAAGGTGAGGATGGCATTCTCTGAGAAGAGCGCGCTCCAGGCAGTCGAGGACATGGGATATCCATGCGTCATGAAGCCAGTCACAGGCTCATGGGCACGCCTGATATCAAAGGTCAGCGACAGGAGCAGCGCAGAAGCGATAATAGAGCATAAGGCAGTGCTCGGCAACTACATGCACTCAGTGTTCTATGTGCAGGAATATGTCGATAAGCCAGGCAGGGACATAAGAGCATTCCATGTCGGAGATGAGACGATCGCTGCCATATACAGGAATTCCGAGCACTGGATAACAAACACAGCAAGAGGCGGCCAGGCAAGCGTCTGCCCAGTCACAGAAGAGATCCGTGAGATATGCGCTCGAGCAGCAGAGGCAGTCGGCGGCGGAGTCCTTGCCATGGACCTCTTCGAGACAAAGGACGGCCTCACAGTCAACGAGATCAATCATACGATGGAGTTCAAGAATTCAGTTGCACCGACAGGTGTGGATATCCCTGGGAAGATAATTGATTATGTGGTGAGTCAGGCGAAGAGATAGCATTCAGTGAAAAGGAAAAATTTGTGGCGGCGGCTAGACGGAGGCAACTTCGCGGAAGTTGAGTTCACGAAGCGAACTCGGCCCTCCGGGGTGTCGAGTAGGAGATTAGGCAACCCTCATCTCCGTCGGTTCCAAGCTTGCCTTGGACACTCAGGGACACTAGTCCCGCTGCCTGCCAAGAACAAATTTTTCAAGATTTGTGCAACAACATAGTGACGGCAGTCGCCCAAGGTTTCACCTTGTGCTCGCTCGGCAGATGGGTCGAGTTCGCCGTAGGTGAACTCAAGTTCGTGTGGCGAACTTGCCCCAGCCTCGCCTGCCCCAATGCTGGCTTCAAGGATAAACGAGTGTTCAATATGTCAAAGAAACGTGTAGCGATAATCGGAGCATCGGGTTACACAGGTGGGGAAGCATTAAGGCTTCTCCTCAACCACCCGATGGTTGAAGTAGCGTATGCAACAAGCGAGTCCAATGTCGGGAAGTTCGTGCATTTCCTGCACCCCAATCTCAGGAAGCGCACACAGCTGAAGTTCACCAGCATGAAGCAGATCGACCATGTCGACATCATGTTCCTGGGCCTTCCGCATGGCGTAAGCGCAGGAAAGATGGACTTCTTCATGTCTAAGACAGACCATATAATCGACAAGGGATCAGACTTCCGGCTAAAGGATACAGAAGACTATGTGAGATACTATGGCGAGAAGCATCCTAGGCCAGAGCTTATCGAGAAGTTCGTCTATGGCATCCCTGAACTGCATCGGCAGGAGATGAAGCATGCGAAGTATGTGGCAGCTGCAGGATGCAATGCGACAGCAACCATCCTTGCACTCCATCCGCTCTATAAGCGCGGACTCATCGACACAGAACGCACAGTCGTCGAAGTGAAGGCAGGCAGCTCTCAGGGAGGCTCCTCACCAAGCCTCGCCAGCCACCATCCTGAGAGGAGGGACTGCCTGCGATCTTATGCGCCGACAGGCCACAGGCACATGGCAGAGATGAACCAGGAGCTTGGCACAAGCTCGATAAATTTCTCTGCCACAAGCGTCGATCTTGTCAGAGGGATACTTGCGACCTGTCACGTCTTCCTGAAAGAAGACATGGACGACAAGGCTTTATGGAAGATATTCAGGGAAGACTATGGAGAAGAGCCATTCATCCGCATCGTCAAGGACAATGTCAGCATCTACCGCTACCCTGAGCCCAAGATCGTGATGGGCACGAACTTCTGCGACATCGGCTTCGAGAAGGATCCAGGTTCGAGAAGGGTCGTCATCATGTCAGCCATCGACAACATGATGAAAGGCGCAGCAGGCCAGGCAGTCCAATGCATGAATGTGATGATGGGCTGGGAGGAGACTCTAGGGCTTGAGTTCATGGGATTGCATCC
>CAYTWW010000012.1:7779-13586 GCA_964441565.1 uncultured Methanosarcinales archaeon | reverse complement strand
ATGTGATGATGGGCTGGGAGGAGACTCTAGGGCTTGAGTTCATGGGATTGCATCCTGTCTGATTTCAGGAGTAAAACATAAAGGAAAGCAACAGGCGGCGGCGAGTCCGAAGGACGAGTAGTTCGTGAGGAAGCCCACACGAACGTCGCCCTGCCTGTTGTTGCTTTCCTTTATTGTGCTGTTGGTATTCAAGTTCCGTCCAGGAAAATTATATATTACCTCACAGACACCCACTCACCATGAAGACATTCAAAGGAAATCATTATCAGATAGGACAGCAGGAAGGCAGGCTCTACAGGAAGAATGGCCTTGACCTCACTGACGTGAAGGTAGACGAGCGCCTGCTCGCAGGGCAGCTGAAAGCATATCGCACATACTGTCCAGAGGTTGTCGAGGAACTTCAGGGCATGGTCTCTGCAGGTTTTCCAGAGAACAAGCTCTTCTCAGCATACCTGACAGGCGAGATAGCCTTCTACAGAAATAAGCTCTCGCTGGCCCAGTGCACGATCTTCGGCTATATGAAAGAAGGCCGGGCTCTTGTCGGGAGGAACCTTGACTGGATCCCAGAGGCAGAAGAACATATCGAGGTCTTCAGGCGTATGCCGGAAGGAGGGAACGCAAGCATCGCGATCTCAGACATGAGCATCGCATCAAAGGAGGATATCGCGAAGAAGTTCCTCTTCCATGACATGATAGATGCGATAAACGAGAAAGGTCTCTATTGCGGCATCACTTTCGCTTATGCAGACAGCTGGTCATTCGGAGTGTCATGGAGGGATGTTGTCAAGATGATCATGGATGACTGCAGCACAGTCGAAGAAGCCCTTGAGGTCTTCCACCTTGTCCCTGTCTGCATCCCGAAGAACTTCTTCCTCGCTGACACCAAAGGAGAGATGGCAGTTGTCGAGCATGCATCAGGAAGGAAGTACGATATAGTGCAGTCTGAGGATGAAGTCCTCATCAAGACAAATCATTATCTCGGGAAGCTGAAGAACGTGGACACTGTCCTTCACCATAGTCCGCAGCATGACACATTCATCAGGTACTATACAGCGCTCCAGCAGCTGAACAAGCCTGGATTTGGAAGAACAGATGTGTTTCCGGCGCTAGCGACATGCTCAAAGGATGAGAAGAACAACAAGACCCTCTTCTCCCTCTCGTTTGACATGAAGAATAAGAAGTATGTGATGCGGTCGAGGGGAAAGGACCGCATCCTGAAGATATGAGTTGATGATCATGCTGATACTGAAGATCGGTGGCGGAAAAGCCATAAAGGAGAATCTCGACAACATACTCTCTGACTTCGCAAGTCACGAAGGGAAGAAGCTCATAGTCCATGGTGCCAACCATGAGATGAAGCTCATCTCAGAGAAGATGGGCCTTCCTGAGAGGATGATAACAAGCCCATCAGGCTTCACATCACGCTACACAGAAAAGCAGACAATCGAGGTCTTCGAGATGGTGTATGCCGGTGTCGCCAACAAGCGGATCGTCGAGAAACTACACAAGCACGGAGTAAACGCAGTCGGGCTATCAGGACTTGATGGCGGACTTCTCAGAGGCAAGCGCAAGCCTTATGTGAAATCAGTCGAAGACGGAAAGGTAAAGATCCTGAGAGACGATTTCACAGGCACAGTCGAGTCTGTGAATACAGATCTCCTGTCCCTCCTGATGGACAATGGCTATGTCCCTGTCATCGCCCCTCCAGCGATAAGCGAGGAGAATGAGGCGATAAACGTAGACAACGATAGGATCGTGGATGCACTGTGCAGGAGCCTGAAGGTGGACACTGTGATAAGCCTCTTCGAAGCACCTGGCCTCTTGAGGGATCATGAGGATCCAACAAGTCTCATACCAGATATCGACAAGTCGAAGGTCGACGAGTTCATGCAGTTCGCAGAGGGGAGGATGAAGAAGAAGATCCTCCATGCCATCGATTCCAGCCAGAATGTCAGGCAGATGATCCTTGCTGACGGCAGGACACAGACACCTGTCTCAGATGCCCTTGAAGGAAAAGGGACAGTCATAAGATGAGCATAGTATGATTGATGACTATCTGAGGGAGACAATATGAAGAGGATCAAGCCAACATTCATCCGAGCAGTCAAGAAGTCGATGAAGACCCTTGTCTGGGTCCTCAGGATAATCGTCCCTGTCGCGCTCATCGTCACGCTGATACGAGCTACTCCGCTGATCGGTGTCATCTCATCAGTCATGCAGCCCGTCATGGGCATATTCGGCCTTTCAGGAGAAGCAAGCCTTCCGCTTATCCTGGGGATGTTCTCAGGTACAGGCGAGGCAGCAGGCGCGATCGCAGCCCTTGGCCTTCCAGCAAGGGAGATAACGATAATCGCAGTCATGGTCGGGATCTGCAACTCGCTCATCGGCGAGACACTCATCTACAAGAAGATATCAAAAGAATACTGGAAGACAGCAGTCATCCGGTTCTTTGCAGCGATCCTCACAGGACTCATGCTGAGGATGGTGATCTGATGGACCTTTCCCTAGTTTGGCAATTCCTACAGCCAGTCGCTGAGACAGTCCTTCGCATAGTCATCATCCTCATCCCTTTGAGGATAGCTGTTGAATTCCTCGAGGAATACGGAGTGATACGATGGCTGGCAATGAAGCTTAGGATATTCGCAGCTTGGTTCGGCATTTCATTCAATGCCCTAATCGTCATGATAACTGGCTGGCTCCTTGGTGTCTATCTCGGAGGCACGATGCTCGCAGACTATCATGCTGAGAAGAAGATGACTCAGAAGGACACAAACAGGGTGGTATCAGTCTGGATGTTCGCGCATGGGCTGATCGATGAGACTGTCGTCTTCACAGCCATTGGCGCAAGCCTCTTCTGGATACTCGGGGTGAGGATGTTCTTTGCCCTTGTTGTGATCAAGGCCATGTTCATGATGATAGAGCGCGGTGTTAAGATAATGGATGCATAGGTGAAAAAAATGGACTATAAAGAGATGGAAGATTCATATGTCGCTCCGACATACGGCAGGCGTGATCTCACTATCGTCAGGGGGGATGGCTGCATCCTCTACGATGACGACGGAAGGCAGTATATCGACTGCTTCTCAAACGTAGGTGTCAACATTCTCGGCCACAATGTGCCAGAGTACAACCAGGCAGTCATCATGCAGCTCTCGAAGCTCATCAACCTGCACGGAAGCTTCTACAATGACAAGCGTGCAGAGTTCGCGAAGAGACTTCTTTCAGTCTGTCCAAAAGGACTTACAAAAGTCCTGTTCTGCAACTCAGGAAGCGAGTCAGTCGAAGCAGCCCTGAAATTCTCACGCCTGTCCACAGGAAGGAAAGAGATACTCTCAGCCAAGATGGGCTATCATGGCAAGACATTCGGAAGCTTGTCAGTGACGACCACTAATCCGAAATACCGGGAATCATTCGTCCCTCTCCTGGATGATGTGAAGCACTTCTCATACAATGATGCGGAATCCCTTCGGTCAGTGATCTCAGATAAGACCGCAGCAGTGATACTCGAGCCGATCCAGGGCGAGAGCGGCATCAGGCTTGGAGATATGAGGTTCATGCAGCAGGTGCGCGAGATATGCGATGAGTTCGGCGCGCTAATGATCGTGGACGAAGTCCAGTCAGGCATGGGGCGCACAGGAAAGATGTTCGCGATCGAATGGACAGGAGTATCACCAGACATCATGTGCCTTGCTAAGGGCCTCGCAGGAGGGATACCTGCTGGTGCAACTGTTATCAATGATAAGGTGACAGAGAAGATGTTCCCTGGCTGCCATACGAACACTTTCGGAGGGAATCCGCTTGTGTGCGCAGCAGGCATTGCAGTGCTTGATTACATCGAGACTCACAACCTATTGAAGCACGCAGAGGATGCAGGAGAACACTTCATGAAAAGACTCAGGGAGATGGATTCTCCTAAGATCAGGGAAGTCCGTGGCGTCGGCCTGATGATCGGCGTTGAACTCAAAGAGAAAGCGACAGGTTACATCAATGCACTTCAGGATAATGGAGTCCTCGCTTTCCCTTCAGGAAATCTCGTGATACGGATCCTCCCTCCGCTGACTATAACCCAGGAGCAGATAGATACTGTCGTGGAGAAGTTCGCGAAGGTGCTCGCATGATTCAGGGCTTTTTTAAAAATGCTATTTCCCAGCCTTTATCTTCAGGCTGATTATCTTTCCTTCTCCCATACCATCCACAACAAAGTCATCCTCAGATAAGATCATCACCTTCTTGAATCCTGCCTTGTTCATTGCCTCGATATACTCTTCCCTTGGCAATGCCCCGCTTATGCATGCAGCCCATGCATCTGGATCATCCCTGACCTCCTGAGGAAGCTCGCCATCTGTGACAATATCAGAGACCATCATCCTCCCTCCTGCCTTCAGGACCCTGTATGCTTCCCTGAAGGTCTTGAGCTTGTCCTCAGTCAGGTTGATAACGCAGTTGCTGATGATCACATCCACAGAGCCATCCTCGACAGGTAGTTCCTCGATATCACCAAGCCTGAATTCTACATTGGTGTAGCCATGCTTCTCAGCAGCTGAGCGTGCCTTCTCTATCATGGCTTCAGTCATATCGACTCCTATCACCCTGCCTGTCTTCCCAACTTTTCCAGCAGCGAGGAAAGCATCGATCCCTCCTCCAGACCCAAGGTCGAGGACAGTCTCTCCTTTCTTCAGGCCTGCGAGCGCGATTGGATTCCCGCATCCAAGGCCCATGTTGGCAGAATCAGGTATCGAATTGAGATCATCATCTGAATATCCGACTTCCTTTGACTGCTCTACCCGGCCATCCGAGCATCCGCAGTTGCCTGAGCAGCAGCCAATCCCTTTCTGAGCCACTTCTGTATATCTTTTTTTCACATGCTCTTTCATGCTATTGCACCCTCCTTTTCAGTATTATCTATCTGAGGTTTCCAGAATCCCTTGGCATCCAGCCAGCGAAGGACATACACAAGTCCAAGCATCATCGGGACTTCAAGGAACAGTCCCATCGTCGTCCCAAGCGCAGCCTGCGAACCTATCCCGAAGAGGCCTATCGCAGATGCGATCGCGATCTCGAAATGGCTTGAGGAACCTATCAGGACTGTGATGGATGCCTCCCTGTAAGCAAGCCCTGATAATCTTGTCGTTATGAGATTATATCCGACGATCACAGCGTGTCCGAGGAGCAGTGGGATCGAGACCCACAGCATCATCCCTGGATTCCCTATGAGCACAGCTCCGTTAAGGGAGAATATCACGATCAGTGTCACCAGGAGCGCGATAATTGAGAGCTTCCCGACGATATGCCTGTACACATCATTGAACCATGTCTCTCCTTTTTTCTTGATGATGACCTTCTTTGAGATGAATCCAAGCAACATAGGGATGCCGATGAAGACAGCGACCGAGATCATAAGGGATGCCTTGTCAAGGGAGATATCCTGCATCCCTGTCAAGAGGCTGACGACAGGGACATAGAGGAACATGAGAGTTATAGTGTTGAGCGTGGTATTGATGACATTCTGTTCCTGGTTGCCTTTCGCGAGTGACCCCCACACAAGAACCATCGCAGTGCAAGGGCTTGAGCCCAGCAGTATGAGCGCTACAACAAGCTGGTCCTGTCCACCGAGGAAGGTATAGGCAAGGAAAGCAGTCACAAGAGGTGCCACCATCCAGTTCGACACAAGTGTCAGGAGGATAGGCTTCGGGTTCTTCGCAAGTTTCTTCAGTTCAGACAGCTGGATGTTGAGTAGCGCAGGGTACATCATGAAGAACAGGCATATGCCGATTGGCACCGACACGCCTCCGAGCTTCCATTCATCC
>CAYTWW010000012.1:0-7769 GCA_964441565.1 uncultured Methanosarcinales archaeon | reverse complement strand
TCGACGAGCTCCTTGACGACCGAGGCAGGCCTCTCGATCACCTCTCCTGCAGCTGGCAAATATACCGACATGAGGAGGCCGACCACCATGCAGGCACCTACCCACAGATACAAGTATCTTTCAAAGATCCCTAGCTTAGCTCTATTCTTCATATTAACAGCACCTGCAGTCTATCTTGATCTTAGGGATATCGAGGATCGTCATGATCTTCTTCGCATCCCTGCTCGTGACCTTATACCAGATATTGACTCCCTCTCTCCTTGATTCGAGGATCCCTGCCTCCTCGAGTATCTTCAGATGCTGGGAGACTGTGGGTTGCGCCTTCCCTACAGCAGGGACAAGCGTGCAGGCGCACACTTCTCCATCAAGAAGGCATTGCATGATCCTGATCCTTGTCTCATCGCCGAGGGCTTTTAGGAGCTTGATCTTTTCTTTCATTGGAATATCGGAATATTTGGATATATAAATATATTGTGGATTGTTTCCGATGATGAGCCAGTTGTATTATGATAAGAAATATGTCCAGAAAGATGAGAAAGAGAAACAGTTACTGAGCAGCGAGCCTTGGGCAACCGCCCCTAGCTCCGCCTCTCATCTGGCATCCGCCTGCACCGCCGCATCCCCTGCCCTTCATAGGGCAGTTGCCAGCATTGTCGCATGCGCCGTCGCCGTCTGCATCGACAAAACCTTTCCCTAGACCGCTGCCTTTGTTAGGACAGTTCCCTGCATTGTCGCAGACTCCATCACCATCTGCATCGATAAACTTCTGTCCATTGTTCTGTGCTGATGCGAACCCGATTATCACGATAAGTGTTACCGCCAGTATCGCGCTCATTCCCATCAATGTCTTCTTTATCATATCCTACCTCTTTGTTTTTTGTTAATTTCAATAATATGAAACCGTATTTAAAGCTTCGTTGAAACCTGGAGGAACGGTTTCAACCTGATGAAACCATAGGGTGTGCCCTGTATCTACAGAATGAAATTTTTTCCTGACTAGTTCTTGAGTGAACGCTGTGAACAAGCCGCCTCAAGGTCAGGAAAAAACTTGATTCAGGACACACCCGAAACCATAGAAAATATTATAACCATGTTGGCGTATTCTCTTATGCATGAAGTTACGTGATTATCTGGTCCCTATCTCTTTGGTCTCTCTCATCGCAATCGTCTTGATGATCTGGCAGAGCTTCCATAGGTTTGTAGTCAATACTCCGGCGCATGACGTCTGCCCGAGGATGATACCTAACTATTTCCTATGGCTATCACTATTGCTGATGGTACTTGTCATCGTCCCATTGTCATATCATGTGATATCGAAGAGATTGGAAGATAAGATGGAGAAGAACCTTGAAGCCATAACTCGGATGGTCGACAGCAAGGCCTCAGCTGGCGGAGATCATCAGTTGACATCCCGCATCATGAAGCTCCTCAACCCGAGCGAGAAGAAGATCGTGGAGCGACTGTCTGAGAACGGAAGCTGTCTCCAATCAGAGATAAGCAGGATGGAAGGCATGACCAAGCTGAAGGCTCACAGGGCTGTCAAGGAACTCGAGAGGAAAGGTATCGTGAAGCTCGAGCAGTATGGCAAGACAAAGAAACTGATCCTGAAGAAAGAGATGAAAGACGTCCTGAGCCATTGACAGAAGTGAAGTCATTTCACAACAGGCAATCAATGCACTGATTTCATCATCGATTCACTTCTGCAGCTCTATGACTATCGTTTCAAAATCCACTGTCCTGTCATCAAAGTATAGCTCGATATGCATCTCATATGGTCCTGGATAGACTCCGCTGCAACCGGATGTGCAGCTCGGTGTGAATTCTTGATAGGTGATCAAGTTCTCTCCTTTCTTCAATGCGATTGTCTTTTCGATCTTTATATGATCATAATCCCTTGGTCTTATGCCGAACACTTTCGTGAGGACCTGTGCATCTTCAGAACTTGAGATCCTTGCAGTGAGGACAATCCTCTCCCTGGAAGAATAATTCTTCTTATCAGACTCAAAGGATTCGATCTCAAGATCAATATTCTCGACAGCAGCAGGTTGATCATCAATTTGAACAACCAAGGTCTCAGTACCAACAGGCCTGGCAACATACTTCTCAGTTGATGATGCAGACGGTGCTTCTTTTATGCATCCTGCAAGCAGCAGAACTGAAGATAAGATTACGCACAAAATGAATTTTCCCTTTTGCATCTTACCTGCATCCTCCACACCCGCAGCCCTGCTGCTTTGCCAGCTTCAAGAGCCCTTCCTTCGGAGGATGAGATATCGCTTCAACAGGGCAAGTCGCTTCACAATTGGTGCAACCTACCACGCAGTTCAACTTTCCCACAACCTTCGGTTTCCCATCCTCTTCCTCATACACTCTATGCGTGCATTTACGGACACATGCCATGCAGCCGATGCACTTCTCATAGTCTATCGTAGGGAACCACTCGATCTTATCCCTGTCGATCCCGAACCATTTCTCCATCCTATGCACCTCAAATCCCGGTTGACCTTATGATATAATATATTCCGATACCGATGAACACGACCGCAGCTATCCTCCTTGTCCACAGCTCGAACACCTGCACTTTGCCAAGCAGCACACTGAGTTTCTTCATGCTCTGGCTCAAGACAAGTGACAGTAACATAACAGGAAGCCCGGTCGCAAGGGCGAATATGCTAGGTAGGAAGATCGGATCTCCTGCTCTTAATGAAAGTGGGATGAGCATCCCGAAATATAGCATCCCGGAGAATGGGCAGAAAGCCAGCGCAAACATGACACCCAGGAGGAATCCGCCAAGGTATCCTTTCTCTCCCAGCTTTTTTTTGAGTCCTTCAGGATTGTTGCAGCTATTCATCATCGGCAGCTTGATGACATCGAGCATCACTATGCCGATGATGACGAGCAGAGGCCCAAGCAGCCTCTCTCCCTGGCTCTGGAGGAATAGAGCCAGTGGCTGCAGCCCCAGTCCGATCCAGACGATCAGGGCTGCTATCAGGACATAAGTGAACATCCTCCCAAGTGTATAGACGATGCCTATGCCAAGCGCGCTGTTGTTGATCCTCTTCGAAACATATGCTATCGCTGCGATGTTTGTCGCGAGAGGGCATGGGCTTATCGCAGTCATGAGTCCTATGAAGAAAGCGGCGAGCACAGGCACTCCACCTGTGCCCATCGACTCCATGAAGCCCATGAGGTCCATCTAGCTCATGTCTCCTGCAAGCCTCTTATCGACGACTTCCTTGAGATAGTTCATGAAGCCATCCTTGTCATCCAGCTTGTACCATACCTTCACATTCTGCTCAGCATGGAATCCACTCTCATCATAGATTCCAAGCCAGAGCGATGATCCAGTCGCACCGTATTTCATCGTCATCTCCCTGTTCTCTGGCAAGTCGATGTTTATGCTCCTGAATTCCACTTTCCCTTCTGATACCTGCACAGGGAAATATGCTTCGACAGTCTCTTTAGCATACTGCCCGACAGTCTTGCATGAATAGCACTGCTGTGTCGAATGGAAATGGAAGACCTCGACCTTAGACACAGTGGAGAGCTCAGCAGCAGCCAGGCCTGAAGGAGTCCTCTCGACCTCTGTCTTTGCGCAAGCAGCCAGCAGAATCAATAATATCAGTAATCTCTTCATCTTATCACCATCCCATATAAGAGTCCAGCTATTGTCGTGAAGACTGTGATGAGCCCAGCATACACAAGCGTCCTCTTCCAGCCAAGGAATTTCTTCACGACAAGGATGCTTGCAAGCGAGATGACCGGATCTGCGAGCAGGTATGCGAGAAGCGGTCCCTTGGCCATCCCAAGTCCCAGGAACATCTTTGCCATCGGCACCTCCACAAGAGTCGGGAAGTACATGAAGACACCGAAAAGCACAGCTGTCAGATTTGCGAGCACTGTGTTCTCTCCCATGAATGTGGCAAGGAAATTCTCAGGGAGGAGGGCTGTGAGTACACCAGCTATGAATATGCCGATCAGAAGGAGTGGGAATATCTTCTTTGTGAACATCCAGGTCTCTGTCAGCCATGCAGCGATCTCATCCTTCGAGAACAATTTCCATGAGACGATTCCCACAGCGAAGACAAGCGCTCCGATGGATATGTATCTTGCCATTCCAGATACTCTTGTCCCGGCTATCAGTATCGCGACAAGCAGCACGAAGAAGAGTGGCAATCGGTATCTCTGGAAAAAGCCATGATGCTTCTTCTCAGCCTTGACAGCCTGGGCTGCCTGCTTCTCTTCTTTCGCATCCTCCTCTCTGAACACGCTTGATATCATCAGTCCGATGAGTGTTGCGAAGATAATCGAAAGGATTATCCTTGCAAGAGCGAAATCCCAGCCGAGGACAGTTCCGGTGAATGTTATCGCGAGGATATTTGTCGCAGGCGCAGTATATAGGAATGCGAGAGCAGGCCCAGTCCCTGCACCCTTCTTCTTGATACCCGCAAAGAGTGGAAGAATCGTGCATGAGCATACAGCCAGGAGAAGTCCTGCAGCGACAGAAAGCGCATATGCCTTGAGCTTCGGCACATCCTTTCCCAGATACTTGATTATGCCTTCCTTTGGCATCAAGGCAGACATCGCACCTGCGATGAAGAACGCCGGCACAAGGCAGGTCGCCACATGCTCAGTCACATATTCTATGACCGCATCGACTCCTGCAAGAAGTATTGTTGCTGGATCCATCAGGTCACCTGAGCAGCTTCACTATCTCAGCAGCTGACAGGACCCTCCCTGTCGACACGATCTTGTCATCGATCCCGATCGCAGGTGCCATAATCACTCCTGCATCGATTATCTGCTCCATGTCAGAGACCTTCTCGACACTCGCATCCAGCTGGAGTTCAGCGACAGCTTTCTTCGCATTCTCTTCAAGCAGCTTGCACTTTGGACATCCTGTCCCATAGATCCTTATTATCATCTTTCCCCCCAACATTTGCCATGATAAATATTTGGTCTATTAAATATTTTTCCTGTCCAGAAGCATGAGTATCTGCAAGGTCCTAGGATCCTTTATCCTGTAGAGCACCTTTGTCCCCTCTCTCCTTGAGCCGAGGATGCCTGCTTCCTCCAGTCTCTTAAGATGCAGCGAGACATTTGGCTGCGACTTGCCTGTATGCGGCACTATCTCGCACGCGCATCTCTCTCCATCTCTTAGGAATTCGATGATGCTGAGCCTCACAGGATCAGAGAGCGCTTTCAGGAATGTGATTCGGTCCATGGAGCAATGAAGAATTTGCAGGTATAAATATTCAGCGGAAAAGCTAAAGCTATATAGTAATCGGATATCATGGATGATGTGAGAAGGCCTTTCCTCCCGATCTATGCCAGATGGTTTCTTGCGATAGCCACGATACTCATCGGCTGGTACCTGTCAGTCCAGGCAGGTTTGTTGTGAATCACTCAAGCTCTCTTTTCAGGATCTTGTGCGCCTTGTTGATCTTCTTGAACTTCTCGTGGTCTCCGTTAGGCATGTCAGGATGGAACTCCTTTGCGAGGATCTTGTAGTTCCTGTTCACAAGGTCCATGTCTTTTGAATCAGGATCGATACCCAGCGCTTCTCTCGCCTCTTTCCTCTGCTTCTCCACATCCTCTCCTTCAGAGAATTCATGGATGAAATCATTCAGGTTCTTCCTTCCGCTGATCAGCGCATCCACATTCAGCTCGATGACTTTCCAGACAACATAGAGATTGTCGACAAACCTTCCCTCGGAATGGCTGAAGTGCATATTATTGCCCTCGAAGTACCATGATGCCGAGGCCTTTGTCTTTTTGATTGCGACTCCCTCAAGAGGCACATCTATGCTGTCCTCCTTCACGCCGATCCTCCCTAGTGTCGCGATTATGTTGTTGCAATACTGCTGGGCTTTCCTGTTGAAGGAGTCCTTGCATATCACTTCATTGAACTCGAACTCCCTGACTCTGATCATGACCATGGGGACGAGGGAACTTATATGTTCCTTATAAAGATTAGGAAGTTTGATATTCCTCTGTCGATTCATCAGGTCCATGGAACTCACGAAATATGAGACAGAAGCCCTCAAGGAGGCTATCGAGAAGCATATCCAGGTCATTGAAGAGCAGTCGAAGCAGATAGCCAAGCTCAAGCACGCAGGAGCGGATCAGAAGAGGGAGATGAAAAGAGATATTGAGAAAAAGGTGAATCTGCTCAAAGGCGTGCTCGGGAAATTAGGGAAGGCATAGGTATGTCTACAGCAGGTCACCGAAGTAGAATTCTCTCAGGTCCTCGATAGGGATAAGCCTGTATGTCAGATGCAGGTCAGCAGGAACAGCCTCGAAGTGGCTGTGATAGTATTCTCCGAAGCTCTTTGGCATGAGGTGATAGATGCTGTCATACATATTGTATCAAAGTGAAGCGTGAGATTTATAGATGATGGTTATGGAGAAAAAGTGAGGAGAATCGAGTAGAGGGAGCAGGATAATGGAACGAAGTGGAATGGACCCAAGGCAGAGTGATCATGCGAAGCAATCAATCGCACCTGCCTTGTAAATGAGGTTTAAGTCTCAGGAATCGATGCTTTTCGTTCTGAAAGAATGAAAAGTGCTCAAGACGAAGTCTTTACAGATGCGCCAGACCGGAGGAGGATCGCCTAAATAGGACAGAAATACAAGCACTAGACATCTTTGGATTGTAGATGCACTGTAGCCTGCATGCATAAACACTTATCCATTCCGTCTATCACATTTAGCCGAGAACCAGCCTTGTTCTCGGGCTCTCCTCTGCGAGCTGCATCTTCCTTACTCTTTTCCAAAACAAATAAAACCATCCCTTGCTTGCACCTTCAAATGATAGAGTATTTACATCGCATCGTCGCGATTCCATCTACATCAGGCCACGAGCATGCAGTCTCAGAAGAATGTGTAAAGATCCTCACTGAGCTGGGCTTCAAGGCCCATATCGACGCAGCAGGAAATGCTATTGGCGAATTCGGGTCTGGGGAGAAGACCCTCCTCTTCGCAGGTCACATCGACACAGTGCCAGGCGACATACCCGTGAGGATAGAGGATGGCAAGCTATACGGCCGCGGCAGCGTGGACGCGAAAGGCCCTTTCATGGCATTTTGCCTTGCGGTCTCCCGGGCAACAACGAAGGATCTGAAGGTCATAGTCGCAGGCTGCGTCGAGGAGGAGGCAGCCACTTCAAAGGGAGCACGATATCTTGTAGGTAGATACAGGCCAGATCATATTGTCATAGGAGAGCCATCCAACACAAATGGCATCACGCTCGCATATAAGGGAAGGCTTCTTGCAGATTACACAGTAAGGATAGGCAACTTCCATTCTGCAAGAGGGCTTGGCGCAGCAGATGCAGTCATAGAATTCTACAACAAGGTCTCGGAGTTCGCAAGGCCATTCATCAAAGAGTCGCTCTTCGAATCACTGCAATGGACAGCAGGAGAGCTCTCCTCAAATGCAGATGGTATGACGCAGGAAGCCAGCGTCAAGATAAGCTTCCGCATCCCTCCTGGTTTTGACACAGGTTCACTCAAGGCCCATCTTGAGGACATCAAGGGGAAAGGCAGCCTGGAAATCTATGGTGAAGAGCTTCCAGTGAAAGCAGACAAGAACAATGCCCTTGTGAGAGCATTCACACATAGCATACGCGAGCATGGCCTCCAGCCAGTGTTCAAGAACAAGACCGGCACTTCAGACATGAACGTTCTTGGAGCAGCATATCCCGATGTCCCTATCCTTGCATTCGGCCCAGGCGATTCCTCCCTCGATCACACGCCGGATGAGCACAT
>CAYTWW010000011.1:0-71801 GCA_964441565.1 uncultured Methanosarcinales archaeon | reverse complement strand
GTCAGCTCCTCGAATGCGCTGTTGCAGTCGCTGTATCTGCCGTCAGTCAGGTCAATGACAAGTATGGCTTCCTGTATCATTTCGAAGAATTTGCAGAATTTGTCATCTTCTTTGCCCGTCATGCCTATAGTTATCATCCGATGATATAAATATGTATCCGAAGAATTGAAAAATCAGTATGGCAGGCTGATTATGAACCTGCTCCCTTCATCTGCCTCAGAGTCTACCCTTATGTCCCCATCATGGAGCCTTACTATCTTCTCGCAGATCGAAAGGCCCAGGCCGAGTCCTTCATCTTCGGGATGGACTTTGCAGTATGGCTCGAATATCTTCGATAGCATCTTCGCAGGTATCCCTCTGCCTGTGTCAGAGACGATCATCTGGATCCCTCCGTCGATCTCTGCTGTGGTGATCATGACAGAACCCCGGTCAGTGTATTTGAGCGCATTGAGTAGGAGGTTCCTGACCAGGCTTGCCATCATATCTCTGTTGGCATCCAAATCCTTTATCTCGCTCAACTTGTATGACAGATGCAGCCCCTTCTTGCGAGCAAGTTCAATATGCTCGCCTGCCACTTCCTTGATGATCCCGTTGAGCGAGACAGGCTGTTTGTTTATCGAAGTGATATACTCCAGCCTCGACAGCTCGATGATCGAAGAAAGCTCTCGCTCATACATCTCGATACATCTCATGGCAGTCTCAGCATGCTTCCCGGCATCCCCGGGAGGACCTTCGATGATGCTCCTGAGCGCCCGCCTGATTGTCCCGATAGAGCCGATCAACTGATATGATGTGTCCCTGAGCACAGATGATTTCAGCTCATTGGTCCTCTCAAGCTCTTCCTCCTTGAGCTTGAGAGCTGTGATGTCATTGCCGATGCCAAGCACCTCCAGGAGATTCCCCTCGCTATCGAATATCCCCTGGTTGGTCCATGAAACCCAGATGATGTTGCCTTCCTGCGAGATGTTCCGGCATTCGACTGCCCTGTATCTCTCGAAAGCCATGTCGTCAAGTTCTCCAGGATCCTTGAAAATGCGTCTCACGTCTGAACCGATAAGTTCTTCATGCCTGTACCCCAACCTGTCAAGACCATACTGGTTGATGTCAAGGATCGTGAAATCAGGCGACCATCTCACAATTATGCTATTTGCTGTCTCGATAAGTGTCTTGAGCTTCCTCTCGGACTGCCTGAGATCCCCTTCTGCTTTCCTCCTCTCGGTTATGTCCCTTCCGGCGACGATGAGACCATGCTCGATCGGCTGGAATATGAACTCAAGCATCTTTCCATCCAGAGGGATCTCGATTGTGATAGAGACCTGGCGCCTGATGCACTCCCCTGAAGCATCTATGAAAGCGGAACGTGTCCTGTCAGGCAGCCTAAGATCTGCCCATCCCTTCCCGACCAGGTTAGCGTCAAACGTCTGCTCTGCAGCAGGACAGACATACAGGAAGCGCATGCTGTCATCGACAAGGAAGATCAGATCCTGTGTCGATGCCATGAGCAAGTCCAGCTTCTGCTTCTCCAGGAGCAGCTGCTCCTGGACCTCAACATACTCAGTTATGTCCATCACCGTCCCTGAGATGATGCCTTGGTCGAGTGAAGCGCTTTCCACAGCAAATTTTGTTCTGCCGTCGGATGTGCGATACTTCTGGCCATATCTGCTTACCTTCCCCCCCATCTGCAGGGCTGCGATGAATGCCTTCCTATCTTCGGGATCGTGGTAGACCGATCCCGCAGGCACAGACATCAGCTCTTCCTTCGACTCGAAACCGAAGAATCCTGCAAGCGCATCATTGACAATAAGGAATTCTCCGTCGATGCTTGAACGATAGATCCCCACAGGAGAATTCTCCACCAGGCTGCGGTATATACGGGCAGTATGCTCAAGATCCCCTATCTTATTCCTCTTCTTGGTCGTGTCGAAGCACAGCACTGTCGCGCCGAGCTCGAAAGGGAAAAGGAGAACCTGATGGGACGCCCCATCGCATACCAACTCAGACTCTTTATGCTGGCCTGATGCAACACTTTCATGCACAAGCTGGACCAGGCCAGGGATCATGTCAGGGATCCTCCTGCCTGCCTGTGATCTTGGATCTGCCTTGAACAGTAGACCGGCTGCCTTGCTCATGAACATGATCCTTTCCTCACGGTCCACTACGAAGAAGGGAACATCTATGCTTGCGATCACTGCCCTAAGTATTCTGATCTTGTCCCCTTGCCGGATATCCATAGATGAAATATTGGTTTTCTAACTATAAAAATCTATCATTCAATATGAAAGCCTATATAGAATAAGACCACGATAAAGAAAGATTGGTTAGATTATTGCGCCTAGACCATAGGCGGCCCCTCAGATCCAAAACGTGACCTCCCCATGCCTTTGACGCTTTTATGATCATTCACAACCATCACCTCTTTGGTATTTTTGCCTTAACGGCTGAGAATGATGATGTGCTGGGTTCCTTTTAAGCCTTGCTCCAGTTGGATGCCAATCATGGTAACCAATCATATCTCCATCGCAGTGGTGATATGATCCTAGGCTTCCAGAACTACACACCATTCCTGGTCAGGATAGACAGGATGAGATAACATCACAGGAAGCATGTCAACTAGTCAGGATTTTGTGGACTTCATCGTCAACCAGATGAAAGATGCAGGCACGATCACATACAGGAAGATGTTCGGTGAATATGCGATCTACAACGAGAATAAGGTTGTCGCTCTGGTGTGTGATGATGTCAAGCCTACGAAAGGAGGCAGAAGGTTCATCGGAGAAGTTGTCGAAGCGCCCGCATATCCAGGAGCAAAGATGAGCTTCCTGATTGACGAAAAGATTGAAGACAGCATATGGCTCAGTGCGCTCATCAGGATCACGACACATGAACTCCCAAGACTCAAGAAGTAAAGATAAAGTCGCCACTCACTCTGTTCGTGGGTATCCAAGGCAAGCTTGGAACCATCTGCGGGCTGAAGCCCGCAACATTGCTCGCTCAGCTCGGGTGTCGGCGTTGCCAATACGTGAAGCTTCGTATTGAGCACACTCAGAAGCTGGGCTTCTGCGTGTATCGAACATAGTCACTTCGTTCCTAGGTTCGAAAGCCAGTTTCGAACCATTGCAACTGCACTCTTTGGTTATCTCAGGGCTTAAGCCTCTAAAGAGGCAGTTGCAAGTAAAAGACTCAGCTATCTGGCGCCGCCGCCACCACCGCCGAATCCTCCCCCTGAGCTGCCTCCTCCTGAGAATGAGCTGCCTGAGGATCCTGAGGAAGGAGGGGAGACACCTGAGAGTCTCCCTAGGGAACTGAGCCTGGCCGAAGTGGCGACATGCCTAAGATTTGAAGTCTCGATGTTTCCAGCCGCAAGCTGCATGTTCTTTAGCACCTTGTCAGCGACCCCGAACAATGTTGCATAGACCAGATGCTCTTCCCATATCGCCAGGGAAGCTGGAGGATATCTCTTTAGCTGGGTGAGGTCAGTCATGAATCTCTTGTATGCCATCGACCTCAGGTAGATCTCCCTGCCCCTCTCTGTGAACCTGCCGAAGACTGTCCTAGGCAGCAGCAGATACACGATGCATAGCGGGAAGAGAGGGACGAAAAATAGGGGGAATGTGCTCATGAAAGGGTGGCTGTCTGACATCCCATATGAGGTGATGAGACCTATGGCTAAGACTATCGCAGATATGGCTGCGAAGATCTTGAGGAGGGTATTCCCCTTAGGATCGAAGTACTGCTTCTTCATCTCCTGGTCGACCTCATCCTCGAAGGACTGCTTTGTCGCGAGGAAGCTCCTCGCTGCATGCTCTCCCCTGAGCTTCCTAAGGAGGTCCTTCCAGACAAGCTCACCACCCGTGCCCATGCGTGAGAGGAAGTTGTATATCTTCAGTTCCGGGGGAGACAGCTTGTCCCTCCCTTTCTGGAACCTCATGACAAGCTCACGCTTTGTGGAGAACAGTCCCTTGACCGGCTTTTCGTCAAGCACGATGTGCTTCCTTCTCGCAAGGTCGAGGATCGTGGCCACTATGCCATTGTCATCAGTGTCGCCTGTCGCCCTGCTCATCAGCGAATTCACTATATATGGCTTTACACCATATACAGGTTCTCTCTCGAAGATCCCCCGGTAGCCTGTCTCAGGTTCTCTTCCATGCTTCCTATAGAGCAGGATGGGTATCCCGACGACCGCAGTCATCAGCCCTGCAAGGAACAGGTAGTATCCTGCCTGGAGGACCCCATACCCTATGCTGTCTGTCCGCTGCCTCCAGACGATATCATCCCGTGAGAGACCTGCCTCTTCTATGTATCCGGTGAAAGCATCGCGCGGCATGATGATCCTTGTCTCGATGTATCCAGGCGTCCTCTTGGAACTGAAGCTTATCACATTCCCGAGCACCTCATAGTCGACTATCCCTGGCGGATTGAAATAGACTTTCTCAGGCGTCACCGGAAGCCTTATCTCTCCGTTCACAGCTGCCGGCTTCTCCCATTCCTCCCCCCAGAACTTGTAGTATAGGACAGTCGTGTCATCCCCTCGCACAACCGCATTAGCGAATCTCTCCTCCACAAAGAATGAAGCCTGCTGGTCGCATATCTCTCCGAAGCTCCCTGCGATCTCATAGCTCCTGTCGACGACCTCGCAGTCAGGTTCACAAGCAGCTGAGACCGACATCAAGTATGGGCCTGCCCCTTCCTGCCTGGGCAAAGGCAGTTCCCTGTAGACTTCGCGATAGCATCCCTTGAACCGGTAGTTTATCTCTTCACTTACATCAAGTATGCTATCTTCTGAGAGGACCATGTCGATCCTGACATCATCCAGCCTGTAATCCCTGCCAGACGGACTCATCAGCCCGAATAGAGCGCCGACCGGACCCAGGAACAAGAAAGCAAATACGAGGAATAAAGGGATGTATAAGAGAAGTCTTTTCAACATGAGAATAAAAAAGATAGAAGTCTTTAACTATTTTTTGAGCTTGAACTTCCCCACCATCTGCTTGAGCTCCTCAGCAGCCTTTGCCAGCATCTGCGCAGCCGACGCCACCTGCTGCATCGCACCAGTCGTCTCCTCGACAGATGCAGAGACCTCTTCTGATGCCGCGGCGCTCTCTTCAGTCACGGATGATACCTCGACTATAGACTTCTCGACGCTTGAAGAGTTCGTGAGCTGTTGCTCAGTTGCTGCGCTTATCTCAGACACCTGGTTCGCCAGAGCAGTGACACGTGTGCTTATCACATCTAGCGAGTTGAGGGCTTCATCGACGACCTTTCCTCCCTCGTCGACCTCCTTGACCCCCTTCTCCATGGATTCCACTGCCTGCTTTGTCGAGACCATGATCTCGGTTATCATCGACTCGATCTGCTGGGTGGCTTTCTGCGATTCCTCCGCAAGCTTCCTCACCTCGTCTGCGACGACAGCGAATCCGCGGCCTGCTTCACCGGCACGTGCAGCTTCGATAGCTGCATTCAACGCAAGCAGGTTCGTCTGCTCAGAGATGCCGTTGATGACCTCGATGATCTTCCCTATCTGCTCGCTTTTCTTGCCCAGGTCAGCCACCACTGAGGAAGATGCGCTGACAGTCTCCTTGAGGCTCTTCATCTTGAGTCCTGCCTGTTTGGCAGCCTCTCCGCCTTTCTTTGCCGCTTCAGAGACTTCCTGTGCGCTCCTGGCAGAGTCTAGGGCGCTCTTTGCTACAGTCTTTATCGACCCTATGAGCTGATCCGTATCCGACTTGGTCGAACTCACACTCTTGCTGAGTCCCTGCGCGCCCTTCGCTATCTCCTGTACAGTAGAGCTTACCTGCTCGGTGGATGCATTCACCTGCTCTGCTGAAGCTGAGAGCTCCTCTGCTGTCGATGCAGATGTCTGAGCATTTGTAGATATCTTCTCGACAAGTTCCCTGAGGTTCCTGAGCATCACTGAGAAGGATGTTATCATCTGTCCGATCTCATTCTTGTCCCTTGAAGCTGTCATCTCGACTGTCAGGTCCCCTTCTGCAACCCTATTCATATTGAAGACAATCGCTTTGAATTTCCTTGTCATCATGTCTGCGAACAGGTATGCGACTATAGAGCCGAGCACGATCGATACAAGGCAGATGATGATCGTCCTGGACTGGATCTCCTTGAGTCCATCGAGGAAATCCTCCTGGTATGCCGATGCGGCGATCACCCATTCCTTCTCAGGGACATATGCATATCCGGCTAGTTTCAGCCGTGAATCCTTCTCATTGACATTCTTCCAAGGATAATATGTGACCGCTGTCTCCTTCACTCCAAGCTTTACGCCCTTGCTGATGATCTCTTGTATGAAGAAGACCCCATTGGCATCCTTTGAATCATATATGTTCTCCCCATCACGCTCCCTCTTGTAAGACAGTACGTAGTTGCCTTCGCTGTCCAGGATATAGATATATCCAGTTTTACCTACGACAACTTCGGCGAGAGTATTGAAGAGCTGGTCATAAGCCTTCTGCTCATGCTCCATATCCACCAGTTCATCGTAATACGTGGTCAGTACGACTATCCAGCCCTTATCTTCTATATGCATGACGCCGCCTATCTTCTCCCTGAAAGGCTCATTGTCGCTGTTGCGCCAACTGTAATCTGACCAGGCTATATCTTTTCCCCGGATATTGAGTCCTGCTTTCACTTGCTCTGCGATGAAAAGCTTGCCTGCCTTGTCCACAGTTGGCATCATATCAGTCCCTATGAGAGCGGCATTCACAGGATGATAGAGCATCTTCCCTTTCTCATCCATTATGTATATATAGCCTGTCTCTCCGATGCGTATCTTTCCCAGCACATCATATATGCGTTCATCTGGCATCGAGGACGAGGTTATGAAATGATAGACCCCGTCGCCAATCGCGCCCACCATGCTCTTGGCCTCGTCTGTGACCTGTTGATTGCGGTCATCCACCTGCGCCATAGTCGAATCTATGATAGTCCTGAACTGAAGCGACTGTTCGCGGATCTTCTCCTCGACCTGTCCGAAAATGTCCCTCTCCATTATCGAATAATTTATTGTCCCGAGAATGATGACAGGCACTGCGACAAGCAGCAGGCACATGACCATGAGTTGCCATCTGATACTAAGATCTCCCAACCTCATTATTTCACCTCTGTACTTTGTTACTATAATATATTGACAGTCCTATAATGCTGCAAGAGCCTCCTCAAGCTCTTTCTTGCTTATGGGTTTCTTCAGGTAGGCCTTGGCGCCTAAGGATAGGCATTCCTTCTTGGTCTCCTCATCATAGACGCTCGTCTCCATGATGACTGATATCCCGCTCATCTTACTGAGAAGTTCCACGCCGCTCATCCCTGGCAGCTTTATATCGAGGAGAGCTATCTCTGGCTTCTCCGTCTCGATCAGCTTCATGGCTGTCTCTGCATCCTCTGCCTCGACCACTTGGTATTTGCTGCCATCTATATAGCTCTTCAAGGTACCTCGCATCATCGTAGAATCCTCGACTATGAGAAGCTTCCTCCCCTTTCCCGTAGTGCTTCTCTCTTCAAGGCCTAGTACTTTCCCTAGATCGATAATCAGGATGATCCTGTCCTGAAGATTCGCGACTCCCTGGAGGAATTTCCTGTCCACGCTCTTGACCATCGAGGGAGCTTCCTGGATCTTGTCTCCTGTGATCCTCAGCACCTCATTGCATGCATCCACTGTGAAACCGACCGAAGAACCAGCTATCTCTGTCACTATGACCCGCTTGCCCTTCTCGTCGCTCCCCATTCCAAGCCTCCTGGCAAGGTTTATGATAGTGACGATCCCGCCTCTCAGATTGATGATGCCTTCGATATAATCCTCAGAATCAGGTACCTTGACAAACTCAGGCGGCTTAATTATTTCGCGCACATCAGAGATGTCTACGCCGAAATGCTCATCACCTATCCTGAAGACTACAAGCTGACGCTCAAAGAATCTCTGTTCTATCGAATCCAACGCTGCCGCCACCTCTTTTATAATTATATAAACTAGCATCCTAGTATATATTTTTTACGCCTCGAAACCTTTTTAAAAACCGCATGTTTCCAAGACCCAGATGGCGGCAGTGGTGTAACCTGGCAGCACTGAGGACTGTGGTTGCGAAGGTTTCCTGCCTCATAGCAGAGATCCTCTAGACCGGATTCAAATTGGAAGCGGTTCGCACCGCTCCATCGAAAGTTCCGGCTGCCGCCCTTGATTTTTCTACTATCTCGCATCTCTCTTGATTATATCGCATCTCTCTTTCCAATGGAAAGCTCTGGCTGCAAGACAGAGGAACCCCGTGCACGCTGATAAGGGTGCACATGCCACCCTTGCTTCATCTTCAATAATCTATGCTGGCTGATTCCAATCGAAGCTTGCGTCCACCGCCACCCAAAGATTTTTATTATGTCCTCCTTTTTCACTCGACGGAGGCTAGGCCGGGGTGCTCGTCCTGCCCTGTCGCTGCAAACGGAATGTATGGCAGGGCCGAAGCCCGGGAAGCGGTCCATAGAGCAAGGTCAGGACTTTGGTTCGACGATGACGCCTTGTCCTCTTGGATCGGGCCTTCTGGGAACCGCGCCAGGTCAGGAATGAAGCAACGCTAACCAGGAGGCCTGGTGCTAGGAGGGTAGCAGGGCTGATGGAGATCCAAGGATACCGGCCTTGTGCCTAGGATCCATTTCCGGGCGCGCCTCTACTTCTTCATTTGAGAAACTTTAATAATGCATGGACCTTCTCCATTTTCTATGGAAGAGACTGAGAAGAAACCTATCCCGCCTGTCAACGAGATCTGCGAAGGATGCGTCAAGTGGGATCAGATGGGGAAGAAATGCAGCGTCTTCTGGGAAGGCAAGAAGTGGTGCACCCTGAAGGTGACTAGCATGTGGGATTGGCAGCAGCAGAACCTGATGCTTGAAAGGAATTATTAAGTTCTTTCTTTGGCCTTACCTTTCTTTTGAACTGTAAAAGAAAGGTAAGAGTACGTTTATGGAGTCAACATTCACCCAAGGACCGCCACCCTGCACTTGCAAAGCGTCTTGAACCGTTCAGCATCCTCATTTGTTCCGACAATTCCTCCATAGTGCATAGGTATCGCGACCTTTGCCTTCACCAGCTCAGCAGCCTTGGCAGCTTCCTCTGCAGTCATGGTGTATGTCCCCCCTACTGGAAGCATTGCCACATCGCAGGAGAAGGTGGCCATCTCAGGTATCAGGTCTGTGTCGCCTGCATGGTAGAACCTGACATTGTTCGCAGTGATCAAGTAGCCAACCCAGCCGTTCTCTTTCGCATGGAATTGCTTGCCAATATTGTAAGCAGGCACTGCCGTGATCTCTATGTCCCCGATTTTCATCTTCTCACCAGGAGTGATCAGGACCGGCTTCCCTCCCGAGAGCCTTGATGCGAGATTGCTGATCGTGTCAGGCGTCGTTATTATCAGAGTGTCCTCCCTGACCAGCTTCTTGATATCTTCGACGCTGCAGTGGTCATAATGCCCATGCGTGACTAGTATGATGTCTGCCTGGCCTTCGCCGACATTGAAAGGATCCATATAGATTCTCTTCCCGCACTCGAGCAGGAATGATGAGTGGCCTAACCACTGCAGCTTGTTCCCATTTATGTTGAGGATGGTCATGCTGCTATGATAGGATTACCATTAATAAAGGTATTCCATTAGTGTGTTGTTAAGTTAGCGTCAGTCAAAATTCAAAATTTCAAAATGAAATCCCTGTGAATTCTCATGGTTACTAAAAATTTAAATAAACGAAAGTCTGACGAAGTAGAAGTTAGGCATATTTGGTCACAAATGGTCAAAGTACTGGATAAAATTGTAATTGGAATAATCGTGGTAGGATTCGCATTTCTGATCTCATTTTTCTTCAATAATTACACAGGTGCAGCTATAGGTCTTGTCTTAATAGGTTCAGGAATAACGCTGAAATGTGTAGTTGATATGAAAAAACAATCAAAAGCATTATGGTATATGTGGATAGGCATCCTAGTGATTGTCCTTTTCTTATTGGGATTAGAATATGTCATCCCTAAGATTAGTTTTGGCTAGAGGCCAGCCTGATCAACCCAAGCCATCTATCCACGCCTGTTTTCAAATCCAATCCTGCGAGTTCGCATGGTACTTTGCCGGTTGTTGAATGCTTCTCTATGAAATTATGCTGTAGGATAATCCCTGCCATGAGTATAGGAGCAGACCAAAGGGCTTTAAGCCCTCTGAAGTCGTCCACCCTGTCCTTGATCTTGGAAAACACTGTCTCGATCCTGACATTGTATTTCCTTGTCTTTAGCGTATTCTGCACCCTATGCTCAACTTTCAGGCCATGAAGCCTATTGGAATAGAACGCCTTTCTGAAAGCCTTTGGATAGAAGATTGCTGCATCTGTTTGAATGTAGTAAGGTTGCTTTTTCTTGCTGCATTTCTTGAGAAAAATAGCAGCCTCCCCAACTTCCTGATTCGTGCTATAATGGATTCCATTGATGAACCGAGTATCCCAATCCACACAAGCCCAGAATATATCGGTTTCTTTACGCCTTGTGATCTCAGTCCCATCAGCATAGCAGTTCCCAGCTATGTTTGGTGTCAGTGAATCGACATAATTTTGCACCTTTAGAACATACTTCCTGACCCAATCCAGGACAGATACATGGCTGATCTTTGTCATCATGTGCCTGGTAAGCTGATTCTTCATCTTCCTGCTTGAGAGGTTGGACAGGTACATATCCACACTCATGGAAATAATGCCTTCAGAATTGCGCATACGGTAGAATCCCAGATCGGCTGTAAAATACTTCCTGCAATCCAAACAAAGATACTTTTGGATTTTGCCTCTCTTTTGCGTCTTCCTGAATCCTTCTTTGATGAAGTTTCCTGATCTGCAATGTACACATTTAACAGGCAGATTTTTATTATCCTTTTCTTTTTCATTTTCTTCGGGGTTGAAATGCTGAACCATTTTGACCTCAGCCCTTGGGTGCTAGTAACACCCTTGGGCGACTTATATATGTAACGTATCAACGTTACGTAATTGTGTATTATGTAAGAATATATAAAACTTTCGAATGAAACGTAGTTACGCCTTTTAATTATATTACGTAAATACGAAACATTTAAATAACTCCAAGGTATTTCTATATTACGATGGATGAAAAGAAATACGAAGCGTATTCGAGATATCCATACTCAGAGTTTTTCGGAACAGTCGTCAAACAAGAAATAATTAGATTTCTAACGGAGCATCCTGATGAAGATTTTAGTGTGATGGAGATTGCCAAACAGACAGGACTGCCAGCATCCTCTTTAAGTAAACCTTTGAACAGTTTGAATGAGGGCGGATTTCTACAATCCAAAGAAGAGGGGAAATATAGATTTTACAAATTAAAGAAGCATTTTGCAGTACAATTTAGAGAGGTTTACGACTCTCTTGAGGCTTTACATGCTGCTGCTTTGAAAGATTTGAAGAGTAAATAACATCCCTCATGGCAAGAATAACTCCGATTTTACAGGAAGCATGTTCATCATGCAAAGTGAATCTACCAAGGATTATTGGTGAGAATATTTCAATATTGAATTCTCTAGGAATTGAAACAAAAAGAAACACATTTGACCTTGGAAGAGAAGGAGGAAGCAGGATATTCAAGAATAATAGTCAGGATTTTACAATACTAATTGATCCTATCGCTCTTTCTGATTTCGATGAAAGGACAGGCTTCAAAGATGCATTCTATTATGAATTAGCGCATGAAATGGCCCATCCAGACATGACCCAAAACCTTAGATGGTTTGAAAAAGCAACGCTCCAACTCGACATGTTCTTGAACAATAATGTTCCACCAGATGCAGTAATAATGGATTGTGTGAAAAACACAATGGAAAACATCAAGATTGATAGCCTGTTGATTAGGAACAATGTATTGAGGTCTGGGTTTTACAAGAAACAAAATGACGAATACATAAAGACACATATGTTCTTGGAGAAGGCTGTCCTGACGAAGCAGCTTGAGTGGATAGGCCATTTCTTAGGGATATGTCGAAGGTCAATGGTGAGCAGGAAGGATAAAAAACTAAATAAGCTTACCAACGAATTCTATGGATACAACGTCAGATTTAGAAATCAGGTGTCTCAGTATTTCGAGACATTCTATTCTCAGAAAATACTAGATGCGTGGATTCTCTTTAAAAAGCATTTTGAAGAAGAAGAGGGTAACCAAGATTACCACATTACCAAAAAGATCCTGGAACTGTCCGAATTGGATAAACTGATCAGCATCAAATCAAAGGGTTATGTGCAAAAAACACTGACTGGATATTAAGTTCTGCATTTGCATCTCCTCCCGACACCTACAGCCATCATGGATGTTATCAGAGATTTGACAATCACCCCTTCACATTTCTGACATGAGCAGGCTTTGATCGTATTCATGCTTTCTTTATACAATTCTTGTTTTTCCTTTCTTGTAAGTCCAGCCATAAGCTAGCAAAAGCCAACACAAGATAATAAGGATTCCTGACAGAAATATGACGAAAAGAATCTGGAAAATAACTGACGCTAACTTAACACCTCATCCATTAGAAAAGATTATAAAGCGCACCAGCAAACTTAAGCCTTGATGGAGCTGTTATCATATCTCACAGGGATGAGTATCATCATCCTGCTAGGCTTCATATCAGAGACTCTCTTCGACAGGACCCATATCCCTGATGTCCTTATCCTCTTCCTCTTTGGCCTCGTGATAGGGCCGGTGCTCGGCTACATATCCCCTGCATATTTCGCGAACATCGACGATGTCTTCGTTACACTAACCCTGATACTGATCATCTTCGAGGGAGGACTCCATATCAAGGTCAATGATCTTGTCAAAGGCGCTTATTCAGGCGCTGCCCTTTCCTTCCTTTTCTTCACTTTCTCCACGTGCATAGTGGCGCTTGTCATGATGATGTTCGGCTACACGCCTGTGCTTGCGATCCTAATGGGCACGATACTGGGAGGGACATCTTCTGCAGTCGTGATACCTCTTGTCAGGCTCCTCAAGATGGGAAGCGAACCTTCGCTCATCCTCACGATCGAGAGCACATTGACAGATGTCCTCTGCATAGTGGGATCCATTACTGTGCTTGAGATAATAAGGATGAAGACACTGGTCCTGACTGATATAATCTCGACCCTCCTGTCCACATTCCTCGTATCTGTATTCCTAGGAAGCGTCGCAGGCCTGTTCTGGTTCTTCGCAAAGAACAAGTGGCCTAAGATGGACAAGGCATATATGACCACCATCGCGTTCATCATCCTGCTCTACGCATTCATGGAAAGCCTGAAGAGCAACGGTGCTATTGGCATACTCGCCTTCGGGATCATGCTGGGGAATGCCAACAGGCTGTTCAAGGATCTTCATAAAGAGGTCGAGTATCACATAACCGACTCTGAGAAGAACTTCTATTCAGAACTGTCATTCTTTGTCAAGGTGTTCTTCTTCGTCTACCTGGGGATCATGATCGATTTCACGAACCCCATAATATTTGTGTACGGGGCTGTGATCACGATCCTTCTCCTGCTCGGCAGGCCTTTTGTCGTCAGGCATGCGACCTTCCATATCAAGGACATGTCGCATAAGGACAGGATTATCATGGGACTCATGATCCCAAAGGGGCTGGCAGCAGCGGTCCTGGCTCAGATGATGAGCAGCAGCGATATAACAAGGAGCATAGAAGGTGCATCAGACATCCCGTTGATCACTCTTTCTGTAATCCTGTTCTCGATAATCGCCACTTCGATAATGGTCTTCTATTTTGAGAGGATACACTTCAAGAAGGAAGTTCTATGATCTAAAGGGATGTGTCCTGAGTCTTGATTTTTTATCATGCAACAATCCTGGTGCCATCCTCCTAAAGTGTGCTTCAGCACACTTTACAATGAAAATGCAGCATTTTCAGTGTCATAGGAATCCTTAATTTCGGTACATATTGTAACCGGATTCCTATGACTTTGCATCTGCAACTTAAAGTCGTCGCCAGGGCGCGTCACTTTGTTCCTGGGTCAACGGGGGTATCCTTTGACTACCCCGTTTAGTTCGCCGAAGGTGAACTAAAATTCGCTCTGGCGAATTTTGGGACATCCCCCACTCAGGCGTAGTTCGCTTTAGCGAACTACAACTTCCCCGGGAAGTTGGCACCATGTTGTTGCCAATTTCAAGGACTCTCAGGACAGACCCGATCTAAAGAGAATTTTTTTATATAGATCAGGATGCAGCGACCAAATGCCCGGCATTGTTAGAGGAGTATTCGAGCGAGAGCTGCTTTTGGACAGCCTTCTCGAAGAGATACGGACTAATGGGAATGCCGATCCCGAAAGACTCCTGGTCTATCAGAGGAATTCTGGTCAGTTTGCTGGGCAGTGGGAATTCACTGGAGGAAAGATTGAGGAAGGGGAGTCAGCAGTCGAGGCTTGATAAGGGAATATGGCGAGGAGGCCAGGATGGCCTTCTACCCCCTCATGCACAGCATCACATCTGCACATAACGGCTTGTTCATCGATGAGATCCTCATCCCTGGTCTTACACTCAGGGAAGGCACGGTCGAGAGGACATTCGGTCCAGATGATCTCACTGTCCTTTTCATCGCAGAGAGGAGGCTGGCAAGGGAACCTGGAATCTCAGAAGAGCATGCCGACAGGAGATGGGTCTCGTATGAAGATCTTTCAGTGATGAATCTCACACCTCACACCCGAAGCATCATGCCACATCTCAGGGGCAATATTCGTACGCTAGCAAAGGATTATTTTCTCAGGATGTATCCAGTATTGTCCATCCATGGTGTCACCTATCCTCTGACAATCTACATAGCAGACAGGTTCGGAATCGACCCGCAAGGCGTCCCGACGCATATATCAGCTGAGGATCTGCATGGTGATTACACAAGGCAGGGTCTTGAGAGGGCACTTATCAGGATGATGCCAAGGCTCAACACAGGCTCTTCACAGCAGCTTTCCTATCTTTCGCCTTGAACACATAGCTGCCTGCGACTAGTATGTCTGCGCCTGCATCCCTGCAGAGGACAGCAGTCGTCTCATTGATCCCACCATCCACTTCGATAAGGAGTTTCTTTGCCCTGTTGATCTTCCTGGCATTGTCGAGCATCCTTATCTTCTCTAGAGATTCAGGCATGAAGGCCTGGCCTCCGAATCCAGGCCGCACGCTCATGACAAGGACAAGGTCGATATCACGGAGGAATGGGAGGACTGGATCGATCTCTGTCTCAGGATTGATAGAGATGCCTACCTTCTTGCCCAGGGCGCGTATCTTCTTGATTAGTCTTAGAGGTTCCTTGGTAGTCTCGATATGGAATGTGATCAGGTCAGCGCCTGCCCTCGCGAACTCCTCCACATATCTCTCAGGTTCAGATATCATCAGATGCGTATCGAACTCCATCTCCGTGCGCTTCCTCAGGGCTGAGATGACGCAAGGCCCAATCGTGATATTGGGGACGAAATGTCCGTCCATCACATCGATATGGATGATATCTGTTGCTCCATTGAGAGAATCCACCTCCTCAGCAAGCCTTGAGAAATCTGCCGAGAGAATAGAAGGAGCTACCCTCATCACTTCCTCCAGAGTCCCATGACCCGCTTCATCAGCCTTGATACACCCAGGTCGAATGTGACATTCGATAGTATTCCTGTCCTCGCCCCTTCCAGCTCCTGCTTGTAATCCTCAGCTGGCTCGAGGGATGAGTGCATCTGCATGTACGCACCATTCACTCTGTCAAGGCACTCACGAAGACGTGGGTCCTCAGGTCGTGGATCGAACTGCTGAGGCATCTCGGTCATCTCTCCGATCTCGTCCCCAGGTATCATGTCCTGGATCTGATCAGCGAGCACATTATCCTTCATCGCCGATATCGCTTCCAGTGTCTCCACAGGCAATGATTCTGGAAGCTCAGCAGGCAGCTCCTCTGGAAGAGATGCCGGAAGCAGTTCAGGCGAAGGGATCTCTTCTGGAAGAAGAGGGACTGATTCAGGTCCAAGACTCTCAGGCTGCGGGAGGCTCTCAGGGAGACTGTCAGTGAGGTCACCTCTCTCAGGAAGCTTTTCAGGCAGAGCCATCAGCATCGAAGCGAACTCATCTGAGGCGCTTGCCTGGCCTATCCTCTGCTCAAGTATCCTCAGTGTCTCATCATAATCCTGGGTCCCGAACAGGTGGAATGCAAGTATATCGTCCTTGACCACATCCTTTATCCAGTTGGCGAAATCATTCTTCGTCCCATTCACATGGTAGTTGAAGAAATCCCTGTCCTCCTCGATCATCGAGGCAAGCTCCAGCACGCTCCTTATCTCCCTTCCTGAGCTGGCTCGGAAGGTAGGTTCCACATCATCCAGTATATTCATTCGAACAATATCCTCTCGCTCCTTATCTTGTCTGACAGGGACCATAGGAGGCTCTTGAGCTCAGCCTTTCCAGACCCATCCTCGATCGCCTTCGCCCCTGTCTCGATTATCCTGTTCATCCTCTTCTCGTACTGCTGTATCCCCAGCCCCCGAAGGTCGATCCTGGCGGAATCGACAAGCTGCCTGTAATGATGCTCAGTCGGCTGCTTCGCATATGCAAGAGCATGGGCCTTCTCGATGAAGCCTTCGATAGCTGAGAGCCTCCTGTAAAGGAGGACCTCTCTGCTTGTGCTTGCGATGATCCTTCTTGCGCCATGATATGCGGCTGCGCCTGCGAAGGTCGCTCCGAATCCTATGTATGCGGCTGTCAGCGGGTCTATCATATCCAGATCAACGTCCTCGAATTCTCGACTGTGCTGGCAAGATTCGCATAATGACCTATCGCTTCCTCTATCTGCTCCACGTCTTCGCTCGCATATGCTTTCCTGAGGCTCCTGATCATGTCAGAGCATATCCTGTCGATGCCTGTATCTGCCAGATACAGCCTGTGCATCGGCTCATAGTAGCAGATAAGCCTCTTCATGGACTTCTCCATCGCCTCGGAATGCTGAAGAGTCTCCCCTGAGTCGCTGTTGTCCTGCATGTATATCGCGCTGATTATGAAGCTGTGCGTCTCCTGCGCAAGTCCTCGCAGGAAGCTGGACCTCATGTTGTACTTGAAATGGTTCACTCCCTTCGGATTCTCAGGCGCAAGGATACGGCCTGAATGCCTTCCTAGCGCAAAGCCTGCTACAGCTCCTGCTGCTCCAGCTACCCAAGTCAAGAACATGGGGATTCCTATTGGACCGTGGTTTAAATCTTTTTCGGGACCGCAGATGGGATTTAGGGGAGGAAGTGTCATATCGCTGCTATGATTATAAGATAGATTGAGGGAATAAGAAAAAAGAACAGATGGAGGGATAAGAGCAAAGGCAGACTGCATGCAGCTGCACAAGGCAGAGTAATCCCGCTAGGCAATCGTCTGCATCTGCCAAGAGGTATCCGAATGGCACCGGGACTTCAGTCCCTTGTGCCTTGTAAATCAAGAAGGTTTTTAAGTCTCAGGAATCGATGCTTTTCGTTCTGAAAGAATGAAAAGTGCTCAAGACGAAGTCTTTACAGATGCGTCAGACCGGAGGAGGATCGCCTAAATAGAAGATACATGCGCTAGATATCTTTGGATCGCTTCTTTTCTGTAAATCTACCTTTTCTTGCTCTTGTTCTGTGACGACTAGATTCTTAACCGAGAACCCATTTGGTCTCATTTTCGCGTTCTGAAAATGAGAATTCGAACGAAGTGAGACGCATGGAAATTCCGAAAAATTTCCGGCGTGCTCAAGAACATGGTTCTTGACATATTCTCGGCTCTCCTATGCGAGCAGTAATCCAGATGCTGTGATATCTACAGCACGCAGTCCTTGCAGTTGGTGCCTGCGCATACCTGGTTCTGGATGTTCCACTTGAGCGCCCATAGCTTGATGCTCTTGACGATCCTGATGAAATCCTTGCCCTTGCTCGTGAGGGAGTACTCGCACGTCACAGGGAATGTCTCTGAGAAGACCTTCTTCTCCACCATCCCCAGCCTGCAGAGCTCCTTGAGCCTCTGTGACAAGACCTTGGCAGTTATGCCAGGCATGCTCTTCCTTACCTCTGAGTAGCGTTTGCTACCCTCCCCCTTATGGATCTCAAGGAGGATCAGGAGGAACCATCTCTTCCCGATGAGGTCCATAGTCTTGTAGATCGTGCAGCTGGTGTCCATCCGTGATGAGATGCAGGAACCGCTATATAATGGTTTCTAAAAGATACTAAGATAACTTTTGTATATCATGGTTTCCATAGTATACATTTGGATACTCCAAATTATATATATGCCTGCCACTTCCGATCAAGGATGGACATGAATGATATGATCGAATATCCCAGGGAAGGGATACTTTCAAAGCAGGTCTTCCAGGAAGGAGAGATGGATGTCTCGCTGTTCTGCATGGCAGCAGGCTCGAGGATCTCAGAGCACACATCAGGCAAGGAAGCTGTTGTGCATGTCCTGGAGGGGAAAGGCACATTCACGCTCAAGGGGGAAGACATCCCGATGCTTCGAGGGACTTTGATCCATATGATGCCCGGCGACCCTCACTGGCTGGACGCTGAGGACAACACTTCGTTCCTCCTGATACTCAGGTGAGAGCATGAAGAGGAAGATAATCACGATAGATGAGGACCTCTGCACTGGCTGCGGCTCATGCATCCCCGGGTGCCCTGAGGGAGCATTGCAGGTCATAGAAGGCAAGGCAAGGCTTGTCTCAGACCTCTTCTGCGACGGGCTTGGCGCTTGCATCGGACACTGCCCGACTGGAGCCATGAAGGTCGAGGTGCGCGAAGCTGAGAAGTACGACGAGCGAAAGGTCATGGAGAATATCATCGCTGCAGGACCTGCTACCATAAAGGCGCATCTCAGGCATCTGATGGACCATGGTGAAGTACAATTGTTCAGGGAAGCTGTGAAGATCCTGGAGGAAAGGAAGATCCGGATCCCTCCGCTCGAGTCTGTCGATCTGTCTGGCATACAGGAAAAGCAGGGCATCAACTGGCCAGTACAGCTCAAGCTCATAAATCCAGACGCTGCATGCTTTGATGATGCAGACGTCGTCATCGCTGCGGACTGCGCACCTGTCGCATATCCGGATTTCCAGAAGCGTTTTGTAGAAGGGAAGGTGCTTGTGATCCTCTGCCCGAAGCTTGACGCTGCCTATGATTCCTATGTCGAGAAGCTCTCGAGGATAATGGAGAAGGCCCGTTCAGTCACGATAGTCAGGATGGAAGTGCCTTGCTGCGGGATCGACAGGCTTATTGCCGATGCCTCGGCAGGAAAGGATATTAAGACATATGTTGTCACGATAAGAGGTGGAATAGATGTATTGCAACCAATGTGAACAGACAGCAGGCGGAGTAGCCTGCACAAGAGCAGGAGTATGCGGCAAGGATGCCGTGACATCAGATCTTCAGGATGAGCTTTTGCAGAACCTCATCAAGCTTGCGAAGACACAAAGGACCCCTGAGAAGGACAAGGCGATCATCCAGGGGCTTTTCTCGACAATCACCAACGTGAATTTCGATCCTGTCGTCCTCAAGGGCCTTATCGAGGAGGCTGCAGGCATGAGAGGGAAGCCTGAGCAATGGAAGACCGGTGATGACAATGTCGTAAGCCTCAAGCAGATAGTGCTATATGGGCTTAAGGGGATGGCTGCCTATGCAGACCATGCCATGATCCTGGGGAAGACTGACGACTCAGTCACTTCCTTCTTCTACAAGGCCCTCTCTGGGATCTCAAGAGCAGATATATTAAAAGAGGAACTTCTTGCTCTCTCGATGGAACTAGGTAAGACCAATCTCAGGTGCATGGAGCTTCTGGACTCAGCCCACACAGAGAGTTTCGGCCATCCTACTCTGACGAAAGTCAGCACTGGAGCGAGGAAGGGACCTGCGATACTTGTATCAGGACATGATCTCCTGGACCTGCATGAGCTCCTCGTCCAGACCGAGGGCAAGGGGATCAGTATCTACACGCATGGCGAGATGCTTCCAGCGCATGGCTATCCAGGGCTGAAGAAGTTCTCGCATCTCGCCGGCAATTATGGAGGCGCATGGCAGGACCAGGTGCGTGAGTTCGCCCAGTTCCCTGGCGCGATACTGATGACCACGAATTGCATACAGCGGCCTGCAGATTCATACAGAGGGAGGATATTCACTTCCGGCCTTGTCTCATATCCAGGCGTAATGCATGTCGAGAGGAAGGACTTCTCAGATGTGATCGCTGCAGCGATAGTCGCAGGAGGCTTCAAGGAGGATGAAGAGGGAAAAGACATCCTGGTCGGCTTCGGCCACGACGCAGCTGCCAAGGCAGCTCCAAAGGTCCTCGAGCTTGTGAAGGCAGGTAAGATAAAGCGGTTCTACCTGATCGGCGGATGCGATGGAGCAAAACCAGGAAGGAATTACTACACCCAGCTCGCAGAGAGCCTTCCGAAGGACACTGTCATCCTGACACTTGCATGCGGCAAGTACAGGTTCAACAAGCTCGATTTCGGAGATATCGACGGAATCCCACGACTGCTTGATGTTGGCCAGTGCAATGACTCATACTCAGCAGTGAGGATAGCGCTCATGCTCTCTGAGGCTACAGGCCTAGGAGTCAATGACCTGCCGCTTACTATCGTCCTCTCATGGTATGAGCAGAAGGCAGTCGCAGTCCTCCTCACGCTCCTATCGCTGGGCGTGAAGAACATAAGGATCGGCCCAAGCCTTCCGGCGTTCGTATCCGCAGATGTGCTCAGCATCCTTGTGGAGATGTTCAACCTGAGACCGATCGGGACAGTCGAGGAAGAGCTGAAGCATTAGTTTTTTTCTACTTTGAATTCTTTTGATACAACCACTCGTAAGGTATCCCATTCACCTCAAAAAGGACATGATTCTCTTTTAGTCCTGTCTTTGTGAACCATGGTTCCTCCATTGTGGCTCGCATATTGTCATGGCTCGCAAGAGTTCCCATCAGGATCTTCCCATAGTTTGTCCATAAGAGGCTGCCGGGAGCCATAGAATTGGCAATATTAGTATATGTCTGTTCTTGTCTCTCCGACACCACCTGACACATCACATTGCGGGCAATCACAAGATCAGACCCAGTTGGCAGCTTTGCCTCTGATATGTCTGAATGGATCAATGTGATATCCCCTTGATCCAATCTCCTCTCAAGGCCCTTAGGGATCCTGACCCAATATACTTCTTGGTTCGGCCATGTCACAGGAGTACGGCCTGTGATCTCGCAGTATCTGGGCCATGCATAGTTTTCGAATAGCTCAGAGCCTCTCCTCATCGACAGGTCCCATAAGGAGACACCCAGGTGCCTCCTTGTCCGCACCTTCTCAATTATGTCTTCGACGATATCGACCACCGTCAAGCTGTAATCTATGCCTTCGGCCTCAAGGTATGCTGCTGTCTCATACAGCTCATACGGCATGAAACCAAGACCTGAATCACCACCTGGCCCTATGATCATCAGGTTGCACTTCTGAGGAAGCATCTGGCTCATGCGGTTTTCCTCGAGCAGCCGCAGCATCGGCCCGAAATTGGTCTGTGTATCAATCATATTTCAAGGTTTTCCAGACCTTTATAAAAAAGAATCGGCATTCACCCGGCATCGATAAAAATAAGCTCAATTTTCCGCTCCCAAATGATCGGGCTTCTATCATCTGAGCTTGCTGACAAGCTATCCCTCCAGGCTCTTGAAGGTCTTGTGAGGTCCAGCTGGTTTCATCTTCCTGACGACATCGGGGGATGCCTGCCTCCTGTCTGCGTCATGTCCCATTCAGATTACAATGACCCCTATCGCATCGAGAACTGCGAGGTCATATTCCGTGTGGATCAGATGCTCCTCAAGAACATGAGATATCCTGATCTTGTACCGACAGATTCAGTTGAGGAATTTCGCATCCCCACAGGAAGCCCGATAGTCTTCTTCCCTCATTATAATGATCCATGGACCGAGCCGCCTGCCTTGAGACCCATCGAAGATTTCGCATATTATCACAGCGGCCGAAGTGTCACACACAATGGCCAGATGATGAGGATAGGATACAGCGGCCTTCGTAGGATAATGGAGGAATCAGACTTTGTCGTCTGGTCTCCAAGGGCATTCCCTGTGCAGGAATCACCAGTCACGATGCATAATTTCCTTGAAGGCATCTGGGCAGCTCATCCTCTCCTTGCTATTGAAAAAGACATTGTCGCACCAGGCAGGCAGTACATGGGAGACACTGGATTCGAAGACCTTGTCCGGCGCGGCACAGCCATGACATTCCAAAGCCAGGAGGATATGGTCTCATACATCCAGGGCAATCTGGCTGAGTATCCGCCAGAAATCTATAGGGAAAGGAAAAAGAGGAGGGAACGACAAAGGCAGAAAGCCCGGATGCATATAGATGCATGGAGACAGGAGCACATGCCTCGCATCCTGTCTGCCATAGACATGCTAGAGGAGCCAGGATGTATGCAGTCGAGGATGGATGCCCTCTATGAGATATTTGACAGAGGCTATGAGATCTACTGTGAAAAGCGAGGTGCTGAGGTATACACAGTGCTCCACAAGGACACCTACTGGACACAGCGTGATGCCAGGTAATGACCTATATTCCATAGCCCTCAGCGATAAATATTCACTTCCAATCATCTGATCCGAGGTGATGAGTTATGCCAGGAGCAGGTAAAGGGATGGGCATGTCAGGAGGCATGAACCAGGAAGATTCTACCAAGTGCGAGACGAGCGCTGATTGTCGGCCAGACGAACGATGCGAGGATGGAAGATGCCGGCCGATGTGAGCAGACCTAAGAGGCAATGTGAGACTACTTTCGACTGCGGAGTCGATGAGGTATGCCGTGGCGGCAAATGCGAGGCGATGGTCCATGGTCGTCATGTATGAGCGTGATCCTTATATCGATCTGTCTGTATGCCAGTCAGATATGGACTGCGACGGCGACAGCGTCTGTGTCAACCAGAGGTGCAGGTACTGATGCTCGGAGATGATTGCACAAAGGATGCTGATTGCTCGCTTGACGAGAAGTGCGTAGGCAATGTATGCCAGATGAGAGCGATCGAAAGGCTTGGAGGAAAGACAGATGATGAATAGCATAGTCCATTTCGAGATACCGGCTCGCGACATGAAGCGCGCAGGCAGCTTCTATCAGGATGTCTTTGGCTGGAAGCTTGAGAAGTTTGAGGACAATTATCATATCGCGACCACTGCTGAGTCAGGCGAGGATGGGATGCCTAAGAAGCCTGGCTCTATCAATGGCGCACTGATGAGGGATGAGGAGATCAAGCACCCCTTAGTCGTGATAGATGTCCCTGACATCGCTGACCATATTGGTAAAGTGGAGAAGGCTGGTGGCAGGATAATCACGAACACCCAGGAAGTCGGCGGCATGGGATACTATGCGCGTGTGATGGACACTGAAGGAAACATCATCGGACTCTGGCAGAACTTGCAATCAGCTGAGGCATAGCGATCACTTTTTTATTCTACCATTATTCTAGGAAACCATGATATTCTCAGGCGACATAGGAAAGCTCGATAGTCCCAGACGGAGGGAACTTCTTCCTCCAGAGAAAGTCCTCGCCATGGCAGGTGTCAAACCAGGGGATATAGTGACAGATTTTGGCTGCGGCATAGGTTATATGACAATCCCTGCTTCTGACATTGTCGGCGATGAAGGGAGGATCATCGCGATAGATATCTCTGAGAAGATGCTTGAAGAGCTCAGGCAGAGAGCAGGGGACAGGAGGAACATCATCATGATCAATTCTTCCCAGTTGGCGATCCCTTCTGATGTCATACTCCTTGTCAATGTCCTCCATGAGATCCCTGATCCAGAAGCATTCTTGAGCGATTCATTCGACACACTGAAGCCAGGGGGTCGGCTTGTGATAGTCGACTGGGAGAAGAGACAGACATCCATGGGCCCTCCTGTCCAAGAGCGCCTGTCTAAGGAGGAAATCCTGAGGATGGCAGCAAGGCCTGCAGAACAGCATAGCTTCGGCGGCCAGCAGTATCTCCTGATCTTCAGATGAAAAACTCCTCAAGCCTTTCCATCACCTGGCTGTGAAGTTCCTGGTATCTCGGATAGAAATCAGGGAGGACCCTGCCATCAAGGTTCAGGGCATATATCCCTTCCCTCCCCCTGAAAAGCATCTCTTTTTCGAAGACAAGATGCACATCAGGATGGAATCCCCTCCATGGCGATAGATGTCCATAATAGGTCATCACGATCGATACATCGCTCATGCCGCTATCGAATCCAGCTACCATTTCAGGGATTATCAACCTCCTTCTCGGTATGATCTCCTCAAGAAGGGCGATAGATGCTATCATCGCAGAAGGCTGGATCTCCCGGGAGGAATACATGAGCGCAAGAGGTGGATTCGTATCAGACAGAGGGTATATCCGGATGCCTTTGTCATATTCTACTGGAGGACAGAGGACCATGCCTCTTGCTATGGTATATGCCCTTTCCCTCAGATCCCTATCCTCCCTGAAAATGCTGATCGCTTCGATATCCTCTTCAAGGAAGCCCATATGAAGAAGGACAAGATCTCTGTAAGAAAAATCTGCGCTTCTCTCTCAAAGGACCACTGGTCAGCCGCTCGCAATGCATATAAAGTAGGACTGATGACGATGACAATGATGGGCGACAAATATCTTTTTAAAGATTCAGCAAACCCGATTGATATGCATGATTCACTCGTGATAAAAGGAGCAAGGGAGCACAACCTGAAGAACATCTCTATCAGGCTGCCCAGGGACAAGCTGATAGTCTTCTCAGGACTTTCTGGTTCAGGCAAGAGCACCCTTGCATTCGATACTATCTATGCAGAAGGCCAGAGGCGCTATGTGGAATCACTCTCATCCTACGCGCGCCAGTTCCTCGGCATGATGGACAAGCCAGATGTGGATTCGATAGATGGCCTCTCCCCAGCCATCTCGATTGAGCAGAAGACCACTTCCAAGAATCCGAGAAGCACAGTCGGCACAGTCACAGAGATATATGATCATCTCAGGCTCCTGTTCGCGAGGATCGGCGTCCCATACTGTCCAGAGCATGGCATCATGATAGATGCTTCCTCCCCGCAGAAGATCGCCGATACCATAGCAGCTGATTTCAATGGAGAAGTGACGATCCTCTCCCCTATCGTCAGGCAGAAGAAAGGCACATATGAGAAGCTGATAAGTGACCTTGCAGGCGAGGGGTTCACGCGCGCAAGGGTCAACGGCAAGATCGTCAGGACTGATGAGAAAGTCAATCTTGAGAGATATGTCAAGCACGATATAGAGATAGTGATCGACAGGCTGCCTTCAAGCGAGACACAGCGCCTGTCAGAAGCAGTCGAGAATGCGGTTAAGAGATCAGACGGTCTAGTGATCGCCGTACAGGATGGGAAGGAGAAGCTATATTCATCAAAGATGGCCTGCCCGGTCTGCGGCCTCACATTCGAAGAGCTGCAGCCGAGGATGTTCTCGTTCAACAGCCCATTCGGAGCATGCGAGACCTGCGAAGGCCTTGGCGTGAAGATGGAGTTCGATCCTGACCTCGTGATACCTGACAAGACAAAGTGCATCGCAGAGGGGGCGATAGCAGCATTCAGCTCAATGGTCGACGGATGGAGGATGTCGCAGCTCTCCCAGGTAGCCAAGGTCTATGGATTCTCGATGATCGACCCGATCGAGAGCATCCCGAAGAAAGCGATGGATCTCATCCTTTATGGGACAGACGAGAAGTTCTCCTACAACTATACATCGAGGGAAAGGAATCTCTCATATTCATACAAAGGCAATTTCGAAGGAGTCATCCCCATGCTCGAGCGGCTCTACAAGCAGACAGAGTCAGAAGGCAGGAGGGAATGGATGGAGCAGTTCATGCGTGTGAGGGAATGCCCTGCATGCCATGGCAGAAGGTTGAAGCCGAAGATCCTCGCAGTCAGGCTCCATGGTAAATCCATAATAGATATAACAGACATGTCGATAAGGGATGCGCTCGCTTTCTTCCAGGGACTCAAGCTCACTGAGAAAGAAGAAGCCATCGCGCATCAGCTGATAAAGGAGACAAGGTCAAGGCTATTGTTCCTTGAGAAGGTCGGTCTCGGCTACCTTACATTATCACGTTCAAGCGGCACCCTTTCTGGAGGGGAAGGGCAGCGTATCAGGCTTGCCACACAGATCGGATCGAACCTCGTAGGAGTACTCTATGTGCTTGATGAGCCTAGCATCGGATTGCATCAGAAAGACAACCAGATGCTCCTTGACAGCCTGATTAGGCTGAGGGATCTTGGCAATACTCTCATAGTAGTCGAGCATGACGAGGACACGATAAGGACAGCAGACTGGGTAGTCGATATCGGTCCGGGTGCAGGGATACATGGAGGTAACGTAGTATTCGAGGGAACGCCAAAAGAGCTCCTTGTCTCAGATGCTCTCACAGGCCAGTACATCTCAGGGAGGATGAGGATCGATGTCCCGAAGAAGAGGAGGAAAGCCAAAGGCCATATCACGATAACAGGAGCAAGCGAGCACAATCTCAAGGACATCGATGTGAAGATACCAGCTGGCACATTCACAGCTATAACAGGTGTCTCAGGCTCTGGCAAATCAACACTTGTCTACGAGATACTTTACAAAGCGTTGAAGAACCAGATATACAGGTCGAGGGAGGATGTCGGGAAGCACACGTCCCTCAAATACGAGGGAATCGACAAGGTCATTGTCATCGACCAGAGCCCGATCGGTCGCACTCCCAGGAGCAATCCTGCCACATATACCAAGGTATTCGATGAGATAAGGAAGGTCTATGTCGCGATGCCGGAGAGCAGGATGCGCGGCTACAAGCCAGGCAGGTTCTCTTTCAATGTGGAGGGCGGAAGATGCGAGGCATGCCACGGCGAAGGCGTGATAAAGATAGAGATGAACTTCCTCCCCGATGTATATGTGGAATGCGAGGAATGCAAGGGAGCAAGATACAACCGCGAGACACTCGACATCAAGTATAAGGGGAAGAACATCGCAGAAGTCCTATCGATGAGTGTGGAGGAATCAGTCGCGCTCTTCGAGAATATTCCCTCGATACGTAACAAGCTGAAGACCCTGAAGGACGTCGGTCTTGATTACATCAGCCTCGGCCAGTCATCGACAACCCTTTCAGGCGGTGAATCCCAGAGGATAAAGCTGACCAGGGAACTCTCGAAAAAAGACACTGGAAAGACTCTGTATCTGCTTGACGAGCCGACAACCGGACTTCATTTCCACGATGTAAAAAAACTATTATCAGTCCTATCGAGGCTTGTCGACAAAGGAAACTCTGTCGTCGTGATAGAGCATAATCTCGATGTCATAAAATCTGCAGACCACATAATCGACCTCGGCCCTGAAGGCGGCGACGCAGGCGGCGAGATAGTCGCAGAAGGCACTCCTGAGGAGATAGCCAAGAATCCGAAGAGCTACACAGGGCAGTACCTGAAGACAGTCCTTTCCTAGATTCGGAAGGTTTCAAATATACTCTAGATATTCTTACTGTCATGCGCATCTATATTGTCAGGCATGGTGAGACTGAAGAGAATGTCGCAGGGATATGCCAGGGCCATCTCCCAGGGAATCTAACCTCAAGAGAGATAGAGCAGGCTGAGCTTCTCTCAGAGAGATTGAAGAAAGAGGAGTTCGAGGCGATATACACAAGCGACCTTGACAGGGCAAGGCACACTGCAGATATAATCGCAAGACATCATTCAACACCTATCCAGACAGCTGACCTCAGGGAGTTCCACGGAGGCTCAATGCAGGGCAGGAGGAAGCATCCTGGCTACGATTGGTCTTTGGTCAAAGATAGAGAGAGTGAAGAAAAAGTGAAGGAGAGGCTGAAAAAATTCCTGACGATGATCAGCCATCATGAAGGGAACATCCTTGTGGTCACGCACGGTGCAGTAGGCTCACTGTTGATCAGCATCCTTACTGGGTCAGACTTCATTGAGCTGAAGAACACAAGCCTGTCTATCATTGAAGAGAGTAGAGCAGAACTCATCAACTGCATCGAACATCTGGAAAGTTAAAAAAACAAAAAAAACATATCTAATACAACTCCGTCTCGATGCTCGCCATGCCAGCGCTTATGTTGATCACTATCTCATCGCCGCTGTTGAGCGTGTATGTGTTTCCGTCTTTCTCGAATCCATCGAAGTCTGCTGATGCCAGACCACCACTGTACTCGATCTTGACGCCAGCATCCTTAGGGATCCTCAGCTTTAAGGAGCTTGCTCCTGTGCTTATCTCAGCCTTGACTGGATAGTCTGGGAAAGTTATCGTCGAGTCTGCCGCTCCTCCTTCTACTACAAGCTTGTCTATCTTGAGATCTCTCAGATCTGCATTGACATCTGCCGCACCATATGCGAGATACAGCCTGTCATAGACAATGTCCCTCGAAAGCCTGACATCCCAAGAATCATGCACCGGCTTCCCGAATGCGAAAGTCACATCACCTCTCTGGACCTCTACCTTGACTACACCATCTGCTTCTTCACGCTTGATGTTAGGTCTCTTTGAATCTGCTGTGATCGCTGTGTTCTCCAGTATCTCATCAGTCCCTTCCTTGATGCGTAGCTCCCCTGCTCCATAATGGAGGCTCACATCAGCACGCTCTGCTCCATTGCGAAAGACTGTCTGGCTGTGTGTTGTGCTCTCCTGCTGGGGGACCTGGTCCACGATGAGGGAAGCTCCGACAACAGCGGTAAGCGCGACAAGCAGCCATGTCATCCACCCCTGGCGGAGTATCATCGAGATCCCGATAAGTATCAGGAGGACTGGCCAGTATGTCAGTAGAAGCGGCCACACCTCGAAGTTGATTATGCCAAGAGTCCTAAGGAGGAATACGCTTCCCAGGATGATGAAGACGATCCCTGCCATCTTGTTGCCTTTCATCTTCGTCCCCTCGCTATCAGATGCACTCCCACAGCGATTATCAGGAGCGGCCATACATAGTCGAACCTGAACCAGGGTAGGATGTTGTCAAGCAGGAGCCCTGTGCCAAGTATCACAAGCAGTATGCCTGCAAGCATCTTTCTGTTCTCCATCTTATTTCCTCACCAGGAGATAGATCCCCATAGCGATGAGTCCTGCAGGCCAGATGTAGTTCCACCCTATAACTGGGAAGATCTGCTTCATGAGGAACGCAAGGCCGAGGAGAACGATGACGACTCCTGCAAGCACATTGCCGCCTCTCCTGCTTACCTTCTTCTCTGCCGCAACAGGATCAGTATCAGCTTTGCCACCAGCCTTGGCATCAGCCTTGGCAGCATCTCCTTTCGGTTCCTCAGGTATGAGTATCCACGCGATGATGTACGCAAGGAATCCTGCGCCTTCTGCGAATAGCGCGAGGATCGCTACCAGCCTCACCCACACTGGATCGATGTTCAGATAGTCTGCGATTCCTCCGCATACACCTGCGATGACCTTGTCCTTCCTTGATCTGTAGAGCCTGTCAGGCCTCTTGACCTGAGCTTTCTCGTCAGCTTTTGCATCAGCTTTCTCGTCAGCCTTAGGTTCGATAACAGCTTCTTTTTTCTTTGCCATGCATACTTGGATTGCATATCGCTTTAAAAGCATCGCCTAGCATAGATATGTAGGATAACTACTGTTTTCTTTGGCTCCACCGATTGGAACTTTGTTCCAAGTCCTTGGAAATCGTTGATTTCCATTGTTTCCCAAGGGAGTCTGCTCCCTGGCCGCAAAAGACTTTAGCCTTGGCATCCCGATATCTTTGCTACCTTGGGCACAAGAAACATTGTTTCTTTGTGTTTTAATCTGGGAAGAAAGTTGGAAAAGACTTCCTCAGCACCAAATAATTATATATACATATCAGACTTCAGCCATCTATGCTTTTCGAGCTGATATTGCAGAACAGGCTGCTTGTCGAGACAGCATATGCTGCCATCATAATCCTTGCGAGCATCTTCATGTTCACTAGGTCGGGGAGGATGCACAAGCTCAGCGGCCACCAGGGCCTTGGATATTTCTCGCTGGCATTCCTCTTTTATGCACTTGGCTTCCTTGCTGGATACATGAGCATATTCCCTGGGTTTGGGGTCGCGATTGCCGGATTCGAATACTTCCTTGCGATGGCTGGATTCTATCTGGTGTATTCGCTCATCTGGAAGGAATTCGACAGGAGTAGGATAATCCTTCTCCATGTAGTCGCTGCATCGATTGCCATGGCTGATTATTTCTTTGGGACAGAACTGATATACTATAGCCAGCTCGCAGCATTCTCGTATGCATCATGGCTGGCATGGAGGGAATACAGGCACAAGAAGGAGATGCAGCTCTATCTGATAACACTTGTCCTGATCCTTATCGGCTGGACGATCAATCTCATGATCAGGTACCTGTATCTGGTCCTCCCTGACCTTGTCGCGCTTTCATATCTGGTCAACACAAGCATATTCATCATGTTCGTCTACCTTGCGCTCGGGCATGGGGAGAGGAGAAGAGCCCTCGCAGCAGGAGCAGTCCTCCTCTCTGTTATTGCATATGTCGCAGCCAGGAGCCTGAGCACTGTCTCCTGGATCGCGCAGCTCTATGATTACTTGCTTATCGCGCTTGGGATAGTGATCGCAGGATGGCTCCTGCTCAGAGAAGGATGGGAAAGAAAAGAGAGAGATTAGAAGTAATCCACGACATCCTGTTGTCTGTGAGGGAACACGTCCGGATAAGGCCTACAAGGCTCCTCCACTCTTCCAATATTTCGCCGCAGATGTTCAAGGAATACATAGATGAGCTCATGACCAAGGGATTCATTTCACAGGATGAGAAGGACATCATCCTCACTGACAAAGGCTTTGAATTCCTAGAGAAATACAAGGAGATGATGGAATTCATCGGCAGGTTCGGGTTGTGAACCATAGGAGAAAGGGATTTTAATCTGGATTCTCCCAGTGCATATATGGATTTGCCTCCCTATGTCCAGGAACTGCTGAAGAGGAACCTGGAAGCAAGATTGCGTCCAAGACTTTATGTGGGCACATCACCTGATACGCTGCATCATGAACTGCGGGTGCAAGAGGAATCATATAGCATTGTCGCGTGCAAGCCGCCGATGTTGCGAGCGGATACTGTCATCAGCCACTATGAATCAGTCCCAATCCGACGAATCTACAAGGATTTCCACGACGCGCGTGCTTCAAGAGGCCTTGTGGTCGATTCGCTGGAGGAACTTGAAGGCATCATCGACCCAGAGACTGAGATATCAGGCGTGATGACCACTCTGAACTATCGAAATTTTTAATAACCTCCATCCTTGAGAAGCATCTGTGAAGTGGGGGATCTTCCTTGTCTTGTCGCTTGTCTTAGCCATAGCTGCCTCAGCCATGCCCAATCCCGCTGCGACCAACTGCATCGCCAGAGGGATGCGATACGAGATCGTCGTCCATGAGGACGGCAGCGAATCCGGAGTGTGCATCGGTAAAGAGAGGATTGACGAGTGGGAACTTCTGAAGAACGACATCAGGTCAGAGATTCTTAGGGTCGAGGGACCGATCGCATTGTCTTCGGCGCCAGAGGCAGAGCTCATGAAGCAGCAGATGCTGTCAGTATCTGTTCCGCTCGACATCCCTCTTTCTGCGACCCCATCATACCTGAATTGGAGCGACAACCAATCACATGATTATATCACTCCAGTCAAGAACCAGGGATCATGCGGAAGCTGCTGGGCCTTCGCCACAGTCGCAAACGCTGAGGCAAGGATAAGGATAGGCATCCTGAATTCAACATATCCCATCAGCCTCTCTGAACAGTATCTTGTGTCATGTGACAAGTCATGCTATCCTTCTCCATACAACAACTACTGCCAGATAGGATGCTCAGGCGGCTATCTTGACCTTGCACTCGAATACTTCGCGACAAATGGGATAACCAGAACCTCATGCTTCCCATACCAGGAGGAGGATGTGCCGTGCGAAGGCAGATGCGCAGGATGGGAGGAAGAGCTTGTAAGGATAGATTATGGGCTTGTCGCCAACAACAGGGATGCTGTGAGGACGGTCCTGGCAAACCATGGTCCTGTGATGGCCGGCATTTGGGCCTGCAACGCATTCCAATCGTATACTTCAGGGATATTCAGTGACGATTCCATGACAGGATGCGGCGGCCATGCTGTCCTGATAACAGGCTACAATGACAGCGGCCAGTACTGGATCGTGAAGAACAGCTGGGGGACCAGTTGGGGGGATAACGGATATATCAGGATATCATACTCTGAAGATGAATATGATTACTCTGACTGGTACTATAAGACCAACAAGCGAGTCCTTGATCTCTCGACGCCGCTTGCGATAACAGCCACAGACCTGGACAGTGATGGGAGATGGGATGGGACAGACAACTGCTTCGAGATCCCGAACGCTGACCAGGCTGATCAGGACTCTGATTCTGTTGGAGATGCATGTGATTCCTGCCCAGCAATCCCAGGATTCTCTCAGTATGCCGGCTGCCCTGATACATATCCCCCTGTGGTGTCGAGCATCACGCTCTCAGACTACATAGTCCGTACAAACACTTCGGTGCTGGTCACTGTCAATGCAACAGATATCATCTCTATGAGGAACGTTACCGCAGAAGGGATCATACTCACGAGAGCTGGAGACATATGGGCGGGAAGCATCCCATTATCATCTCCACCGCTCAATATCACTTCCACTGATGTCGCAGGCAACATAGTCAGGAACAACTCCATCATCTATATCCTCGACGACACGCCCCCGGCTGTCTCAGGTGTGAGGACAAACCAGTCTGTTGCGATAGGTCTTCAGGGAGAGACCGATGTCAGAGCAGATGTGCTCGATGCTAATATTCTCAATGTGAGTGTCATCGGCAATGGTACATATCTGCTGCTCAGCAATGCAAGCTTCAGGTACAACAGGACAGTATCGCCAAGTCAGCTGGGATTCTACGCATCAGGGAACTACACATTGAATATCATCGCGATCGATGAAGCAGGCAATGCCAACAGCACTGAGACCACATCGATTCTTGTCGATGCTTCACCCCCTCAGGTCTCAGGTTTTTCATCCACATCATACAATGCCAAGAGCACCGATATCCTAAACTTCTCTGTCTTTGTCAATGACTCCTCATCTGTGGTTGTCTCAATGAACGGCACAGCTATGTCTGGCACGAACGGAGGCATCTACAGCACATTGAACTCCACCAGTGATTTTGGATGCTATGGCTCCGGAAATTGCACATTCTATGTCACTGCTGCCGATTCGCTAGGCAACATCAACAATCAATCCTCTCTGACAATCCAGTTCGATGACATCTCACCAGTCATCCATTCATTCTCCTCCTCCGACCTTGTGGTCAATTCGAGCCAGCTGTTCACCCTGGCAGTCAACGCATCAGACCTGCACCTTTCAAATGTGACAGTCAATGGTGTCCTGCTCTCATCAGGCAGCATACATTCTATCACAGTAAACGCTACCATGCTCGGATGCAGCGAAGGAGACTGCATCCTCGCAGCAGTAGCCACAGATGCGGCAGGCAATAGCAACACCTCGACGCTCACGATAATCGTCGACGATTCCCCCCCTTCGATAGGCATCTCATCTCCATCCAACAATTCCTGGGTCAACACACTCACACCAAGATTCAACATTACCTTCTGGGATGGCTTCAGTGATAATGCATCATGCACAGTCACGATAGGTAGCAAGTCTGTCACGCAGACAATAAACAGGACAAGGCCGACAATCTTCTCGACATCTGGAACAGGTCTCTCGAATACCAACTACACATGGACAGCCACCTGCACAGACCTCGCAGGCAATGTCGCTGTCAACTCTTCAATCGTAGGCATAGACACTATCCCTCCCACCTCATCAGCGACAGCAAATCAGACAGCCAACACGAATGGCTGGCACAGGACAAGCGTGAAGGTCAATATATCATCCACAGACGCATCAAGCGGCATAGCAAGGATAGAATGGAGGCCTAATTCAAGCGTCGCCTGGAGGACGGCGACATCAGATATAGAGATCAACTCGACCCTTGCAGAGAACATCTTCTACTATAGGGCAGTCGACAATGCAGGGAACATTGAGCCAGAGAGGCAGCTGAGCCTGAAGCTGGATACGACTGCTCCAGTGATCGGAAGGACTGCGATGCAAGGCAATGCGACTCCTGGCATGCAGGTCTATCTTGAAGCATTTGCGACAGACCCAAATCTCGCCAGTTCCCTATTATTTTCAGTGAATGGTACTAACGGGACCATCACCTTCACTTCAGGCAGATACTACGGAAGCTTCACTGCGCCTGGAGAAGGCACGCATATTCTCACTATCAACGTATCAGACAAGGCAGGCAATTCTGCTATACAGACAAGGGAGATCTCAGTCAATGCAACTCTTCCATCGATCATCGTCCCGCTCCATAACGGGACCCGCGTGATGAACAGCACTAATATGACTGTCGCCTTTGTCAATGCAAACAACGGAGGCAGCATCGAATGCTCAGCAACAAGTGGAGGAGAGGGTGAAGGAGGAGGTTGGGGATGCGGAGGAGCGATAAGCTATTCTGGCCCTATCAATGTGGAGATCAGCGGCTCGGAAGGTGAGAAGAATATATCATTCTATGCCAACAATTCCGTTGGCATGGTATGGCATAACAACACCTACATGATCGATGCCACTCAGCCATGGGTGAGCATCCTCTCCCCAATCAACGGGACAAAGGTCAACGGTTCCCTCCCGATAAATTACTATGCAAATGATGCATCAGGCATCGCTTCCGCATCGCTCTACATCGATAGTGTTTTGATATCATCAGGCATATCCAATTTCTCATACCCCACGACCCTGCTCGCAGATGGATTGCATACGATAACCATCACAGTGACAGATAAGGTCGGATACGCAAACAGCACGATCTCAATTGTCAATGTCTCAAATTCAGTTCCAACCGTCATCCTGGTCCAGGGAGATTTCTCATCTGGAGCAGGCAGGATCGATGATCTCTCACATGCACCAGCGAGGAGCGTGATCTACTCTTTGGAAGGACTCAATTCAAGCGATGCGAGCATCTCCATCCCAGATGTCACAAAGCCAGCTGTCCTCCAGTCCATGTTCGGAAAGATAAACATAACAGCAGACACATCATCAGGATCAAGAGTATACTTCCTGATCCCAAGCTCAAGCCTGAGTCAATTCTCCCCTCCATACTCAGGCATCAAGGTCTATGCAGACCATGGAGCAGGCATCGTAGGTCCGCTTGAATCCTCTTATGATTCCACTTTCACAATTGACAACATCGAGTATGCAAGATTCTATTTCCTCACAGATGACTTCTCGATGTTCTACTGGGGGGAACCAGTTGAAGAAGATGACGATGGAGGAGGGGGTGGCGGTGGAGGAAGCGATCCTCCAGCCACAAGAAGCAGCGGAGGAGGAGCAGGAGGAGGCGCAGTCACATCATCCATGAAGGAGACACTCTCCCTCAAGGGCCTGGGTGCAGGGGATCGGGCATCATTCATGATCAACAGTTCCGACCTCCTTATCCGATCAATCGAGATGACCATGCTACGTGATAAGCCATACATCTCCATCATCATCGAGGGATATGATGATAAGCCTGATGATGTCGCGGATCTTGATGATTTCCTGCTCTACTACAGGATCAGGCAGCTGAATTTCGAGGACACTGATGTCAGGAATATATCATTCACTTTGCGGGTCCCAAGATCGCACCTCAAAGAAGAGCAGGAATTCGCGTTCTTCCATTGGGAGGATGGATGGGAACAGCTTGATACAGAGCTGATAAGCGAGGATGAGGACTGGAGAGTCATCAAGGCCAGGTCTCCAGGATTCAGCTATTTCGCTGTGGCTTCTATCGCAAAAGAGCCTGAAGAGACATTTGCTGAGCTAGAGCCTGCCATAGAAGAAAATCAGACAACTGCCCCATCTCCGATGATCACAGCAGAAGTCATCGAGCCTTTCGAAGAGAGAAGCTTCCCCTGGTTCGCTCTGCTCGCAGGTATCATCGCTTTCGCAGCAGTCTCCCTATGGCTGCTCAGGGGCCTAAGAAGATGATGATTATAACCACTATACTGCTTCTGCTTCTTCTTTAGACGAGAAGAAGCGCTTCTGGTTAGAAGATAAGCAGCAGTCCATTAATAATCTCATCCTTTCTGGCTTCAGATGGGACTAGTGGCAAGTACAGTAAATTACTTCCAGGGGATCGAGTTCTTCAGGAGATGGTTCACAAAGAAGAAGGTCATTTTCCTTGTCCTCGGTCTCGCGTTGCTTGCCACGCTCCATTTCTTCGACAGGAAATTCTTCTGGCTCCTGGTGCTGGGGACCATCGGTTCTCTGGTCAAATTCGCGCGGACAAGGATGAGGATCCCTATCGAGATCGAGCCAGTCTGGTTCTCAGCAGTCATCATGGCTGCGAATTACGGATACAAATGGGGGCTGATCCTCGAAGCACTGTCAGTCCTTATCGTGAATATACTGAACTTCGATTTCATGCAGAACATGCTTCTTGGCATAATCAAGCCAGCATTGCTGCTGCTGCTTGTCCCTCTCCTCTCTGGGCTGGATATAGTCACGATGGGCATCATACTGGGAATACTCAGGTCCATGCTAGGCATGACTCTCGGCGTGATGTCCGGAGTGCCTATCACTGCGATGGTCTTTGTGCCCCTCAACCCCTTTGTCAATGCCTACTATTTCACTACTTTCGGCTACCTCGCCTACAGCCTTCTTGGCTGAGATCACCATCTGATATATGTTCAGATAATCCTGTGCCATCCTCTTTGCGCTGAAGTTCGACAGCGCGTATTCCCTCACCTTCCTCCGGTCAAGTCCCTTGACTTGCCTGGCAACATCAGCCATCTCCTGCACATCCTTGCAGATGAATCCTGTCCCTGGCTTGACTAGCTCAGGTATCGAGCCTTTCCCGATGGCGATCACAGGTGTTCCGCAAGCCATGGATTCTATCAGAGTAAGACCGAATGGCTCATCCCATGTGATAGGATGGATGAATGCGAGAGCGTTGGCCATGAGGTGGTTTCTCTTCTTTTCATCTACTTCTCCTACATACGTCACTTTCCCTAGAAGCCGGGGCTTTATCATCTTGTTGAAGTACTCTGGCTCTTCGACATTCCCTGCGATTATGAGCGGGATGCCTGTCTTCTCTGACACATCGATCGCCCTATGCACGCCCTTGACCTCGCTCAACCGCCCGACAAACAGCAGATACTCCCCCGGGCTATACGAATGCTCATATTCACCCATTTCAAGCCCGTTCAGGACAGTGCCGACATGATCAAGGTCTGAGAGGAAGCTGCCCTGGTTCTTCGAGATAGAGACCAGCGGCACGCGAAGCCTCTCATATATCTCTCTGTTGTTCTCATGCAAGGCGGAATGCACTGTGACGACCACAGGAGTCCTGGCTATCGCTGCAGCAGGAAGGGAGGAGAATCCATCATGGAGATGAATGATGTCGAACTCATCCTGCATCGAGAAGGCAAGACCTGTGAGAAGGGCCTTGTACATATCCTTCCTCAACCCAGGTACATCAAGGCTGTCCAGATGAGCAGGCGCAGAGGATACAAGCCTCGCCCTGGTCTGTGTGTCTCCTGCACCAAATAATGTCACATGATGCCCAAGGTCGACAAGCGCCTCAGTGAGCTGGTGGACAAGCCTCTCGACTGCCCCATATGCTCTTGGAGGGATCTTCTTATAGAGTGTCGATACGATCGCGATTCTCATGCAATAGAGGCAGTAGAAGAGGAATAAGAATATGGTGACTATGGCAGGAAGCTTTTTTTAAGATATTTCCTTTCCTTCACATCATGTACGACCTTCCCCACTTGCCTGGAGTCTACCTCATGAAAGACTCGACAGATGATGTCATCTACGTAGGCAAGGCCAGGGACCTAAAGAAGAGAGTCTCTTCTTACTTCCAGAAGAACCATCCTGACCCTAAGACTGCTGCGCTTGTGCAGCATATAGCAGATGTCGACTATATTATCACGAAGAATGAGAAGGAAGCTCTGATACTTGAGAACAACCTGATAAAGGAGCATATGCCCAGGTACAACATCGACCTCAAGGATTCGAAAAGATATGCTTACGTGATGCTGAGGGAGGAGCCATTCCCCCGGCTCCTCCTGGCAAGGGACAGGAAGGAGAAAGGCACGTATTTCGGCCCATTCACTTCCTCTGAGAAGCGCGATATAATCCTCCGGTTCGCGATAAACACATTCCGCCTGAGGACATGCAAGCTCAGGAGCAGGCGCCCATGCCTGCGCTATCAGATGGGCCTGTGCAGCGGCGCATGCTCTGGCGCAGTGACGGAGCAAGAATACAGGCAGCAGGTCGAAGACACAAAGGCTTTCCTCTCAGGGAGGTCTGAGCAGCTGGTCAGGGATCTGGAAAAGAGGATGAAGGATTTTTCGTCAAGGCAGGATTATGAGCAGGCGAGACAGCTCCGCGACCAGATCGCTGCGATAAGGTCGCAGCATGAGCGCCAGCTTGTCGAGAAAGACAAGGACTTTGACCAGGATGTCATAAACTACATAAAGGATTCAGATGTGCACATCGCTGTCTTCAAGATATACAAGGGCGCCTTGTCAGGAAAGGAAGAATATGACTTCCCTGAGAAGGAGGAATTCTTCGAGGAGTTCCTCATGCTCTACTATGGCGAGCATGCTGTCCCTAAGGAGATCATCCTGCCTGAGATGCCAAGCCCTGAGCTGCAAGAGTTCATCAGCGATATCAGAGGGACAAAAGTGATCTTCACAATGCCGGAGAGAGGGGAGAAGAAAGAGCTCCTGGATCTCGCTCGCATAAACCTGGAGAGCTCATATCAGGAAGGCGAGCTCATGGTCCGCGACCTCAAAGAGAGGCTAGGACTTGATGAAGACCCGAAGATCATCGAATGCTTCGATGTCTCCCATCTCTCGGGCACAGATTCAGTCGCATCCATGGTCCGCTTTGATTCAGGCACTCCGGATAAATCAAATTACCGTCGCTTCAGGATAAGACTGACAGAAGGTATCGATGATTTCGCGATGATCAGAGAAGCAGTACGAAGACGATATGCAAGGCTCAGGATGGAAGGTAAGCAGTTTCCGCACCTTGTGGTGATAGACGGCGGTGCAGGCCAGCTCTCCAGCGCTCTGGAGGCCATGGCTGAAGTGGGCGTCAGGATACCTGTGATCGGTCTTGCCAAACGGAACGAGGAGATATTCTTCCCAGGCATGGACCAGCCAATCCTCCTGGAGAAGAAGACCCGCGCTCTCCAGCTCCTCCAACGCATCCGCGATGAAGCACACAGATTCGCTGTCAAATATCACAGACTATTGAGAAGCAAAAGATATAGGAAGTGAAGCTCGCTTCATTTTCATCAGTTAGGCTCATCGCGACAGTGAGGCACGGACTTCTGTAGCGAGGGCTGGTCTGAAAGGACCAGGACACGCTCCCACCTGTCTAAGGTGGATCGATGAGGCGCATAGGTTTGCCGTCAAGTCATAGAAATTTCGAATAATTTCTAGGACCAGAGGAAGAGCAATAGCTCTTCCGTGGCACAGGAAACAAAAGTTTCCTTGTGCACCAGAAGCCACAGGCTTCTGTGTGTATCACCGTCTCCTGAGAAGCAAAAGATACAGGAAGTGAAGCGCATCATTTTGGATTCTCATTATTTTAGGCTCCTCGGAAGAGGACAGTCCCGGCGAGGGTCGACAAAGGAAGCTTCTCTGCAAAAATATTTAATCTTAAAGAGAATCATTGCAGCCATGGCAAACTTCCTAGCAAATCTATTCAGAAAAAAAGTCGCACCTGCTGTTGAAAGCACTTGGACAGAGACTGATGCTCATCGGCTTGATGTGATGCTGAACAAGCTGTTTGATGCAAACTTCCAGATGGAACAGACATTTGTCCTGGTTGCTAGGCACATACTCAACATCGAACTGAAAGGAAGACCTTTGCGGGAGGGTTATCCCCACAAGGAAAGGATCATCAGAAGCCTGGCCCATGATATTGATATCTGGGCAAAAGGCAATGGCGCCACTATCAACAACCATATGCTATTCGGTGAACTAGTGTACTTCAAGGAGTTGGCAGGAGCGGCCAAAAACGAGGAAGACCAGAGATTCTTCTCCCAGGTACATGCGATCATCAAGGCATTATGCTGCGCGATGGTATATCCCCAGTCGCTATATTATACGATCGTCAGGATCAAGAGGAATGCTGACGCGAAGTATAGGAAGACAATAGACATCCATAGGGATAAGCATGATATCGGGTTCGCACAGGTTGGTCCCTCCCTGAACCTGTCGCTCAATTATCTCAATTCAGTAGAGAATAATGTCTACTGGCAACATGATAATAAGGCAAAAGCAACCTACGAGAAGGCGAAGGGAGAACTTGTGCAGTGCTATACGCTCCATCAGGAGTTCCTTAGCTTAAACAAGCTCAAGTGGGAAGATGTCAGCATGGAGATCAAGGCTATGGCTGAAGCAGATTATGAGAGATTCAAGAATGCCACGCTATGATCTGCAATTCTTTATTTCCTTCTCTTTGACAGTATGATCACACCTGTCAATACGATCGCGAGAAGCATTGTCCCCACTGATGCGAATACATTGTTCAATAGGCCTGGTGCGAGGACAAGCAGGCTTCCGAGAGCAAGCATCATCATCCCTGACATCAGCTTCAAGGCCTCGCCCTGCGACTGAGAGAGCTTCCTCTGTCCGAACGTGAATGTGAAGATTAGGACTATCGCGAGCAGTGGCAGGATATAGACAAGGTTGTAGAACAGCAGATACGAATAGTAGCTAAGCGTCTCCAGCTCATGCAGGACAAGCATCTTGGTAAAGACCATCGGGAACCCGGCTGTGCACAAGAGCTCATAGAGGTTTGCGGCTATCGCGAGCGTGATGGTCCCGACCATCATGGAGGCCATTGATTCTGCCTTGAGGAGTGATCTCATCCTGGCGATCAGGCTCTTCCTGTGCTCATCAGATACCGACAAAGAGACACCTTTCTTGAATGCGAAGAAGTCCTTGATGTTTATCGCAGCGATGACAAGTGCCACCATGCCTGCGATGGTCGTGATAAAGGTCAGGTTCTTTGTTATCATGAAGAAGTTCAGCCATGCTGACATGAACAGGAAATAGACGAGCCCTGAGAAGAACACGAATGTCAGCCCTATGATGAGCATCCTCTTCCTGCTCTTCGCATAGACAAGGAGGGACAGGAGGAACAGCAGCACGAAGAAGGCACAGGGATTGAACCCATCGATGAATCCCAGGAGCACTGTAAGTGCAGGCAGAGATACTGCACTAGGGTCCACCTCTCCGATAAGGGGAAGGTTCACAGTCTCTGTTGCGTTTGTGTCTGAAGCTTTTCCTGCCTTGTTGATCGCATCCAGTATATCTTTGTTCATCTCCGGACTGTAGCCCACGAAATGCTCATCTCCGATGAACATCGTCGGCACTCCTTGGATCTGGATACCGTATTCAGATGCCATCTTCTCAAAGATCGCCTGGTTCTCCTGATCATACCACACCTCATAGTAGATGGGATTGATGCTTTCATTCTCAATAGCCAGCGTATCCAGGAAATGCTCAAGTTCTGCGCAATGAGGACAGGTCTCTCCCACAAACACATGGATATCTACAGTCTCATTCGCGACTGCAAGCGCGAGAGATGCAAGCACCAGAAGCGCGATCGTCGATGAACCTATCTTTGCCATATTGTATCTGAATCTGAAACTAACTATATTTCTTTGTTTCTGTTTCTGAAATCTCCTGGAATAGGGCGTTGAGCTTCTCATCAAGTGAGACAATATTGGTCATTCCCTTTGGAGATTTGCTGATGATTTTTTTTTCCTGAAGCTTTACGAGAGTCCTGGATATCCTCACCCTGCTGAGCTGTGTGTCCTTGGTTATCTCTGACTGCGTAGCCATGCCTTTGCGTCTGATCAGGGATTCCACTATCCTGCGCATGTCAGTATCCAGGAATGCGAGTGTAGCGCCTGCATCAGCATTGATCCTGACAATCTCCTTCCTATATTTCTCTGAGATGAAATAGTAGAGGGTGCTCCCGACGAATGTGCCGAAGAGAGAAAGAAGTATCAGGATCAGCATGACCTCATTCTTCTCTCTGCATTCGAGGTTGCATAGTATCTTCTCATTCAGGTATGTCAATGAGAAGAACAGGACCGCTGCGAAACCTGACCCTATGCCGATGATCAGCCACAGCTTGAATAATGGGTTCTTCACATCAATCGAAAGATGGCGCACTCTTAAAAAGCTTGCTCAGAGATGGAACATCTCCCTGTACTTGTCCTCTCTCCATTGCATCCCCGGCTTGATAGCGACCTTGGCGAGCTCCTTTGTATAGAACTCCCATAAGCCTGTCGCATACTGGCCGCCGCTGATGTAGTCAGGAGTGTTGAGCTTGAGGTTATGCGCCTTCAGCCTCTCTGCCACAGTACGCTCCTCGCTGGGCTTGGTGAAGGGGAAGAACCTCCTTGCCTTGTGCGGGATTGGCATGAACCCTATGTCATCATGCACTGTGCCAGCCCACATTGTGCCGAATTTCCAGAATTTCACATGCCTCCTGTCTTCACCTGGTGCCATCCTGGAAAGGAACATGTTCGAATAATGGTCCTCATACCCATATAGCATGCCTGATACCCACCTGGCAGCAGCATTCCCAGTGAGCGCCCTCATGAGGCTCTCGCCACGGAGGTAATATCCGTTTATGTTCCTGGCGCCAGACATATCCTCGCCGCGATGGTCCTCGAGTATGACTTTGGTGTTGTAGCCTATCTTCCTGAAAAGGTCCCGCTGCTCATGCACGTCCATATCCTTCCCATCTCTCCTCTCGATGATGAGCACGAACTGGTTGGTCTCGCATGACAGCTCGTTTAGCTCAAGCGACAGGAACGCCTCGCTTTCCCCGAACTGCTGCCTCAGCATGGAGAGCGCTTCCATCTTCGGCATCGGATACTTTGTATAATTCTCGAACCTGATCTTTCTAAGGGAACCCGGAGCAATTATCCAGTCCCTGATGAAGTTCCTGCCTACATCTCCCAGCCGTTTCATGAACTTCTTCTTGTAGAGCTTCTCCTGCTCTTCAAGGTCATGCATCTCCTTCCCGAAATAATCGGTAGCTACTATGTGCTCGATGAATAATTCTTGCTCGATGGCGTCAAGCAGGCTCTTCCTCTCCCTCTCGAAGCACTCGCCCTTGGCTGATGCATTGTCCTTGACTTTTCTCTCCTCAGCATCATTTATGGCTTTCTCTTCCTTGGCGATATATCCTGATTCTTCAAGGATTATGTTCTCTGCATCATTGAGGATATGCGAAAGGACAAGGCATTTCTCCTTCACGCTTGCGATCAGTCCCGACATATCAGCCTGCTCATGCACCAGCAGGTCTAACTGCCTCTTCTCTTCAGGGAAATTCTGGAGGACCTGCTCGAACAGAGGATGCTCTTTGCCGAACCTTCTCATCAGTGAAATTATCTGCTCATGATAGGATCTCTGGTCCTTCATATCCACTTCTAGCCTGGTCATCTCCTCCCTAAGGGCTTCTTCCAAGCCCATGATCTTGACAAGCTCAGCTGTGATGGAACCTGGTTCGTGGGTGACCTTGTATTTGCCTTCTGCCAGAGCGACCCCGTTCATCTTGGCCAGATCATGGAGGAGATGCAGGAGCGCCTGTGAAACATGATGCCTCCGGATGTAGACCCTCATGCATGCGCCATCCAGCCTTCCCATCCTGCCTGTTCCCAGCTCTTTACCTATGTCCATCAGGATGCCATGTAATTCTGCTCCTACAGCCTTCTGGCTATCAGCATTTTCCCTGAAATTCTGGTAGTTCACGAAAAGTGCAGGAGAATTGCTCTCGACTGGGAAGAAAAAGTTCTCCAGGCTCAGGAGCTTGCCTCTCGGAGAGATCCTCGAACAGATATCCTGCTTCCATTGTCCAATGCCATGGTTGATGTCATGATAATCACCTTCAAGCTGGTGGCATAGCACAGCATTCTGCCTGATCCCTGTCTGCTTTTTCTGCAGATATGCTTCCATCCTTCTCTGTAGCCTGTATCTCGCGATCTCTTTCGGATCATCGGCGCCTGACTGCTCCTTGTGCGCATTCTCAAAGACCTTGTGCCATGATTTCAGGAAGCCGAGGATATTCATCGTTCCTCCCAAGGTCATGCCTGTATATAATTTTATTGATTCACAGGAGGACCAGGACAGATGGTAGAGCCGCAGGGAGAGCAGTCTTCTAAGCGCAAAGATTTATTACTTCTATCCTGGCTGCAATTATGGAGGGATATTTATATCAGCGGACATCATGGCAAAGCAGGTGATGATTATGAAGAAGATGGTCGTGTTGTTGTTATTGCTCGCTGCCTGCGCTGTGCAGGACAGCGACATGCAGTCAGGGACAATTGTCCTCAGGACATATGGGGCATTCACGCTCCCAGAGATGCAGGAGCAGGTGCTGACGATAAACAGCACACATGCTATTCTGCGATATTACGGTCCTGATGATGTGCAGACATTCGAGAACATTTCCGAGATATCACAGGAGGAGTATGATTCCCTGGTCACTCTTTTCCGGGAGGAAGGATTCCAGGACATGCAGCCGCTCTATGAGCCTGAGGAGGGAGACCTGATAGTCACTGATGTCGGCACAGCTGAGTTCACTGTGGTAACAAAGTCAGGTGAGAAGACTGTCAAGGTCGATCCCTACTGGGATGAGTACATGCCTGAAGGCCTCGCCAGGATAAATGACAAGCTGGCACAGATCAAGGGAGAGCTGGCAGGATGGGGCCAGCCTACTGTCGAAGAGATAGCAGAGGAATACATCATTACAGCTCCGACCTATGCATATGATGGATATGATCTCCAGCTGCTTGACCATGTCATCCTTGAATCATTCCCTGAGCAGCATGTGCTGACATACAGTTTCTCAAGCCTCCAGGCAGGATATGGCGACAGGTCTGATTCTGTTTCAGCGCAAGTCATCACAGACCACGAGATTGTCGTCAAGGTCGTGGATGGAGAAGTGGTATCCGCGATCATCGATGAGAGATGGGATGAGATGACGCAGGAGGAGATGGATCAGCCTGCATCAGATGAACCTGATCAATCAGTAAGCGATGAGCCGGATGCAAACAACAGCTTCGATGTGTCTGATCCGAACACATCAGGCAAAGTTACCATGAAGCTCCAGCCGATGCAGTGCGATGAGATGCCATGGCAGGCCTGGTACAGGGAAGGTGGCGCGAATTTCATCAAAGAACCGACAGAATCTGAGCTGGTCATCGCATACCTTGGAGATCATGTCATCGATGCTTCTGATTTCAATGTGATCGAATCTGGAAGGATGGTTTGCCAGGCATGCTCAGTCTGCCCGACCTCGTACTACTATACTATCAAGGTCAGCGGGGAGGATGCTGACAGGATGTCTGTCCTAGGCTGGGAGAGGCTATGATCATCTTTATCTCATAGCTCGCTCTTTTTGAAATCATTTCCTTTCTTCTTCTGGATGGATAGATGGTTCCTTTTTTCGATGCTGGTAATAACTCTTGGCACGATAGCAGATGCTGTGACGACGCATTACGCGCTCGGTATCGCGACCGAGAGATATGGGGCTGACGGGCTGTTGTTCGAGGCCAATCCGATCGTAAGGTCGATTATCGGCTCTTATGGTTTTCTCGGCATCTATGTCTTCAAAGGTATCTATCTCGCGTTCGCATTCCTTCTCGCATGGAGGTTCCCTGTGATCAGGCTCGTCAACATGCTTGCGGGATTTGTGTATATGGCAGTTGGTGTCCACAATGCAGGCTTTTCAGTATAGTATCCTATTGTTGCTTCTCACCTCATGCGCTGAAGAGTTCGGCCAGGAGGTCGGCCGATCCTTCGAAGCAGACGAATTCAAATTCACATTGTACGATTATTCAGCAGAACCTGAAGAAGTGGTGATTGAGCTGGAGATCGAGGACAGTACCGCTACCCTAACAAAGATGACGGTCACAGGGAACATCGCATTCCGTGCAGCAGCTCCCCTGCAGGCCTCAAATTTCACGATAGTCCCAGGCACATATAGCGGTCCGTACTCACCATCATTCGCGACAATCAGGTCTCTTGGGTGGGAAGTTGAGATAAACCCATTCCCGGCAGACCTCCCTGCCGGACTGGATGAGACAGTCGATAAGCTAATCATGATCATAGATGAGCTTGAAGATGCTCCTAATGAGATTGTAATAATCACTTCCTAGTGTCAGAATAATGTTTATATAGGGAATTATGTGATTCCTAGACATGGGGTCACTTTCAAAACTGAAATATATCGCAGCCCTGGCTGTATTCGCTGTCATCGTCATCGCTCTGCCTTCTCTCCAGTTCGATCCTCCTACTCCTGTTGATGGTTCTGTCACCCTGGATGATACAGTCATCATAAATGCATCGATCGCTGGCGGAGACCTTGCTGAAGTCATCTATGACTGGAATGGCTCGAACTATTCTCTGTATGACAACACTCTTGTGCTGATGCTGGATTTCGACAATATCGCAGAGCTTGGCGAATGCGCTGTCGCAGGCGAGGAGGGATGCATCATTGACAATAGCCTGCTCAGGAATAACGCCACGATAGGTAACAGCTCTGAAGTCACTGCTCCTTCTTGGACCACCTCGGGGAGACACAGAGGTGCCTTCGACTTCGATGGAGCTGATGATTTCATCCATGTGCCCTTCACTCCATCTCTTGCTCCCACAGGTGCTCTCACATTCAGCTTCTGGGCATACATGCCTACCTGGAGGACACAAGCTGCTACCCTCGTATCAAAGACACAGCAGGGAGGATACGAGATCACGATGAATGACAGCTCCGACAACGATATTAGCCTCTGGATCAGGAGGAACAACGGATATGGCCTCGTGAGACATTCCATGCTTTCGTTGTCTTCAGGGTGGCATCACTTTGCCGGCACATATGATGGAAGATACTCAAGGATGTATGTGGATGGAGCAATCAGCGGTACAGATGATGCAGGCGGGAATTATCCTATCCAGTATCAGTTCACCAATTCTTTTGTCATCGGGGCTGAATCTGAGATGGCTGTCCAGCCCGAGGACAGCCTATTCTTCGAAGGCATGATAGATGAGGTCATGGTCTGGAACAGGAGCCTCTCAGCTGCAGAGATATATCAGCAATATGCATCTGATCTCTCAAGATCCGATTCAGGCTGGAACTTGTATGTGAATCAGTCAAAAAATTCCACTTCTGGCCTTGCGGATGGCACATATGCATATCAGGTGTTCGCATACGATGGGACCGGAACCCAAGGGACGACAGGAGAGAGGATCATCCAGGTAGGGATGACGCCTGACACCACTTCTCCATCTATTGCATTTGTCTCTCCTACGCCTGATGATGGCACAATCCAGCAGGAGCAGATCGTGCAGGTCAATACATCTATCCAGGAAGAGAACCTGCAAACTCTCACGTACGCATGGAACCAGACCAATTATACATTATATGATGAGAGTCTGCTACTGCAGCTTGATCTGGACAATGTCGCAAGCATCGGGGAGGACATGACGCTTGCAGCTGACACAAGCAGGCAGGGAAACAATGGCACAATAGCAGGAGCGCCTGACTGGACTGCCGGGAGATACGGCAGCACAATTGACTTCGATGGTTTAGATGACAAGCTCACAATCCCTGATGATAATTCCCTGGACCTGTATGCAGGCCAGGACATGACATTCGCATTCTGGTTGAGGTTCGATGATCAGTACCAGAGATTTGTGACTAAGAAGGTGATAGATACAGCTGCTATCGGCTGGGGGTTCTGGCTCGGAGGCAGTTCAATTCATCCAGGTATCTGCGATGGAACCTCATGCGACTATGATGTGCAAATTGACGTCCCAGATTTCGGGTGGCATCATATCGCGATCAGCATCGACAGGGACGGAGACTGCGTTAACTTCCTGGATGGACAGGCAGTCAATATCACAGACTGCTCTGGCTGGGAGGCAAAGGATTATTCGAACGACAACATCGTGCTGTTCGGTCCTGACCTTGATGACAATGATTTCCATTTCAATGGAGCAGTCGACAAGTTCATGATATGGAACAGGAGTCTCACTTCAGATGATGTCTATCTCCTGTATGCATCAAGCCTCTCTAAAGTCAACCAGACGCACTGGGATCTATATGTGAACCAGAGCAGGAACGCGACCGATGGCCTGATAGATGGAAACTACACATACCAGGTCTTCGCCTCAGATGCATCGGACAACCAGGGCCAGTCAGAGCTGAGGACTATCATTGTCAGTTCAGGGCTTGATATGCAGGCACCGCAGACAGAGTTCATCCAACCTACCCCTGCGGATGGCGAGATGACTACAGACGACCACATAGTGATCAATGTCTCGGTAGTCGAGGCCTACCTGGATAATCTCACATATGTTTGGAACGGGACGCACTATCCTATCTATGATGACTCTCTTGTCCTGATGCTCGGCATGGACAACATCTCTTCTATCGGTGAGTCAGATGCGTTCATTGCAGACCTCAGCAACACATCCAATAATGCTACTGGGAATGGCTTTGAGGGAGATGAGTCAGGTCCTGCATTATATGGCAGAGGAATAATGTTCGATGGGACTGATTATCTCACTGTGCCAGACCACCCTTCCCTGGATTTTGGCACTGGTGATTTCACGATATCCATGTGGTTCAACATCTCGCAGATTCCTGTCGGTGGCAGTCAGCAGCTACTGAGCAAGCGAGTGGCAGGCACAAATTATGAATTGCAGCTGGATGTCGATGGGACGATCAGCGCATATCTGGAAGGAGCAGGAGGAGCGACATTGACCCTTGAGTCTCTGAGCGTCGCAGACAGGCTTGGTGTGTGGATACATCTGGCTCTTGCGAGAAAGGAAGGGCAGGCTTATCTATATGTTGACGGGATCGCAGAAGACAGCGGAGCTTCTCCCCATGATGTCAACACAAATGCAGCCCTCCAGATAGGAAGGGACTTCGATGGCACAGCTGATAATGAGTACTTCATCGGAAGGATAGATGAGATCAGGATATGGGACAGAGGCTTGTCAGCAGATGAGATCCAGATGCATCACTCATCTGTCCTCAGCAGGCAAAGCCCATCACAATGGTATCTTCACATCAACCAGAGCAGGAACGCGACCGCAGGCCTTGCATATGGGAACTACACATTCCAGGTCTTCGCGACAGACGCAGCAGGCAACGAGAACCAGACAGAGCTGAGGACTATCATAGTCTCCTCAAGCCCTGACAGCACACCTCCTGTAACGGCGTTCGTCTCTCCTACGCCTGATGATAGTACCATCACATCAAACACGACAATCATCATCAACGCATCTGTGTCAGAGGAGAACCTGACAACGCTCACCTATGGATGGAACCTTACAAATTATTCGATATATGATCCATCCTTGCTCATGATGCTCAACCTTGACAGAGTATCATCATTGGGAGAAGATGATGATACTGCAGTGGATTCCAGCATCTATGCAGCGCAGGGACTTGTCAATGGCTCTGCCTGGACAAGCGGAGGGAAGCACGGCGGTGCCTATGTTTTCGACGGAGTGGATGATGAGATAGAGATGCCTGCGCTTGGTACATACATGCAGGAGATGACGATCACTGCCTGGATCAAGGGCAGCCCTGCAGGTGATTGGGCAGGCATGATATTCTCAAGAGATGCTGTCCAGCCAGGCGGGATAGGATTCGATGATACTGGAGAACTCCAATACACCTGGAATGATGATAGTGAAGCGACGTTCGGTTTTGATAGCAACCTTGTCCCAAGCCAGACAGAGTACAATTTTGTCGCGGTCTCACTTAATGCATCGCAGGCTGTCCTCTACCTGGGAGACGGGCAGGGACTGGAACATGCAGTCAATGTATTGCCACATATTGAGCAGTACATGGATACGGAGTTTGTGATAGGCCATGACAGGTCAGGCATCACACGTCACTTCAATGGCACCATAGATGAGGTTCGCATCTGGAATCGCAGCCTTTCAGAAGATGAGATCTTCATGATGTATTCCTCCAACCTGAACAAGGTAGACCAAAGCACCTGGAGCCTGCAGATCAACCAGACAAGGAACTCGACATCTGGTCTCGCAGAAGGCGTTTACACATACCAGATCTTCGCGACTGATGCAGCAGGCAACGAGAACCAGACAGAAGAGAGGACTATCACGATCTCTTCGCCTGCAGACCCACCGAATTATTTCATCTCGACCTGGGATACCACTCAGGTATCTGACGGCTCAAGCAATGCCACACAAGTGCGTCTTCCATTGACTTCTTCTGGCGAGTATGACTTCACAGTGGATTGGGGAGACAGCACTACAGACCATATCACTGCATGGGATCAGGATGAGAGCAATCATACATATGCATCAGCAGGCACTTACAACATAAGCATCCATGGCACGATCATCGGATTCGTCTTCTCAGGAGGCGGAGACAGGAATAAGATCACAGATATCATCCAGTGGGGAGACCTTAGATTAGGACCCTCATCAGGACACCTGCGGGGAGCTTCCAATCTCAGGATATCAGCGACTGACATACTGAACCTGTCAGGCACGACGAGCCTTGAGCGTTCATTCTCAGAAACAGGTATTGTCGATGTACCAAATATTGGACAGTGGGACACATCAGAGATAACAGACCTTAGGTATACATTCTACAATTCGGCGGACTTCAATGCGAACCTAAGCGATTGGGACACCTTAAAAGTGACTGCCATGTCCTACCTCTTCGATACGACATCATTTGATTATCCGCTTGATAGCTGGGATGTCTCTGAGGTCACGACAATAGATGCGATGTTCAGTAACACCCCATTCAACCAGGACCTCACCAGCTGGAACACATCCAAGGTCACTGACATGTATGGCGTTTTCATTAATGCGCAGAGCTTCAATGGGAACATATCCGGCTGGGATGTCTCGCATGTGACAAACATGAACTCGATATTCCAGGGCGCCACTTCATTCGATCAGGACATCAGCGGATGGGACACATCAAGCGCCGCATATATGGGATGGACATTCAATGGCGCCTCCTCATTTGATCAGGATATCAGCGGGTGGGATGTGTCAGATGTCATCAACATGGATTTCCTGTTCACAAGCGCATCATCATTCGACAAGAACCTCAGTTCCTGGAACATATCCCGCACCGAGAGCATGCAGAACATGTTCTTCGGCACCTCCCTCTCAAAAGATAATTATGACAGCATCCTGATCAGTTGGGCTTCGCTGCCGTCGCTCCAGTCAGATGTGCTCTTCGGGGCGCCTCAGACAGAATATTGCCTGGGAGAGTCTGCAAGGGATATCCTAACAGGCACATACGGTTGGACAATCACTGATGCAGGAAGGGATTGTGTTGGCATCCTCAATTACCCGCTCTTCTCAGGCTATTGGGACAACAACGGCACACTGATCGAATCAGGCCAGGCTGGATTCAATGTGACTGTGGAGGACACTAACGGCACAGTCCTGCTATCGATCGGAGGCACAAATATCACTGCATCGAGTTCCGGAAGCATATATCATGTGGAACTGAATCTCACAAACGGCACCTATCCTTACTACTGGATCGCATATGGCAATGGAAGCATCGCTACGCAAAACATCTCAGAGACAAGGTATTATGTCGTCCTTTCCACAGAAGCAAGAGCCGACCTTTTCACCGCTGAATCAGGTGTGACTATCAGATTGGATCTCACAGGGAACGACATCGGCACAGATATCATCGTAGGAGCGATCAGCCAGCCAGACCATGGCACAGTCGTAAATAACTTTGATGGCACAGTCAACTACACATCTGACCCTGGATTCGTCGGAATCGAGAGCTTCGATTATTCTCTGACAGCATCAGGCAGCAAGGAGTTTGAAGGCCACTATTATGAATACCACAGCCAGCCAGGTGTCACATGGCAGCAGGCCAATGCCTCTGCCAGCTCCATGACCCTCAATGGGATGCAGGGATATCTCATGACTGTGAGTTCCGCAGGAGAGAATGATTTCATGATGGAAAGGCTCTCAGGCAACAGCTGGATGGGAGCATCTGACGAGGCTGTGGAAGGCGAGTGGCGATGGGTGACAGGGCCTGAAGGTCTCGTGCCTGGAGGGACCCAGTTCTGGCAAGGCGCTTCAGACGGAAACCCTGTAGACGATGAGTACAGCAATTGGGGAGGAGGAGAGCCGAACAATGCAGGGGAAGAGGACCATGCTCATTTCATAATCGAGACTGGAATGTGGAACGACCTCTCCAAGCTCAGCGGCGTAGCAGGCTATGCTGTGGAATACGGAGGGCTTCCTGGAGATGATCCTGCAGTGCATTCTGCAGAGGTATCTGTCACTGTGAGCGATTCCATCCCACCGGGAATCGCAATGATCTCACCATCCCTGGGATCATACAACATGACCAATGACATCGCCGTCAATGTTTCTGCGAATGAGACAGTATCCGCATGGTGGTACTCGCTCGGCGGAGAGAACTCATCATTCACGCCGAACACGACGATATACGATATTGCAGATGGAGCATACACGCTGGCCATCTATGCCAATGATTCCTCTGGCAATGTAGGGGCAGCTGTGAAAAGTTTCGAAGTGCTCTTCGCAGCCACTGTGCCAAAGATTGTTATCCACTCACCGATTCCGCAGGAATACACTGTCACTAACAGGATCCCATTGACTGTGTCTTCAGATGTCCAGATAAGCAGCTGGTGGTATTCCATCGATGGGGGGATCAACACATCATTCACGCCAAACACAAGCATCCTCCTGCCGAATGGAGACCTGGAGCTTGCTGTGTTCGGCAATGATTCTAATGGGAGGATCAATCACAGCTCTGTCATGTTCTCTGTGAACTTCACAGATATCGACAATGATGGTTTCGATGACACAAATGACAGCCTGATCGGCAATGAATCCCTCGTGAACATTGAAGGTCTCTCAAGCCTGAACATAACAGTAGGCCAGAATGAGACCAACGGGACATTCCAGGACCTGCAAGAGATCGTCTTCTATGCTCAGGCAGATAAGGTGATGAACTTCTCGCACAATTTCTCAGAAGCACCGTTCGACCTTTCGTTGATCAGGATTGTCAAAGCACAAAATAGTCTTGTCGTCAACCTGTCAGGTCTGGCATCAAGGAAGACCTTGTATCTGGAGGACCATGGCTACATCGCACTGTGCGTCAAGGATGCTGAGGTGGGCTCGATATCTGAGATGAGCGCTGCCTGCGATGGAGAAAATGAGACAGATCTCTCAAGCTGCATAGACTCAAGCGCGACGATCGACGGGATTGTCTGCATAGATGAGGGAGCAATGATCAGCATCGGCAATCTATCTCATTCTGCTATCAGGGGCACTGTGCCTGAGGAGGAAGAAAGCGATTTACCGGCAAGCACTTCATCAAGGAGGACATCAAGGCCGAGCTACTGTGGTGACGGGACATGCAACAAGTACGAGGACTGCGCATCGTGTGCCGAGGATTGTGGTGAATGCATGCCTGCCGAACCCCCTGCCGCGGAAGCAGCTGAGGAACCAGTTGAGAACGATGCACCTGCACAACCTGATGTCACCTTGGATCCGCCACCTGCAATAGAGGAAATACCCTTCGAGGAGCCTCAGCAAGAAGCACTGTCTGAAGGAAGCTTGTGGTGGATGCTGCTCCCGTTCCCGCTCGTCATCCTCATATTGCTTGTGTTCCTGAAGAGGAAGAAGGACCTTTGATTCCAAGGTGTTAGCTTTTTGAATACCTCAGGCTCACACCTCTTCATGGCACTCACAGACGAGCAGAAGAAGATATTGCACGACAAGGGGACTGAACCTCCCTTCTCAGGAAAGCTGCTTGGAAACAAGGAGAAAGGCATCTATCAATGCGCACAATGCAAGAGCGCACTGTTCAGCTCAGATGCTAAGTATGATTCAGGCTCTGGCTGGCCATCCTTCTATGAGCCTGCAGGTGCAGGAAGCGTGGAAGAGCATCAGGACAACAGCCACTTCATGAGGAGGACTGAAGTGCTGTGCGCGAAGTGCAAAGGCCACCTCGGCCATATCTTCGAGGACGGCCCGATGCCAACAGGCAGGAGATACTGCATAAATTCTCTGGCAATGGACTTTGAAAAGGAAGAATAGCCTATAGGAAAGGATCACCTGAGGTCTCCCATATCAGTCTTGCTGTGCCCTGGGGAGGAAGATGATATTTGGTTCTCTGCAACAGCAGTCAAAGTGAGCTTCAGACAATCATAACTTTCTTCCCATGAAGCATGTGCACAACGCTTTTCACTGCAGGGCATGATGAGCTCGCGATCACTGTATCCTCCTCGACCTTTATCGGGAATTCCCTGCACGCCTTAGGCCTCCTCGAATATGCCATGCATCTTCCGGAGAAGAGAGCTGGGCAGCCTCCATCAAGCGACAGAAGCAGCCTTCCTCCTGATTCCTTCTCTTGGCCACAGAATTGAGAAAGCCTTCTCTCAAGCGGAAGATATCCTTTGCGGCAGCACATGGCATTGCACTCGATGCAGTGCCTGGCCAGTGCTCTTTTCACCACGTCAATGGCTTCCAGTGCTTTGGATGATAGACTCCGGAGTTTAAATTGTTATTCCCCAAGCACTCATGCTTTTGTCATTGCTCCAGATGCGATGTGGTATGAGGTTCCTGTGGTCCCGTAAAGGCTTTGTGATAGCAAGCTGGCTTCTTGTCATCGGCACCCTGGCAGATCTCCTGACGACCCATTATGGACTTAATCTGGTCGTCATGCTAGGAGGACAGATGGGTGACGGCGAGATGAATCCGATTGTCAGATACATGATCCAGAACTGGGGCATGATCTCAGTATATTGCGTCAAGATATCATACACGATACTGCTGATCTGGATCGCCAGGAGACTGAAATACCTGCGCGCAATAAATCTTACTGCAGGCGTATGGTATATTGCCGTGGCCATGCATAACCTGAATTCTGTGTCGACGCTGCTGAGATCGATATGAGTAGATAAAAAACAGCGGCACCAGGCAGAGTTATCTGGCGATTTGTGATACTGCACCTGCCACGAGGTATCCGAGTGGCACCGGGAATTTAGTCCCTTGTACCTTGGAAGACGAGTTCTCATTTTGAAATCTGTATTTCCTGCTCCTGACGGAAAGTCATAGTAATCAATTAGACAGCCCCGACTATTGTGTCGAAATCGACAAATATCTCGACTAGTGCAGCAGGAAGCGCGCTAGAGTTCATTTGATATAAAGGTGTACATACTGTACTTCCTGAGTTTACATCCCCTACGTCACTAGATTTCCAGACCTAGGTGCTTGCCTTTTAGGCTGGCTATGTTTGCATCAACACTTCGGGAAGCAGCTGCACAAGGCAGACGATCCCGCACTGATCGCTGTTGACCTGCATTTGAAATATCCACTGGTCATCCTCACGAGAGCTTTTTAAGTCCTTATCCATTCCCTCCTGATATGTATAAGCTGCACTCACCTTACGGAGCCGCAGGCAGCCAGCCGCAGGCCATCGCCAGCCTGATAGAGAACTTCAAGAGAGGGAGGACCAAGCAGACCCTTCTGGGAGTGACTGGATCCGGGAAGACGTTTTCCATGGCGAACGTGATAGCAGCACTCGGCAAGCCGACACATGTCATGGCGCACAACAAGACCCTCGCTCCCCAGCTCTAGAAAGAGTTCCGCGAATTCTTCCCGGAGAACAGGGTCGAATACTTTGTCTCATACTATGATTACTACCAGCCTGAATCATACATACCCTCGAAGGACCAGTACATAGAGAAGGATTCGGCGATTAATCCGAAGATCGAGCAGATGAGGATGTCAGCGTCTGCCTCAGTCCTCTCCAGGCCTGACACAATCATCGTCGCATCTGTCTCGTGCATCTACGGCCTCGGAAATCCGGAGAACTACCGCAACCTCTCTACAGAATTCACGAAAGGCATGCAGATATCAAGGAGCGAACTCCTGGGAAAGCTCGTCACGATGCAATATGAGAGGAATGATACAGAGCTCCTCCCTGGAAGGTTCAGAGTCCGTGGAGATGTCATAGACATTGTCCCAAGCTACTATGATAACATCATCCGCATCGAACTGTTCGGAAGCTCGCTCGATAGGATCTCAGAGGTCAGGCGCACTGACAATGTGAGGGTCGAGGATTTCCCATACTACCACCTCTTCCCTGCAAAGCAGTTCGTCATCCCTGAGTCAGCTGTCCAGCGCGCCATAGATTCGATGAAGGATGAACTGAAGGAAGTGCTTCCGGATATGGGCCTCATCGAGTCCCACCGTCTCAGGAAGAGGACCTTCTTCGATATCGACATGATCCAGGAGACAGGCTACTGCAAAGGGATCGAGAACTATTCCAGGCACTTCGACGGCCGTAAGGCTGGGGAGAAGCCTTACTGCCTCCTCGACTATTTCCCCGAAGACTTCCTTATGATAATAGATGAGTCACATCAGACCATCCCTCAGGTCCATGGCATGTACAATGGCGACCGCTCAAGGAAAGAGGCGCTTGTCCAGTATGGTTTCAGGCTTCCCAGCGCATTCGACAACCGCCCCCTGAAGTTCCCTGAGTTCGAGAAGTACATGAAGAACGTCCTCTTCGTCTCAGCCACTCCTGCGCAGTATGAGCTTGACAGGTCTTCAGATGTCGTAGAGCAGATTATCAGGCCGACAGGGCTTGTGGATCCTGAAGTACTTGTCCGGTCTGTGGACACCCAGGTCACAGACATAGTCGAGGAGATAAGGTCCACGATAGCCAAGGGCCACAGGATCCTGGTCACGACTCTCACAAAGAAGCTCGCCGAAGAGCTCTCAGAGTTCCTGACAGAGAAGAAGATCAAGACAAGGTACCTGCACTCAGAAGTCGATACTCTCGACAGGACAGAGATAATCAGACAGCTGAGACTTGGCGAGTTCGATGTGCTTGTAGGCATAAACCTCCTGAGAGAAGGACTTGACATACCTGAGGTCGGACTCATAGGCATACTCGATGCAGACAAGGAAGGATTCCTCCGGGACGAACGCAGCCTCATACAGACCATAGGGAGAGCTGCCAGGAATCTTGATGCGAAGGTCATCCTCTACGCTGACAGGATGACCGATTCCATCAGGAAGGCGATGGCAGAGACTGCCAGGAGGAGGGCGATGCAGATTTCCTATAACAAGGAGCATGGCATCACTCCTAGGCAGATCATCAAGCCCATCAGGGAGAAGGTCGTCGACATAAAGGACACGAAGCACATCCCGAAGGCTGAGATTGCGAACATGCTAATCGAGCTTGACGCAGAGATGAAGGAAGCTGCTGACAAGCTTGATTTCGAGAAGGCGATAGCGCTGCGTGACAGGATCCGAGAGCTTGAGAAGAGAATGGACAGCTGAGTCCTCCTCTGATACAGGTAAGTTAGTTTCTCTTGGCTACAGCTATCGCGAGCGGGGTTCCAAGTATGATGATGACAAGCATTGTAGGTATCAGGACTTTGAGGAGATTATTTGGTAGCAGTGCATGCTTGTCAGCATAGTAGGGAAGGAAGAAGGCTGCGACAAGGAATCCAAGAGCCATGCAGGCGATGCTCGAGGCGATTGCTGCATCTCCTTTATCAGGCACATTGCTTGCCTTCCCATGGAAATACCGAAGTACCCAGCCAATCATGCCCAGCGGGATGAAGAAGAGCCCCAAGAAGGTCCTATCAGAATATATCTCCTTGTTCTTCAAGCCCATAGCTCCTGTGATTATCAAGTCTAACACAAGCATGCATATCCCCGCCACTGTGAGAATATCTGGATCCACAAAAGTATCACAACAAGCGTACTATATAGATTTCACTCTTGCCGAAGAGACAAGATACATACTGTAATCTGTAAATATATAGCTTAACAAATAGCTATTGGATAAGAGAAGTGATTTAACAACTTGGTGAGAGTTATAAAATCTTATAAATGAAATTAGTTTGTCAAAGACCTAAGTTGGGCAGGAAAAAGGGTTCTATCTGTGATGCTTGCATGACAGCAGCTTCTTGCCAGGACTATCTCGAGCATTGCAAGCTTACCGAAGAAGGATTCTGCATCCATATCGTGGAATGCGAGAACTTCAGGAAGTAGAAGCCTGGTATGATTTGATCGCTCTGACTCCCCTGTATATCACATATGGTACTGCACCGAAGAGCAGGCTCCTTCCCAGGTCAGGCAGCATATCGCCATTTGTACCCTGCATGACACCTGATTGATACAGCTCGATCCCAAGGTTCAGCAGAGTGGCGAAGCCCAGTGCAGTCCCTGCCCTTCCAGGAAGCGGGATGTATCTGCTAAGGAAATCGTACAAATGGTTATAGCCGAATTCAAGTGCTGCGAATGTCACAACACCATGCGCAAACTCATTATGGAGGAATTCCATGTCTCTTATCATATGGTTCTCGTACAGGGTCCTCAGCGAGAGGACCGCTACACCGGTTGCATAGGACACACCCTGCACAATCCCCTCTAGTGATAGTGGCATCTCAGCTGCGGAGAAAACTTCTACTTATAAATCCATGCCAAGAAATAAATATAGGACTGTAACCCTTTCACCCATGTTCACTGCAGCTATAGTCGGATGCGGGCCAAGGGCATGGTGCTCATTTGGCCAGTATGCTCTTGAACATCCTGATCAGGTGAAGGTGACAGCTTTGGTCGACCCTGATCCTCACAGGCTTGCCCAGTTCGGAGAAAGGCATGGCCTTAGCCGGAATCGGTATTCATCTGTCGAACAGCTCTTAGACTCAGGTGATAGAACCGATTTCATAGTCAACATGAGTTCTGACAGGGTTCATCATCTCACGACGATACCTCTTCTGGAAGCAGGGAATATTGTCCTCCTTGACAAGCCGATCGCCTCGACGATGGAGCAGTGCATCGAGATGGCACACGCAGCAAAGGCAGATCCGGACTCACATCTCGAGATCTTCCTCGAGATGCCCTATACCGCTGTATACAAGCATGTCCTGTCCATCCTCTGCTCAGGAGAGCTTGGTGACATCCTCAGCATTGACCACAAGGAACAGGTAGGCAGGTCGCACTTCATACACAGCTTCGTCAGAGGCCACTGGAACAATATGGCGACATCTGGTCCTATCACTGTCACGAAGAGCTCTCATGACGCAGACATCCTGCTGAGGATGATGGGCCGCATCCCCCGTGTCATATCTGGACATGCTGAGCCGCTCTATTATGCTGAGAGGAACGCACCACAAGGATCTGCTGAGAGATGCAGCGATTGCCAGGCACCATGCTTCTATGATGCTGCAGAGTTCTATCAACTTGACATAGCAAATGATCTTCCACAGGCCCTCAGCCTGACACATGACCCGCAGGAGATCCAGGCTGCGCTCAGGCAAGGCAGGTTCGGCAGATGCATCTACAGGTGCGACAACAATGTGCCAGACAGTCTTGTTGTTGTTTATCATTATCCTGATGCCAGGGTCAGGTTCGAGATGGAGGGCCATTCTCCAAGGGAGACGAGGATCACAAAGATAACCGGGACGAAGGGGATACTTGAGGCAGACATGCTCGCTGGCTGGATCACTATCAATGGAGCTGTCCGGAACAACTGGAAGATTGTCGATCCTCACTGCTATGGTGACCAGGCTCTGATCAGCAGATTCCTCCACAATCTTGAGCATGGGACCTGGGACCAAAAGCGGCTTGATGAGACCTTGGTCAGCCATGCTCTCGCCTTCGCGAGCCAGAGAGCCATAGAGAAAGGCATGATAAGTTTTCCTTCTTATCTTGAATCTCAGGGAGCAAAGCTGTTCCTCCATAACACCAGCTACATTTAATTATCCTGCATGATTCCTCCCTTCCATGTTCATAATCATCCACTACTCAGGGGAGATCGGCTCTAAGGGACAGAACCGGCGGCTGTTCGAGAAGAAGCTGCGCGACAATGTCCGCTCAGCCTTCAGGAAGTACGACAAGATATCCATCTCCGCAAGCAGGCTCCTTATCGAGCTCCCTGATGGTTCAGACATCTCAAGGATCGAGCATATCCCTGGCATATCATACTATGGCATAGCGAAGAAGATCTCACAGGAAGAGATACCGCCAGACGCAGCTGTGCGCTCATCTGTCGCGGCCTTGAAGCACCTGGAGAGGAATCCCAAGGAGCCAAAGGGCTTTGTCGAGATACTCGACCAGGGCATCTTCCATTACCCTGAGAAGATACTAGGGACTGGAGGCCTGCCTGTCGGCACAGGAGGGAAGCTTGTCGTCCTTCTCTCAGGTGGGATAGATAGTCCTGTCGCAGCCTGGAAGATGATGAGGAGAGGCTGCTCTGTGATACTTGTGCATTTCCAGAACGAGACCCAGGTGACTGGCTCTGTCGAGGATAAGATCCACCGTCTCTCGAAGATACTCTCTAGGCATCAGTTCAAGACAAGGCTGCATGTCGTCAAGTTCGGAGAAATCCAGAGGCAGATAATCGCATTCTCCCCAGCTGAGATAAGGATGATACTCTATAGGAGGATGATGCTAAGGATCGCTGAGAAGCTGATGGAGAAAGAGGGCGCAAAGGGTCTGGTCACAGGAGACAGTCTCGCCCAGGTCGCATCCCAGACCCTTGATAACCTGGGGATAGTCTATGACGCTGTTAGCTCTCCTGTGCTTGCACCGCTGATAGGGGATGATAAGGATGCAGTGATATCCCTCGCCAAGCGTATCGGCACCTTTGATACATCTATCCTTCCATATGATGATTGCTGCTCATTCTTCGTTGCCAAGCACCCATCCACGAGCACTGGCATCGATGAAGTCAGGAAAGTCGAAGGGCTGCTGAACATGGAACAGCTTATCCAGCACGCCCTCCGCTCCACTGAGACAAAATCTTTCCTGATGTCATGATCCTGGCCAGTTCAGATCAGCCAGCCTGACCTCCGGCAAGAGGGGAGGAATCCTCTTGCCAAGCATTCCAGCAGTATGAAACCTATCTTTGCCGCAAGGAAAACAACTGGTACCAGTAGCAGGTTCATAATGATCTATACGCCATGCTTCCTTATATAGTCCGCGCGACTATGTCCAGTGACCTGTGCTCAGCTTATAATCAATGCCCGGCTGGAATATAAGGATGCGGCAATTATGATATCTTAGGGAGGTTTGTCGCATGGCATACGATGGATTTGGAAGTGCAAGTGAGAACGGCAGCAGCATGGCAGAGTTCCAGGGTTGCACTAACGACCTTGATTGCACAACTGGCTGGCACTGCGAGCATAACACCTGTGTCAGTGATTAGCGCAGTCCTTTGACAAAGCAGGAGAAGCAGACATCTTTACCATCCGAGGACTCGCCGCACTTCTTGCACGGCGGCTTTGCCTCGATCTTCTTATCCAGTTCATACCTTCTGTAGCAGGAAGTGCACAGGCGACCAATAGGACTGTCATAGTAGACAAGATGCGTCCTCTTGCAGATGTCGCACTCCTCTTCAGGCATGATGATTGGAACCTGGATCCATATTTATAGCTATTTTCTGCTTTTGGCTCATAGCCGTATGTATTTCATAGTGCTTCGATTTTTAGCCCACATGGGAATGAAAGATTTTATCGCAGACATGGAGAACAAGGTGAAGGACATCGGTACAGAGATGGACAGGATATCAGAGAAGGCAGAGAATGACCAGCGGTCAAGGGAACGCCTGGGTGAGCTGCGGGGAAAGAGAAACAGCCTCCAGGCAAAGCTTGAGGAGATGCGCGCTTCTGGTGAAGAAGGCTGGATCGACATGAAGCATGACATCGAGAAAGCCTGGAGAGACCTGAAGACTGAGTTAGAGAAGGCGACGACGTGATTGTAGGAAAGATCCTTACCAATTTTTTTGTTTCTTGATCAGGAATTCTACATTAACAACTTTTATAAATACACGACGATTTTTCAACACTCTGAGATAACTTATATCATTAAGTTATCACTAGGCGGGGGTAGCCAAGCGGCTAAGGCAATCGCCTGCAGACGCAAGCTTTGGCTGTGTTGAGACCGAAAGGTCGATGACAGGAAGACAGCGATCATTCAGGGGTTCAAGTCCCCTCCCTCGCTCTTTTCTCACTGGGTATAAGTCCCATTTCCGTTTTTCGTATTATATTCGGAATTAGGATTATAACCGCATCTGCTTCTATCAATAGGTGAAAATGGGAAATGAACTATATCCCTACATGGATAAGGTCGCTGAGGGGCATCTGAAGAAGCTGGCCTCTTCAAAAGTTCTGAGCGACAGGAATAAGGAATTGATCGGCCAGTACGTGAGGAGCCTGTCAGCCAAAGGGACAGGACTATACAGGCAGGGAAAGCTTGCCTATCAGCTTACCAGGATATGCAGCGAGTTAGACACAGACCTGGACAAAGCTGATTTCCCTACCGTTGAGACTGCCTTGTCCAATATCAACAGGTTTACAGCCATTGCAGGCAGAAAGACAGTAAAAGGCCAGGATGGCCAGAAGGTAGTGAGGGTAGTTACAAAGAAGCCGCTTAGCAAGGCTACAAGGTCTGACTACAGGCGAGCAATCAAAGCTTTCTATCTCTGGTATGAGGACTATGACATCAGGATTGATAGCAGGGATGATGTGAGTAGGAGAATCGCAAAACAGCTTTATAAGGGCATCAAGACCATGAAGGTCGCCTACAAGAAAGATAAGATCGATCCTACTCAGGTAATAAACGAGCAGGATGTACAGAATATCATTGAGAAAGGCTGCCTTACTCCCAAGGAAAAGGCGTTTGTAGCCCTCCTTCATGAGACAGGTGCAAGGGTGGGGGAAATACTCTCAATGAAGATAAGGCACTTCTACATTGATTCAGAGGGTATAGGTGCAGTATTCTTCCCAAAGAGCAAGACAGAGCAGAGACAGGTCGACATCATCGATTCAGTAGGATATCTTCTGAAGTACAAAGACATCCATCCGGAGAAGGACAATCCTGATGCGCCATTCTGGTATAAGGAGAACCTAAGATTCAGGAAGGATGATCCTGATAGGGAGAGAAAGGCCAAAATGCTCTTTCCCTTAAGGTATGTTGGAGCAGTCAAACTGGTCAAGAAGTGCGTAAAAAGAGCCAAGACAGGCAAGAAGTTTAACCTTCACTGGTTCAGGCATAGCAGGGCGACTCTGGATGCAGCAAAATACCCTGAACAAGTGCGCTGTGTCAGGATGGGATGGGTTCCAGGATCGAAGCAGCCTGCCGTCTACACGCATCTAAGCCAGGAGATGGTAAGACAAGTAGTCCTTGACAGTAAAGGCATAAAGACCAAGAAAGAGGTCGATAAGGCCATGCGCTGTCCAGTCTGCCAGGTATTAGTCGGAAAGGACGATAAGTACTGTCCTAACTGCTTTAGACCTCTAAGCATGAAGCAGTACATGGAGGACAGGGACAGGATGAAGAAGGAGACTGACGATAGCTTCCAGGCAATGTTTGACATGATGAAAAATCCGGACTTTGTCAGGAAGTTTGAGGCATATATGAAAAGTGAGGAAAAGAAGAAAGAAGCGTAGTTACTTCTTTTTCTCTCTATATTCTTTACACTTTTCAGCTACAGCCAAAGCCGGCATAGTCTCAGATACATAAAGGGATATATCATCGTCTTCTACCAATATGTCTGAAAGCCTCTTCGCCTGGTCTAAAACAAGGTCTGTTGCCATTTTTGTTTTGTCAGGAGGATAACCATATCTCTTTAGAAGCCTTTTCACCATCGCCCTTAGTTTTGCCTGAATCGATTCCCTCTGTGTCCAGTCAATAGAAGTATTCTGTCGTATTAACTCAGTAAGCTCTCTGGCCATCTTCTTAAGTATCTCTGAGCCTAACTCTTGCACAGCTTTCTCATTTTTAGCTAAGGCATCGTAAAATGCAAGTTCTTCTTCTGTCAGGTCAAGCTCTTCTCCCCTCTTTTTAGCTTCCCTCACCTGCCTTGCTATCTCAATAAGTTCCTGAATCACCTGTGCAGATGTTATGCTTCTGTTTTGGTATTTTTTAATAGTCTCTTCAAGCATCTCGGAGAATCTCTTGCTCTGTATCTTGTTGTGTCTGAATCTCACTTTTATTTCGTCGTTTAACAGCTTTTTCAGGGTTTCAAAAGCAAGGTTTTTATGTTTCATTCCCTTGACTTCATCAAGGAAAGTATCTGATAGAACTGAAATCTCGGGTTTATCAAGTCCCGCAGCCTTGAAAACATCAATAACGGTATCTGAGGCAATTGCCCTTGAGATTAGCTGTTTTATTGCAGTATCTATGTCCGCATGTGTCTTCCCAGGCAATGTATCAAACTTTGTGAGTGCAGCCTTGACAGCCTGGAAAAAGCCTAATTCATCTCTTATTTTAAGTGCCTCTTCATGTGGTACTGCCAGGGAAAATGCCTTAGTAAGCTCAACAACATGCTTGACAAACCTTTCTTTCCCTTTTTCCTGCTCTAAGATGTGAGCATTTGCCTCTGGGATCAATGCAAGCTTTTGTTTTGCCGTCCCCTTGAAGAAGGCAGAGTAGTCAAAGCCATAGAACATACCCAGGATTATCTCATACTTTTTTAGCATCAATGCAACAGCTTCCTTCTGGTCAACTGTAGGTTTGCCTTTACCGCCACTTTTTGTGTAGTTTGATAATGCTTTCTTAAGTTCATATGCGATGCCAAGGTAGTCTACTATAAGGCCTCCCTGTTTGTTCTTAAATACTCTGTTTACTCTGGCAATCGACTGCATGAGAGTATGACCTTTCATTGGCTTGTCAATATACATGGTGTGAAGTGAAGGAACATCAAAGCCAGTTAGCCACATATCTCTTACAATGACAATTTTGAACGGATCAGAAGGGTCTTTGAATCTATCTCCAAGTTCTTTTCGTTTGTTCTTAGTTCTTATATGCTCCTGCCAGTCTGTCTTGTCAGATGCTGAGCCAGTCATAATGATTTTAAGGATACCCTTGTCATCATCCTTTGAATACCATTTAGGCCTTAGTTTTACTATAGCATTATGGAGGTCTATGCAAATCCTTCTGGACATGCAGACAATCATTGCTTTTCCGTCATTTATCTCGTCTCTGGCTTCAAAGTGAGTTACAATATCTTTGGCTATGAGCTTAATCCTTTTCTCGCTTCCTACAACTGCCTCAAGCTGAGACCATTTGGATTTTGTTCTTTCTTTCTCGAACTCCTCCTGATCTTCAGTTATTTCTTCGATATCTTCATCAAGGTGTGGCATCTCATCCTTTAGTAGGTCAATCTTTGCCAGCCTGCTTTCATAGTAAATCTTGACAGTTCTCTCGTCATTTACAGCTTGTTCTATATCATAGATGTCGATGTAGTTGCCAAATATTGCTCTTGTAGATTTATCTTCAAAATCAATAGGTGTACCTGTAAACCCTATAAAGGAGGCATTAGGGATTGCATCTCGTAGATATTTTGCGAAACCATAGGAGATTTCAGCAGTGTCTTTGTCTACCTTTGCTTTGAATCCATACTGGCTTCTATGGGCTTCGTCTGCAATGACAATAATGTTTTTTCTCTCTGAGAGAAGTGGGTAGTCTGTTGTGTCATCCTGGAACTTCTGGATTGTTGTGAAAATGACTCCGCCGGACGCTACCTTCAGTTTTTCCTTCAGATCCTTCTTGTCTGAGGCCTGGACAGGCTTTTGCCTTAGTAAGTCGCTGCAAGCAGAAAAAGTTCTGAAAAGCTGGTCATCAAGGTCATTCCTATCAGTTATAACTACAATAGTTGGGTTTTCAAGTTTCCTGCTTAAGATAAGCTTACCTGAATAGAAAACCATTGTAAGGCTTTTTCCAGAACCCTGAGTATGCCAAACAACGCCAGCTTTTCTGTTACCAACTGTTGCCTTGTAGGAGGATTCTATGGCCTTATTAGTCGCAAAATACTGGTGATATCCTGCAAGTATCTTAATAGTCTCTTTCTTTGTCTTACTGAATACAATGAAGTGCTTGATTATGTCAATAATCCTATCCTTCCTAAACATCCCTTCAAGGAGGGTTTGGAGTTGAGGAGCTGAATTTGGAACAATGGTTTCTCCATCTATTGACTTCCAAGGTAAGAACCATTCTTTTGATGAACCTATTGTACCTACCCTGGCTTCTGTTCCATCACTGATCACTAAAAGCTCATTGTAGTCAAATAGTGAGGGAATCTGCTCTTTGTAAGTCTGGAACTGATTGTAAGCTGACCAGATTGTAGCCTTTTCATCTGTTGAGTTTTTTAGTTCAAGTACAGCTATAGGAAGGCCGTTAATGAATATAATTACATCGGGTCTTCTGTTGAATCTTCCTTCTATGATTGTAACCTGATTTGCAGCAACAAAATCATTCTTCTGAGGGTCATCATGGAGCAGTTTAAGGATGTAGTTCTTGGGCTGGCCTTTTTCAGTATGTTCGATAGTAACTCCATTTACAATGAAGTCATGAAACCTCTGGTTGTTTAGAATTACATTGTTTGTAGTTGACCTCAGAACTTTCTTGACTGCATCTTGATAAACCGATTCTGGAAGCTTTGGATTGATTTTCTCAATAGCTGACCTTAACCTACCCACAAGAACAACATCGCTCCATGATGCTCTCTCTGGCTTTGATCCGTCTGGAGCAATATCCAGGCCATATAGGTAAGAATATCCTAAGTCCTGCAATATCTCAATTGCAGCTTCCTCGATTTCGTTTTCAGTTATGGGCATTTTTCACTTCACTAATTGCCTCATTATTTCGTTTATATTCTCAATTTTATATGATTCAATATATATGAATTTTTCTCCCAAAATCTCTTTTGCTGCTTTCAAGCAGGTATTGTTAACAGAGCAGGTACTTACAAGTACAAAGTAGTCACAAATCTTGTTGACTATATGCAATTTTTTAAGAAAATCCTCTTCGTGTGTATCTTTGCATTCCAAGAAGACTGTTTTATTGTTTACCACAGCTACAACATCTACTTCAACAATGTCTTCCTTTTTTATTTTAACCCCAACTTCACAAGAATATTCTTCCTTTACTATTCTCCATACATACCATTCTAACCAATATCCCTGAGCACCTTTTATGAAATTGTTAAGTTCTGGATGAGCAAATACCTGGACAGATAAATAAGTCAGGCTATCACATTGATTACATAACAAGTCAACTTTAAGATTCTTCTTGTCCATGGTGTCTTCGATTGTTTGATTTCCACATACAAGGCATTCCTTAAGCAGGGCAATGCTAAATATGCCTTTTTGAGCGTGGAAAAACGGTTTCAGGAGGTGCTTCACGTCTACGAATTCAACTGCTTTATAGTTCTCTATGCTTAGTTCATTTCTTTTTTCACACTTTGAGCAAGTGATTCTTTTGGATTCTTGTTTATTGAAGTCTTCAATAAGGTCTAAAACATGAGGCTTTTCAAGAATATTTGAACAACTGCAATGAGCAACATAGGTCAAAGCAGTACGTGCATTTTTAAGTAAACTGGAGATAGGCATCAGTGCTTTTTCAACACTTACAAACTCGACTTTAATCAATGCATTAAATAATACTCTTATAGAGGAGTGAATAAGCAGGAAACGAAACAAATCTTCTGCTAACAGTGATTTGTCATAATCCTTTATGAGTTTACCAGGGTGTGATCTTACTATCTTTCTTCCAGTTATCCTACTTGCTATTTCGGGACTTATTTTCATTTAGGTCCCTCTCCACCCGCAAACACGACAATAGTAAACATCAACCCAACGATATCTTCCTGAATATCCTTTGATTCTTATTCTGCCTGCCTTATGCACTGGATTCTTGCAGTATGGACAATATGACCAGGCCATTAGTTCACCTCAAGCACTCTTATTTTTCCAGACATCAGTTTGGGAAGAAGAACATCACGAGTTTTTGTTAACGAATTTGATTCAAAACAATTTGTGGAAATTTTATCAAACAAAGGTTTCACAATTTGGACAAATGAATCCAAAACATACTTTTGAGGTTCAAGAATCAATGTTTCATTGACGTTATTTTTGTTGATATGCTGCTGTGCCCCCCCTGTCTGTCCTGAAACTATTTTCGCAATTCTGTGTTTGATCCATAAGTATACAAATTCAGAAGGTAACTTGTCATTACCAAGTATTCCGACAACAGATTGATTAGCACAAGTCTCAATTTCAGTGAGACTGATTTGTCCAAGAGTAGCTCCTGTAATCGCTATTAATGTTGTTCTTTTTGGCATTAATTTTGTTGCCGAATTTTCTATTGCTTCCTTAGTAATTAATTCTGACGGTTCAAGAATTCTGAACTCATTTACTTTTCCTGAATTTATCCAAGGAATCGAACCGTTTTCCCAATAGCTTTTATTCCGTGTTGAAGGTGTACCTCCTAAGACTGTTTCAAGAAGGTGACCTATCTTTTGTACTGTCCATCCTTTTGGTATCTCTCCCATCTCACTCTCAATCATCTCCCCACCTGAGGATTTGTAAGGATTTCCCTCTTCGTTAGGAAATTCAAAATCAACGAACCAGTGTTTGAAAATAAATTGACCTATTTTTTCAATTACATTATTTTGGTCTTGTAAAAGTTCAATTTTTCTGTCAATATCTGATAGTATTTTAGCAATAAGCTTTTGTTCGCTCAACGAAGGTAGGGGAACAAAGATTTGATTAAAAGTTTCCTTGGTTATTGTATTAAAGACAGCGCCATGTCCCCTCTTTTGTAAGTCATTAACTCTGTGCTTCAATAGGCAATACAGAAAATCATTGTCAAAGTAATCATTCCCGTCCAAACCGTAACAAGATTGATTAAAAGCCATATCTTTTGTAACTTGACCGATCTCTCCAACTGTACCTCTGGCAGAAATAACTAACTGGTCTTTATGAAGCAGTTTGGTGGAACTTTCATCTAAACCCTTTTTAGTTATATGTTTCTCAGTGTCATGAATCCATCTCTTACTTCCTTGAAAATCAACAACAGATATCCAGGGAATGCCTCCATTCCAATATTCTGGAACTGATGTGCTGGGAGTTCCTCCTCCAATTATATTTATTTTGGAACCAAGACTACCCACTTCCCAATCCTCCGGTATTAATCCTATTTCAGTTTCTTTAAATTTAGTTTTGTTAACCAATTTCGTCGTCTCTTGTTACATTAACATCAATTATTTCGTTTACTGTAATATCAAAAATAACTATCGCAACATACTGCTCCTCTTTTTCATTGAATTTAACAAATATATACTTGCAGTCTTCGATATCATCTACTACAGAAGCCAGACTTGGAGAAGATTGTAATTCTTCCTCAGTAATCTCTTCAATCCGAACAGAATCAGTAATTATTTCTAAAGATTCTTTGTCAAAATCCTGGTTGGTAGATAAAAAATCCTTCAACGCATCTTTAAAATAATCGGTCTTGATGTACTTCAACAGTTCGGGGTATTCCTTATACAAGAGATAGTGTTCACTCAACATTTTGAGCAAGTCAGCAGTGACTGTGACAATCTCAATATTTTTCTTATGCTTATCTTCGAATTCTTTTTTTAGTGAATCATCATTAAAGTCACTTTTATTTTCAGTTAGAAAAAAGAAGTTGTCTGTTTGCTCTACATATGGATTATGTAGGATTGTTATCCAAATTAATGCATCTTTAAATCCTACATCACTTACATCTTTGTAAGCCCTAAATGGCTTCTTCTTCAGTAATACTCTATCTTTTAAATCCTTCAGTATTGCAGTGGACTTCTCCAAGTCCATACTAATTATCCTAACATACTTCTTTGTATCTGTCAATTCTTTTATCCTTTCAGAAACATAAGCATGATAATCATAGGTTTCTTCAGGAAGTTTTAGATTTGAAAAATCACAGCAAGATAAATGTTCAAAAGGTAGAAGTCTGCTTTTCAGTGACTGAAGCGATCTGACAAAGTTTTCTTTTTTCGACTTATAAAATTCTTCCAAAACAATTTCTGGCAGAACTACAAGGACGTCTTCTTGGAGGTTATTTGCCTCAACATAGTCGATAATCTTCAGAAAGTCACCTTTAGGGGAGAGATTAGAGAAATCGTTTTCCCATTCAAGATTCATCCTGATTTTGTTAGTGTCTAAAAAAATGACTGTTTTTTCTCCCATTTTATATCTTAAACCCAATACTCTCCAAGTTCTTCTTTATCTCCTCATCAAGCCTCTTTCCTTCTTCCATCTGCTCTTTTAGTTGCGAGGTCAGCTCTTTCATCTTATCTTCAAAGGGAACGCCGTCATCTTCTTCCTCAGCGAACCCGACATAACGCCCAGGTGTTAGGATATGGTTTTGGTTTCTTATTTCCTCAAGAGTCGCTGTCTTACAGAATCCTGGAACATCTTCATATCCTCCATTCTGCCACTTATGATAAGTTGTGGAGATTTTCTCAATATCATCATCATTCAATCGGCGGTTTCTTCTTGTGAACATTTCGCCCATTTCCCTGGCATCAATGAAGAGAACTTCTCCTTTCCTGTGTTCCTTTCCCCTTCTGATAAACCAGAGGCATGCAGGGATCATTGTGTTAAAGAACAATTGAGAAGGAAGCGCAACCATGCAATCAATTAAATCTGCTTCTACCAGATTCCTCCTTATCTCTCCCTCATTTGAAGTCATGGAAGACATTGAGCCATTGGCAAGCACAACGCCTGCTACTCCATTTGGAGCAAGGTGGTGAATCATGTGCTGAAGCCAGGCAAAGTTTGCGTTGCCTGTTGGTGGAACTCCATATTTCCACCTGATATCGTCCTGGAGGTGCTCTCCTCCCCAATCTGATATGTTGAAAGGAGGATTAGCTAAGATGAAGTCTGCCTTTAGGTCTGGGTGTTGATCACTGTGAAAGGAATCTCCCAGTTTAATATTCCCGTCAATACCTCTTATAGCAAGGTTCATTACAGATAATCTCCAGGTGGTAGGATTTGATTCCTGACCATAAATGGAAATATCATCTAATCTTCCTCTATGCTTCTTCACAAACTCTTCGCTTTGGACAAACATCCCAGAACTACCGCAACAAGGATCGTATACTCTGCCTTTGTAAGGCCTGATCATCTCAACAAGAAGCTTGACTATGCTTCTTGGAGTATAGAATTGTCCTCCTTTCTTTCCTTCTGCATCTGCAAACTGTCCAAGGAAGTATTCATAGACCTGGCCAAGGATGTCTTTTTTCCTGCTTTCCTCGTCTCCCAATCCAATGGTACCAACCAGGTCGATAAGCTCTCCAAGCCTTCTTTTATCCAGGGCTTCCCTTCCATAGGTCTTTGGGAGGACTCCTTTAAATCTTGGGTTGTCCTTTTCAATAAGCTCCATAGCTTCATCTATGTACTTGCCTACCTCTGGCTGTTTAGCAATGCTCTGGAGGAACTTCCATCTTGCCTCTTTTGGAACCCAGGGGATATGTTCTGACAGATACTCGTCTGGCTCCTCTGGATCAGCACCTTCGTCTGCCTCCTTGAGGAGTACCTGCCTTCTTTCCTCAAAAGCATCTGAGATATATTTCAAGAAAATCAATCCAAGAACAACATGCTTATACTCGGCAGCGTCCATATTATTGCGCATCTTGTCTGCTGCCTTCCAAAGCTTCTCTTCAAATCCTAAGTTATGACCATTAGTTACCATTCAATTCCCCCTCTTTTCTTTAACAATTTCAAAGTGTAGTGATGCAACGGGGTACAGAGCCTAATCTACCCAATATTTAAAGCAAAGGTATATATTAAAATATAAATATTTCTAAAAATCAGCTATATTTTAGATCT
>CAYTWW010000010.1:0-74643 GCA_964441565.1 uncultured Methanosarcinales archaeon | reverse complement strand
CTAAGCACTCTGGAACAGAGGAAGGAAAGACGATTGCGATCATCTCGTACATCACATGGATCGGGCTTCTCATAGCGTTCATAATGAACAACGAGAAGAAGAACGAGTTCGCCAGGTTCCACATCAGGCAGTCCCTGATGCTGGTGCTGGCAGGCATAGCTCTGGGGATCATCTTTGCTATACCAATCCTCGGCTGGATCGCAGGCTTCGTCGGTTGGATCGCACTGTTCGTGTTCTGGATCATGGGACTCATCGGCGCGGTGAACGGCGAGAAGAAAGAGGTTCCTATCATCGGAAAATACGCCCAGGATTGGTTCAAGGGCCTTTAGATTTTAATTTTTATTTCTTGGGAATTATTAATCTGTGTTCTCTCGGCAAGTAGTATTACCAAAAGTCTCAGCCAACTATTTATAGTTCCATTTCTCAGGAGGAGGATGCTTCTCCTAGTATTTGCATCAATGATAGTCTCCCTGGTACTCCTTGTGATGTTCAAGCCACATCTCACATTCAAGATGAAGGACTCTTTCATGCCGAGCAATGCATTGTAAGGTGAGGATCCTCAAAGGATATCTCTTCTGATATCAGCGCGCCATAGTGACTCTGTTTTCGCTTGCAGCATCGCTTTTTGTGCTTTCACTGCGATTCTGAGCCTCTGCCGTCCAACTGCAGGAATCTGGGGGAACAGTGACTGCTTCGCGACCATGTGACTCTGCGTGAGGACATGCTCTCCAAATTTAGTAAGATTTATTAATAGTTCGTTTTATCACAGCCCAATAGTTAAATTGTGATAATATGGACTGCATATTCTGTGATCAAATCGGGACAGGTCAATACAGGATCAAGGATACAAGTGGAGAAATGGTGTCTGGTCCATGGATCCTTCATTCTACAGAGAATTTTGTGGCGGTTCTCGGCGGTGAGGCATTCTATAATCCCGGGTATGTGCTTATCTGCCCAAAAGCTCATTATCTGTCTGTTGCGATGGTCCCACCTGGACTATATCGTGAGTTTGGCTCTCTTGTAGGACTGACTGCAGAAATAATCGCCAGCCAGTATGAAGGGATGATAATTGGATTTGAGCACGGATCAATGCCTTCAGATGAGGGAAAGACCAGCACATTCGGAGGAAATTCGATCACACATGCCCATTTTCATATGGCATCACTCCCGCATGGAAGTGATCTTGTACAGAAGGTGAATTCTGTTCTTGGATATAGTTGCAGAGAGATAGGCCTTCTCAGTGATCTGCATGATTCAGTGGAAGGTAGGCATGGATACCAGATGATATTGCAGCGTGATTCTCTGTATATGGTGGACATCTCACTGCAAGAGGGATCTCCTAGCCAGTTCCTCAGGCATCAATGCGCAGAGATTGTTGAGCAGTCAGGGTACCAAGCCCCGTTCAACGCCAATTGGAGAAATGGGTGCCATACGGAATTATGGAATGAGGCATATCGTCAGCTTCGCCCCCATTATGATATTGCCAGACTGCCAGAGCCAGGGGGATGGGCTAGATGACTGGGATTGAGACTCTGTTAGGTTCAGATTTGTTCAGAGAAGGGATAATCGGCAGAGACATCGCCCTCGTAATGCCATTCTATGGATATGAAGCGCTGGAACAAGACCATGGGAAGAAGGCGATAGGAAGCATAACACCGCCCCTGGGATTGTTATCCTTGGCTTCGCATCTCAGGAGGGAGGGTCTTGCGGGCGATATCAGGATATTCGACAGTTCGACTTATGGATCACAGGCAGCACTGATCAGTGCCCTGGAAAGTTTTCTTTCGCCCGGGGACATCCTAGGATTCTCTACTTACACCAGGACATATCCGCTTGTGAAGGACATCGCCTCCAGGTTTGATGGTGTCCTAAAGATTGCTGGAGGAGCTTTGGCAACAGCAGTTCCGACAGCGCTTCTTACAGACTTTGATCTTGTCTTTGAAGGAGAAGCTGAATATGCTCTTGGCAATGTGATCAGGGACTTCACAGGCATATTCGATGGAAGACCAGTAAAAGGTCTTACCTATGGGTGGAATGGCTCTCCAGTCCGGGGAGGCAGGCTCTTTGTGGATCTCGAACGATTGCCGCTTCCTGCATATGACCTGATAGACTGGGATCTCTACAGGCCATCAGCATGGAGGGATCTAGGGCAAAGATCTGTCCCTTATTTGACTTCATACAGCTGTCCAGGTGGTCCCAAGGGTCCTTGTACATTCTGCGGCACCGGCATTCTTCATGGGAAGTACAGGCAGAAGTCGACCATGAAAGTGCTCTCTGAACTTAGAGAACTCACAGCAGAGCCTTGTGTCATCGAATTCTGGGATGATAACTTCTGCAATCGAGATGATCTGGAGACCATAATGCAATTTCTTTCATCACGAGATATCAAGTCTACAATGTTTTCAAGGGTGGATGCATTTGTCAGTGAAGAAGGAGTTGTTGATGACAATAAGATGGCTCTGCTTGCTGAGCATGGTTGCAGAAGGATATTCTTTGGGATAGAGTCAGCTAACGATCATATACGCAATGATATCTATCGCAAAGGAACAAGTCTTAAGCAGATCGAGCTTGCGATTGAGCTTGCTGATAAGTATGGCATCAAGACAAAGGGTGGATATATCTTTGGAGTAGAAGGGGAGACAGAGGAGACCATAGATGAAAGCATAAGGCATATGCTGAGTATACCTCTTTCATATGTTGATATCAGCATATTGTCTCTGGATCCCGGCACTGTTCTATACAGGGAGAGATATGGAAAAAATCTTGTGATGCCAGATTATTCAGCTCCTGAAGCTAAATATGAACCGCTTGGTATGCAGACTGTTTCAAAGAACTTCACAAAGACTCAATTATCTGCAATGGTCACCGACGCTTACCAAAGGTTCTATGGACGGCAAGAATGGTATAGCAGGATGATGGATGCCTGTGAGACTTCAAGGGAATCTCAGCTTATACACCAACTTCATGATGGGACATGCCTATGACTTCAGCCTGCTATATCGCTAAGGGGACTCAAAATGGTGAGCTTGGGCCTGAATTCGGCAGCAAAGCAGCCAACAGTGCAAGGATGGCCCAGGCAGGATTTCCTGTTCCTCCGGGAATAGCGCTCAGCAGCAGCATGGAAGGAAGCACAGTGGATGAGATAATAGATGCTATCTCCCCATTGCTTTTGCGATTTGAGGATTATGCCCATCCTTTCCCTCGATTCCTGGCCGTCAAGCCCAGCCCCAGACGAGATATCGGCATCCTTCCAGTCGCCCTTTATGTTCCTATGGATGAGGAAAGACTGGAAAATCTTATCAGGTTTTCAGGGGATCTCTTTGCATATGACATCTATCTCAAGTTCCTTGAGACATTCGCGCAGACGTGCTTCGGGTACTCAGCAGGCGCTATAGGAAAGTTACGTCCAGCTTCAGGAGTGCATGGCTTGCAGGAACACAAGGAATACTCACAGGCCTTGATAAGGAGGATCGAATCTGATGGATATTCGATACCCGGATCACCCCTGGAACAGCTTGCAATGGCAGTGCAGGGCATCTATGCTTCGGCATACAGGCCTGAGGTCATTGAAGCCAGCAGATCTTTAGGGATCAAAGATCTTGAAATGGCCTGTTACCTGCAACAGATGGTGCTGATAACTGCCGATGACAATTCAGGGGCAGGAATACTGCATACTCGGGATCCTATGGAAGGGGGTAGGCAACTTAACGTAGAATGGCTCAGACGTGATCTCAAGGCGCTTGAATTCTTCAAAGGGATGCAAGTCGCAGGTGCAGAATCCTGGGGGACCTTGCAAGACGAAGCAAGATCTTATCTGACTGAGATGGCAGAGGTGGGTGAAAAATTATATGGTTCTCCCCTTGAGATGCAGTGGACAATGGAGCGAGGCAAGGTATTTTTCATTCAGGCAAGGCCACTTGCGATGTCTCCTGCAGCCACAATCACAAACACGCTTGATCTGATAAGGGAAGGTATGGATGCTGCTCAGGTCATGTCGCAGGTTGAAGGGAGTCGCATGCATTTTTCATCAACCAGACTGAGTACAGATGATCTGATACTGCTCACCCAGGGACTGCCTGTCTCAGGAAACGCTGCCTATGGCAGAGCATATTTCCAGGCCAATGATGCTCTTCGCTATCCTGACGCTCTGCTTGTGCTTGGTACAACTGCAGCAGGGGATATCAAAGGTATCCTTTCATCAGTGGGTTTCATCACACCTACAGGTGGGGCGACCACACATGCAGCGATTATCGCAAGAGAACACGGGCTTGCGGCAATAGTGGCTGCCAAAGATCTAAGGATAGGAGACAGATGTGCGACTGTCGGAAACTATGTGGTTAAGGAGGGTGATACCCTAGCAATTGATGGCAATGGCAATCTCTATCATGTCCCTCCTGGCACCAATGTATCTCTCCATAAAGACCTATCATACCCTGATGCCTTCGATGGGTTCAGCAGGATATTGGATGGGGTATCCCAGCGCCTAGGCGCAATGACCGTTATGGCGAATGCGGATACTCTGGAAGAAGCGATAAAAGCTGTCCAGAGTGGAGCTGGAGGGATCGGCCTATGCAGGAGTGAGCACATGTTTTTTGATCCCGAAAGACTATATCATCTGCGATGCGCACTGTTTAGCAAGGATGAAGGCAAAAAAAGGGAGAGTCTTCAGCAGATCATGGATATGCAGTATCAGGACTGCTACGCCATGTTAAGGGAGATGGGAGGCAAAAAGGTTGTTGTGAGGCTCCTGGACCCGCCAAGCCATGAATTCCTCCCACTTTACAGCGATCTGGCAAGCGATCCTGCGCTTGCTGGCAGCTTAGGTTTGCTTGCTGATGGCAATCTTATCAGCGAATCTGAATACAATATGCTTCACGAGGCAAATCCCATGATGGGTGTCAGGGGATGCAGGCTGGCGATTGAAAGACCAGAGATCTACAGAGCGCAGGTAGACGGTTTGCTATTGGCATTATCCAGGCTCTCTGAGGAAGGGATCGATGCTGATCTGACCATAGAGGTCCCGATGGTTGCTAGTGGACAGGAGCTTGAGTATGTGATCAGTATGATCCGAGGCGGCAATCCTGTGAAGTATCATACTGCTGCGATGATCGAGACTCCAGCCGCTTGCCTAGAAGCCGGCAAGATCGCTCAACTTGTTGATGAGATCAATTTTGGGACCAATGACCTTACCCAATTTGTGCTGGGCATGTCACGCGATGACACGACGCATCTGGTGGATCAATACCAAAGACTAGGCTTATCAGGCATTAATCCATTCATCTCAATTGCAAGTCCTGTCAAAGAACTGCTGCATACTGCAGTGACGCGAGCACGCCAGGCAAACCCTGCCATCAGGATAGGATTATGCGGAGAGCAAGGGGCAGATCGTGATACGATATATTTTCTTTCTGAGGTGGGACTCAATACTGTCTCGGTAACACCGAGCAATGTGGTGCCGGCAAGGCTTTATGCTATGCAGGCTGCTTACAAGACAGGACGGATCCACCTGTTGTAGATTGCGATGGACGAGGAATGATCATAGCATTCAACTCATGTCAGATCAGTTGTTTATTCAGTTAAGGCTTATGCCTGGCAATGCCATCCATTCCAGGACCAGGATTTTTTGAAAAACCCAAGCAGGATGTGAGTGCGGCAGGAATTATTCAGCAGCAGGTCGCTGCACTATTCTGTAGCTATAGGAACTCGACCTTGCCGTCAAGGTACACTCCCTGATGAAGCTCGATAGGTCTCCAGCTGTCGATCACAAGCTCAGCATCAAGCCAACTGGCAAGCTCCTCTGGATTTCCGATCGTGGCTGAAAGCCCGATGAACTGCGCACTTTTCAGCATCATGCGAAGGAGTGTGAGGATGATCTCCAGGGTTGGTCCTCTCCCTTGATCATTCAGGAGGTGTATCTCATCGATCACGACAGTGGATATCTGCCTGAGCCAGTGCGTCTTGTGGCGGATGAGTGAGTCCAGCTTCTCGCTTGTGCAGATTATCATATCGTATTTCTCAAGATAAGGATCAGTGGAATCTATGTCCCCGACAGATAGCGCGACCCTGATATCCGGATACTTCTCCTTGAACTCATGGAACTTCTCGCTAGCGAGCGCCACGAGCGGGACGATATAGATCGCCTTCCCTTTCCTGTTATAGATCGCCTGGAGTGCGGCGATCTCGGCGACAAGGGTCTTGCCAGAGGCTGTTGGCGTGCAGACAAGGAGATTCTTACCTTCGAGCAGGCCTGCTTTCACAGATTTCTCCTGGGAGGGACGGAGAGTCTCGAAGCCCAGCCTGGAATATAGGGAGGGATGGAGACGGGACTTGAGATCGGAGAGGTTCATGGAAGACAATGAAAGAGGCTATGTTAAAAAAGTTGTCCTTACTTCGCTTTTTTTCTCGTCCTTGCGGTCTTATCCCATTGCTGGTTCACAGTCCCTGTTAGTCTTCTGTAGATCGCTTTGAGTGGTGGAATCATATCATGGAAAGTATAGGGGTATGAGAATATGATGGCTTCACCTATCCTCTTGGCCATCTCAAGAGGATCATCCCTATTCATCTCTATGATCTCCTGCATCCTAGGACCTATTTGATCATAGTCAGGCTCGATCCTGATGCCCTCTGAGTATATCTTTCCTTTCCTCATATCAAGTCCCTGTCTGGATGCCTCTGTTCTGACAATTTCGTCCAGATCATCGCATAATGCTGCATATTGGTCAGCACTAGGTATCCAATCTGTCAGTCTGGATAGCCTGTCAGCGTCCATTCTTTCAGATTCCTGGAAGGCTTCATCAGTCGAACGGATGTTAGTATACTGCGTCAGGAATCCCTTCCGACTGAGGCCGTTCCTCATCTGAGAGACAATATCAGAGATGGCAGCCAGATCTCCTGGAGCGAAGGACTCTCTCTCTTTGAGCGATTTGCCTAAGAAGTATAGTTCATCATTCGGGAGATTCGCTTTCACATATTTCTTTGTAGCATGACATGACAAAGCAAAAGCAGCCGGCGTGCATAGGTTTGCGGCTGCGATGTATAAAGGAATATCTCCGAATACCATCTGGGGTTCAGTGATTCCTGCCGCATATGCACCTAGATACATCAGGCAGGCGGCTGGAGTTGCAGCTGAGACGACAGCTTTAGCAGGATATGCCATATAATAGAGCTTCTGGTCAAGTGGGATATCGCTGTTCCAGATATATTTCAATAGCGCAATCGTTCCTTCAGCCCATCTTGTCCTCTGCTTCAGCAGCGCCTGCCTGTCTGGAGGAACCTGCTCTATCTCTACATAAGGGTGCCATTCTGCATTTATGCCGAAATCATCGAATAGCCTCAATCCAAGTTCCAGGTCTTCTGTCAATGACAGAGGGTTGAAAGATGCGAGGAATGTCCTTTTTGCTTCATCATATGTTCCTCCGGTCCTTATCCTCCCATATTCATCAATGCCTTCCATCCTCAGGCACCAGTTCGTGCCGGCAAGTGGATGCGCAAGCCTCTTGTTCAGGAGCAAGGAAGGATATAATGCGAAATGATAGAATGCCATCTGATACCCTGCCATCCTTGGCAGATGAGTGACATCATCTAGATTGCCAACAGGAGCCACCGGACCCTGGAATGCCAAGGCCTCTGGGTCAGTCAGGATCCTTGCGGCCAGATATCTCATCACATCCCTTGGAGCATCAGCGTCAGCATCATAGACTATCATCCATCTGGAGTTGATCTGCTTGCTGAGCTGATAGATCTCCTCTGCTGATTTTGCTGATGCCAACTTTGCAGAGAGTATTGGTCGGTCCTGGGTCAACCTTCCCACCTTATCCTCATAGAAGCTCATGAGGCCCTCAGGATCCATATCCTCCACATCAAGCATCACATCCGTCAGGAACTGCTTGCCCTCCATCTTCTTGAGGACTACGTGTACCGCTGCTGATTCAGCATCATAGAAGAACCTGGGAGCTTGGGACTTGATGTACATTATGAGGTCTGCCCGGCTTCTTACATCAGGTATCGTGTTTGCCAGGGCTGCAAGTCTTTCAAGCTGCTTGCTTGAAGCCAGCGAGCTTAGATATTGCGGGGAGTCTGGACAGAAATATGCTTGGACAAAGGCATCTATCGGCAGGGATCCCTGCACCCGGTCAGACATCCTGCTTATCTTGTCATCGATGCTGGCCATCTCGCCTGAGCGATACATCGAGCCTAGGAAGAACATCCTCTCATCACGTTCATTGTTCTCATGCGTCTTCCTGATTGCATAGTTCAGGCCACGTGGTTTTCCGATGTGTGGTTCTTCAGAGTCAAGACTTCCGGGGAAGAAACCATCATAGCCTGCAGGCACCTCTATGCTCCTTACGATGTCAAGCCCGTATGCTGAGTTGAGTTCTTCCGCTGTCTTCCTCACCACGCTCGTCGTATTCTCCTGCGGAGAAGGCTCCAGATCATCTGCATAGGAGATGATGTTCACTGTGAAATGCGATTTGGGATAATTTGATCTCACAAGGTTTCGGATGGTCTCTTCTATGACCTCATATTCCTTGAATGCAGGGACATATATGTTGAATGAGGGCAGATCTTCGCCTGATTCCTCTGCCTGTGTGATGAGATCATTCAAGGTGATGTTCTCACGATGTCCATACCTTTTTTCGAAGTTCTGGAATCTGCATATCTGTCCTAATACATTGGTGGAAGTATAAGCAAACCACCCCACAAGGCACGCATAAAGCGCAGTGTTGGCATCCATCAACGTACACTCTCCTTCGCCTGGGGGATGACTGTGCCATTTCCTGGATGATAAGGCTCCAAGAGGTCCATCAGATGATGGAATGAGTACCCCATTTCCTTGAATCCATCGATGACTCTGACAATATCCTTCTCTCTTCCTGCCTTCTTGGTCATGAAAGGGTGATACATCACAGTCACTAGAGGATCAGGCATGATATGTGTCAGGTCCTCAGCAGTCTTGAGCATCCGATCGACTGAGCTTGGGTCATCTCCGCTGACATAGCCGACTTCGTTCGGGCAGTATATTGTCCCTTCATGGTTCAATAGTAGCGGATGCAGGAAAGGATCTTTAATACCTGCCATGTATGGGTGGGACATAATAGGGAAGAGTGTCTCAGCTACTTCCTGTTGGAGAGGGGAGATCTCATAATGAGGTGCTTCGAATGCCTGTGGAAAAAGACCGCCTTCAGCAAGGATGTTGTATCCCTCTACAAGTCTTCGTTGGGCAAATCTTCTTGAATTGTCCGGGCCCATCTTCTCATCATCATCGAAGAAGAATTCAGTGGCCTCTCCGGAGACTAGATCCCGGTTCCTGGGGTCTTCTCTGTGATGTTGTGCACCATGTTGCACTATCATGAATGACTCTGGGGAAGCTGCCAGCACATCAGCAAGAGGCTTGAGATCCCAGATGCTATGGTAGAAGTTGTTCTCCTTGAAAAGAGGTATGAGTCCGAGATGGAGTGGTATGCCCTCTGAGAGAAGGTATGCGACCGTCTCTGTGAAAGCCAGTCCACGACCATCGTATACTCTGGAGTTTATATCCTCCAGCCTCATGATGGCTCTTGGTGCGGTTTCATGCCCACCGATATCAGAGGAGAGGATGTCTAATAGAGCAGGCTGTGCATATGAATAGCTTAGGTTTGCCATCGGATTGAAGCTGATATATGTGTTATGCCCTTCCCTGAAGATAGCAGGGAATCTTCCTATGCCTTTCACTTCATAATCGGACATGACCCTGAAGCTCGACTTGATCTCCACAGGTATTGCTCCAGAGAAATCCAGAGGTATGTCAACACCATTATACTTCATGACAGGCACATCATCTATGCCGAAGTCCTTCCCTTTTCCCACACCAGGCAGCTTATCAATGCCGAATCCCATCCAGCAGACTGGCTTCCCTGATGTATATGCCTGTTCGATAAGCCTATGCAATGATGCATCGGGTTCAGGGTCCGCATTCCCCAACACCACTATCATGTCTGCTCCATTGACCTGTCCAAGCTCAAGGTCATGATAATCCATGGGGAATACATCTGTCCCGAAATATGACGAGATCATCTCAGCTAATGCCATTCTCTCCTTGATCTGCGTCTCGCTGCCTCCTGTCGATAAGACCATTACTTTCTTTTCGGAGGGAGCAGGATGCTTGATGACATATTCCAGGCCAGGATCATAGTATGTGTTGCCCGGGATGCTCGCAGATACCTCAGGATCCAATACCACAGGTCTCGAATACTCCCTCAGAACATTTGTGACCATCTCCCCCGCGATATTCCTTTGCAGTGATCTATAGAGCCCGTAGACCGCCAAGCACAGTCCGACAAGCACGGGGAGCCTTTCTGCAGCGACATCTGCTGGTGTCCGTCGCCACTTGCTGTCCAGCTTTTCAAGCCTGTCTTTGAGTGTCATCGCAGATCGAACACCTCTTCCATATGCTGCTGAGCAGGTTTCCCGAATATGATGTAACGCCTGTCAAGCGGATCCGGCTCATTCGGGAGGCTGGCGAAATAATATACTCCTCTTATCTCTGGCACATCCCTGACTGCATCTCTTAGTGCCTCGAAGCACCTTCTTTGTTCTTCAAGATCCAATTTGGCGTCCAGATAAGGACTCCACTGGTATGGGTATACGCTCGCATTTGGCTGGCTTGCATATCCTATCTCGAATATCTCGAATGGGACATCCGGGTTCGCCTGAGCCCAGGCTTTCATCCTCCTTGTCGGTTCCTCCCACCCCTTCCTGAGTATCGAGACAGGTTGTCCTGTCTTCTCTGCCAGAGGGAAATATGCGGCGATTCCATAGTGGTCAAGCTCATTGGCCCAAGGCACCAGCTCGAACACATCGAAGTTCGCTTGATAACCTACGAGACCCGTATATCCTGATTCCTTCACACGCTTGATGAGCATCCTCCATTGGTCAGCATTCCAAGGATCTGAATTATACTCGGGATACCAGGAATTTGTGATTCCTTCCATCCTTGTCAGCTCAAGCCCAAGCCCAAGTGCTTCCACTTCTTCTTCCCTGGCGACAGTCGCGAGCTGATCGATGATCTTTGTGTAGGATTCCCACCAGCTCACTGGATCCTTTGGGTAGATGGTCCCGCTCCACTCTCCTGTTTTACGGTTTTCCGGCACCACATTCAGGTTGGCCTTCAGCTGCACTCTTAACCCGACATCATGGGCATCCTGTATGAAGTTCCTGATGCTTTCAAGCGTTGGTGTCCTCACCGGATCAGCAAAGACCTCAGACGAATCGTTCCTCTGCTGGTAGAACATGTAGATAAGTGAGACATAGTCAGCTCCAGATTCCTTGATCCTGATAAGGTTCTCATGTATCTTATCAGAGTCATATCCGATCCTGCCATTGGAGGAATCGCTGACATACAGAGGGACGATGATGCCTCCATTCAGCGGATCCTTCCTGGCCTGCTCCAACCTCTGCTCATATGTCAATGCCTCAGGCACCTTCGCAGGCCTCCCTGCTCCAAAAGTAGATTGCAGAGCAGCCATGAAGGGGAGGAAATCCTCGTTCTTAGGATTGAATGTAGGTGAATAGCCCAGATAGCAGAGGTTGCCTGCTTTTACGGCACCAGGGACACGTTCACCATCTCTTGGCCTGACAAGCTCATACAGCACATCATCTCCGTCAATCTGGACAGTGTCAGTGAAAGAGAGTCTTCTTGGCCCAAGGAAGTCTGCTATGGAGAATTCCGGGTTGTGGAGAGGTTGGATATCAATGCCTCTATCGCTCTGGAAGTCCTCAGGCAGGAGCCAGCCATGATAGTTTGTCCACAATACTGGTTTCGTGGTGTTGACGATATCTTCCAGGAAGCCTTGGGTGGGAGGAACATTGTAATCTTCGCCCAGATAGACTATGCCATCATTGATGTATTCATCGATCCTGGGCTTATACTCGCTCATCTCTTTGATTGTTGTCCGGAACCCGAAATGCGATTCCATGAACCGTGCCAAGCCTTCCGCATTCTGAGCATCATGGTCTCCCCTGGAATACACGATCAGGAGTCGGTTTCCCTCAGTATGGCCTGGTCTGTCGACAAGGATGTTGTCGAGGTCCATGCTGGCATGAGAATAGAACTTCTGACCGTCAGCCACGCTGCTGATATGACCGGCTCTTCTCCTGGGTTCAAAGTCAAGAGGGAGTGTCGGATATGAATTCTGGGCATTCGAAGAGCCGGGAAACAAAAGAAGACTGCCAAGACTTCCAAGGCCCAATGCAGATAGTTTCAGAAAGTCCCTCCTTGAAATTCTTTTCTTCATATTATCTCAGGCTCAACGGTCGTATATGCTCTTGTTGTGCATAAGCACTGAAGTTGCTCAGTCTTTGTGGAGTCCCCACATCGTAGAACCTTACATCGGTCGGGTGGCATGTGATCTGCCTGGTCTGGATCAGTTGGCCATAGAGTAGTTCTGTTATCGATGCATCTATTCCTTGCGGTATCCTGTCCAATGCTTCAGGCTTGAACATAAGGACACCGGCTTCTATACCTGTCCGTTGTCCTCTGATGCCTCCTCTTGAATACGCAACCACGAATCCATCTTCATCCCACGCGACATTTGGGATAGTATCATCCAGCTGTGCAGGATATGTGGCTAGATGGACCAAGGAAGATCCAGGGAAGCTATCAATCATATCATCAAGCTTTACAGGAAGGTAGACATCTCCGCAGCTCACGATGAATGGTTCGCCAGAGAGCGATGCTGATGCAAGCCTGAGCCTTGCGGCAGTATTCATCTCCTCCCCTCCATCGCTGTACGAGATATTGACACCATACCTGGAACCATCACCGAAGTGGTCTACGATTACCTGCCCTTTGTAACCTGTGAGAAGGATGAAATCCCTTATCCCCTGTGATACATAGTTCTCCAGGATGAACTCAAGCATAGGATACTCCTGTCCGTAAAGCATTATCGGGACCATCGGCTTAGGATATTGATCTTTTGTTATCTCTCTCAGACGTGTACCCTTTCCACCTGCAAGTATTGCTGCTTTCATCCGCTTAGATAATTCTTTACTGTCGGCCTGCCTGCCATGCTGTCGAATGTGAATGCCTCTCCGTTGTCTGGGCAGTAGATATTCATATGGCTGCTCGCGAACCTATCACGCAGGAGCTCTTCTATCTGTGTTCTCCTGCTGAGTATCTGTGATCCGAAATGAGACACGAACACATTGCCTGGCCTGACCGCTTCGATCAGCTGGCAAAGGCCTTTATATCCCAGGTGATTCCTGACATGTCCTGCCTGCTCACCCTGGAATGATCCTAGGTTGATTGTATTCAGGTTTGCCCATAGGACATCACAGCCTTCGAATTGCTTTTCGATACCTGGAAAGTATTCTGTATCGCTTGTGTAACCGATCCTTCCAAGCGGTGAATCAATGATCAGTCCGATTGTGTAGGGTTCCCCGTGGATACATCTGGTAGGATGGATGGTCATGTCTCCTATCTGTGTTTCTGGCACGGTCTGGATCTGCTTGCCATCATATCGGGTTATGTCCATAGTCTCATGCCATAGGACATCCACGTGCCCTCCTTGCCATGAGAATGAAGGGAGGACAAAACCATGCCTGACTAGTTCAGTATTGGCATAGGAGACGAGCGTCGGATTGACTACAATACGATATGGTCTCTGAGTCAAGCCTATCTGCGATACTGCTCCAACCAACCCTGCCAGATCCTGGGAATGATCATTATGTGCATGTGTCACTATGATGTCAGTAGTTGAATAAGCATCGATTCCCAGGTCTTTCAGCAGCCTAAGGGTGCCCTGTCCGGGATCAATCTGGATGTTGTGAGAGCCGTGATGGATTCTGAAGGCACCGCAAGGCTTTGCCTTGACGACATTGTCCACGCCGCCGGCATTTCCTGTGCATATCAGCTCAATACCCGCTTTCTCAGAGGCCGGAGTATCGCTGATTCTACCAAGTAGGTCAGTATACAATCTTGCTTCCTCTGCAGCCAATATTGACTCAGCTTCCTTGAATTCGAATTGCCCAACCATTATCACTAAGCAGGAGTAATATCTTATTTAAATAATTTTGGAGTATAAATTACTTGATAGTGGTAACTACCTGGCTTTAATAAGAAGATATTAGGGCTTCATCTTCACTATAATGAAGCTTTCATCTTAAGTATAGCAATATTTTTATTGGACCTGCCGTTCTTTTGTGGGATGGCAAAGATACTGAAAGTCCATGCAAGAGAGATTCTTGATTCCCGGGGCAACCCGACTGTCGAAGCTGATGTGCACACAGAAGATGGCGTCTTCAGGGCTGCTGTCCCAAGCGGCGCATCCACCGGAGTCCACGAGGCGCTTGAGCTTCGTGATGGAGACAAGTCCAGGTATCTGGGGAAGAGCGTGCTGAAGGCTGTCGAGAATGTCAATAAGCTCATCGCACCTGCTGTCATGGGGATGGACCCTGCCAGGCAGGTTGATATCGACAGGAAGATGCTGGACCTGGATGGGACAGAGAACAAGAGCAAGCTCGGTGCGAACGCTATCCTCGCTGTCTCGATGGCAGCATGCAGGGCAGGCGCAGCAGCCAAGAAAGTCCCTCTATACAAGCATATCGCAGATCTCGCAGGAGTGAAAGAGATGGTTCTGCCAGTGCCTTCATTCAATGTCATCAATGGCGGAAGCCATGCAGGCAACAAGCTCGCGATGCAGGAATTCATGATCCTCCCTGTGGGAGCAAGCTGCTTCTCTGAGGCTCTCAGGATGGGAGCAGAGGTATATCATAATCTCAAGAAAGTCATAAAAGAGAAGTATGGCCAGGATGCTGTGAATGTCGGCGACGAGGGAGGATTCGCGCCGAATATCCAGGACAATAAGGAAGGACTGGAGCTGCTCAAAGCAGCTATCGAGAAGGCAGGCTACACAGGGAAGGTCAGGATCGGAATGGATGTCGCTGCATCTGAGTTCTACAAGGATGGAAAATATGATCTTGACTTCAAGGACCCTGAGAGCGACCCAACCCTATGGAAGACCGGCGATGAGATGATCGAGCTATACAAGCAGTTCGCGAAAGAGTACGGCCTGGTCTCGATCGAGGACCCATTCGACCAGGATGACTGGGAGACATATCCGAAGCTCACTTCAGCAGTCGGGAAGGAGACTCAGATAGTAGGAGACGACCTCCTTGTCACGAATCCCAAGAGGATAAGGACAGCAATCGAGAAGAAAGCGGTCAATTCCCTCCTCCTCAAGGTCAACCAGATAGGCTCGATAACAGAGTCTATCCAGGCATGCAAGGATGCGCAGGCAGCAGGCTGGAGCGTCATGGTCAGCCACAGGAGCGGCGAGACTGAGGACAGCTTCATCGCAGACCTTGTCGTCGGCCTCAGGACTGGGCAGATAAAGACAGGCGCGCCCTGCAGGTCAGAGAGGCTTGCCAAGTATAACCAGCTTCTCAGGATAGAGGAAGAGCTGGGAAGCTCTTCCAGATATGCAGGCAAGGATTTCAGGAGCCTTTGATTTTCTTTGATATTCTCTATTAAGAAAGATTTATTAACTCTACTGACGGGATTCATTCTAATATAGACAATCGAGGTGATATGTTTGCTTTTCCAGACAGATACATTTCCTCCCTTGACAGGGGGAGAAGCAGAAGCATTCGCAGGGATCATGGCTGTGATGGCTGGATTCCTTGTGTTCTTCTTCATATTCGCGATAGCGATGTACATCTTCATGGGGCTTGCGCTCATGAATGTCGCGAAAAGGCTCAAAGTCGAGCCTGCATGGCTGGCATGGGTGCCTATCGGGAACCTTGTGCTCATGGCCAAGATGGCCAAGATGCACTGGTGGCCTGTGCTCCTATTGCTGAGCGCATTCATCCCAGTGATAGGATTCATCGGCACAATCGCTCTGACTATCTTCATCGTGATCTGGACATACAAGATCTGCGAAGCCAGAGGGAAACCAGGCTGGTGGGCCATCATCACGCTCATCCCATTTGTTGGAGGGATATGGAGCATTGTGATGTGGGGAATCCTTGCATGGGGAAAGTAGCCCCATTTTTTCTTCTATTACTTATTTCATGCACATCAGTGCAAGATGATAATCATCCCGTAGATATCTCTCCTATGGATGATTCGCTGGAAGACATCCCTATAGCAGAGAATGATGAGGCACTCTCCTGGGAGGAAGGAGAGAGCGATGAGCTCTACCATGAACATGCGGTCCTCAAACAAGCGAAGAGATCATTCATCCCAGAAGTAGATTTCCTTGAGGAGACGCTGAAGATACTTATCAGGAAGGATTGGGATGGTGTCTCTCAGATCCCTATCTCACCCTCTGACTATGATGATGAGTATCTGGAGAAGCTCATCCAGGAGAACGCTTATCAGGAGGATTATATCATTCCTGACGATTATGCTATCCTGTTGATAGATGAGAAGGATGATGTTGAGCAAGTCATCAGATCAGCCCATGAGGAATACTTATCTTTCATCCAGGCAAAAGATGTGGCTGACCGCTATATCGCCAGGTTGCAGGATGTGCTGCCACCTGAGAGGATCGAGTATCACGCGGTAAATGTAGAAGATGTGCCTCTCACAGCAGTGACACCGGCAGAGCGCCTCGTCCATTCACGACTCAGGCTTGATATTTATGCCTTTGACATCTACAACAGGATGGAGAAGCTTGAGAAGGCAGGGCTCAGCAGGGACAGGAGGATATTGAGGGATGCATCAGTGAGGATGCTGATCTATCACGAGATGACACACGCCCTGCAACGTGCATACGATGTCGAGAATGCATGGGACCATCCAGACAGCATGGCAGCCTGGATCTATACAGACAAGAAGCTCTATCTCGCAGATATATCATTCCACCATGATTGGGGCAGAGACTATGCCACTGAATCAAACAACAGGCAGATCTCGACAGAGAGCCAGGCAGAAGGTGTATCATATGAGGCTCTCCTGTTCCATTACAAGTTGGCCCCTGCTCAGAAGCTTATCGTGAAGGATGCCCTGTATGACTATCTGGAGGATGCGAGGATATCCTATGACTGGTCGATGGAGGCATTCGAAGAGCATTTCCCGGAAGTAAACATTGATGGTTTCGGAAGCCAGCTGTGGAAGGATTCATTCTATAAGGTAGGCATCGGAGGGGAGGAACCTGTGAGGACGCTTTCTGACCTCTCTCTGAAGCTGGGAAATCTTCCTGCTTACGGAGGATATTTCCATCCGATGGAAGAGACTGAGAAGTTCTGGGATTACTTACGCTGAAGAAATGAGAAAGAACTTGTCAGTATTCGTTGAGCTTCCTTTGGGCATAGCTGATGATGGTAGTATTCCCTTCTTTTCCTCCAGCAGTCTTCTCAAGCTGGATGAACGAATTCCTCCCCAGCTTCTCGATCTTGCGCTGGAAGGTCTTGTAGCTGGCATCACCGCCCTTGGCCTTGAAAGCCATGTACATGTCGCCTATCTTCTTGCCTGAGTTCTCCTTGACGACATCAAGGATGAATCGCTCATCGTCAGATAGGTCTGTGCTCTTCTTGATATTGAATTCTGACAGCTTGGCTATCGCTGAGCTCACATGCTCCTGGGTGATCTTCTTCGACGCAGAATCTTCTGCTGCGTTGCCTGCTTCCCTGAGGAGGTAGAGGCCTGTCCTCACATCCCCTGCCTCATATGCTCTCTTAGCCGCAAGCTCGAAAGCATCTGTCTCCCAGACACCGCTGACAAAGGCATACTTGAGCCTCTCCTTGAGGATCCCATGTATCTCATGCGAATTGTATTTCCTGAACTCCTGGAACTCAAGAGTAAGCCTGGACCTTATCCTCTCGTCAAGGTCTACGACCCATGACTTGTAGTTCGTGATGAGTATGAGGGATTTCCTGAATACTGATTCCAGGAACGTGTATAAGAAATCAAGCTCCTCAGCCTTGTCGACCTCGTCAAGGCAGAAGACTGCTGACTTCTTGTTTATGATATCGACTGCGACAGCGAGAAGGTCCTCTGTCTTCTTGTTGTGCGTGAACCTGTATCCGAGGATCTCGCAAAGCTCGAGCGCTATCTTATAGGATGTGTTCTTCTGCCAGCAGTTGATGTAGATAGGGATGATATCGTCTGTCTGCTCTTCAAGCTCCTTGAGCACATGCCTGACAGCGACAGTCTTGCCTACTCCTGGAGTTCCGTAGACCATCACGTTCTTGCCGTTCCTCCTTGAGAAGAGCGGTTTGATCGCGAGCGCGATCTGATGCTGCTCGTTCTCCCTGTACGGGATCATCTTCGGCAGATAACTGTAATCAAGCGCAACCTCATCGAGAAAGACAGACTCCCCTGACTTGAGCATATCATCGAAAACAGACATGAAGCATAACAATCCGCAGGCGTTTTTATATTTATTGGGGATCCAGTCCTAGACCTTACAACCCTCCCCAAAATTTACCTTTTTTCTTTTTCCAATTTCCAGAGCAAATGATAGTCGCAACTCTGCGGTATTATCTTGCTTCAGCAACACTGCTCCGAAGCAAACTGATTGTGTGCTTACTTGTTCCCATTCAGGAACAAGATAGCAAGCTGCCTTGTTTGGAAAGAAAAAATTGAACTGTACAAACACGAACAGATACAGGCTTAACGCGCAGAACAGAAGCAGAAGATATCTAGCTCCTGTTACAGCTGCTCTAGTTCCTCCCTTATCCTGATCTTCCTCCGGCCTGACACTGGAAACTGTAGAGGTATTCAAAAACTATCATGTTGAACAAGGCAGGATAGTCGCCATTAATGCGAGATAATCTGCCTTGGACAGCTGCCAGTGTGGCAACAATTAAGAATTTTTCCTTAGAATGAAGACTTATTGAGACCTTGCGCCGCAGCTTGCGCAGAAGCGGTGGTGAGGAGCTAGTACAGAGCCGCAGTTAGGGCAGTACCTGGCCTGCCTCACATCCGGGTGGAATGATGGAGCTTCGCTCCCAAGTGAGCTTTCGAAAGGCCCTCCCCGCTGCTGCCCTTGGTAGTGCTGGTGAGGGTGCCGCTGGTGCACCTGTTGCGCCGGATGGTGGCTGTGCGGATGGTATTGCTGGTGCTGAGGATGCTGTTGATACTGTTGTGAGCTATGATACTGCTGGGCATGCATCGGCTGTTGCTGGTGAGCGTGATGTTGTTGCTGATGAGGCTGCTGGCCTGCGTATTGCTGTCCGATGTCAAGGTCCTGGAGCTGGCTCATCCTGCTCGCCTTCATCTTCTTCTCCAGCTCTTCATCTGTCTTCTTTCGCATATCCCTGATCTTCAGGATACCATAGATCAGCATGACTATCCCAATTATCAGTGTGACTATGAAGAGGAAAGGCTTCTCGACCCTCCTGATGAACACTGTGAGGAAGGACACGACTGACACCAATGCTCCCACCCCGCACCAAACTACACCTGGTATTTCTCCCACACCTTTCACCTGACTGGACACCAGCCGCAAGACCGCGAGCACATCGCTTATAGCCATCTCTTGCGCCTGAAGTATAGTAGCATCAATATCGATATGAAGGCCATCAGCCCGACGATGAGCGGATAGCCATACTGGTTCTCGAGGAATGGCATGTGCTTGAAGTTCATGCCATAGACTCCTGTGATGAATGCGAGCGGCATGAAGATCGTCGATATGATGGTAAGTATCTTCATGACCTCATTGAGCTTATTGCTGATGCTCGATAGATATATCTCCACCATCTCTGAGAGTATCGACCTATAGGCTTCGACTGTATCGATTATCTGGACTATATGGTCATACAGGTCCCTGATGTAGAGCCTTAGCGCGTCGCTCTGGAGTGAATGGCCGAAGGAATTCACTACTCCGCGCAAAGGCCATACGCTCTGCGTCAGGAAGAGGATCTGTCGCTTGAGCCCATACATCTCGACAAGCGATTCTGCAGTTGGGCTTGAGATCATGATATCTTCAAGGCTTTCAATCCGCTCTCCTATGCTTTCAAGTATATTGAAATAATTGTCTATGACAGAATCGACAAGCGAGTATGTCAGGTAGTCAGCTCCCAGCTTCCTTATCCTGCCTTTGCTTGTCCTGAGGCGTTCCCGGATCACATTGAAGACATCTCCTTCCTTCTCCTGGAATGTGATGAGGTAGTTGCTCCCCAGTATGAAGCTTACCTGTTCCGAGACCAGCTCCTTCTTCTCACCATTGGCGAAATAAAGCATCTTGAGGACGATGAAGGAATATTCGCCCATATCTTCGATCTTCGGTCTCTGCCCGACGGTGACTATGTCCTCCATAATCAGGGGATGGAGATTGAATAGCTTGCCAGCCTTCTCGATGATACCTGGATTTGACAGCCCATCGATGTTGATCCAGGTGATCTTTGCGCTGTCCAGCTTCACTTCGTCGATAGATACATCTATCTCTGTGAAATCGTGCTCTGAGTATGAGATGAGATGCACACGGACATCTGATTTATTCTCCCCTGTATACAAGATAGAGCCAGGAAGGAGGCCAGTCTTCTTTGACCTGCCTTTCGTCAGCTTCTCAGTGGGTGAGCTCCTTCTTTGCGAAGTGCTCGAGTTTCTGGATTGATGCTTCATATTTCTTCAGTTCTATGTGCCTCTCTTTGAGCCTCGCAAGCTCTGATACATACTCATTCTTGATCTCGTCCAGGTGGATCCTTGCGGCATAAAGGTCTGCTTCAGCTCTCTTGAGACCCTGCTCTCGTTCATCGAATTCATGCCGGCGCAACATTATGTCATGGTCATGGGTTGATTTGATCTTCTTCGCTTTTTCGATCTCATCATTGAGTTGAGAGAGCCTTTGACCTTCTTCCTGGACCTTCTGGAGCAGGTGCTCATAGCTTTGCCTGAGATCAGAAGTCTTCTTCTCCCATGTCTTCCCTTCAGCCAAGAGCTTGGAATGCTCACGCTGGACCATCTCAAGCTGACGCTCATAATCGAACTTCTTCTGTGAGAGCTTCTCGATCTCGATCTGCAGGTCTTTCTCGCGGTGCCTGTTGTCCTGTTCGATACGCTCTGCATCTGATATCCGCGACTTGACAGTCTCAAGCAGTTCCTGCTGCTTCTTTGCTTCTTTCTCCAGGAGCGATTCCTTGGACCTTATATCTTTCAGTCTGTCCTTGAGTTCTCCTTCGGTCAAAGCAATGGTCTGTTCCCTCTTGTTGAGCCTTGCCTCGAACTTGTTGAGCTGGAGTTCCCTCGAGTCCAGCCTGCTCTTCTCTTGCTGGAGCGCGAGCAGGTCATCATTATGTTTCTTCACCTGGAGGTCTATCCCCTGTTCCCGGGCGATGAGCTTCTTCTCCTGCTCATCGAGCTGCAGATGCCTGTGGGATAGCTCTTGTTCCTGCTTGCCAGACAGCTCCTTCTCCTGCTTGAGTATCTTTATGAGCTTCTCAATATCCTTCTCTCGCTCTATAAGTGACAGCTCTTTTGAAGCCAGGTCCTTCTCTTTCTGGAATACTTCCTTCTTCAATGATGAGAGCTCTTCAGCCTGTGACTTAAGTCCGATCTCCTTCTCTTTCTGCCTCAGCGCGGATTTCTCTGCTTCATTCGCAAGCTGCTGTATCTTCTCCTTCTCCTTCTCAAGAGCAGAGGAACTCAACTCAAGCTGCTTCTCACGGAGTGCCAGTTCATCTTCAAGCTTGGCGACAGATTCCCTCGCCCTTGACAATGCAGCGCTCCTCTCTTCCATATCTTTCTCAGATCTGCTAAGTTCCTTCCTCTCCTGCTCGATCCTGGCAGATATCTTATGAAGCGACTTCTCCTCATCCTGAAGCGCTACCATCTGCATATGCAGCTTCCCTATCTCCTGCTTGAGATCCTCCTTCTTCTTGTCGAGAGACATGCTCTCTTTCTCAGTATCATGCCTTACGCGTGTGAAATCATGCTCTTCACGCCTGAGCTTGCTCTCACGCTCCTTGAGCTCGATGAATCTGCCTGAGAGCTCTTTCTCCTGCTTGTTCACCTCGAACTCCTTCTTGAGGATCTTGGTCTCAAGCTCTGCTATCTCCTTCTTTATCTTGTCGAAATCCTGGCGTTCGATCTTCAGCTTCTGCTCGTCAGCTTCCAGTTTCTGCCTCATTCTTGTGAATGAAGCCTTCTCGCTCCTGAGCGCCTTCCTTTCAGACTGGGCCTTGGCAGCTTTCTCGATCATCTCGTTTTCTCTCAGGCTAAGCTTGCTCTCTCTTTCTGTGACAGCCTTCGCCTCTTGGCACTTCTTCTCATGCAGGAGCCTTTCCTTTATCAGGAGCTTGAACCTTTTCGCTAGAGCCGCCTCACGCATCGAAAGCTTCTTCTCATGCTGGTTCAGTTCTTTCTCCCTCTCAGATATCTTCCTGTACTTGAGGAGCGCAAGATCCCCATGCTCCTGCGCCAGGGCCATCTTCTCCTTCAGCTCTTTCTCCCTTGCCATGAGCGCTGAGGCCCTGGTCTCAAGTGCTTCCTTCTCCTTCCTGAGTTCTTCCTTCTGAGCGATCAAGGAATCATGTTCCTCTTCGACATGTCGCTTTTCTTTTGCGATCCTCTTCTCCAGTTCAGAAAGCTCATGCTCGGTGATCCTCTCCGCCTGCTTCTCTTCGACAAGTATATCTTCTTTCTTGAGGAGGTTTCCGGAAAGCTTGTCCAGGAATGCCTCTTTCCTCCCAAGCTCCTTCTCAAGCTCATAGACCGGGAGGGGATCGAGTTTCCTGCTCTTGATCTTCTTCTGTTCTGCGGATAGGAGCTTATCGAAGTCAGCAGTAGTGCCTGCATATCCCTTGCTCCTGAGATCAGAATAGAGTGCCACAGCCTCTCCTTTTGTCCATGTTCCTCTGTGATCCTTGGCAAATTTCCTGCAGATGGTCTTCGCCTTAGAAAGTGACATGCGCTTGCCGCGCTCCTTCTCCAGGAATCTCTTGAGTTGGGATTCATTGATCTTTATCCCCTTGTCCTTGATCTCATCGATAAGCGTAAGATACTCAGAATGTTTCCATGTTCCGCCGGTCTTGGCGATGAACTTCTCTATTATCGAAAACAGCTTGTAATGCTTCTTCATCTACTCCCCCTTTTTAAGAAACTAATAACGAATAGGGTTTAAATAGTTTGCTATAAGGTGAGGAGGAGCGACATCGGCTAAATAAAAATCAAGAAGAAGCACGATAAAATCAGAACTGGTAGGAACAGTAGCACCATAGGCAGGCAGACGGCCAGACCTGCGATCTGTCCTACTCGCTATTGCTCGCCTGCGCCCATGCTACTGTTCCCTCATTCGCGGACTTCAGACTTCATCAGGCTCTGCTTATCCAAGACAGCTTATCCAAGCACTGCTATCCAAGAACAGTAATCTTGTCGGCGATGATCCTCCCCCCATCAAGCCTGCCGACAATCTCGACCACAGAACCCTTCTCGACCGAGACATTGCCGAATGCGAATACTTTTTCAGTCGTCTCCCTGGATATCTCGATCATCGTGTTGCCTGAGACAGAGACGACTTTCCCCTTGAGCCGTACGCTTGAGCCGCCGATGCGCTCAACTGTTGTGTCATTCACTTCTATCTGCCTGGCGATGATGATGAGGACAGCAAGACCGATGGCTGCTATCACGAGTGCGATCCTGAGAAGCATACGCTCGTCCATCTAGGAGAATATCGAGTGCAACAGATTTAATTTTTTCGGTCGCTGGCTCTCTGCATAGCTGGCGTATGCATTGAGGAGGCATGTTAGGCCAGTCTTTGCATCTGTTGTATCGCATGAAGCACCAGACTTGTACAGTATCTCGATAGCGCGTAACTGATGCTCCAACGCCTCCACCAATTCTCCTGGTTTTATCTGTCCTCCCAAATGATCCAGCTCCATCCCTGCGGAATCCATCTGCGCAGCGATCTGCCTGGCAGCTCCTGTGTCTATGTACAGCTCTTGGAAAGCTGAGATGAGACTCTCTTCTGGTCTTATCCTGTATTCGATGTCCATGGCTTGGACATAACTGCGCGCTACTTCTGCAGCAAGTCCAGCAGTACACTCCCCTTTGACGATATGTGATGAAAGATCACCTTTCGAGAGTAACTCCATGGCTGATCCATATCTGCCTCCTTCCATCTGCTGTTTGACCAAGGCCAGCAGCAGAGTATATGCATCATTCCTTTGCATCTGGCTGCGAGAGAATCAGTTATATAAAAATATGAATACAAAAATGGACAAAGATTACCAGTCGAAGCTGATTGTGAACCTCACGCCCTTGACATTGTCTTCTGCAGTGTATTTCATCCCTGCGGATGCCTCGGTCGTGATCTTCACTTTCCTGGCTCCTGTCTTCGCCTTGAGCATATCCTCATGCCCCAACAGATGTCCCTTCAATTCATCTCCTGCCTGGATATTCAGGTCTATCTGCTGGGTCTTTGTGAGTCCCGCTGTCTTCCTTGCGCTCTGGACCCTCCTGACGACTTCTCTTGCGAATCCTTCAGCCACAAGATCCCTGCTCCTCTCCTTGTCAAGGAAGATCTCGCCTGTCCTGAAAGGGCTTGCTTCCAGGTTCTGTGGGACTATCTTCTCAAGGACAAGGTGCGATTCCTTCACGACAACTTTCTTGCCAGAGACGATGAGGTCGAACTTGCCGCCGCCCTTCTGAAGCCTCTCGACGATCGATGAATCATTCTCTCCAGCGAGAGCAGCGATCACCTTCGGCGTGTCCTGGCCGAAATCAGGGCCGATTGTCTTGAAGTTGGCCTTGACCTTAGTCTCAGCATCCTTGAATTCCTCTGTTATGACGATCTCCTTTACATTCGCCTGTTTCTTGATAGCATCCTCGAGAGCCTTGACAGACTTCCTTGTGGATTCATCCTTTGAGGCGATAGTGACAAGCTTGACAGGCCATCTTGCTCCAAGCTGAGATTTCTCGCGGGCATTGTAGATCGCCTGCATAACAGACTTCATCACTTCGATGTTGGCTTCCAATTCAGTGTCGATCCTCGAGTCGTCAGATTTTGGCCATGCGTTGAGGTGTATGGACTCCTCTTTCAGGCCATAAAGCTCCTTCAATCTCAGATAGATCTCTTCGCAGATGAATGGCGCGACTATAGAGAACATCTTCAATGTGTCAAGAAGCACATGATAAGTCACATAGAGGACAAGCTTCTTCTCGTCATCATCATCTGAGGATGCCTTTTCCCTGACCATCTGGATATATGTCCTCGAAAGGCTGAGGAAGAGGTCCTCGATGACGATAGGGACCTTCTCAAGGTAATATGCATCCATCATCTCTGTCGCTTTCTTGATGGTGCTGTTGAGCTTTGAGAGCATGAACCTCTCTTCCTCCTGAGCATTGTCGAGGATGCTTTCAGGCAGTTCCTCTGGATTGACTCCAAGAGTCTGGGCCATGTCTGTCGTGAACTTGAACAGGTTCCATAGGATCTCAAGGTTCCTCCTCTTGAGCTCGCAGTCTTCCATGTTGTAATTCAGGTCAAGTCCTGGATTTGCGCCAGAGATAGCATAATACCTGAACGCATCTGCGCCGAGCTTGTCGATGACCTCGTATGGCGAGATGGTGTTCCCTAGGGATTTTGACATCTTCCTCCCTTGGGCATCATTGATGAAGCCATGCATGTAGCATTTCTTGAAACTCATATTCTCCATAGCAAGCATGCTCGCGACGAAGAGCAGATTGAACCATCCCCTGATCTGGTCCTTGCCTTCAAGGATGAAGTCAGCTGGATAGAGCGCATCGAACAAATCCTTTTTCAGAGGGAAGTCAAGGCATGACCAGGATGCAGTTCCTGCATCGATCCATACATCCATGATGTCCGGGATCCTCTCCATCTTCTCTCCGCACTTGCAAGGAAGCGTCACATCATCGATCCATGGCTTGTGTATATCCTCTGGGATATGGCTTGCGCCCAGTTCCTTGAGTTCTTTCCTGGATTCGACAACTGTTATCTCTTTGCACTTCCTGCACTGCCAGACAGGAAGCGGGCTTCCCCAGAATCTCTGCCTTGTGATGCCATTGTCCCTCAGGTTCTTTAGCCATGAATCGAACTGGTTCTTGCCAGCCCAGTCAGGCACCCAATATGATTCGCCATTGAGTTCCCTCATCCTCGGGATAAGGTCCTCGATCCTGAAGAACCACTGAGTCGTCGTCCTGTAGATGACAGGCTCCTTGCATCTCCAGCAGTGCGCATAATCGTGCTCGACCTCTGTTATGGCGACGATCGCTCCTCTCTTCTCAAGCTCGTCTATGAAAGCCTGGTCATCCTTCTTCGCCTTCTTAGATGCGAAGACAGGTATGTCTGAAGGGAACACGCCAGATTCATCGAGGGAATTGTAAGGAGCTATCCCTTCCCTGTGTCCCACCTCGTAATCCTCAGGACCGCAGCCAGGTGCGCAGTGCACAAGGCCTGTTCCTGCAGAGAGGTCCACATACTCGCTTGAAAGTATCACAGAATGCGCCTTTGGCGACTTCTTCCTGATTTTCTCATAGTCATCATGGAAAAGGTCCTCCATCGGGTGCTCATAATGCACTCCCTCAAGCTTCTCGCCAGGGAACTCTTCGAGCACCTCGAACTTCTCGCCGACTACACCTGAGATGAGTCCTCCAGCAAGGACCTTCGACACGATCCAGACTTCCTCTCCGACCTTTGCTCTTATGTAATCAAGCTCTGGATGCACCATCACAGCCAGGTTGAATGGGATTGTCCACGGAGTAGTTGTCCAGATGACGAGGAATTCATTCTCCTTCCCCTTGACCTTGAACTTGACGAAGATCGATTTGTCAGTGACATTCTTGTATTCAAGCTCGTGCTTGGCAAGGGCAGTCTGGCATGACGAGCACCAGGTCATGGTCTTCTGTCCCTCGTAGAGCCTTCCCTTCTCATGGGCTTTCTTGACAAGCCACCATGTCCCTTCGATATACTCGTTCTTGATGGTCTGGTATGCGTTCTCGAAATCCATCCAGACGCCGAGGCGCTTGAAATCCTCGTTCATCATCTTGAGATTGCCTACAGCGAAGTCTTTGCAGTCATTGATGAACCTGTCCATCCCATACTGGAGGATCTCCTCCTTGCTCTTCATGCCCAGCTTCTTCTGGACCCTTCCCTCGGTCGGGAGGCCATGCATGTCATATCCTGCCCTGTCCCAGACATCGAAGCCCTGCATGCGCTTGTACCTGAGGACTATGTCCTTGAGGCTCTTGTTCCATGCTGTCCCGATATGGACCTTGCCTGATGTATACGGAGGACCATCAAGGAAATAGAATCTTTCATTCCCGGAGTTCTTCTCCTGAGCTTTCGCATGTATGCTGTTCTTGTTCCAGAACTCAAGTATCTGCTTCTCTATCTGATTAGGATCGTATTTCTGCATTTCTTACCCTCACAAAAGAGAGAATAGGTATATGAGGTTTATTAAATATTTTGGGGAAAGGACAAAGAAAGACATTTGCTATGCATCATATTTGGTTCTGCAAGTATTCTTAGGCCGTGAGTGTGCCTTGAAGGCACTATGTGATTCGGGCCTGCAGGCTACTACTTCTTGATGTTGTCTAGCTATTTGAAGTAAATGCTGCATTCTTCAAGCCGCATAAAGGGGCTGCAATGATCGCCAGACTGAAGCTTTTGTAATTCCCGAAGTTTCGAAATAATACTATGGCTGAACCCAGCCCTTGTCACACAATTCCGATATGGCGCAGCTTTTCATAAACCAGCCTGTTCTTGTAGAATGTGCTAAGCTCATTGAAGGAGACTGCCTGGCCTGTGAATTTCAGTATCGCCGCTGCTTTTCCGGTTTCTTCCTGAGAGTACAGTCCAGACATCCCAGCTATCAAACGTTCCTTCATCAGGTCAGTCGATCTAGCGCTCTGTTGGAAAAGGTACCTGCATCTCCGGAGGTTAAATGACGCTACCTCAGGAGGCAAACCTGCGCAATGTTTGTCAATCTCTTCTTGCATCGCCATCTTCGAATACTTTGAGGGATCTTCCAAGTGAAGATCGTCTGTTATCAAGGGAAGCACATGCCGTCTATAGGTTCCAAGCACTTCGTGGCCTTTTGAATGCTTGAGAGCAAGCAGATTCATTGACTGAAGATAATTTCCATAGACCGTGAATCCGTTAGAAGGACCAAGTATTGCTCTCAGCACTTCTGATTCTTCTTCACCTATTGCAGGAGCAACTCTTTTTGCTAAGGATCGTAGGTATTGGTGGGGGATCATGAAGTCAAGACACAACCCCCTGTAGTCTGTAATGGACTGATATGCTTTATCAAATCCTGAAACAATATCTATTGCTTCTCGTCTCCTCTGCTCTTCTTCAAGCAACGATTCGATCCCTTGTGTATCAAGCTGTCCCAGGATAAATGGTGAGAAATCAGGTCCGTAATGATGGTATTCAGCGGTAGGGAAGCCTTCATGGAGCGTAAGCGTCTTTGTAGGTAGATCAAGCGAGATATCATCAGGCGAGAATGGAAGATTCATGAACTCACAGAATTTCACGCTGACATCACGATAGTACTGCAGTAGGAAATCCGAGACAGAAGGATCTCGGAAGACAAATGCTTTTCCCATCTATGCTCTTAAGTTGTCAAGCTGTTGGACGATGAACTCTGCTCTTTCCTCCAGCGTGCCTGGCTGTACAGAGATCAATCTATATCCTTGCTGCTGGTAGAAAGTTCTTATGCCTTCATGATAACCTGTTACTTTGTCGCGCGGGATCTCTGGCCTTGGCCACTTTCCATCGGGAAAGTACTCAAGAGGAAGCATCTCGAAAAAGAACATTGTTCTCGGATACTGCCTGCTCATAGCTTCTTTTAAGATCTCTCCATCAAGTCTAAGAGGAAAATCTCTGAATGATTGTGCCTGATTTAGCTGTTGAGGTGTGTTGAGAGCAACCTCAGGAAGGCCCTTGTCCGATATGCCAAATGGAGAGCCGCTAGCCTGGAATGAATCAAAATATTTGATCTTTGTCGCAAGAAAATAATTGCCCCAGAATACAGACAGTAGTCTGGAGGCTTCTTTATCAACAGCGGGTGCTGAAGGGTCGTAGGCAGAAAAGAATGCATTGACAAGCTTCGGAACCCATTCGCCTGGCTGAATTCCTTCCAGTGGCTCGCCCCACAATTCCCTTGAGCCTTCAGGCACCATGCTGATCCAATGATGATCCCTCAGATATTCAAGTGTGCTGGTCTTCCCTGTAGTTGAACCGCCATCTGCAATATATAGATCTCCCATGATCGTTGAGGCAAAACTTCTAATTTATAAAATCGATGTTGTCCCAGGCCCAATAGTGCAGGACTTATACCAAAGTATACCTGTCTGCGTTCTCTCAAAGAGTCCTCCCTTAGGCTAATCTGATAATCATATTAGTCCCACCTCAGCTTCTCATAGCAGGTGATTCCAAGAACAACATCAAGTGATCCTACTATGTCGATCTGAGGGTTTCTACATACCTAATTCCACTTCCCAATAGTAACATTTTTATATTAATCCTTCCAGGATCATCCAGGGGTGTTTCTAGCATGAAGAGAGGCCAGCTCAGAGTATTCAGTCTACCTGAGAATGTCACTTATGCAGAGAATATCTGCCGCGAGCTGAAAGCCTATTCTGATCTGCGTATTGAGCAGCTAGCGCCGGGGGTATTGGGAAAGGCGAAGCTTACGATGAAGTATGCCTTGGGCATTCTAGATGAGCACGAGCGCGAAGAATATGAGTTATGGCGCCAGTTCCAGCGAGAAGGGGGCATCAGGCCAAGCGACCTCGAGTATCGTCTTTTCAAGGATTCTGAGAGGACCTTCAGGCTCAAGCAGAGCGTAAGGTATGAAGATGCTTTCCTGATAGCGCAGATACACAATCCAAGCATCTCAGAATCTATTGAGGGCCAACTTGCAGATCTGATCAGCGGTTTTGCCAGCGAGCATCATATCGAGAATCTGGAAGAGCAGTTAGCAGAGAGCGTCATCTCTGTCTATAGGGATTCAGCCAATCACTCTTTCGCCAATCAAGTCCTTAATACGATCCTGGCGATACGTACCTTGAAGGATTCCATAGCTGGGCATATCAATGCAGTGCTCCCATACTTCCCGTTTGCCAGGAGCGATAGGCCGACAGGGAGGGAACCTATCGCTGCGCGGCTGTTCCTTGACCAGCTTGTCTCTGCAGGAGCAGAGGATACTCTTTCATTGGACCTGCATACAGGTGCGATCCGGGGCATGGCCAGAGGGTTGACGATGGAAGCTATCTACTTCCTGCCAGAGTTTGTCGACTACATCAAGCACAATGTGATGCCTAAGCATAAGGATATAGTCTTCATCGCGCCAGATCCTGGAGCAGGAAAATTGGTCCAGAGATATGCGGACATCATGCAGAAGACGATGGGTATGGGGTACAAGGTCCGGAGCTATACAAAGAAGGATGTTATCGAGAATGTTATGCTCCTGGGAGAATTCAAGGATGCCTATGTCATACTCATAGACGATGAGATAGATACAGGTGGGACTGCCTGCAAGATATTTGATCTGGCCATGGAGAAAGGTGCGTTGGGAGGCATGATCATGGCTCCTCATGCAAAGCTGGCAGGAGATGCGGTGAAGAATTTCTCTTCAAGATATGACGGAGGACGTGGGAAGCTTGAGAAGGTCATCGCAGGGAACACAATACCGCACTCTGCTGAGTTCCTTATCCAGAACCCCTGGTTCCAGCAGCTGCCGACAGAGCGTCTTCTTGCAAAAGCCATCTATAATATGCATTGCGGCGAGTCGCTGCAGGATATGTATGAATACAAGATCGATCCTTTTTGATGTTCCTTGTAGTCCGACTGTCCAGAGTGTCTAGAATCCTGGACCCTATCTAACCATAATCTTTATATACCAGTGTGTGATTTAGTATACTGATATATTTTTTACATAGTATTTGGAGGATATGATATGGCAGGATACCAGGACATGAACAGCCTAGCAGACACACTAAGACGGTCAGGGCTTGCAGCAAGCGCCAGCGAAGCAGTCAGGATGGCTCAGAGCATCATGCATACTGAGAAGAAGGTCACGACTGATTTTGATACCAGGAGGAATCAGATCGACAAAGGCCTGGAGAAGAAGAGCTATAAGGCTGAGATCGATGACATCATAGCCAAGACAGATTTTTCAAAGAAGGATTTCTATGTCCCTGTCAGCGGGTACAGAAAACCTATAGCAACAGAGGTGCCGGTCGCACAGCCAACCGTAGTCCAACCTGTTGCTCCTGCAGCCCCAGTTGTGGAGCCAGTAGCGATTGAGAGGGAACACAAGTCTATGATGCAGAACTCGGAAATCCTGACTATCGACCTTGATAGCGATACTTCTCTCAAAGAGCTCATGGATGCCGATGCCGAGCGAGTCTATGAAGACAAGCCGCAGCAGACCACGACAAGTGCAGAGAACATAAACGAGAGCACAAAAGACATCGATTTCGTCTATCTAGACAAGGAGCAGGCGCCCAGGGAAGAAGAGGTGAAGTCTATACCAGCGGCTCCTACCGACGAGTTCATCCTTGATCTCGAGGAGGAGAAGCCTGCGCCTGTTGCAGCGCCAGAACCGCCTAAGCCAGAACCTGTCCAGAGGCAGGAGCTTCCAAGGGTGGATCTGATGCAGCATTTCAACTTTGGGAAGAGATAGCTCTTCCCGATTTTATCTTCTTTATTTCTACTTGGTCTCGATTCCCATTCAAAACCTTTATTAATTCCTGATGATAGCAATGAAGGATATTATCGGGAGGGAGGATCACATTTTCCCTGGCGTCAATATAGCAAAATATTTATATACAGGTATACGTTTTAATATACTGACAAATGGAACAACAACAGATATTCGACCTGCTGTTCAACAAGGATGAGATAACCTGGCAGGCGATAATTTATGAGCTTGTCAAGAGCGAGCAGATGGATCCTTGGGATGTAGACATTGCTCTTATAGCAAAGAAATTCATGCAGAAGCTCAAGATGATGAAGGAGATGGATCTCCGCATCTCTGGCAAGGTCATCCTGGCGAGCGCAATCCTCCTGAAGATGAAGTCCACAAGGCTCATGGAGGAGGATATCAATGGACTTGACACGCTTATCGCAAGCATGAATTCAGCAGAACCGGATGAATTCTATGAGGAGATGCTTGACTACCAACCCCTGGATGAGAATCTGAACCTTTCAGAGAAGCCTCAGATCTTCCCGAGGACCCCTCAGCCAAGGAAGAGGAAAGTCTCGGTCTTCGATCTTGTCAACGCCCTCGAAAAGGCCCTTGAGGTCTCAGGTAGGAGAAAGGTCTATGTAAACAATGCCCCGACAGTCCTTATCCCTGAGAAAGGGAGGGACATGTCTCTTGTGATAAAAGATATATATTCGCAGGTCGTCGACTTCTTCAAGAAAAAAGTCTCCGGCAAGCTGACGATGAATACGCTTCTGCCATCCGAGTCAAAGCTCGACAAGGTCTACACATTCGTCCCGCTCCTGCATCTTGATAACCAGAGGAAGATAGACCTCCTGCAGGAGGAGCACTTCGGTGAGATCGAGATCAAGCTCTGTGATCCTACGTCGCCAACCTGAAGACAAATTCTAGCAGATTCCCCAGCGTTGTGAAGTATACGATCCTGATGAGGACTGTCACCGTGCTTATCGCGATAGCCATCGGTCCCGGTGTCCCTCCGATGATGACTGTTATGAAATAAGATCCCACTGCCTCTAGCAGGACAAGGAGCGGTCCAAGCAGCACAAGCGAAGTATTGGGGAACAGGAGGGAAACCGCATTGATGATGAAGTACCATGCCCAGAAGAAGACGCTTGGCCCTCCTATCGATGCTCCGCCCAGGAGCGAAGGAACAATGTCGCTTATAAAGAGGAACAGCACTGTGTATCCCAGGCCGTAGTGGCGTGCTATGAACAGGCCGAACAGCAGCGCGAGCTTGAAATCGAAAGGGGTCCTGTTGAACCTTGAATGGTAATATGCGAATATCCCTGAAGCGGCAGTGAGCGCCGAGAAGAGGAACAAGCTCCTGCTCATCAGGTAGAAGACTCCCAGTAGGAGGATGCCTGCGATCTCCCTTGCTGTGATGCGCACCATCTTTCTACCTTGCATGGGCGCTGTTTTATAGATTGCACTTATTGTGGAAAGGCATCCTGTTTTAATCCAGCCGAACTCATCAGCAGGTATGATGCCCAGGAAACGAAGCTTCCGATGGAAGGACGCTGAGCTGACGAGGGAACAGGAAGAAGCTATAGCAAGGATTGCGAGACAGGAGAAGAGGGTCGAGGAGCTGGAGGAAGGAGACTCCTCGACAACAATTGTGCGTCCACTTCCTTTCCTGGAAGCGAAAGAAAGATACTGCGAGAAGAACAAGTGCGGCGAAGAAGTAGGATAAAGAAAAAAAAGATCTAATTCGGTAGTTTCACAGGCAGACCTGCCTGCTTCCTGAGCTCTGCTGCCTTGTCAGTATACTCCCAGGTGAAATCCGGATCGTCACGTCCGAAGTGTCCATAGGCAGCAGTCTTCTTGTAGATAGGTCTCCTCAGCTTCAGGTGCTCGATGATCCTAGCTGGCCTGAAATCGAAGTTCTTCTCGACAAGCTTTGCTATCTGCTCCTCAGGAATCTTGCTTGTGCCGAATGTCTCGACAAGCACAGACATGGGCTTTGCCACTCCGATGCAGTATGAGACCTGCACCTCGCACACATCAGCAAGCCCTGCAGCCACGATGTTCTTGGCGACATACCTTCCGAAATATGCACCGCTCCTGTCGACCTTGGAAGGGTCTTTTCCAGAGAAGGCTCCTCCTCCATGCCTTCCCATGCCACCATATGTGTCGACGATGATCTTCCTTCCTGTGACACCAGCGTCAGCCACTGGTCCTCCGACGACGAACCTTCCTGTGCCATTCACATAGAATTGGGTCTTATCATCTATCCAATCGCCGCAGATAGGTCTTATGACCTGCTTGATGATATCCTGTCTGAGGACATCAAGCTCTACATCTGGATTGTGCTGCACAGCGACTACGACATTGTCTATCCTCTTCGGCTTGCCATCATGGTATTCGACAGTGACTTGCGACTTTGAATCAGGCCTTAGATATTTCAGCACTCTTCCTTCCCTGAGCTCAGTTATCTTGTGGACAAGCTTGTGTGCCATGATTATCGGGAGAGGCATCAGTTCCTTTGTCTCATTTGTGGCAAATCCGAACATCATGCCCTGATCTCCTGCTCCCTGCTCATGCTTCTCGAACTCATTCACCCCCTGGGCGATATCTGGGCTCTGCTTGGAAATATTGACCCATACTCCGCATGTATCGCCGTCGAATCCGAAGGAGGGGTCGCTATACCCGATATCCCTGATTGTCTTCCTCGCGATATCCTGGATCTCGACATAGGTCGAAGTCGTGACTTCTCCTGCGACCATCAGTGAACCTGTCTTTGTCAGGCATTCGATCGCGACCCTTGCGCTCGGATCTTCCTTGTAGATTGCATCAAGTATCGCATCGCTGACCTGGTCGCAGACCTTGTCTGGATGTCCTGGGCCGACGCTCTCAGATGTGAAAAACACTTTTCCTTTCCTAAATACGCTCAAATTGACCGCCTCCTTTGTTTTTAGATGTCCATCTTGCGGATCCAATAAAAAGCTTGTTGATAGAAATATTCTTATCCGAATTAGGGTAAAACATATATATTCAGTCTCTATGGTTGGTTTGATGGATGACCTCTTGATGATAAAGCTGCTTCGAAAGAAGCTTGGACTTACGCAATCTGACCTGGCGGCGAGGAGCGGTGTCTCCCAGTCTCTCATCGCTAAGGTCGAATCTGGGAAGCTTGATCCTTCCTATACCAATGCCATGAAACTTTTCTCTACATTGAGGCAGCTTGAGCAGAAATCTGGCATAAAAGCTAGGGATATCATGAACCAGAACATGATAACCATAAGTCCAGGTAGCGATATAAAACATGCTATCGAAGTGATGCGCAAGCATGGGATCTCACAGCTTCCTGTTGCTGAAGGTGGGAAGGTGCTCGGCTATGTCAGTGAGAGCATCCTCCTGGAATCTCTTATGTCGGGTCTTGATAAAGATGCGGTAGTATCAGAAGTCATGGAAGGAGCTCCTCCTATCATTCCTCCGGAGACTGATACTGAGACTATCGCAGCTCTTCTTAGGCAGTATCCGATCATCATTGTCCGCGGCAAGGGATCATCAATGGGTGTCGTGACGAGATCCGATCTCCTGACCCAGGCATTCAGACGCTAATTTTTTGTAGGAACCTTTAAAAAGAGGACGAGTTTCCAAGAAGTGACTGGCTCGGTGGTGTAGTCCGGAGCAGCTCCTCGAAAGAGGTGTTGTGGACAATCAATCATTCAGCCCTTTCGAGGCTGAGACCCGGGTTCGAATCCCGGCCGAGCCATTTTGACTTCGCCGGAATCCGAACGTTCACTCACTCGCGTTCGTGAAACCCAGGAACTGATAGTTCCTTGGTAATCCCGGCCGAGCCATATCAGTCCTTAAATGGGAGGTCAAGTAAGAGGCCTAAGGTCTCCGAAGAGGTACGAAATTGAAAAGAAGCTCAAGAAGATGGAAGAAGAAGCGCCAGATGCGCTGGAAGTGGCAGCGTAAGAGGATGAGGCGCGAGAAGAGAAGAAGGAAGGCCCAGAAGTAATTCTGTTTCCTTTTCGTGATTTTCTACATTAATTCTATTCTGATTCATGCCACTGAGTTCTACAGACAGGTAAATCCAAGCACCAGGGTCTGATTTAATTTCCTGTACGAGTTGAAGTCATTTTTTAAAGCGCCCGAGGCTCTCCCAGAAGACCCGAGGCGAGTGGCACCAGGAGCTAGTCCTAAGTGCCTTCCTGTGAAGCCAGCAACAGAAGTGCGAGAGGCTCCCCTATCAAGCGGTTTGTGCGGTGATGGGAGTAAAGAAAAGCTTTCGTCATTTAACTGAAAATCTCTTTTCTAGAAAATATGTTTCTAATAAGGGAGACCTGAAAAACAAAGAGACGTTCCTTAATTCCGATCAGCGAGATTGCTCACGCCGAAGATAGGAATCACGAGATACTTCGAGTGATGCCAGGACGAAATGGCCTGAGCACCGTTGCAAATGTAAGATCGGAAACCACGAGAGAATCGAGTGGCACCAGGACGAAGTCCTAAGTGTCACAGGAGAACTGAGTGATACATGGCTGAACTTATTGATTTCTCAGAGTTCCTCTGACAGCAATTGTAGGGAGCTATTCTACCCTAACTCTCAATAGATCTTCTGATCTTCTCTGCTATCCTTCCTATCTCTCCCTCTAGATACTTGCTATGCGGCCACATGATAAGGCCATCGCCTGCCTTCCTGGGGATGATGTGCACATGCGAGTGCATCACAGTCTGGCCTGCTGCAGGGTAGTTGTTCATGCCCACATTGAAGCCATCAGCCTCCATGGCAACAAGTATTGCTGGAGCGATCTTCTTCACTGTCGTGAAGACGGACTGGATGTCTCTTTCCCCCATCTCAGTGAGATTTTCAGAGTGTCTTTTAGGTATCACTAAAGTATGTCCGGGGGAAGTCGGGGAGATGTCGAGTATCGCCATGACCTCATTGTCTTCGTATACTTTTTGCGCAGGAATATCTCCTTTTGCGATCCTACAGAATATGCAGTTTTCCATCTTTTTTCCCAACTCTCCCCGCTTTTTATAATTTTTCGATTGGCTCCAGGCACAAGGGGGGTCTTGTGCCTTTGCCTGAAGCACTTTGCCATATTGGCCAGTTGATCGAGCGAGTTTTCCACATGCACCAAATACTGGCTCATTTTAGTATGAGACAAGTCTCATATTGTATTTGTATCGTCTCAAAAATGAAAACTGAGACACCCCCCTATTTCCACTGGAAATTCTGGTATAATCTCGTCTCATATTTGTATCATTATGAATTGAGACTGTATCAATTGTGTCTCAGAAAATTTAATAAAGCTTCAGATATTTGGTCAGAAGCATGCCAGCGGGGGGTGAGATCAACAGAGATGCTCTTATTGAGTCCTTCCAGAAGATAAAGGAAGATATCACCCGCCTAAGCAGAGAGCTTGAGGAGGTCAGGAGATCTCCTCCTGCAGCAGCCCTAACAGAAGAGCAGATAAAGAAGATTGTCATGGAGACTGTCGCGGCTATCGGAAAGAAGGACACTTTCAGCGATCGCATGATCAAGAAGATAAACCGCAGCAAGAAGGCGATCATACGCAGCAGGGTCCTTGAGCTTGCTTCCTTCAGCAACTTATCTGTGGCTGAGATGAAGGAGATTGTCGTCGATAATGAGCACATGTGCTCAAAAGCCACATTCTACAGGTACATCGACAGGCTGAAAGCCAGGAACATGATATCTGAGATGCAGATACAGGAGCGCATGGTCATCTCGAGGATATGAATCGTTCATATCCGCTTGGTGTCCTTTCTGCGACCACTACTAGCGTCCTGGTTCCGGACCCATCTTCAGCAAGGCCGCTTCCAGGTCTGCCGAGCTGTGTCAGACAGAGATAGATGGATTGGCCCAGATCATATCTTAATCCTTTTTCCCAGTATTCTTGGTTGCCAGCGAACGGACTGCCACGTACATTATACGCGCGACCTGAGGAAAGCATACCGATGCAATCCCTCACTTCACCTTCTTCCATGGGCATGCTCTGAGCATTTCTTGTCTCGGGATCAAGCCAGATCGTACTGCCAGATGCTTCAGCAGCTGCTATAGCTATCTGGACAGCTGCGAATATCGTCGCATGGTAGTTGAGCCTGGCTCCTTCCCTGATCCTTGAGGAATCTCCTGTAGAGGGTTCGACTGACTGCTCATAGCCCACTGGGGCAGATATGGCTTGTGTGAATTGATTGGAATACTCTCCCAGGGGTGGTGAGGATGAACCAGGAGCACTACGAAAGCTGAGGGTGGCAAAACTTTTTTCGGAGCCAAAGGACCTCATATTCCTCAGCACATCGTTCATCACATCAAGTCTCTCCCTCAATCTCTCCAGCAGCTGATAATCCTCAGTCCTTCCTGAATACTCGGCAGCCTTTGTCACCTTATCGATAAGCTCCCGGGAAGCATTGAGGTTCCCTCTCTCAAATCTTTGGCTCATCTCGTCAAGGTATGCTGTTGCTACAGCTTTACCTTGCTCTCTCAGTCGTTCTCTTGCCTGAGTGCTTCTGAATAGATCTACTTCCCTGCCAGTTGAATAGACAAGGCTTTCCAGGCTACTGAGCTGCTTATCATGTTCGATTAGTTGACCGATAGCTTCTAGTGACTTCGGATCATACGAAGCATCCATCAGTTTATCGTATATAGAATCGAAGACAAGCTGCTTTCTCTCCATGACTGCGACCTTTGCAAGCTCGGTCTTCGCCTCCTTCACTGCTCTGAGTGTCTCTTCCAGTCCAGGACCAGAGACTCCCATATCCTCAGGCCTCAAGCCGAGCTGTTCGCAAGCAAGAGTGAAGTAATTGGTTTTTGCAAGCCTAGCTTCGGCAGGGGTGAGATCCTCTCCCTGTTTGACCTTAGGTTGCCATGCCATGAACTTTGGCATTAGGACGCTGCCTGAATACACTTCCTGTATAGGTCCTACCATGCGATAAAGATCAGAATACAGACGCGCAAGCTCGTCCTCTCGCTCCACTCTCCTTAGATCGACGAGTGATGTGTCTATGCCTGCGACCATGTCTTGAAGAAAGATCCCCTGCAGTTCCCTAGGATCGAACCTTCCGGTATCAGATGGTCTGAGCCGACCATAATCTCCAAGTATCTCATGGACTTTATGGATGTAAAGATTGAGTTCATTTATTGTTGTGTCCAGGATCTCCAGTTCACGCTTGCCGATCCTTGCCACAAGCTCTTTCGCCTCAGCACTCAGTTCCAAACCAGATCTCACCGCATGCGAGAGATTCCCCAGATATGCTAATCTTTCAAGGACGGTATTAGGGATGATATATTGGATTTCCTCCCTTTCTATCTGCGCTTCAGTGACTCTTGCCTCAGTGACGGGTCCGGACATGTTTATCGGAAGCTCAGTGAATCTCCAGGATTCTCTTGAGGGTGCCAGATTCTGGAATCCTGTCATTGCTGCGAATGCCGCTTCCCTGTCATATTCATCCAATCTGGAGATCGCTTCAAGACCGGCTCCAGTGAATTTAGGTATATGCATATTCATGAGAGCAGGCATAAGCGGAGTCGTGTCATCATTGAGTTTTCCTTCAGCCAACAGCTTCTTAATGAGGGGAGAACTGTAGAATGGTCCTTCAAGGTCCTTCATTTCCTGGCTGATATAACCCGACATCTTACCACGCAATTCCTGGTATCTTCTCTCCAGCCCTTGCTGCTCCCAGCTTGAAGGATTGACGCCTCTCATCCAACACAACATATCAGTAAGGTCATCGATTATGTAGAGAAGCTTTTCTCTCTGGGAGACATCAAGTCCATCTTTCCTTCCGGTCAGCCCGACTGCCAGGAACGCTTCAATCTCCGTGAATACATCCAGTTTCTGCTCTAGATCCTTCCTGGATCTGATGCTGTTTTCATCGGGTATGAGTGTTTTCTTGACTGCTGTCGCGACTTCTTCATAAGGGGTCTCCTGGTCAATACCTAGTCTCTGATACAGGGTTTCAAGTGCAACCGGATCACGCAGACGGAGGATATCTAATAGTTCTCCAGCAGGTTCGAAGATGTCTCCTTTTGTTGGCATTTCAGATGGCTTTACTGATTATTAATAAACTTTACCACTTCTAAGAGACTATGTACATATTTATCACTTATTTGCGCAATCTATTTATACTATCCATGCCGGCAAACACTTATGTCAATATTCAAAGCATATGATATAAGGGGGACTTACCCTGACCAGCTGGACAAGGAGCTTGCTTTCAAGATCGGGAGAGCGTTTGTCGCCTTCCTCGGAGTGAAGAACGTCGTCGTGGCAAAGGATGTGCGCGAGTCATCGGATGAGCTGGAGGAATCGCTCATCCAGGGCATACTCAAGCAGGGGGCAGATGTGATAGCCATAGGGCTTGCAACTACTCCCATGATGTATTTCACGGTGGCAAAATTCGGCTATGATTCAGGCATCATGATCACAGCCTCCCATAACCCTAAGGAATACAATGGGTTCAAGCTGGTGAGGGAGCAGGCTATCCCTATCTCAGGCGACACCGGCATAAAAGAGATTGAGAAGATGGTCCTCTCAGGAGAGTTCCCAGCTCCTGCCGGCCAGGGGGAGATAAAGCAGCGCTCAGACATCCTGGATGAATATATCCTCAATGCCCTCGCCTTCAGGACAGTCGACCAGATACCGAGGTACAGGATTGTCGTAGATACAGGAAATGGCATGGGTGCTCTCATCGCCCGCAAGTTCTTCGAGCATGTCAAGGCTGATGTAACTTACATGTATGAGGACATGGATGGGACCTTCCCGAACCATGAGGCGAATCCTCTGAAGGAGGAGACTCTTGAGGACATAAGGAAGATGATCAAGCTCAAGAGAGCAGACATGGGTATCGCCTTCGACGGAGATGCAGACAGGCTCTTCTTCCTGGATGAGCATGCCCAGGTGATCAGCTGCGACAAGATAACCGCTCTTGTTGCGAGAAGGCTCCTCACCGAGATGCCTTCCTCGACATTCTTGTATGACCTGAGGTCCAGCAAGGTCGTCAAGGAGGTAGTCGAAGAGAACGGGGGGACTGCCAAGATGTGCAGGGTCGGACATGCATTCATCAAGGCGCAGATGAGGGAGGAGGATGCTGTCTTCGCAGGCGAGCTGTCAGGACACTTCTACTTCAAGGGGAACAATTTCTTCGAGAGTCCTCTCTTCGTCACCCTCAAGATACTCGAGGAGATGGCTCAGAGGAAAGAGTCCCTCTCCCAGATAATCGCTCCTTTCAACAAGTACTTCGCTTCCGGAGAGATAAACTCCAAAGTAGAGGATAAGGATGCAGCGATGAAAAAGCTGGAGGAGAAGTACTCAGGTGGTAAGATCATCCGTCTTGACGGTGTCAGCGTCGTCTTCAGCGACTGGTGGGTCAATGTCCGTCCGAGCAATACCGAGCCGCTATTGAGGCTGAATCTAGAAGCAGATTCCAAAGTCCTGATGGAACAGAAGCGCGATGAGGTGCTTGCGCTTATCCGCTCATGACAGTTTGTTTCACTTTTTGCCAGAAAAATTGAAAAAATTTTTATTTTGTTGCAAATCTTCTCCTGTTGATGCTTGATGCTGCCAATGTCTCAGCTTTCTTCCAGGATGGACATGCTGAAAGGCTGAAGAGGAAGTTGACAACTCGTGGATCATATGATATCAATGCTGTCGATCTGACTGGACATATCATAGGGTATGCTGACTTGTTCCTTGATGGCAGGATCTATCAGATTGATGATCCTGGCTTAGAGGGTGTCCTGCTCAATTTGAAGCAGGCTGCTACTAAGTTCGATGTGACATTCAGGGATGCTCTCAATGGCATGCCTGCCCCAGGATATGCCGAGGATATCATCAGAAGCTACACATCTATACGGGAAGCAGCCCAATATCTTGATTGCATCCCTGCTAACGGTGATGATTGGGATTCCCTCCTTAAAGCGACCTGGCAGCAGCTAAAGACCCTCGACATCCTTTTCAGCGATAGGCCTGGTCGGCTGATAAGGAAGATATCCGGGCATCCGCCGATGATAGAAAGAAATTATGCAGAGCTGAACGGGCTTTATTGCCCTTAGACAAAAGCTTCTGCGCTCTCGATCATCTCCTTGAGATGCTCGATGGTCCTCGTGTTGTCCTGATGGTTCAGGATCCTTCCGCACTCAGGGCATTTGAAAGAAAGCTCCATAGCGTCCTCGAATGACACTCTTGAGCACAGCTGTGGGCATATGAAGAGCCCGTCCCTGCACTCCTGCTCTTTCTTCAGCTTCTCCTTGAGCTTGACGACCTTGTTCTGCTGGGCTTCCTTATAGAGCTCCTTGAACCTCTTCGGAGCAAGGCTCCAGTAGCTGATATACCAGCCTTTTATCCTGTCCTTCTTTCGGATGTATGTGGCGAGGCTGTAGTTGTTGAGCCTGTACATGATGTTCCTGACAAGATGGATCTCAGTCTTCGTCTTCTGTGCGATCACGAATTCAGAGATGTTCTCCTTATCCAGGAGGTATTCGATAAGCGGGATAGCCTCTTCTCCAACAAATTCTGTCGCTGTCTTCTCAAGTATATCCCTTTTGATTCTCATGGTTGCACCTTTATTGGTGTAACAGCTCTGTTACACCCCCGAATGAAATTTCTACGTCTGCAGCCTATATATATATATCGTTTTATTGTTTTAAACCCTTGAGTTTACTACACGTCAAGCAACCAAAAAGTTTAAATTTAGATGAAATAAATAGGGTCAAATGCAAGAAGCGCCTCTGCTCCCGGATACGAACCCTTTGACAGGTTCAACAAAAGATAAGATAATCAATCTGCTGATACACGAGGGAGAATTGCCAACCAAGAAGATCCACTTCCTGTTGAAGAAGCAGTATGCGATGAACATCACCTATCAGGGTGTTCACAAGCTGGTGAAGCAGCTCCTCAGCCAAAATGTCATCAGACAGGATCGCAATCTTTATTCAATCGACAAGGCCTGGATAGAGAATATCAAGAGATTCATCTCATCATTTGAGAACAAAGTGCCTGATGAACCAGATACTAAATTCGTCAAGAATATACTTCTAAGGAGCCTGAAGGAGTTCGATGATTACTATTATGGGTTGAGACAGGGACTCCTCAAGGAGATGTCTTCCATCCCTGAGTGTGAAAGGCGGATCTACTATCATCTGCCGCACTGTTACTATGCCCTTGCATATCCTACCAGGGAGACTGAGTTGATACTTGAGCTCAAGAAACTGAAGGCACGGGCATTCTTCATCAGCGAAGGCAACACACCAATTGACAGGTGGATCAGAGATTTTTATAAGGACTCTCCCATTGATGTGCTCCTCGATGTCGAGTTCGAGAAGTCAAGGGAGATCTGGCTGTACCCCACAGCAGTATATGAAGTCTATTACAGTTATAAGTTCATCGAGATATTCAAGAAGCTCTATGATTCCACGAAGGATATAAAACAGATAAAATTCAACGAATTTCTTAGGGATGTATATGAATTGGAAGACCCTATCCAGATAATTGAGAACAGGAATCCATCTGTCTTGAAGACGATGAGGAATTTCTCTCTCAATCTTGTTGAAAGGCATAACCCAAAGACCAGCAACCAGTTGATTGTTCAAGGATGCTCACTTGACCTGAGGTATAATCTGCTTAAGGCAGAAGAGACTGTTCCCAGAAATATTGGTATTAAAGCTGTCAAGGAGACAATCAGGAAAGAGCTGATGAGACGCAAGATAAGCAAGCTGAATTATGAGCGGATAGGGGCAGTGAAGATAGAAGGTGTGTCAAACAGGAATATCCAGAAGAACAATATGTATGCTGTCCTGTACACTATCAGGGGACTGTCAGGATTCTTCAGAAAAGACAATCCCTTGACCTGGAAGCTAGGGAGATTCATCTGTGACAACGTGATATCTAGGACAGATTCCAACGGATTCTTCACAAGCGATGAGATAAGCGCCCAGGAAGGAAACAATCTCTCTTATGGTTTCTCAGCTTACGCCTTGATGAGAGTATTCGAGAAGACAGGGGCGGACAAGTCCAGGGACCTACTGCTATTCTTCATCTATAAAGAGAAGCAGGCAGATGTTGTAGCAGCCGAGGTTATCTCACAGCTTTCGGGATTCCTTGGTATACCTCCTGCGAGTATTGAGAAGGAAAAAATCAAAAAGATAATAAAGAATAACAATTCATCTGATAAGCGATGACACACCATGTCCGTAAGAGGGAGGAGAGCCATGGGCCTCCGAAGCTGTTGGTAGGCCTGCTTTTTGTCGCATCCGGAGTGCTCCTATCAGTCCAGCTCGTCGGCAAGGATATCATGGGTATCAAGATACCTTCCCCGATCCTTGAAGTGCTCTGCGCAGCAGGAAGCATCATAGGCGGACTCTACATCATGTGGCGGGCAGTCTACAGGGAAAGGATTTACGTCTGAACAGCAGATATGGGATCCCAGCATAACCTTTATAAAGTCAATTATAATTCTAGCCTCTGCGGGAGATGAGAAAGGACTGGATTGAATACTGTTTTCTCCTTGGATAGGCAATGAAAAACAAGCCACTGCTTCCTACATTAAAAGAGAAGAAGAGATACCTCATGTTCGAGGTGATGTCTTCCCAGGAGCCGGAGCCGGCGAATGTCTTCTCGAGCATAAGCGAAAGCGCGAAGAGGACACTGGGGGAGCTTGAGCTGGGAAAAGCAGGCCTTGTCATCCTCAAGGACAGGTATGACGTGCAAACGAGGAAAGGCCTTGTCAAAGTCTCCCACAAGTATGTAGACAAATTAAGATTATCCCTGGCCTTGATAACCAGGATAGGTACCCAGCGCGCGGTCGTAAGGACTGTCGGCGCATCAGGTATCCTCCGCAAGGCGCAGGGGATAAAAGAACCGAGGTGAAGGAATAATGCAGCCAATGCCACACCAATTGATGGGTTATGACCGCGCAATAACTATGTTTTCGCCTGACGGCAGGCTTCTTCAGGTGGAATATGCCAAGAAGACCGTACGCCAGGGCTCGACAGCCATAGGCATCACATGCAAGGACGGAGTAGTCCTTGTGACTGACAAGAGGATAGTCGACAAGCTGGTCGTCTCAGAGTCCATAGAGAAGATCTGGCAGATAGATGAGCATATCATGGCGACTGCCTCAGGGATACTCTCTGATGCCAGGGTGCTGATAGACAGAGCACAGGTGAAAGCGCAGCAGAACAGGGTCACATACGACAGCCCAGTCGACATAATCACAGTTGTGAAGGACGTCGCAGACCTCAAGCAGATCTGCACCCAGAGCGGAGGACTCAGGCCATTCGGCGTCTCTCTCCTTATCGCAGGAGTGGACTCGAACAACAAGCCGATCCTCTTCGAGACAGATCCTACAGGCATCTACTTCCAGTACAAGGCGACAGTCATCGGCGAGGGAGAGACAGAGATCGAGGAGATCCTCTACAAGCAGTACAAGGAGACGATAACTATCGAGGAGGCCCTCAAGCTGGGGATCGACTCCCTCAAGAAGATCTTCGACTCGAACTTCGAGCCAGAGAGGATAGACGCTGCCTACATAACCACGAAGGACAAGGTCTATACAAAGGTCACAAGGGCGAAGATTGCAGAGATAATCAAGAAAAAGTGATCATGCTACGATTATGAAACCAGCAAAGACTTTCGATAAGGAGGCTGTCAAGCTCAACCTTGCACGCCTCAAGAAGGGCGGCGAAGTGTTCGAGGTCATAATCGACCCTGACAAGGTCATCGAGTTCAAGGGAGGAAGGATCAAGGATTTCAGGGAAGTCCTCAGATACACGAAAGTGTTCTCTGACGCAAAGAAAGGCCTCGCAGCATCTGAGGCAGTCATGAAGACAGTCTTCGGCACAGATAATGAGGTAGACGTCGCAGGCATCATCCTGAGAGAGGGAGAGATACAGTTCACCCAGGAATACAGGGAGCAGCAGCGCCAGGAGAAGATGAAGCGCATCGTGGACATCATCGCGAGGAACGCTATCGACCCGAGGACGCATCTCCCTCATCCGAGGAACAGGATAGAGGCAGCATTCGAAGAGGCCCGCATCCGCGTGGACGAGATCAAGGACGCAGAGAGCCAGGTCAACGACATCGTCGTCAAGCTCAGGCCGATCCTTCCGATAAGGTTCGCAACAAAGGAGATCCAGGCCAGGTTCGGCTCGCAGTTCGCGCCGAAAGCATATGCTGCGGTCGAGCGGATGGGCAAGATAAAGTCAGACAGCTGGGGGACAGACGGCTCATGGACATGCGTCGTCGAGATACCAGCTGGGCTGCAGAATGAGTTCTTTGACGCTCTGAACAGACTGACACATGGGGAAGTAGAGACAACAATATTAGGTGAGAAATAGGTGAATCAAATGAGTGAATCAACATTATGTGTGAATGAGAAGGATATCGTGGTCCCGGGAGAGGTGCTCGCAGAAGGAATGAGCTACATCCCAGGGATCGGTACCCACAGGAAAGACCAGCAGATACTGGCTTCCAATGTGGGAGTAGTAAGGCTCGAAGGGAAAGTCATAAAGCTTGTCCCGCTATCAGGGAGATATCTCCCTAGGACAGGAGATGTGATAATCGGAAAGATCACAGATGTGAATCTTTCGGCGTGGAATGTGGACACGAATTCCGCATACGTCGCGATGCTCTCGATAAAGGACGCAAGCTCAGACTTCATCAGGAAGGGAGACGACCTGACAAAGTATTTCGACATAGGGGATTATGTCGTCACGAAGATAATAAACGTGACAACCCAGAACCTGGTCGATGTGACGATGAAAGGCCCAGGCCTAAGGAAGCTTGTAGGAGGGAGGATAATCAAGGTCAACCCTAACAAGGTCCCAAGGATAATCGGCAAGCAGGGCTCCATGGTGACGATGATCAAGAACGTCACAGGCTGCGCCATAATCGTCGGCCAGAACGGAGTCATCTGGATCAAGGGCGAGCCTCAGAGCGAGATACTCGCAGTGCAGTCCATCAAGAAGATAGAGAGCGAAAGCCATATCTCAGGACTCACAGACAGGATCAAGGAGTTCATCGGAGCCCCTGAAGAAAATCCTGCTGGGCCAGAGACGGCACCAGAGATCGAAGGTGATGGTAGATGAGTTATAAGAGGACAGACGGCAGGAAGGTGGATGAGCTCAGGCCGATCACAGCAAAAGTGGGAGTCATCCCGAGAGCTGAAGGCTCTGCATATTTCAAGATAGGGAACACAGAGGCATATGCCGCAGTCTACGGACCAAGGCATCTGTATCCGAAGTTCCTCCAGAACCCTGAGAAGGGAGTTCTCAGATGCAACTACAACATGATGCCATTCTCTGGAAGCGGAGACAGGGTAAGGCCAGGACCTAGCAGGAGGAGCAAGGAGATCTCGCTCGTCACTGAGAAGGCCCTCAACCCTGTCGTCAATCTCGACGATTTCCCGAACGCAGTCGTGGATGTGTTCATCGAGCTGTCCCAGACAGACGCAGGTTCCAGGTGCGCAGGCATATGCGCAGCATCCATGGCACTCGCAGACGCAGGCATCGCCATGAGAGACATGGTCGCAGCGATCTCAGTCGGAAAGGTCGATGACACAGTGCTTGTCGACCTCAATTACGAAGAAGAGGCATTCGAGGGGGAGGTCGCAGACATCCCAGTCGCAGTCATCCCTAACACAGGAGAATTCACGCTCCTGCAGATGGATGGTCAGATCACCAAGGATACGCTCCTTGAGGCACTGAAGATGTCTCACAAGGCGATCCAGGAGATAAACAAAGTACAGAAAGAAGCTATCAAGAAGAAATATGAGCTTCCAGAGGCTAGAAAATGAATCAGGAATTGAAAGCCCATATCCTGGACTATCTCAAGTCAGGCACAAGGTACGACGGGAGGAAGCTTGACGAGTTCAGGCAGCTCACAGTCGAGACAGGCGTCATCAAGAATGCTGAAGGCTCTGCCAGGGTCCGACTTGGCGAGACAGAGGTCATCGCAGGAGTCAAGTTCGAGCTGTCCAAGCCATATCCTGACATGCCTGACGAAGGGACCATCGCAGTCAATGCTGAGCTTATGGCGATAAGCTCCCCTGACTTCGAGCTAGGACCTCCGCAGATCCAGGCGATAGAGCTCGCAAGGGTCGTAGACAGGGGGATCAGGGAGTCAAAGGTCATCGACACAAAGAAGCTGTGCGTGAAATCCGGTGAGCTTGTATGGATGATAAATATCGACGTCTGCAGCATCAACGACGCAGGAAATCTGCTTGATGCGTCAGGCATCGCAGCCCTCGCAGCTCTCAAGGGAGCAAGGTTCCCTGAGCTCAAGGGAGACAAGGTCGACTACAAGCACATGACAGACAAGAAGCTCTCCATCACAAAGAATCCGCTACCTGTCACAGTGATAAGGGTAGGTGACTACCTTATAGTCGATCCGACAAGCGAAGAAGAGGCAGTCCTGGACGCGAGGCTAACCATCGCGACACTGGAGGACGGAAATATCTGCGCTCTCCAGAAAGGAGGAGACCTTCCTCTCACTCTTGACGACATAAGCGGCATGATCGACCTGGCGCTCGCGAAGGCCAAGGAGATCAGGAAAAGCATCAGGTGATGGTCATGGAAGAAGAGAAATACACAAAATACGAGAAAGCCAGGATGATTGGAAGCAGGGCGCTTCAGATCTCCTCAGGCGCTCCTTTCCTCATCAAGCTCTCGACAGAGGAGCTCGAGAAGATCGGGTATGATCCGCTGGAGATAGCCAAGATGGAATTCGACCAGGGACTCATCCCCATCGATGTCAAGAGGCCTATGCCTGAGGCACCGAAGAGGAAGAAGGCAGATGAAGGTAAGAAAGACGCTGATAATTGAATGCAGCTTCGAGAATCCTCATTGCCCCCCTGAGGTCGAAGTAGCCCTCAGGAAACACAAAATCGATTACTCAGTCCATAACAGGGCTGAGCTTGATTCTTCTCTTTTTGATGCCGACCTTGTGCTTTCCCTCGGAGGCGACGGCACATTCCTGCGAACCTCGCACTATAATGATAAGACCCCGCAGTTCGGAGTCAATCCCTACCCAAAGGACAAGGAAGGATTCTTCACAAGGGCTACCTGCCCGGACTTCGAGAAGAAGTTCGATCTCCTCATGGCAGGGAAGTCAAAGGTAGGCAAGCTTCTCAGGCTTGAGGCCAGCATCAACGGTACTCCTGTCGAAGAGCTTGCATTGAACGAATTCTACATCGGCCCTAGGAAGCCATATGGACTCTTCAACTATGAGCTGGAAGTCGATGGGAAAAAGGAATTCCAGAGAAGCTCAGGACTCCTCCTGAGCACCCCTGCAGGCTCTTATGCGTGGGCGAAATCAGCAGGAGGAGAGGTCCTCCCGCTGTACGGTGATGTGTTCCAGCTGATTGCACGCGAGCCATATGCAAGGACTCTTCATAAGCCTGCAATGATGACTAAGATGATACTCGCACACGACTCTGTGGTCAGGGTGAAGGCAAAGAGCTTTTTCGGGCTTCTGGTCGCAGACTCTGTCTCAGAAGAGCATGAGTTCAACGAGGACGACGTAGTCGAGATCAAGGTCTCGGAGAAGCCGCTCCTGTTCGTGGATTTCTGAGATTGGTTCTCCCCGGATAAATGAGTCCAGCCAAGGCGTCCGGCGAGCGAGAGCGAGCAGGACAGATGGCCGTCGGATCGCCATGGATGGCTGGACGCATGATATGCTGAAGATCTTAGAAGAGTGACTTCACCTTCTATTAGAGTATTTTCAATTAGAGATTTTTTCCACTTTTCGAAATCCATTTATACTCCTCCAACATCATTCCCTCAATGAAAGAGCAGCTGAGAAGAGAGATCGCGCAGCTCAAGGAAGGTTTCGCAGGCAAGCCGGACAGCACACGTATATGGAAGAATCTGCAGCAGGTCCCTGCGTTCAAAGGCAGGAGGGTCTTCCTCTACATATCGCATGAAGAGATCGAGATGCGCGATCTGGTCAGGAAGATTGTCCAGGACCATACAGCCATCATCCCACAGCCGGGCGGCGATGTCATAGAAGTCAGCTCCCTGGAGGAATACGAAAAATATCTTGAGACACTCTCCGGCAGGAGGGGGAAGCCGGAGTTCGACATCGCAATCATATCCGGGGTGTTCTTTGACAGGAAGGGTCACCGTGTGGGTCTCGGCGATCCTTTCTTTGATGATCTCCTGTCGCGGACAAAGAGACCGAAGATCGGGGTGGCGTTCTCTTTCCAGGTAGTCGATGAGCTGCCCAGGGAAGTGCACGGTGTGAAAGTAGATGTCATGCTGACTGAGAAAGGAGAGATCAAGCTCACATGAAAGCTGGCATATTTATCCTGTTGCTCTGTCTGTCTGGCTGCATCCAGTCTGCAGAACAGGTCATCCAGCACGCTGAGACAAGTGCATATGAGACACATTCCCTGGATGAATACTTTGTCCATTCCTACTGCGAAAAGCAGTGCCAGTCAAGGATCGAGGATGAGACTGGATACACTTTCGAGGATGCAAAGAGACTGGTCGAGATAGAATTCAACAGAGGATCCCTCGGAAAGGAATTCGATTCATTTGAGATCCTGTCGGTCGAGGATCTGGATCAGGATGAGAAATATATCGAGTATCGGATCAACTTCGCCGATGCTGAGCCCAGAGATGATTTTGCCTACATGATCAAAGTTGGCGGAAAGTGGAAGATTCATGTGGAAAGGGAATTGTTTGGTTCTCAGTGAGTCCAGCGACGAGCCTGAATCATAAAGTATATAAGCCCTGCTGTCTGAAGGCCATCTGGTATGGCAAAAGTCCTGATAGTCGAAGATTCTAAGCTGATATCGAACGCAGTCAAGCTGATCCTGGAGCATGAAGGGATAGACACGATGGAGACCTCAGATGGCTCCAAGGTACCTGAGATTGTCAAGAAGTCCAAAGTCGACCTCGTCATCCTGGATCTCATGATGCCCGGCGTATCGGGCGAAGAGGTGCTCCAGATGCTCAAGACAGATGCAGCCACTAGCAAGACGAAAGTCATGATCCTGACCGCCAGGGTCGAGGCGATCAGGCATAATCCCAAGCTCAAGGAATGCGACAAGTTCATGACTAAGCCTTTTGACATGGCGGATCTGGTCAAAGAGGTGAAGAAGCTTATCTAAGACTTTGGAGAGAAAGCTCACAGCCAAGGAGAGCGAGAAGCGATCGAGGGATATCGCACTCTGCGCAGGCGACTTCATCTGGGAGATAGACCGGAAAGGGAAGTACACATATGCTTCCGACGGAGTCCGGAAGATACTTGGCTATTCACCTTCAGAATTGATCGGCAGATCGCCGATGGCCTTCATATGCAGTGACGAGAGAGAAAAGATAAGAAAGAACGTGAAGAGACTTTTTCAGAGAAAGGCGAAGATAGTCGACATTGTCAACTGGAACATCTCGAAGGCAGGGAAGAAGGTCTGTCTTCTCACAAACGGCGTCCCGATATTGTCTGCCAGCGGTGAGCTGCTTGGATATCATGGGACAGACAAGGATATCACAAGGACAGTCGAGGCTCAGTCTGAACTGGACAAGCAGCATCGTTTCCTGATAGAGATTATCGAATCTCTTCCTGACCCTGTCTTTGTGATAGATGCTGAAAGGCGCATTGTAGCCTGGAACAGGGCGATGGAGAAGTTGACAGGCTTCAAGAAGAAGCAGATGCTTGGAAAGGGGAATCATCAATATGCCATCCCATTCTATGGTCGCAGGGTCCCGGTGCTTGTGGATCTTCTTTTCAACAGGAAGAAAGAATCGCTAAAGAAGTATGCTCAGCTCAGATTCACCCGGAACTCAGTCTCAGGCATCAAGTGCATGCAGATGCGTGGCTCGCAAAGATATCTCTGGGGTATCGCCTCTCTGCTCTATGACCGGAATGGCAAGATCAATGGAGCGATCGAGTGCCTGAGGGATATCACTCTCCAGAGAGAGGAGCATGCTGAGCTTGAGAAATTGGCGCATATCCCTAAGCATTCAAACGAGGTGATGTTCCTGGCAGACCCTACAGGCAGGATTGTGTTCATGAATCCCAAGGGATGCAGGATGCTTGGAGTCACTAAAAGACTGTGCCATGCCAAGGACATCACTCCTCGGCGATTATGGGGTTTCACCAGGGATGTGGTCTTCACGAGTGTGTTCAAGCATGGGCATTGGCAGGGAGAATACCAGCTGCAGAACCTCCGTACAGGGAAGGTCTTCGACCTCTACTCTACAGTCTACCCTATCAGCCTGGATGGACATGGCAAGCCTGAATACATGGGGTGCATCTCTTTCGACATAAGCGCACGCAGGAAGGCGGAGCTGCTCCTCAAGGAGAACAAGGATAAGTACGAATCCATCTTCAGGAATGCAGGCGAAGTGATCCTGATACGATCCCCGGAAGGACGGATCATCGATGTGAACGATGCGATCATGAGATATGGCCTCAGGAAAGATGATCTGATCGGCAGGTCAGCCTCATCATTTGTGCATAAGGAAGACATGGCCAAGATGGATGATGAGAACAGCTTGAACCGGAGAGGGAAGCCTACAGAGGGAAACCTTCGTCTCAAGACCCCCAGGGGGGATCGTGTCTTCTCCTATAAGGACACGCCTATAAGGAAAGAAGGCAGGTTCGTCGGCATCCAGACCATACTCACAGATATAACCGAGCTCAAGGAAGCAGAGGAGACACTCAGGAAGCAGAATAAGGAACTGCAGAAGAAAGAGGCCCAGATACTCAAGGTGAATCGCAAGCTTGAGCAGGCAAACAAGGAGCTCCTCGCCCTCCATGAGGTCAAGGACAATTTCCTGTCGAATGTCTCCCATGAGCTGAAGACACCTCTGACGACCATCAAATCCTATAATCAGATATTGCGATCCGGCATGCTCGGACCGATCAACAAGAAGCAGGAGGAGGCTATCAGCATAGCTCTCACCAGCGCTGAGCATCTCAACACGTTCATAAACGACCTTCTTGATGTGTCACGATACGAGGCAGGGAAGAAGGAATTCATATTCAGCCATGTAGAGTTCAGGCCGCTTGTCACAGAAGTGCTTGCTGAATTCCAGCCGACCTTGGACTCTATCGGGGCCATGCTTGAGGTCTCCGTTTCTGACATCTGGATAAGGGCTGACAGTGACAAGATAAAGGAAGTATTCCGCAATCTGATAAGCAACTCCATCAAATACCGTAGCGATAAGCCTTTGATCATCTCGATCAGTATCCGCAAGGTGCGAGGATCGGTCCATATATCCTTCAAGGACAATGGGATAGGGATCCCCAGGAAGAGCCAGGCGCAAGTGTTCAACAAATTCTATCAGGTGGATCAGGGGCTGACCAAGAAGACAGAAGGGACGGGTCTTGGTCTTTCCATAGTCAAGCACATCCTTGTAGGTCACAATGGCATGATAGACGTTGTCAGCAGCAAAGGCAAAGGCACTGAATTCAGGATCTATCTCCATGACACTCAGAAATGATAGTCGATCAGGGACTCCTTCAATCGTTCCGCATCTACAGTCTCTGGATGGAACACCTGGTTTGTGAGCTTCTCGAACAGCTCAGCGTATCTGACTGAATTGATGATGCGTGACTGCTCATCTGTCCCCGGGACGAACACATCTGTACCTGCTCCGATCTCATCGAACTTCTTCTTGTCCCAGAAGACTGCCGAAGAGGGAGTATGCACGATCGAAGCAAGGACGATCCCATTCTTGCTCCTTCCAAAAAGATATTCAGCCTTGTGCATGATGAATCCATGCTCTCTCACAAGCTTATTGCCAAGCTTGAATATCGCGATGGAGGCATCATCGATCAGCGAAAATTCTTCCTCACTAAGCAGTCCTGCCTGAATTGCCTCCTCCGGAGTGATGTCCTTCCCTTCTGCAGAGAGTATAGTTATCGGCATCCCCAACTTCTGGTCCTTGAGGAGTCCTTGGTTGAACTTGTAGCCGCTTATCTTTCGGTCTCCTGACCCATACCTGTCCCAAAGCTCTCCTGCGAGATATCCTTCGACTCTCACCTTGAATGGAAGAGGCTCTGATCTTCCAAGGACAAGCACATTGTGATCCGGACTCTCTATGTAAGAGTTCCTGATGATGTCCTGCGTCAGCCTGAACCAGAGTGCGCCAAGCCTTGATTCCACCTGGCCTTTGAAGGGAACCGATGTGCCATCCATCCTGTCAGTGGAGATGATGAACACTTTATCATCGAGGGTATAGATATCCTCGCTTTCAGTCTCAGTCTTCGTTCCCAGCCCTGTGTCTGTCGAGACCAGTGTCTTTCCAAGGTTCTTCCTGACAGTCTCTTCGTCGATCACAGACGAGTGGAATCTTCATCCTAATAAAAAGCTTGCCGAATGGTTTTCTGGAAAAGCATAAATATATCTCCATTCGCCTGCTTGCGATGCGTCATGTCTGCGTGTTCCCAGGTAGTCCTCCTGTCGTGAAAAGCTCAGGTCTTTTTATCGTCGGCTTCACAGGAGATGGACCTCTCTACCTGGCCCTCGGTTTCGACAATGGAAGGTACTATGAGATAGGGCCAAAGGGGCTGGTGGACAGGGTGGATGCCGAGGAGATGGCTTTCATAGATAGAGCGAGGAAGCAGGGAATTGAACTCCTCTGCGGACCTCTAGCATATGATTCATGCGGACTGAGGACAGAAAGCATTCGTGAAGCAGCATACAGGGAAGCGATCGAAGAGACAGGACAGCTTGATATGAAGATATATTGGGATGTATCAACTGGTTATCATATCAGGAACCACATACATCCTGGAGGAGGGCTCCAGGACAAGCATGTATGCCAGGCTCTGGCAGTAGCCAGATGCGCAGACCTCTCGCCATGCAACGAGCATTCAAGTGCAGCATTCCTCCCTAAGGCTGAGCTTGATGAGCTTCCAATGTTCTACCAGCCAAGGATCATCCTTGAAGCTATGCACGCCTACATCTCCCTGCACTCAGATGCGCTCCAGGCAGGTTTGCCAGTGCCGGCATTCGGTTTCTCTGTAGAGAGCCCATCGATATTGACAGCCAGGCTGCCTTCAGAGATAAGAGAAGGGTACTCAACCTTCATTAGTTCCTGCTCATTTTTCTGATGACCACAAAGATTTTTATTATGCCCCTGTTTCTCAAATAGGACAAGGGGCTGTAGTGTAACTTGGACGGCATGAGCAGGCAGCTTCTGCCGGAGGGATATCACTTGGGGTTCGGGACTCCAAGATCTGGGTTCAAAAGAGTGCCTGAGGATCAGGACTCGTGAAAGTCCCAGCAGTCCCATATTCAATATGATACTCGGACTCATAGGCGCAGGAAAGATGGGGGAAGCTCTCCTCAAGGCCATCGCAGGCCAGGCAGATGTGATTGTCTGCGAGAAATCGCAGGAGAGGCAGCAGGAGATAATCGACAGATACGGCTGCAGGGGAAGCAGCCTGAAGCATATCGGCGAGAGCGCTGATGTCATCATCCTCGCAGTCAAGCCGCAGGATTTCGAGAATGTCCTCCATGAGATCGAGGGAACCCATGCCCTTGTCATCTCGATCGCAGCAGGCATCAGGATAACTAAGATTGAGTCAGTGCTGGAAGAGGCGCGTGTCGTGCGAGTCATGCCGAACACTCCCTGCCTTGTCGGAGAGATGGCCGCAGGCTACTCCTTCGGAAGAAAGGCGACTGAGGAGGACGCAGCTCTTGTCGAGAAGCTCCTTGGCAGAGCAGGTCTCCTTGTCAAGCTTCCCGAGAGCCAGCTGGATGCAGTCACTGGCGTCTCAGGCTCTGGACCTGCCTTCGTCGCCAGGCTTATCGAGCATTTCGCCCAGGCAGGTATCGCTCAGGGGCTTGACCCAGATGTCTCCTTGAGCTTATCGATCCAGACATTCATTGGGACAGCAGCCCTGTTGAAGGATACAGGCATGCAGCCAGAAGAGCTCATAAAGATGGTCAGCTCACCAAACGGCACGACTGTCGCAGGCCGGGCAGTCCTCGAATCCTCGGACATCAAAGACATAATTCACGATACTATCGAAGCAGCAGTCAAAAGAAGCAAAGAACTAGGTAGATGAAGATGGACATGATACATTTCCTCGATGATAACAAGGCGACATACAAGCTCATGGAGCATGCAGAAGTCAGGACATGCAAGGAGCAGGCAAAGGAATGCGGTTGCGACGAGAAGCAGATCGCGAAATCCATGCTCTTCAAGTCAGATGACGGACAGTTCATCCTAGCGGTCGGTCCTGGCGACAGGAGCATGAACAGGCAGAAGCTTGAGAAGCTCCTCGACATGAAGCTCTCGCTCGCATCCCTTGATGAAGTCCGAAAAGTAACAGGCGCAGAGCCAGGAGCAGTCCCTCCTTTCGGCTTCACAGGCGGAAAGCTTGTCTATGACAGGCAGCTGTTGAAGCAGAAGAGCATATGCTTCTCAGCATCCCTCACAAAGACTATCCAGATGGATGCAGAAGAGCTTGTCGGTCTCGCAGTCCCAGAGATAGTTGATTTCGAGGAGAAGAAGGAGCAGAAGAAGAACACTCTCGGCCTCAGTGTAGGAAAGGAAGAGAACACGAGCGAGTGGTACACCCAGGTCATCCAGAAGGCAGAGCTCGCAGACTACACAAGGATATCAGGCTGCATAGTCTTTCGCCCATACTCATACGCTATCTGGGAGAAGATACATGATTTCCTCGACGCAAGATTCAGGGCATCTGGAGTCAAGAACGCATACTTCCCGATTTTCATCCCAGAATCCCTCCTCACAAAGGAGAAGGAGCATGTCGCAGGATTCTCCCCAGAAGTCGCATGGGTGACTCATGGAGGCGACACGAAGCTCACAGAGAAGCTCGCTGTCCGCCCGACATCTGAGACCATCATGTATGATTCCTACAGCAAATGGATCCGCTCTCATAACGATCTTCCTCTCAGGCTGAACCAGTGGTGCAATGCAGTGCGCTGGGAATTCAAGTACGCAGTCCCATTCCTCAGGACCAGGGAATTCCTCTGGCAGGAAGGTCACACAGTCTTCTCCACAAAGGAGGAGGCAGATGCAGAAGTCCGTGAGATGCTCGGCTACTACGCAGAATGCTATGAAGAGCTTCTCGCTGTGCCTGTCATCAAAGGCACAAAGACGATGAAGGAGAAGTTCGCAGGCGCAGATTACACGACCACTGTCGAGATCATGCTGCCGCAAGGCAAGGCTCTCCAGGGAGGCACATCCCACATGCTCGGCCAGAACTTCGCCAAGAGCTTCGGCATCTCGTTCCTGGACAAGGATGGCCAGAAGAAGCACCCGTACCAGAACTCATGGGGCTATAGCACAAGGTCAATAGGCGCCATGATCCTCATGCACGGCGATGATAAAGGATTGATCATGCCGCCAAGAGCAGCACCTATCCAGGCAGTCATCGTCCCGATAATCTTCGAGAACACAAGAGATGCAGTCCTCGCCAAAGCAAGGGAGATAAGGGACTCGCTCCATGGAATATCCATCAAGCTCGATGACCGCCTTGATTATTCATCAGGCTGGAAATTCAATGAGTGGGAACTCAAAGGTGTGCCTCTGAGGATCGAGATCGGTCCAAAAGACATGGAGAAAGGCCAGGTAATGATTGTGAGAAGAGACACTGGTGAGAAAGTTCCTGTACCATTCGCTTCCCTTAGCAAGGAGATCCCAGCGCTTCTGGAAGCGATCCAGCAGAACCTCCTCGAGAAAGCAAAGAAGATGAGGGATGAATCCATTGTCAAGGCAGACACCTGGGAACAGTTCGCAGCAGCAGAGAAGAAGCTCATCTTCGCGCAGCATTGCGGAGATGGCGCATGCGAAGAAGAGATAAAAGCAGAGACTGTAGGAGTGAAAGCCCTATGCATCCCATTCGACGCACCCAAGGCAGAAGGCAAGTGCGTGAAGTGCGGCAAAGCTGCGAAGTACTGGGCATACTGGGCTAAGAGTTATTGACCTCTTTCTTGGTGCTACCTTTTTGTGAGGATGACAAAAAGGTAGCGTAGATATATGAAACACATAATTCGATTAATTGGTTTTGATGGTCAGAAGTATTGGAAACTATTCAAATTTGTTGTTAACGATTCTTCGGATGTATACTTCTGTTTATCAACTCTACAAAATAACCTTGCATTTTCCAGACATGGAAGTGGTCAATTTCATCAAAAGATCAATGGAAAGAGGATTTCGTTCCCAGAAAAATACTCTTACTTTGAAAATAGAATTCCTCTGGCTTCACTTAAGGGTATAGAATATTTGGGTACATTTATGCCTCTTCAAGTAAAGGAACTTTCCGAAGACCACTATCGAATATATTTTCAAGAACAATGTAATGGCATATTTCTGATTGATCTAAGAAACTTCTCAGCAAATCTAAACATCCAACCATTTATTATCGCAAAAAACTATAAAGGAGATCTGTTGAAACATCCATTTAATTATGATACACAGCTTTATCTTTATACAGCATCAGACCCCTGTGTGGGCTTCTACGCTTTGAATGTGAAAGAACCTAAATCCCCTACCTCCCCATCCACTCCCTGACATCCTTCGCTGATTCCTCGGTAAGTATGTCGAAGTGCTCGCTATCATAGAACCTTATCTCGCTGTTCTTGAGCAGGTATTTGAGCTTTGATGCCTGGGGGACCGGCATCAGCACATCCCTCTTCCCTGCGAGTATGAGCGACCTGTTTGGAAGCGATCTCAGGCAGGATGAGGAATCAGCAGTTGAGATGAATCTCACAAGCTCATCAAGCTTCCTGTACGAGAACTTCTTTATGTGGCACAGGTTCCTATCAACTTCTGAATCATATTCCTTGCTGACCTTTGTGCCGAACAGCGGACTTGTGCGGACAACGACACTCTTCAGGTCTTTCTCATCCAGCCTGCAGACCTGGTAGGGGATGAACAGGAATCCATGCCTCACAAGCCAGAAGCCAGCAGACATCCTCCCTGCCGGCTTGAAAGTCGGAGCAGTCGCGATCAATACCAGCCTGCTCCTCGGGAATCGCTTCGCGATGTACGGCGCAAGTATCCCGCCCATGGATATCCCGAAGATCACATCCGGCTTCCTCCCCGCGAGCTTGTCGAGCACATACTTCTCCATGTTCTCAAGCGTGAACCTGAGGCTCGGAGGGAACATCGGCGGACTGACAAGATCGTATTCCTTCAGGCAACTGAACAGCGCACAGTCATCAGGAGGAGGACTGGGAAATCCATGCATGAGAAGCGCTGTCTTCATGATGCAGGACGAAAACCTGGAGGGATATAAAGATGTTGGAGAGTTGAAGCCAGAGGACTAAAGCGGAGGAGCATGTAAACGGTTCAAGCAAAGAAGTCGTGCAACGGTTCAACAGCAGCACAGGCGCCGGCGAGACCGCAAGGTCGAGTAGGACTCGTCATTTGACGAGGCCGTCGGCCTGCCTGTAGTGCTGCTGTTGAGACCTGAACCTGATGAACATGGCAACTGAATTCATTAGCAAGTTCTTTTTGACTATAAAAAAGACTGCCTGCCCTACCGTAAATATCGAAAGATGTGACTGCGGTGAGACTATGTGCTGGAATGGGAGTAGATGTGTTGAATTTTCTTAGTCCATCCCCAACAAATAAATACCTCATCCCCTTGCTTCCCATCCATGATCCATGTCGATGGCTCGGAGGGAGGAGGACAGATCATCCGCACAGCGCTCGCGCTCTCGACCCTCACAGGCAAGCCATTCACTGCCACTGACATCAGGAAGGGGAGGAAGGAGCCAGGGCTCAAGCACCAGCATCTCTATGGAGGAAAGGCATGCGCCCAGCTCTGCGATGCAGATGTTGTCGGCCTTGAGCTTGGCAGCACATCACTTGATTTCTACCCAAAGGCCTTGAAGGTGAAGAACCTCAATATCGACGTTGAGACAGCAGGCTCTCTCACTCTGTTGTTCCAGAGCATATTCCTCCCGAGCATGTTTGGCAGTGATCTTGTTGTTATCAAGGGAAGAGGCGGCACAGACACTAAGTGGAGTCCCCAGATGGACTATTTCACGAATGTCTTCCTCCCTTTCACAAAAAGGTACTGCGAATCTGATCTCTTCCTCGAAGCACGTGGCTATTATCCAGCAGGCGGAGGGAAGGTCAAGCTCCGCCTTCGCCCGAAGTTCCATCACAAGGACTATGAGACCTTCGACAAGCTCTTTGAAGACACAGATAAGATAGGGAAGAAGATGGACTTCACAAAGAGAGGAAGGCTTGTCGAGATATCCGGTGTCTCGCACGCATCAAAGGACCTGATGAAAGCAGAGGTCGCAGAACGCCAGGCAAGGGCAGCGAGATTCATTCTTCGCCAACTTGACGTCCCGGCGAAGATCAGGATCGAGCACTGCGACACGCAGTCGACAGGCTCAGGCATCACCCTCTGGGCAGGCTTCGCAGATGATGAAGAGATGACGATACTTGGCGCTGACTCTCTTGGGGAGAGAGGCAAGCGTGCAGAAGCAGTAGGCCAGGAAGCAGCAAAGCAGCTCCTCGAAGAGATAGACAGCGGCGCATGCGTCGACCGCCACATGGCAGATCAGATCCTCCCAGTCATGGCCATGTTCCCTGATTGCCGTGTCAGCATCTCACAGATAACAGACCACGTGCGCTCAAACATCTACGTTATCGAGCAGTTCCTCCCAGTGAAGTTCAGGTTCGAAGGTAATGTGATAGTGTGCGAGAAGGTGTGAAACAGAGCAAGCAGCGGGACAAGGCAGAGTCAGCAAGCGAAGCTATTGTCTGCACCTGCCTTGTTTATATTGGACGTTTTTGATTCTCAGGAGTCGAGATGTGCGCCAGACCGGAGGCAGATTGCTTAAAGGAATTGCGTTTTGTATGAGTGACCTCTCCAATGCATTGGCAAGACTTTATTCACCCCAATTATCTCATTCAACAATTCCTTAGTCTCCACGCCCAAAAGGTTTATATACCTCAAAACCAAAGTCTCTAGTCGATGCAAAAGAGGGGTGCTTCAGTTCTTAACATAGTTCTCTTGATAGGTCTCCTCGCAGTATCAGGCATAGTCATCGGAAGTCTCTCAGGGATACATAACTGGCAGAGCAGGGAGTCCGAGCTTGAGATGGCTGAGTATCTTCTTGACAAGGTCAAGCTGGCTGTCGAGAAATCCCTCACATACCCAAGCGACGCTGTCCACACGATCACAGTACCTTTCGCAGAATCATATACATTGGAGATGAATGGCAGCACTCTCACACTAAATCTGACGACGAGGGATATCTCAGTCACAAAGACCTTCTTCCACCCCAATGCCAACATCCTATATTCCTATATGGAGGATTCAGGTAAGATCAGGATATTCTCAAGCAGCAACAGCGTGATGATCGCCCAGCGGGCTGATTGCAAGGCAGGCGATGGTACCTGCGATCCTGGCTGTGTGATCGAGCACATATGCGATCCAGACTGCGGGGGAGCCGAAGGAGTCTGCAATCCATATTGCGCTGACTCCAACCATGATCTGAAAAACAACAGGCTGGATGTGGATGGCATATGCGATCCTGATTGCGGCGAGGAGAATGCGATATGCGACCCCGACTGCATAGATGATATCGACTGCCATGAAGGGAATGGTGTCTGCGAACCTCACCTCCTTGAGAACTGTGGCACAGGAGACGATTGCGCATGCCCTGGCTCAGAGCGCTGCTGCGATGGATCGTGCATAGTATCGCCAGAGCTGCCCCAGGCATCAGAATGCATTTGCACTGCAGAATGCGCATCTGATCTCATCTGCCAGAGCAGGCACTGCTGCCCGCTTGGGAAGAGATGGGACGGCACCTCATGCTCTGCAGAGGAAGAGGAATGCATCCCTGTATCAGCTGTCGAACCTTCCATATTCCCTGAGCTTTTCACATATTCAGAAGAGAAGAATCAGAATCTTGCAGATGCGCTCGCATCTATCGGAGCAGGCTTCAGGGAGGAAGGCATCCCTGTCACGCCAGAGATCTTGGCAGCGGTGATGGCAACCCTCACAAAGGAAGTTGGTGGCACTTTCCTCCCAGTCGAGGAATACGGAGATTACTGCATGGGCCCAGGATGCACCTACACAGTCGGCGGATCATGCAGAGGCAGCCCCTACCAGGGAGGATGCGACTATAAAGGAAGAGGATACATCCAGATCACGCACAAGGACGCTTATGAGAGGTTCTGCGGTGCAGAATGTCTTTCTTCATCTCCGGATGAATGCGATTGCAACGGGCAATGGCAATGCCTCAACCAGGATTGTCCTCCTTCAAAGGCCCTAGAGCCAGCTCTCGCGGGGAAGATATTCGCAGCATTCTATGAATACAAAGGGCTTATCGATCTCTGCGCTGCGAGGGATTTCTGGACAGTAGGTAAGAGGATAAACGGAGGCGACTCCTACGGAGACGCTTTCAAGCCGATCGCAGAGGATTTCCTTTCGCTCTTCCAGTCAGACAACGCCAAGACATCAGCTCTTATCGCAGCCATGGCTGGAGGCACAGTCGAATGCCCGGAGGACCTGGAGGATGGAGGAGCTTGCGGGAGCAGGCTTGTCGAGATAGCCAAGTCGGCGCTGGGTTCTCCTTATTGCCTGGGCTCGGCAGAATGGGATGAGGCATCTGATCCTCCGGCGTATGGCAGCTGCCCCGGAGTCGTCGTAGAATATCCAGACATGGGCTGCACTCACGCAACCTATGCATCGATGACGCAGGCGACAGGCAAATGCGGGACAGACTGCGGCGCCTTCACAAAGTGGATATACGCACACTATGCGGAAGAGATTGGTGACGACTCTTTCAAGCTCACATACAGGACAGCCGGAGTCCAGGCCAGGGATGATGGGAGGGTCGTAGACCATGATCCTACAAAAGACCATGACCAGGTCGGCTCGATCATGCCGAACATGAATGTCCTAAAGCCAGGTGATCTGATATTCTTCGATACAGGATGGACGACAAGGAAGCCTAATCATGTAGGGATGTACATAGGCGGTGGCCAGTTCATACATGCCGGGGATCCGATAAACATCCAACAGCTCGACTCGCCGTCCTGGCAGCAGAAATATCTGGGGGCGAAGAGGCTATGCCCAGATGAGGAACGGCATCAGCCTTCAGGTGAGACTTGCTCCTATTGCGGGGCAGGCAAGCAGAAACTGCAGGATTATTATCCAGACCAGGTCTGCGGGGACAATTGCTGCAGGGCCAGCTGTCCTCCGGACAGTGTGCTTGTCGAGATCCCTTACTATTGCCAGTACACAATGTCGTATATGCCTGGCTCTGCATGCGGTCCTACTTCCCTGAAGATGGCACTCGAAGGCCTCACGGATAGGAGTGTAGACATAGGCAGGATATGGGATTTTGTCGGGAATCCACCAAGCGGAGCAGCGATGTGGGAACTGGAATCGGCGACAGAAGACATGACCACGGTCGATGCCCGCTCAGTCAACAAGGAATACAACTGGAACAACCTGAAGCGCCTCATAGATTCAGGCAATGTGCTTGTCCAGCTCTCGATAATGCAGGAGTGGAACGATTACACAGCAGGGAGGACATATTCAGGAGGGCATTATTTCGTGATCCATGGATACAGCGAAGATGAGATCATCATAAGCGACCCTGCGCCCACGAACTATGGGGAGACAGATCAATATGAGTACGGAAGCAATCTTGTCATAGACAAGAGCACCTATCTTGATGGGATCCTCCAGCATTATGGCTGGCAGTTGGAGCTGATAAGATGAAGCCTGTATACCTCCTGTTCATCATGCTTATATCTGCTGCTGCCGCGCAGCCGATCCTCCATCTTAAGTACGACGGGAACATACGAACTGCTGTCACAAGCGATTCTGCGCTCCATTCGATCGCATTCTATGGAGGAGTACCAGACGGTGATTATTCCATGTATTCTCTCAGGGACAGGACAGGGACAGAGATAGCGCGCGGCATGATGTACGCTGGCACAGGCACGAAGCTTGCACTGCCTTCAGGTGTCGCATCCATCATGATCTCCAGCCCTTCTTTCAGCCATGAGGAAAATATCTCTTTCTGCGACTTCGATGGAATATGCGAGCCATGCGACAGCTGCGCTCTCAGGGAGAATTCAGCCAGCTGCACAGATTGCCCTTCAGGCTCGAAGGACTCGTACTGTGACTTCGTGGAGGACGGCATCTGCGATCCTGATTGCAGCGAAAGGGACGCAGACTGCGCTGGATGCAAAGGCACATGCCTCTATGCCGATAGCAGGCTGCCTCTCACAAAGTGCACAGATGTAGGCGGTTCTCCATGCGAGGCAGGTGAGAGATGCAGCGGAAGATGGGAATATGCAGATGACACAGGTACCAGATGCTGCATAGGCATCTGCCTCAGAGGCTGCGGCGATGGCTACTGCGAGAAGGGAGAGGTTTGCCCATCAGACTGCTGGAATGAGGCAGACACGTGCACTGACTGCACCTGCAGCGGAGGAAGATGCGGGGAAGAGATCGCTGAGGTCCTTATCATCGAAGAGGAGGAAGATAAGCCTGTCAGGTCAGGAGGAGTGGACTACAGGATACTTCTTCTTGGGACAGTCGGCATGCTGATGCTGGTCTTCCTGATGACCAGGTTGAGGAAAGAAGATGCATAAGAGATCCATGGCCCTCACAACCAACATGCTCTATGCCGTATTCCTTGTCATATTCACATTCATCCTCCTCATTTCGATCCTGTCCAATAAGAAAGGAGTCGCAGAGCAGGAACTGCATTTCTCACCTTATGCAGAGATATACAGCGTATCTGAGACGTTATTTGGGAAATGCCTGGCAGCAGGCTCCGACATACCCGGCTCTGACCTGATAAATATCCAGGGCCTGCTCTCACCTGCGCTCTTGTCTGCGTACGCAGGACTGCCAGGAGATGTCAGGTGCGCGTCAAGCGAAAGATTCCTGTACAAGGTGCATGTCCATGAAGTGGTCGGATCATCCTGGGAATTCGGCCACGCGCCAGTGAGATCAGACAGGCAGATAAGCATCCCTGTCCACCTCTCGCTCTACAATGGCCCTTCAGACATCCGTCCTGTGACAGCAGAGCTCACAGCATATTTCTCAGATGAGATAGATTTCTATGGGACGATAAAGAGGGCTTGCAGGTACAGGAAATCATTTGAGGAGCATATGTTGCTGACAGGCACGATAAGCTATGATGGTGACCTTTTCTGCATATCGCAGGATTGCTTCAAGGCTGCCTTCAGCTGTCCAGTCTCGCCATTCACGCTTGAAGAAGGCGATCATCTCCTGCTGATATCATATGAAGGCGGTGTCGTGATAAGATGAGAAAGGCTCAGACCGACATCTGGATCTCAATAACATTCCTCCTGATAGGGCTTGTCGCATTCCTGCTCATCTCCAAGCAGGGAACACTGGTGGATGCGGTGACCAGGGCTGAAGAATCACAGGGCGAGGGCATAAGGGAATATATGGGGATAAGCTCGACCACGCTCGGATACCAGACAAGCCAGGGCATCCCTTTCGAAGAAGTGCTCGGGTCATACATATGCTATGGACAAGATGCAGTCGACTATGGCAGCGGCATCACGTTCGACGCAGGCTCAGAGATAAGGGACAAGCTGGATATCATATATGGAAGAGACAACTGGGGTCTGGCTCTATACAAGGTGAAGCTCGAGAAGATCCCTCTCCTCCCATTCATCGTCGATTCGAGCGGCACCATGACTGATGACATGATAACCATAAGGAGGATCATGGATGCGATCAGCGAAGAGTCTGAGATGATCCTGACATCCGAGCTATCCTCATCATATCCCGATGTCATGCGCTGCGACCCTGCGAAAGGCGGCACCACAGACATCGAGAACTGGGCAGGTGCGATGGGCAACCTTTGCGAGAGCGGACGTGTTGTCAAGTCGGATGCAGGGATAGAGGTGCAGCCGTGGACCGATGATATGGTCAAGGCCTTGTTCATATCAAGCGACGAAGCCAACTGCGGCGGCGAAGGGTGCGTTTCGAATTCCAGGTGCCCTTCGATCAATTATGAGATCACACAGCGATATGTCGAAGAGGCAATCCAGAGATGCAGGGATGCTGGTGTCCAGGTGTTCTTCATGGAACCAGTCACACCGACGACATGGTGCGTCTGCCATGACGGTGTAACCTGGGCAGGCGCGTACCAGCCGGACCTTGCGAGACGCCTGGCAGAGGAGACAGGAGGGAGGATGGTGAGCCTGGTCGATGCAGCCAGCGCCATAGCTGAGATATCAGCGACCCTTGGAGGTCCGCTGACCCCGGAGCGGACCTTGCTCATAACATCATCGCAGTTGGTCGGTCCTGATTACAAGCTGCCTGACGCGGACGTGAATACATTCACTGTGGTCTTCCCCTGCCCCTGCACGCAGGCATATCTTTGCAGGGCGGATTTCATGTACAGCCCAGGAGGATTCGCAGACGTCGAGGGAGGAGCATACGTCCCTCCCGACACTGAGGATGACACTGAGGACGACACAGAGGACGTGTGCCAGGGATCCACCATAGAGATCGCGCTATTCGGAGACAGCATAACAAGAGGACATGAGCTTTCCGGGACTCCGCTCAAGGAGGAGCTTGATTCCCTCATGCCTGCCCATATCTGGCATGTCGACCCCTATGGCTACACATGCCAGCGTATCGACAGCGCTCCTCTCGCGAGCTGCGGCGGAGAGACAGATATCCCTGCGCCAAGCAAGGCATTCTACGATACGATCCTGCCTGAGATGCCAGACTATGTCATGATGTGGTTCGGGATGAATGTAGGCTCGATAGCGCAGGCGACATCTCAGATCGAGTCAGAGGGGGAATACAAAGGCTACCGGAGGCTTGCGCAGGACATGGTGGCTGAAGGCATAAAGCCAGTCATCCTGACGACAATCCCTGTCTGCACAAGTTCATCCGGATTCTCAGGAAGCTTCCCATCCCATGAGCAGATGGCGCAGATGGAGAGGGATTTCGCAGAGGAGGAAGGATATCTGCTGATTGATGTGCGAAAGGCCATCCAGGACCACGGCAGCTGCATGTCACTCTATGCCAACGATGGCATACATCTCAATACGCAGGGGCATAGATTTATTAGCGAGTACATAGCAGAAAAGTTCAGGGCTCATTGCGAGGGGACATGAAAAAAGCTTCAGCTCTGATGACGGGGATATTCATGCTTATCCTATTCGGACTCTTGGTAACTGTGACCCTGCAGCAGGACATAGGCATACTTGGTACCCAGGAGCAGGACAAGCAGGAGCAGGAAAGCCTGGCCAGCTACAGCGAGGTCATGAAAGAATATGCATATCACAGCCTTAGGACCGGATCGACACGCGCGGATTTCGAGAACGCCAAATTCGGCGCAGGCAAGGAGTACTGGACTGTGGCATCCTGCCCTGATGATCCAGGTTTCCTGGACACATACAACTACCTGATGACTTCGACTCGGGCTTTCTCGAACAGCTATCTCCTCAGGACAAGGAACTATGACTTCGGAGGTGCCAAGGTCAGGGATTCAGGAGCCTTCGCAGAGATCGAGATCCTGGTCGATGAATCAGGCGTGGTGGGAGGAGATTTCGATGAACGATACCTGGTGCAGGGGCGTTCCTATATGTCAGACAATGCCAATCTCAGGGACCCATTGGTGATAGAAGGAGGGGAAAATGAGAGGGAATTCATGCATTCATATGTGTCTGAGGTCTGGCCAGTCAGGTACTGGTACATGTGGAGGATCATCAAGCAGTGGATCGATGAGTACAGCATCCCGGACAATACATGCAAGCACATCAACGGACCATGGGTCATAACTACGCTGGAATGCGATTGCCCGCAATGCGGAGGCTGCCCAAAGCCATTCAATCCTGAGTCCACCTGGACGATAAAAGGACTCCTTGACACAGCTGTCGCAAACCTTGAGTCCAGATTCGACGGCAATGTGGACTGCTCGGTAGTGGTCGACTACCAATCCTGTGATGACAAGCCCTATATCGGACACCCTGAGAACTGCGAGTATGGCTGCAAGGACCAGACCTGCAGATACATGCCGAGAGACGATCCCTACTGCTATTCCATGGATGGCGAGCAGATCGCGGCCGGAGCAGCGGACTGCAAATTCAAGGGGAGCGAGGCAGCATGTGGAGCATGCACAAGCACCTGCCATGGCGAAGATCCATACCAGACATCCCTGGGCAAGGCCGCCAATGTGCAGATCGAATATATCTACACCCTGGAATGTGTCGATAATAAATACCAGTCACCTGTATACGAAGAGGGATTCACGAACCTTTTGTTCAGGATCAAAGGGCATATCTCGATGAAGACAGCCCTGGACTATCCGATCCCGCAGTGCTGCTATCCTGACCATTATTCACCTTCGACCTGCAGCTATTCAGCAGATCCCTATGGCAACATCCTGTGCGGAGGAGGAGGCGCGAACCCAGGCGGGTCATGCAGCACAAAACCATACGGACAGGAGGAGATTATAACATACTCCAATTGCCCAGACTGCACAGACATGGTGACAGAGACAGTCAAGGTGGGGTGCGGGATGTGAAGCAGGGAGAGATGTCAGTCGTCCTCATCTTCGTCATCATTGTGACAATCGCCTCGATCCTCCTTGTGTTCACTCTGTATGCAGGCAGGACTGACCAAGGGAGGAAGACGTATTGCGATACTCTCTACAAGCTTAGGACTGCGGTCTGGCAGGAGACACGCGATGATTTCTGCGATCAGGAAGCTTTCACGATGGAAGCCATGCGCATCGACCATGATATCGAGGACACAGTGCTTAAGATGATCATGGCATGCTGGACCCAATCTGCGAATGGCAGGAAAGAGGCAGATATCCTCTGCAGCGAGATAATCATCCCTGCCGGAGCAGCATTCTCTCCCCTTACAGAGGCAGACCTGACAGGCATGCTCATCGACAGGGAGCAGTGCCACCTGATCGAGAACAGCTTCGATGATTCTGATGCATCTGCGTTATCCTGCGGATCAAAGAACCAGATAAGGTTCCTCCAGCCTATTGTCGCAGAGCAGAAGATTCTCATCGAGTATGATGCGCAGGCACGTCAGATAATCGTGAGCTAGCTTTTGAACCAAAACCCTTCTGTTTTATTCTCATGCTCCAAAGATCTTGTCATGAGATACCTTTTCCTGATAACCATGATAGCCTTGGCCATCAGGCTCTTTGGCCATGCATCTGAACCCCTCTGGCTTGATGAGGCTTTCACGCTCCACACAAGCATCCAGCCATGGCCGGCAGTGATAGGTCTTCTCGACAATACTCCTCCTCTGTTCAACATCATGCTCAAGATCTGGACAAGCCTCTTCGGGACAGGCCTGTCTTCTGTGAGGCTCCTCCCTGTCCTGATAGGGACCTCTCTTTTGCCGGTCATCTATCTGCTCGCAAAGAGGCTTGGAGGACAGAAAGCAGGATTAGCAGCAGCTGCCTTGGCTGCGCTCAATCCTATGCTTGTGTACTACTCGCAGGAGCTGCGGGCCTATTCGCTTGTATTCCTCTTGTCAGCCTTATCATACCTATCATACATCATGCTCAAGGAAAGGTGCACCTTGTCCCGTGCGTCTCTCTACACCCTGGTCTCAGCACTGATGCTCTACTCGCACATGTACTCTATCCTTATCCTCCTCTCTCAATCGATCGATATCATCTTCAGCAGCATCTCCCGCGAAAGGAAGTCGCGCATGATACTTTTGCTATCCGTGCCGTCCATCCTGTTCCTCCCATGGCTGCTGCAGCTTCCATCGATAATCAGCCAGGCAACATTCACGTGGATCCCCCGTCCAGCCCTTCATATGCCGATCACCCTGCTCTATGACCTGTCTTCAGGGGTCCTCATATCTATACCCGGGATCCTGCTCCTGCTTGGTTACATCTACTCATGGTCAAGGCAGAGGCCTTCGAAGATGCTACTCTCATGGATATCGGTCGCCATCATATTGCCATTCCTGTTCGCGCTCTTGATCTACCCTCTTTTCATAGGCAAATACTCCTTCTTCGCAGTAGTCCCATTCATACTTGGAGCAGCGATCCCCCTGGCCAGGAGGCCACGTATGCTCTTCCTCCTCCTCGTCCTGTCCATCGCAGCGCTGGTCGCACAGCATGTAGGGACGCAGAAGGACAGATGGGATGAGGTCTCCGCAAGGCTGCAGGACAGAGGAGAGAGAGACATCGGTGTTCTCGAATCTTCAGAGGTCCTCCCACTTTCCTATTATCTAATGCCTGACTGCTTCGCCTCACAGGACATATATGCCTGCGCAAGGGAGAAGCGAGTGTTCCCTCTTGGTACAGTGGAGAATGCAGATGAGCTTGAGAGCCAGGAAGCGTTCATCATCGTGTCACGGCAGCTTTATTCGAGACAAGGGCCTGCCATACTTCAGAGGATATCAGAGAGATATGATATTGTCAGTGAAGTGCGCTACGCCTCATCTGAGAATGAGATGAAGCTCCTGATGCTACGCAGGAAGTCATGAGTCCCTCTCGTTCTGTAAAAAATATGTGACATTTTCGGCAGATTTATATAGTAATATATTTTTGACATTCCTATCAAAGAAGCGAGGTGAACGATCATGATAGGAAAACCAGAATGGTTCCAGAGAAGGAAATTCACAGGATGGGGATTCTCCCCGAGGACCTGGCAAGGCTGGGTCTATATAGCTGTCCTCGTCGGTTTGATGATGGGCATCCAGGTGCTGCCAGTCTCAGGTGAAGCGAAGACGATGCTCATGATCATCTACAGCATAATCTTTGCCATAGATGCTATAGATATAATGCTCAGGCTCAGGAAGGATGAGCGTGAGACAAGGCATGAGGCTATCGCTGAGCGCAATGTCGCCTGGTTCATGGTCACAGTCATGGCCATAGGCATCGCATATCAGGCAGCAAGCTCAGCAGTGGCAGGCAATGTGGGATTCCTCCCAGTGGATCCGATCCTCCTGATCGCGCTCTTCGGAGGACTGGTGGTCAAGATCGCGACCAACCTCTACCTTGAGCATAAGGAGTAATGATGAAGACAAACATAACTGAGGAGAGGAAGAAGCTTGGTCTTACCCAGGAGCAGCTGGCCTCGCTTGTGGATGTCACAAGGCAGACCATAATCTCCCTTGAGCAAGGCCGCTACAACCCAAGCCTGGAGCTCGCCCACAGGATAACAAGAGCCTTGAAGAAGAAGCACATCGAGGATGTGTTTGACTTGGATTGAAGTAGTTAGATGTTCAATTCAGGGAATGAAACGCATTCGTAGCTGCCCAAGCCAGACTCATCAAGCAGAGCTATCACACAAATCTGGCTTGCAAATCCGGAACTTATTTTGGTACTCTCAGTACAGAGACAATGTCGGACCGGAGGAGAATCAGTTTAAACTTATGCCAGAGCAGCTTCACCAGGCGCTAGACATCTTTCGCTTCTTCAAGTGCACACACAAGTGATTTCGATCCTTTGCTTATCCAACAATTCTACTTTTATTTCCAAACCTGGGCGAATGCAAGCAGTAGACAGGTTTGCGTCGACACTGCGGAGTATAGTAGTAACGTCCTGTTTTTAAAAATTCTCATGAAGCAATCAGCCCAAGGCAGACAATCACGCAGTTTGGGCAATGACCTGCCTTGCTAATAGAGTCTTTTAATCCCAGGAGGACGGCACCAGGCCGGAGGAAAATAACTCATTTCAGAACAATTCGTCCAGCCTTACCTGCTTGGCCTTGGTGAAGATCTCTGCCTTAGCATCAGGCTTTTGGCCAGCCTTCTGGACAGCCTTCCTCTCGATCACTATCGATTCAGCCATCCTGTCCTCATCCTCGAGCTTCAACTGTATCTCACGGGCTCGCAGCACGACCTCCTCAGGGACTCCGGCAAGCTTAGCCACATGGATCCCATAGCTCTTGTCAGTCCCACCTTCAAGGATCTTGCGGAGGAATATGATCTTGTCATCATCCTCTTTCACAGCGATGTTGTAGTTCCTGACTCCCTCGATCTCCTTCTCCATCTGGTTCAGTACATGGTAGTGCGTCGCGAACATGCACTTCGCCTTTATCGTACCTGTGATATGCTCCGCGACAGCCCAGGCGATGCTGACTCCATCGAATGTGCTTGTTCCCCTGCCTATCTCATCCAGCACTATGAAGGACCGGTCTGTCGCATTCTGGAGGATCTGCGCAGTCTCGCTCATCTCCATCATGAACGTGCTCTGGCCCTTGCTGGAATCATCGCTAGCTCCTACCCTTGTGAATATCCTGTCCACGATCCCGACTTTCGCGCTCTTCGCAGGCACGAAGCTCCCTGTCTGCGCCATGAGGATGATCAGCGCGTTCTGACGCATGTAGACGCTCTTTCCAGCCATGTTAGGACCTGTGATTATCATCGTCCTGTTTGGCTTGTCAAGATCGAGGTCGTTAGGGACGAAATCTGTCATCTTCTCGATGAAAGGATGCCTTCCCTCCCTGATCCTTGTCTCGAATCCTTCATGCACAGCCGGCCTGCAGTATCTGTTCCTGACAGCTGAATCAGCGAAGCTAGCGAGCACGTCTATCACCGCGATGCTCTCAGCAGTCTCCTGGAGGGTCTTTGTCTTCTGTGCTATCCTTGAGCATATGTCACTGAAGATGTGCTGCTCCAGCGCTATTGACTTCTCGTCAGAGCCGAGGACTATGGATTCCTTTTCCTTTAGCTTCTCTGTGATGTAGCGCTCAGCATTGGCGAGCGTCTGCTTCTTGATGTAGTCAGCAGGCACAAGAGATAGCTGTGTCTTTGTGACCTCGATATAGTATCCGAACACCCGGTTGTAGCCGATCTTGAGCGATCTTATCCCGGTCCTCTGTTTCTCCTCTTCTTCGATTCCTCTTATGAAAGCCTTCGCATCCCTCGATACCTGGCGAAGCTCATCCAGGTCCTTGTCATATCCTACCTTTATGATATTTCCTTCAGATATGCCTGCAGGAGCGCTTTCGCTAATGCTGCTTCCTATCAGTTCAGCTGTATCCTCCATCAGGGCCAGATCAGCATGCTTCAGGAGGAGCGCGGAACTGGACCGGCCAAGCATCTCCCTCAACGCAGGCAGGCAAAGCAGCGTCGTCCTGAGAGCCAGGAGGTCCCTTGGGCTTGCGCTCCCGGAGGCGATCCTTGAAGCGATCCTCTCAAGGTCAGAGACCTGTCTCAATTGCTCTCTTACCTGTTCCCTCCTCATAGCCTCCTTGGCCAGCTCTTCCACTGCATTATGCCGTAGGATTATCTTCTCGCATGACAGGAGAGGCTTCAGTATCCAGCTCACAAACAGCCTTGAACCCATCGATGTCATGGTGTGGTCGAGTGTCGTGACAAGCCCATCCTTAAGCTCAAGGTTCTTCACTGTGGTGCTGTCCAGGATCATGGAATCGTGGACAGAATAGTATCTTGCAGGCTTCAGATGCGTCATGTCCTGCATCTGCGTCTCAGCGACATATGACATGAGCGCTCCTGCGCTCGAGACAGCAAGCTCCTTCTCCTCGAACGATATCTTGATGCTCAGGGATTCGAGCGCATTCTTGTAATAGAACCTGAAATCATCTATGCAATGCAGGTAGTACCTGGAAAGGGACTTGCAGAATGTGGAATCAAGATAGCTGGTGGGGACGATTATCTCTGAAGGGGAATGTTTCTCAAGTTCGCTCCTGATATCATCGGGAGAAGCCTCAGTCGCCCTGAATTCCCCTGTCGTTATGTCAATGAGCGCAAGTCCTGCCTTCTTCTCCGAGAAGCTTATCGCAGCCAGGAAATTGTTCGCCTTTGTCAATTGGCCTTCGGCAGTCATGGTCCCAGGAGAGACGATCCTGACAAGTCCTCTCTTGACCACTCCTTTAGCGAATTTCGGGTCCTCAAGCTGCTCGACAAGAGCCACCCTGTGCCCCTTCTTGACAAGTCTTGGCAGATATGTGTCGATAGAATGGTAGGGAACGCCGGCAAGAGGGATCTTCTGCTCATTCCTCATTCCCCTCGATGTAAGCGTGATCTCAAGCTCTCGCGCGACAGTCTTGGCATCCTCGAAGAAAGTCTCGTAGAAGTCTCCCATACGGAACAGCACGATGCAATCGCTGTACTTGCCTTTGATCTCCATATACTGGCGCATCGCAGGTGTAAGATCTTCCATATTCCCCCAAGGCAAGCAAAAAGAGTGGGATTTAAAAAAGTAGCGGGTGGTTTGAGGGATGTCAAAACGAGTTTTTGGACAATTGATCAATCTCAACACAAATCTCCTCCTTGTTTATTTTATACCGATAGAATACGTTGGTATCCCAAAAATTTCTGTGATAAGGTGGATAATAACCTTGATTATGACCTACGACCTAATCAGAGACACCATCATAATATATATTCCCAGGAAAGATTCTACCGTTTATGGGAGATATGAGATGCCACAAATGTGGATCCATCATGGAAGAATGTGAAGAAGACTATGAATCCATGACTGATGGACAGATGGCAGACTATGAAGCAGGGTTATGGAGATCATTCTGGTGTCCTAAGTGTAAGACTGTTGACTTGTTTGACGGATTCTGTGGAGATGGGACCTTTGAAAATAAGACAGGATTCATCGATGATAGGACCTATGAAGATGTAATTGATCGAGCAATCAAGAAAAGATGCTTTATTGAAGTGACGTCTCTCGTGCATAATGTTATCGAGCACTATTTGAGAAGCATGCTTGAAGAATTCATCAACCATGTTCATGGTATAGAGTATGATTTTAAGGATATGTTTGACAAACAGAAACGAGAAGAGATTGAGAAAAAGGCAAAGGAATGTAATGTTGAAGAAAAATATAGGATCATCCAATCAAGGGGGAAGAGTCAGTATTTGAAATACTTAGCAGATTATACTGAAATGTGCTATATTTTCAATCTTATCGATAGGAGTCTCTTTAATAAGATCATTAAATTCAATGAAGATAGAAACACTGCTATACATAAGCTTTTGAAGAAAAGACAGAATGATGAAAATCTCTATAAGTATATGGAGATTGTTGAGACTGCAAGGCTTGGCAGAGAAATCCAGCTTCGATTAAGCCCATTGAAACATTCAGATAAAGACATTAAGAGAATCTTGAAGCCTTTTGATATAAATGAAG
>CAYTWW010000009.1:62727-75926 GCA_964441565.1 uncultured Methanosarcinales archaeon | reverse complement strand
TATCCTCTGGGATTAAGGTTGGATTTTTAATATTAGCGATTCGCGATGTCCCTGATCGATGTTGTATAGAATATTCCTGGCTCCATGCGGTCCAAGGCCTCGGGAGGACCATGGTGAAGATAGATGGCTGTGAAGCCGAAATTCCTGGCACCAATGACATTCTCAGCGTGGTCGTCGATGAATCCTATCCTGTCAGGTGAGATCTCCTTCCCAAGCTGCCTGCATGCTTCCCTGTAGGCATGCTCAAAGAGGGGCCTTCTTGGCTTAGTCACAAAATCGGGCATGAGCTGTCCTCCAAGCATCCGAAATCCAGAATATTGCTCGCTCAGGACCATAGTATCGAAGAGTCTTTCTATCCCAAGAGCCTTGAGCTTGATGTTCTGCGTATACTGCACTCCATTGCTGAGGCCCCCCCTAGGGCATCTCCAGCTTGACAATGTGTCGATGGCTCCTGGGATCTCATCAACAGGAAGGTGATTCCCCAGATGGTAGAATCCTCTGGCAGCAGTCCTCAGGACCTCAGGCAGGTCTGGATATCTGTCAGATATGCCTATAGATGCGAAAGCCCTGAACAGCCTAATGCTATCTCCTGCCCAGCCATGTCCCCTGACTGTGGAGACAAATTCTCGCTGTGGAGCTCGCCAGGGATCAATATCGAACAGGCAATCATCCAGGTCGAAATACCAGAATTCGATTGCTCCAAGGTCAGGCAGGCAATGCATATCGTCTTGCTAATCCCAGATATATTTAAAACCTATTTTTAATAATCGAATTGTTTAAGAAGATCCGGAGATGGGAATCGTTGCATGGGAAACATAACTGTGGACTATAAAGGGGATATGATCTTCTCGACAAATCTTGGTAAGCATGATGTGACTTTCGCTGTTCCTTCTATGGGTGCTGAGGATATTGCTCCTAATCCAACGCAGATGGCGCTCGCCTCTATCGCAGCATGCGCAGGTGTCTTCGCAGCTCAGTATTGCAACAATGCAGGGCTCGACGCATCAGGGATGAAGGTATCTATGGACTTTGAGTCGAAGGATGGCTACTACACAAATTTCGTGATCAAGGTGGAGCTTCCTAATGTAACGGATGAGAAAAGGGTCGCTGCGATCAAGAGAGCAGCAGAGCATTGCACTGTGCACGAGACGATAAGGAACTTCAAGAGCGAACTGAAGGTCGTGACTCCTGTGAAAGTGCTATGATTTCTTCGTAAAGTATTTATACGCAAAGGGGCTGGAATCCTGATATGAAGACAAACCATTCCCTGATGAATAAGGGCATCTTCCTACTGCTTTTGCTTTTCGCTATCCTCGAGATCATACTTATCGTCGACACCAAGGGGATCTATGATGTGCCTGCAGCAGCTGAGTCCATCCTCAGGTTCATCCTGCTTGCTGCAGTATATTATCTGGCAGTGAGTCTCCTGATAAGGCTAACTGTCGACAGGTTCGCCGGATACTTCGGCTCAGACCTTGAGATCGAGCAGAGGATATTCCTGACCAAGATGTATACATTCGTCCTGTATACTGTGGCCACATTCATGGTCCTCTCGCAATTCGGGCTTTCTCTCGACAACATAACTCTCATCATCGGACTCATCGCGACTGGCCTCGCTTTCACGATCAGGGATGTCCTCCTTTCATTCTTCGTGTGGTTCATCCTCCTGCACAAGAAGCCATTTCGGATCGGCGACTACATCAGGATGGGAGATGACAAAGGGATAGTCATCCACATCGGGACGTTCTTCGTCCTCCTCGACGACACTCCAGACAGCCAGTCAGACTACACCAAGATCCCCAACAAGCTGTTCCTTGAGAAGCCTGTCCACAATTTCGGGAAGGACAATGTGATGGAGGAGTTGCATTTCCCGCTGAAGAGCGTCCCGAAGAACATCCATGCACAGATGAAGAAGCTGAAGGCAAGGCTAGAGAAGCAGGTAACTTCAGTCATGTTGGAACTCGATATCGAGGATGATGTCTTCTATCTGGTCATAGTCTTCAGGGCGCCGATGTCTGTCATGCAGGAGAAGAAGACGTGGATCATCGCTGAGGCAGCGGATAGTCTCCGTGAAGTGATAAGGTCAGTACCGTAGCTGGCCACTCGCACTTGATGCAGGATACATCCGCATAATTCTATAACGCGGCTTCCCTTTTTGCCCTGTGATTCCATGCTATTCTCTCCTTTGACTAGCAGCCATTGAAAGGAAAAAAGGTCTTGTACATTTTCTACGGGCATCATAGCCAATACATTTTTATTCTGGAATGAAAAGAGAGAGAGGATGGCATTCACAGAGTGGCTCATCTCCCTCATACAGACGCACGGCATCCTGGCAGTCATCCTCGGAGTCGTCATAGAGACTATCGTGGTCCCGATCCCTTCTCCTATGATACTGATGGCCGCAGGATTCATCCTTATCCCTGCCCAGACACTATCACAGGCATTCCTCCAGAGCCTCTGGATCGCAGCTGTGGCAGGCCTTGCTCAGACTATCGGCAGCTACTTCGTGTATGGGATCGCCTACTACGGAGGGAAGCCGATCATAGACAAGTATGAGAAGTGGCATGGTGTCTCCTGGAAGGACATCTCCACATTCCAGAAAAAGTTCCAGAAGAAAGGAAGGGAGACGCTGACGCTCGGAGTCATGAGGGCGCTTCCGATAATGCCTCTCTCAGTGATCTCAGGTGTCGCAGGCATCCTGAAGATGGATTTCAAGAGATATACGCTTGCCACACTCGCTGGAGTCATCCCAAGAAATGTCTTCCTCGCGCTCCTCGGCTGGCAGCTCAAGAGCGCATATGCTGCCCTTGCAGGGGTGATTGACAAGATGGAGACTGTGATGACCATTGCCATAGTGCTTGCGATCCTTGCTTATGTGGTGGGAAAGAAGACGGGTATGATAGACAGGATAAGATCAAAAGTGCTATAGACCTCTGAATGAGAGCACGAAAGGCATCAGCTTTCCTGCATAGAAATCTGAGAGAGGTATCGAGACATTGCCTGAGAAAGCTGAATCTCTGGCATAGCTCCTGGCAACTCTTTCTGTCTGAGTTCCATCCCGTCTCCCTGAAAAAGTGTCAATGATATCGGTGCTGTCCGTGAGGATCTCTGTCATACTACGTCCGGCGTTCTCTATGATCCTAAGCTCACGCCATCTCGGAAGTGGTAGCAGTTGGACTTCTGCCAGGCCACCTTCAAAAAGATGCCTGCCTGCTTCCTGCAGCATATGTCCGTAGGCATATTCCCCCCTTATGCCAAGGACAATCGGATGATCATGGATGATGCCGACGTAGAAACCTCTTGTCAAGGCGAATCTGATATAGGTGTCTGCGAGGCTCTCGGCATCAAAACCAGATATGAATACTGCCACATCATCCTTGTCATGTTCGGCGGTCATAGAATGAATGGCAGCATCCACACCGCTCTCCAGCATCATAGGTCTTATCTTCACAGCTGAAGAATAAAAATGATGCATTCTGGATGATAGGAAACACCAGTTCTTAGGATAGGGGACACTGTTTGTCTTTATTCAAAAATTACAACAAATGTTTTTATAGTCAGCAGAGGAACATTCTCTAAAAAGAGGTGTGAGCTATGATTGACATTTCTCCTAATAACAAAGAGCGGGAACAATATCTTTTGAGCATCAAGCAGCAGAAGCCATTCATCCTATGGTTCGACCAGCTGGGAATCGAGGATGTGCCGATCGTCGGCGGAAAGAATGCATCGCTCGGAGAGATGTACAGGAATCTCACTCCGAAGGGAGTCAGGATCCCTAACGGATTCGCTGTCACAGCGCACGCATACTTCTATCTTCTCGAGAAGGGAGGGATCAAGCAGAGGATAAAAGACATCCTCGCAGACCTCAACACATCTGACATGAGGAACCTGTCAGAACATGGCCACAAGGTCAGGCAGCTCATCAGGGAGACAGAGTTCCCCCCTGAGCTCAGAAGCGAGATAGTCGAGCATTACAGGAATCTTTGTAAAGCCTTCAACATGGACAATGTCGATGTCGCAGTCAGGAGCTCAGCGACTGCTGAGGATCTCCCTGACGCTTCTTTTGCCGGACAGCAGGAGACCTATCTTAATGTCAGGGGAGAGGATGACCTCATTGTCGCATGCAAGAAATGCTTCGCATCACTCTTCACAAACAGGGCGATATCATACAGGCAGGACAAGGGATTCGACCATTTCTCGATCGGGCTTTCTATCGGGGTCCAGAAGATGGTCAGGAGCGACAAGGCTTCCTCCGGAGTCATGTTCTCGATAGATACAGAGTCTGGTTTTGAGAAGGCTGTGTTTGTGACGAGCGCATACGGACTAGGAGAGAATGTTGTCCAGGGCGCTGTCAACCCAGATGAGTTCTATGTGTTCAAGGATACCCTCAAGCAGGGATTCAGGCCTATAGTGACTAAGAAGATCGGCTCAAAGGAGAAGAAGATGATATACTGCCACGACGGCAACAATGTCACGAAGAACGTCGAGGTAGAGCTTACTGAGAGGAAGAAATTCGCTATCAATGATGACGAGGTGCTGCAGCTCGCCAAGTGGGCATGCATCATCGAGGACCATTATTCAGATAAGGCAGGACACTACAAGCCCATGGACATGGAGTGGGCCAAGGACGGAGTCACCGGAGAGCTTTTCATAGTCCAGGCAAGGCCTGAGACAGTGCATTCCAGGACTGACAGGAACAAGCTCAGGAAGTACAGGCTCCTTGAGAAGGGAGAAGTGCTTGTCAAGGGAAATTCTGTCGGAGAGAGGATTGGGGCTGGAAAAGCCCATATCATCAGGGATGTGCACAATATCGAGCAGTTCAAGAAAGGAGAGGTCCTCATCACAGAGATGACTGATCCTGACTGGGAGCCGATAATGAAGATCGCATCAGCCATTGTCACGAACAGAGGCGGAAGGACATGCCATGCAGCCATCATCTCAAGAGAGCTCGGAATCCCTTGCGTCGTCGGCACGATCAACGGGACTGAGAAGATACCGATGGGACAGGATATAACTGTAGACTGCTCGCAGGGTTCTGAAGGCTATATCTACAAGGGACTCCTGAAATTCGACATCGATGAGACAGATCTTGCTGATGTGAAGAGGCCAAAGACAAAGATCATGATGAATGTGGGCAATCCTGAGCAGGCATTCGAGACATCATTCATCCCGTCAGACGGAGTAGGGCTCGCAAGGGAGGAATTCGTGATCAACTCCTATATCAAGGTCCATCCTCTTGCTCTCATGCACTTTGATGAGCTCAAGGACCCTGAGGCAAGGAAGATAATCGGAGACCTGACATGGGGATATAATGACAAGACCCAGTATTATGTCGACAAGCTCGCTGAGGGCATAGCGACCATCGCAGCAGCCTTCTATCCGAAGAAGGTAATCGTCAGGCTGTCTGATTTCAAGTCGAACGAATATGCGAACCTCATCGGAGGAAAGCAGTTCGAGCCAAAGGAAGACAATCCTATGATCGGATGGAGAGGAGCATCGAGATACTATGATCCCAAGTACAAGGCAGCATTCGGGCTTGAATGCAAGGCTCTTCTAAAAGTAAGGAACGAGATGGGACTCACCAATGTCGAAGTGATGATACCATTCCCAAGGACGGTCGAGGAATGCAGGAAGGTCATCGCGACCATGTCTGAATACGGACTGAGACAGGGAGAGAATGGCCTCAGGATAATCGGCATGTGCGAGATTCCCTCCAACGTGATCCTCGCAGATGAGTTCCTCGATGTGCTCGACGGATTCTCTATCGGATCAAACGACCTGACACAGCTCATACTCGGAGTGGACAGGGACTCAGAGCTTGTATCGCACGTCTATGATGAGAGGAACATGGCTGTCAAGAAGATGGTCAAGCAGGTCATAGAGACATGCAACAAGCGCGGCAAGTATATTGGCATTTGTGGCCAGGCACCTAGCGACTTCCCTGATTTCGCAGAGTTCCTTGTCCAGTGCGGGATACAGACGATCTCTCTGAATCCTGATACTGTGATCAAGACGACTATCGCTATAAAGAAGAAGGAAGAGCAGCTGGGATTGCATTAGATTTTTTCAGGATCTTAATTTTTCTTCTGTTTTCAAAAGGATATTCTTACTAAAGCAAGAATGTCTAAAATAACTTTTTATATACGTACCTTTAGCCATCTGTCCATGCTGATTCCTTCCTGGAACCCAGGTGTTGTCGAGTATATTTGCTCAGGAGGGTTCTTTCCATTCAAAGGACTCGAAGGCTGCTACACAAGCGTTCCAGGTGAACAGAAATCGGTCCAGGAGAGTGGGCTTGTCGACGTCATCCACAATCCGGTCAGAGGCCGAATCTATCTTTCAGATCCTGATATGCAGGTGAATTTCCCTGATATCACGGATGTTCTGCGCAGCTCAAGGCATACACACGTCAGTTTCCACCTTTCTAATGGTATGGGAGATCCTGAGACAGATGAAAGGTTCCAGCCAGAAGGACTCCTTACGACAATCATTGCCAATCTAGAATTCCTTGCTAGGAAGCTTCCCGGCAAAAGACTACTGTTCGAGCAGGGAGAGGACTACAAGTTCAACTCAATTTCCCCAAAGGTCATGGAGAACTACCTTTACCTGACTGGGCCCAGCATAATCACTGACATCCTAAAAGATGCAAAAGAGAAGGGTATCAATGCAGGGCTGCTGCTCGACCTGTCCCATATGGCACGCGTCCAATCCATGCTGGGCCATGGCTGGCATGGGATCATGGGATATGCTGAAAGGCTTTGCATGTCTGCAGAGGTATATGAGATCCATGCCAATTGTCCTGGCACACGATGGGGAGGGCTTTGGGACAGGCACCTTCTGTTCGATGTCCCACATCTGCCTACAAGAGAATACTGTGGTGATCCTGAAACGAGCAGGAATATGCTGGAACTGCTCAAGCTTGCAGTGACGCTGTGCCCTAATGCCAATGTTATAACTATGGAGTGCGATCCTGCTGTGTCTGCGAGAGATTATGTTCTCATGATGGCTTGCCAGAAAAAATATATTGAAGACAATATTCTCTGGTAAATTATCTAAAAAATTTCCCCTCAGGTCATGCCAGACCGTCACCAGGGCAAAGAGTATTGCAGCAGAGACCTGTGCCGCAATCCCTGGTCGCGTCTCCTTCAACAAGGCATTCCTGGGAGCAAGTCGGCTTGCACTGGTAACCTGAAGGACAAGTGGATGCTTCCTGCAGGCATGCTGAATCGCAGCAGATCCCATTGACACAGTCCCTTTGCACATCGCCCGAGATCGTGCATGCACCAGGGCAGCTGCTGACACACTCATGAGTGCTTGGGCAGGTAGTCACTTCCTGCATGCATGCTGTATTGCAGCATATGCCTGCGAAGATCCCTCCCGGGCAATCGACATGCATCTCCTGCCCGACAACAGTGCAGCTGCCTGGACAGGATGATACGCATTGCCATTCCCCAGTGCATGAGCTGATCTTGCGCTTTGAGCAGCAGACAGTCCCTGGTCCGCATCCTCCTGCCTGAGCGTCCTCGACAGCACACTGATCAGCTGGGATGCAGTCGACGCACTGGGTCTCAGGCTGGCATGAGCAGATCCCATACTCATGATTCGAGATCTGGCATGAACCGGGCTTTCCATCTGCGGTCGTGCATGGATGGTCCACTGCCTGATCAGCACAAGGCCCAAGGCCAGTCGAAGAGCACGACTGCCAATCGAAATACTGGCATTCGCAGTCTGTGCCAGATGTCTGTCTGCATACCTGCCCCTGGCCGCATGTAGCTCCGGGATTGAGGCCGATGCAACCAGAGCCTGAAGTGCATGTGATATGGCATGTGTCGCTCTCCACCAGACATCCCTGCTGATCGCAGAAGTCATCGCCGACACATTGGCCTTTTTGAGAACATGGCATACAATCGCAGCTTCCGGAGGTGAAGCAACCATACTGATCGCAGATCCTCCCCCCTATGCAGGTGTTAGGTGCGTCGCACTCCTCACAGGAGCATATGGATTTAGGAACGAGGCAACCATCTGCATTGCAGTAGCGGCTGCCATGGCAGGCGCCAGGATCATCGCAGGGTTCACAGCATTTCCCATCATTGTAGGCAAGGCAATTATTGACTGTGCAATACAATCCCTCATAGCAGCTCCCCGGCTGATCGCATGCCTCGCATCCGCAGATGTCCTTTTGGATGACGCAATTATTCGCATCGCAGTAAGTCTTGTCCTCCAGGCATTCTCCAGGCACTGAGCAATGCTCGCAGCTGCAGTCGAAGCTTCCTGATTCCTGGCATGTGCATTGATACGGGCCGACACTTACTGTCTGACCGACTGACGCGGAAGGGATCGTCCCATAGGTATCATGGACCTGGGACGGGCATTCTGCGCATGAGCCCCCCAGGGGGATGAACTCAGGTGTGCCATCGCACTTGCATATGCAACCATCCGGATCCGTACATGAAGACCTGCATGGAAGGTCTGATGCTTTCCCATCACCTCCTCGCTGGCAGACGAAATCAGCTGCCTCTCCTATCTGGGAGCATGTGCATATGTATCCTGTGGATGATGTGCTGGAATCGCCGACCTTTGTTTCAGGTATCTTCCCATATTCAGTCGAGGATTCTTCCGGGCATATCCCTTCAGCCCTCTCTCCCATGCATCTGCAGCATATTGGCTTTGCAGGATCAGGGCAGTCATCTGGATCCATGCCGACTTCTCCCATAGGCACTCCACCGTCGCTCCCTTCGCAGAGGCATTCGTCAGTGCAGTCTGCATGCGCCCACTGAGTATCATATCTGCCATCACTGCATGGCGTTTCCAATGGCTGCGTTTGGCAGCAGGCAGGAGCAGCGACACTAGGACAGAACTGAGGGCCAGTACCTATGACAGTGCCTGACTTCTCTGTGCAACTGGACTCGGTCGTGCAGGAAGCGTCCATCCCGAACAGGGATGCTTCGCATGCGGAGGAATCTGTCGCCTGGCATCTGCAGCAGACAGGAGCATTCGGATTTGGACAGTCATTACCGCCGGTGTTGACGATTCCGAGAGGGTATCCCATATAATTCCCGCTGCAGTCGCAGGATTCGACGCATGAGGCTGTTGTCGCACCTACCCTGCTGTACTTTGCTCCGCACTCTTCAGGGAGAGTGCCGGTACCGATGCAACGTGGAAGCGTGGAATCAGCGAAAGGATTATCGCATCTTGCACAATCAGACTGCTTGGTAGGAGTCCATCCTGATTCTGTGCAGATCTTGCATCCATCCTGCTCCATGACCATCCCTCTTGTCGAGGGGACGCATTGTCCAGCGCATTCTGTGCTCTCTGTCCAGATATTGGCATCAGAGCATCTCATGCATCTTCCCTTGATGAAATTCAATTCTCCTGGAGTCTCGCATCTGTAGAATCCTTCGCTGAGTCCGATACCTTTCAGGCTGATCCTAACTGCGCTCTCGAAACAGGCGCTCGGCGCGATGTTATTGCCTCTCACAGTGAATGAGAGGACAGGCGTATCACCCTCCAGCGTGAAAGATGGATCGCCTACTCCCTCTGCGGCGCCGATTATCATGCATTCGCCGCTCCCGGCTGTAGCGCATGTAGGTGAGATCGAATAATGGTCATTCCCTTTTCCGCCGCCCTCAAGAGCACCCTGGAAGGCTGCATTCGCCTCATCGGTCGTGGAACCCTGGCCTGAAAGCAGTGGGATGCATGTGTCTCCCCTGCCAGCCAGCTCGATATTGTAGGTGGTGGTGGCGAAGATCTGCGGGACCGTATAATAGTATATCTTGTCGCATACATAGCTGAAGCCCTCGACAGGTGCGCAGCTCTCTCCTCCACAGGAACTGGAGTCATCATCCCCGCATCCTCCGATGCAGTACTTGACACCCTCTCCGCCTGCTGCGGAAGGGCTTGTGTCATATTCGCACTCCTCGCATTCACGGCAATTGTCGCCTCCGGCGTCCAGATCGGACTTGGCATTCACAGGACCTTCCTGCACGATATACTCTGCTGCCTTGTCGGGGAGGAAGATGTCTCCTATCCCATAGCCTTTGGTGTGCGGATCCACTGCTGTCCATAGCGCAGCAGGAATCGAGGGCGAGGTCTCCAGGGTCTCATCGTGCCAATCATCGCATGGCATCGCATCGTTTCGCACAAGGACGGGAGTCGTCCATTCCTTCGTCTCACGCTTGTCGCAATTCACGACAGCATCATATATCGAGAAATGGTCTGTCCTTATCTTGAGCATGTTGTTGACCGCATCGACCTGGGTATCAAGCCCCCACCAGAGATCGACTTCAGGATCATAGTATCCTATCCTCATGTCTTCCTCACTATAGAATGGGTGGATATCATCATCATCATAGAATATCGTAAGCTCGACAGGTCCGCTGAACTTCACTCCGTGCGGGACGCCGTCGAATGCGACCATGCCAGGCACGACTGAATTCTGCAGTTCGGCGAAATGCTTGTCGATGAGCTTGATCCCGACCTGATCCACAGGATTGCCATTCAGATATGCCCTGACACCAGCCGGGATGCGCAGCACAAGCGAGCCATCCTCAGACTCGATTATCGTGTCCTCGCTGAGCTTTATGTCCCTCACGACAGTCCTCCTCAATGTGAATCGGTGATCCTTATACTCGAACCTCTTCCCTGCCTTCTCCAGCGTGACAGGATAGCTCGCAGTGACTATGACTGCCTCATCGGAGATCTCTGCAGAGGCACCGACAGTTCCCTCTGTGACAATGAAACCCTGCGATGAGAAGTCCTGGAATGAATTGGTGCATTGCGGCAGGAGCGCATCGACCTTCGCAGAAAGAGCATTGCTCCTCAATGGATCAAGGCCTATGTCATGCACCGCGATTATAGTGGATTCCTCCATGCATTCTGCGATCAGCCGCTCGGCAGAATCCGCCCCTGCTGCGAATGACAGGTCAGAGCCTGATGAGATCACAGACTCCCTCCCCCTGCCAAGCATGTACAATGACAGCGCAAGCATTGCGAAGACGACGATGCCAAGGATGAAGAATATCGTGAGCTGAGATTTTCTATGGTCCATCATGCAGATATATGCTGTGCGCAATAAAAATGTTGCGATGCTTTCGCTGTCAAAATCAGAGGGATCAGATCAAGGTGTCAGGCCGATGAGTCGATGGATTATTATACTAGCTTGACAAATCTAGGATGGATGCGGGGAAAGAGAGGTGTAGAGATTGAGATACAGTTCAGCTTCATCTATATCCTCATCGCGGGTTCACTTGTGATCATGCTCATCGCTGGCGGCATGACCCAATACAGGAAGTCTGTAATAGAGAAGACCAACATCGTCAGCGGGAATCATATCGCGACTTTCCTCAAGACTCTGCAGCGAGGAGGGGAAAGCCAGCATACCCTCGCTCTTGCCGGCATGGGGCTGGAGCTTGATTCAGAAGAAAATTACTGCTCGCATATAAGGGTGGAGGGATCGATCTTCGAAGGGGAAAGCCTGGATTTCCTGCCTGTGTTCTCACCCTCCAGGATAACGGGATCCATGCATGTGGAAAGCCTTCCTGCAGGTTCACCTTTCTATGCAGGCAATATCGTGATCGCTTCTGACACAGATGATCTCTATGCTTTCCAGGGTCTTGATACGATATATGATACGAGCCCAGCTGCGAACAAGAAGAGCATCGGGACCTTGGGAGAGGTGAAGGCCGAAGAGGCGAGGATAAGGTTCATCACGACACTGCCCACCGGAACCATGGATCCCTCTGTGGCAGGGATGCCGGATGAATCCGTGTCAATGGTCGTGATCCAGCCAGGAAAAGTATCTTATTACAGCAAGAAGGATGATGCGTTCGTATACCAAGGGGATGCGCATTATCAAGAGGGATCACTGCTCATGGGAGCGATCTTCGCAGAGTCGCTCGAAAGCTACAGGTGCCAGTCAGCGAAGCTAAAGAAAAGGGTGCTGAGCATATGCGATATCACAAAGAGAAGGTCTGTCTCGCTTACTGCCGAAGCACCTGGCAGCTGCGGCGACTATGCTTATGCATCGACGCTGGTTGGCCAGCTTTGCGATCAGATATCCTCTGAAGGACCAGGCATAGGTCCGCTACAGGATAACCTAAGGATCATCAATGAGAATCTCAGGAGGCAGGGTTGCCCGACCCTTTTCTAAGCATGGACCGACGTGGACAGCTACATATCATGCAGAACACAGCGATCCTGATCCTATTGATAGTGATAATCTCTATCGGGCTTGTTGGCATCATCTCATACCAGATACAGCAGGGCAAGGCCTTGCAGACCCTGAGGCAGGACCTCCTCCTGGAGGAACGGATCAAGGTCGCAAGGAATCTTCCGGAGATAGTATGCACAGAGAATGGCAAGGCTATTCCTGGATGCTATGATCTATACAAGATCCAGGCATTCTCACATATACAGGACCAGTACTATGCAGAGATGCTTGGCTACACCAGGATAATACTGAGGGAATTTGAGATAGGGCCATCCTCAGTCAGCCAGGTCAGGGAACATTCCATCTATGCGAGGCCCAAGCCTGAATTCTCCTCAAAGAAGGAATTCATGCTCCCTTGCCTCCTGAAAGAATCGCTTGACACATCCTACTGCACATTGACAATCGAGGTGTATCAATGAGGCGCGCCCAGAGCGATATCATCGGACTGCTCCTTGTGGTTGTCGCCCTGGTCATCGTAGCAGTTGTGGCAGCGACACTTTCTCTGCGCCAGGATTCCCGGAGCATGCCTTACACAGAGATATCGCATTCCTTCCTCACATCAGTCATGGATTCCCAGACCACAAGAGGCACACGGATGACCAACATCCTCTCGAATTGCCTGGACAGCCAGAAGAGATCGATCTGCGCACCAGAAGCAGCTGACTGCTGCGACTATTTCCGCAGGACTATGCAGCTCTCCATGGAAGCGACATTCGCAGAGAGCAGGATGGGCTATAGCCTGAGCGTGCGGAAGAATGATGCAGATGTGATAGCACCCATCACATCAGGCTGCGGAATCCTCAGCGAGCGAGGCCAGCCAGGCATGTATGTCCAGCCAGGGATACCTGATAACACTGTGCTTGTGCTACAGCTTTGCCCGTGAATCCTAATATAGAATACGTCTAGGATCAGGTGCAGGACTGTCAAAGAGGGAAGAATACTATGGGTTAGAAAAGAGCTTGTTTCCACCTTTCTTGTATCCCCCAAGAAA
>CAYTWW010000009.1:31702-62627 GCA_964441565.1 uncultured Methanosarcinales archaeon | reverse complement strand
CTTGTGCCCAGGGAGTTTGCTCCCTTGGGGGTGGAGCCAAAGAAGAGGCCAAAGAAGAGGTGCATAAACTTTTTATAGCACTTTTGATTTTCCCTGACCAAAACAGTGAGGTGTTAGAATGGTAAAAATTGCAATAAATGGCTTTGGCAGGATCGGAAGGCTTGTGTTCATGGCCCTCACCGAACAGAACCTGCTTGATAAATTCAATGTTGTCGCAGTCGTAGATATCGTGACAGATGCCAAGTATTTCGCGTATCAGCTGAAGTATGATTCTGTGCATGGAAGATTCAAGGCAGACATCAAGACAGAGAAGAGCTCTCCCGATGTCGCTGAGGATGATGTCATCGTCGTCAATGGCCACAAGATCAAGTGCGTCATGGCAACAAAGACACCTGCCGAGCTTCCATGGAAATCGCTTGGAGTCGAGTATGTCATCGAATCCACAGGACTCTTCACAGACAGCGAAAAGGCAAAAGGCCACCTAGAGGCAGGCGCCAAGAAGGTCCTCATCTCTGCTCCAGCAAAGGGAGAGGTCAAGACAATCGTCATGGGAGTCAATGACCAGGAATACGATCCAGCGAAGCACAACATCGTGTCAAACGCCTCATGCACAACCAACTGCCTGGCTCCTCTTGTCCATGTCCTCCTCAAGGAAGGGATCGGGATCGAGACAGGACTCATGACGACCATCCATGCTTACACAGCGACACAGAAGACAGTGGATGGCCCTTCAAAGAAGGACTGGAGAGGCGGAAGGGCTGCTGCAATAAATATCATCCCATCATCTACCGGAGCAGCGAAAGCGGTCGGAGAAGTCCTCCCAGCCACAAAGGGAAAGCTCACTGGAATGTCATTCAGGGTACCTACAGCAGATGTCTCTGTCGTGGACCTCACATTCAGGACAACCAAGGACACATCGATCCAGGAGATCGATTCGCTCCTGAAGAAGGCTTCGCAGACCTACCTCAAGGGCATCCTGGGCGTAGCTGACGAAGAGGTCGTATCCACTGATTTCATCCATGACAACAGGTCATCTATCTATGATTCTTTGGCGACACTCCAGAACAATCTTCCTGGAGAGAAGAGATTCTTCAAGGTCGTCTCATGGTATGACAATGAGTGGGGCTACTCTAACAGGGTAGTTGATCTGCTGAAGAGACTTTAGGATGGGCAGTTTCCTTACCCATTCTTTTGATTTCATTTTCTATTATCTCTTCCCAGGGAGATTCAACCTGGCTGCGCTCCTGATCGGCGCATACATCATCGATGCTGAATATCTTTTCATGTTCCTGAACAACTTCTTCTTCAAGAAGAAGAACTTCATTGCCTCATCAAACCTGACAACCGGGTTCCTTCATTCCCTCCTGGGTTGCGCTATCGTATGCCTTCCTGTCACAGTGCTCCTGACCTACCTGATACAGCCTTCCGTGTTCGACCTGTCTATCGTTGTGTTCTCTGCAGTGGTCGGGCTCCTCAGCCATCTGATCATCGACATCCCAGGGCATACTAACCTCATGCTGTTCTGGCCTTTCATAAAGATAGACAAGAATCCGATCGTATTCTTCAAGAACATAAAGTGGTTCGAGAAGCTGAAGCTGTACTGCTATCATGAAGAGTACCCAGGACAGCTGCTACCATATGTCAACTACCTGATGATATCGCATATCTTCCTGGTGGCGTCGATCGTAGTATATCTTCTGATCAGGTGAGACTGTTGAATAAGGTCTCTGTCTCTCTCTGCCGTGATTATAAGGATGCAAAGGGATCTGTAGCCTCAGCCATCGACAGGCTTGGAGGGATCAGGCGATTCGTGAAGAAAGGGAAAAGAGTCCTCCTGAAACCGAATATCCTTTCTGCATCTTCTCCGGACAAGCAAGTGACCACTCACCCCGAGGTGGTGAGGGCAGTTGTCCAGCTGGTCAGGGAAGCAGGAGCCATATGCTATGTAGGCGATAGTCCTGGCGGGAAGGTGGATGCTGAAGAAGCAGCGAGAGCCGCAGGGATACTTGATGTGTGCCGTCGGGAAGGGGCGATCTTCATCAGCCTGGAGGAACCTTCGATCGCCAAAGCAGGGAACAAACAGGTGGTGGTCGACAAGAAGCTCAAGGATTTCGACTTCATAATCAATATGCCGAAGGCCAAGACGCATATGCTGACCACGCTCACTTGCGCTGTCAAGAACCTGTTCGGGTGCGTGCCAGGGGAGAGGAAGGCACAGATGCATATGTCATATCCGAAGCCTGAGGATTTCGCGAAGCATCTGCTTGATATCGTGCAGGCTGTGAAACCGGGACTCACGATCGTGGATGCAGTTGTCGGGATGGAGGGCAATGGTCCTGCCAACGGCAAGCCCAGGAGATTGGGTGCGATCATCGCAGGGGAGGATTCCATTACTGTGGACATGGCTGTCTCCAAGGCCATGGGTATCGACTGGAGGAGTGTGCCGACCCTTCATATGGCTGAAAAGAGGGGGATGGGACTCGGATACCAGATCATCGGAGACAAGCTGCCTGAAGAGAATTTCGTCCTTCCGCAGACAGTCAGCCTGACATTGATACCCAAGTTCATCAGGGAAGGGATCAGGGACAGGATAACAGCTTATCCATACATCTCGAAGAGATGCAGGAATTGCATGGCATGCGCCAGGAACTGTCCGGCCAAGGCGATCACCGGCTCCAGGAAGCTGACTGTGGACAGGAGCAAGTGCATAAGGTGCTTCTGCTGCCAGGAGCTCTGCCCTCATGACGCGATAGATGTGAGGAAAAGCCTTGTGGCAAGAGCTTATGATGGAGCGATGTGGATATACAAGCACGTGAAGCCATAGCCAAGTTTTTTATTCTCCTCCTGGTTTTATCATGCAATGTATTTCGCTCATGTGTTCGCCTCTCTCTTCATCGCAGGATACGCAGAGACTATGCCTGACTACATCTATATTGTCTGCATGGGTACGCTTATTGATCTTGATATGGCCCTTGCGCTCTTCAACAGGAAAGCTGCGGTGACTCATCATGCGCTCTTCACGCACACACCCTCATTCGCGTTCCTCCTGACAGCGATATCCTTCCTGTTCCTGTCGAGATGGCTCACACCCTTTGGGATTGTCCTCGGGCTAATCTCCATGCTTGTCCATTTCCTACTGGATGATATGCCCTACCTTCTTGGGAAGCTGGGCATCTACAAGGATGAGCCGCCGCAGATATTCTGGCTGCATCCATTCGATCCGAGGAGAGAGGGGAATATCAGAAGGATTTATCGCGAGATGCCAAGGACAGATGTGAGGAAGATATGGAGGCTCTACACAGGGAAGTACAGGCTGCTTGCTGCGATTGAGGCCATGATCATCATCATCTCTGTGATCCTGATGCTTGTCTGACACCAATATTTTTAAGCATGCACTGTTTGGATTGTCTGCATGTCCAAAGTATACTATAAGGCTGTCAAAGACTATTCACTGACAAAGGAGATATCTGATTCAGGGAAGGAACTCCTGGAGAGGCTGATCAAAGATGAGAATATCAAACTGGAGAAGACTGTGCCTGTCAAGGTACATTTTGGAGAGAAGGGGAACACGACCTACATCCATCCCGCGAACTTCGAAGGGATCCTCGGGAGCCTGAAGAAGAGAGGAGTAAGCTCATTCTATGTCGAGACAAACGCAGTGTACAGCGGGCACAGGATGGACCAGAAGAGCCATGCTGCTCTCGCGAAGGAGCATGGATTCACTCAGCTTCCGATAAAGATCGCAGATGGGGATCATGGCGATGAGTATGAGGAAGTCAGGATAGACCAGAAGCACTTCAAGACCGCTAAGATCGGCCGCAAATTCACCAGGCATAAGCAGGTGCTTGTGATAAGCCATTTCAAGGGCCATGGGATCGCAGGCTATGGGGGAGCGCTCAAGCAGCTGGGGATGGGATTTGCGGCTCGGGGAGGAAAGCTCGCCATGCATGTCGACGCGAAGCCGTTCATAATCCCTTTCAGGTGCAAGAAGTGCCACGCATGCGTCAGCAAATGTCCTGTCAATGCCATCAATGTCGATCGCTTCCTCCCAGCGATCGACCACAGCAAGTGCATAGGGTGCGCCTCATGCATAGCCCTTTGCAGGCACAAGGCGATCTTTGTCAATTTCCTGAAGGTCAATATGGCCGGCAGGTTCAGGGAGAAGCTTGCTGAGTATGCATATGCTGCGCATCATGGGAAGAGGAACATCTACATAACATATGCGTTCAACCTTACGAAGGGATGCGACTGCATCGGCCAGAAGATGGTTCCTGTCGCCAGGGATCTTGGGATATTCGCATCTGCTGATCCTGTCGCCATCGATGCATGCTGCCTTGACATGGCTGACAAGGCAGAAGGGAGGAAGGTCTTCAAGGGCAGGGAGATACTCGCATATGCGGAGAAGATCAGCATAGGCTCGGCAAAGTACGAACTCAAGCAATAGCTTTTTATTGGATAGCATACCCGCCTGTATCCATGGGACCTAGATCCGAGTTGTTGGGCATAGCAAGGGAGAAGAGACTGCTTGCCTACATCATCTCATCGCTAGCGCTCCTTCTCCTTGGCACTCTGGGAATGCTGTCATTCCCTGCTCTCACAGCCAGGATAGTCGATGTCTTCTTCATCGAAGGGGAGATGGAGAAGGGATATTTCCTTGTCCTCATAGTGATAAGCATCGTGACTGTCGGGATATCCTATCTCCAGACCTTCATGACATCGCTTGTCAGCGAGAGGTTCGCTTTCCTTGCGAGGAACAGGCTGTATGAGAAGATCATCTCACAGCCAGAGAGGTATTTCATCGAGCACGACAAATCAAAGGTGCTGACAGTGATCATGAGCGATGTCAACATGGTCAAGCTGATAGTGAGCCAGTTCCTCCCCATGGGACTCATAAGCATGGTGATGATTGTCGGGAGCGCTGTGCTTATGCTATTTCTCGATTGGGTGCTCGCAGGAGTGATAATCGTCATCGTCCCTGCGGCGATGGTGTCGCTCACGCTTTTCATGCGGAATGTCAGGGACCTTTTCTCCCAGGTCCAGTCAGAGCGGGACAACTTCAACAGGACTATCGATGAGAATGTGAAGGCATCGATGCTCATCAGAGTGTTCAACTCAGAGGGACAGGAGATAGAGAAGTTCGCAGGCACGAACAGGAGGACATTCGAGCTCCAGAAGAGGATCATAAGGAAATTCTCGGTGATGATACCTGGCGTCTATATGGTGATGTTCGTCTCGACCCTGATCATCACGCTCCTGGGCGGATGGTATGTCATCGGCGGGAGGATGACGCTAGGGGAGATCTCGGCCTTCAGCACATACATGACGATGTTCACGCTGCCGATGATGATGCTTGGCATGATATCGAACATGATAGGGCAGGCTTTCGCTTCCCTGGATAGGATAGGCTCATTGCTCGCATATGAGGATGATACTGCGAATGGCAGCTCATCTGTCTCTGCGATCGATTCCATCAGCGCAAAGAAGCTCGACCTTACTATTGAAGGCAAGGAAATACTGAGGGATATGGACCTGGAGGTCAGTAAGGGGGAGAAGATCGGCATCATAGGTCTGACAGGCTCAGGAAAGTCCATGCTGATCCAGGTGCTGCTAAGGCTCATCGAGCCGACAGGTGGGAAGGTGCTTTTGAACGGCTCTGATATCAATGATTTTGCCATAGAGACGGTGAGGAGCCGGATAGGTGTAGTGTTCCAGGACAACTATCTATTTGATGACACCATCGACAAGAACATCGATTTCAAGAGAGGGCTTTCGAAGAAAGACATCAGGACTGCACGAAGGCTGGCAGAGGTCGATGAATTCTATAAGGGCAGGTCTGGCAGGAGGATAGGTGAGCTTGGGAAGAAACTCTCGGGAGGACAGAAACAGAGGTTAAGGATAGCTAGAGCGATCGCAGGGAAACCGGACCTATTGATACTAGATGACTCCACAAGCGACCTGGATGTCAAGACAGAGAGGAAGATAATCTCAAATATCCGGGAAAGCCTGATGGGAATCTCCATCATCATCATCTCGCAGAAGATATCTTCTCTTTCTGATTGCGACAGGATATATGTCCTGGAAGGGGGAAGGATCGTCCAAGCAGGGACGCATGAAGAGCTGCTAGGAAGCTCGATACTCTACAAGGAGATCGAGATGACGCAGAAGAACAGAGGGGCATGATGGACTACACGCTTTCTGGCAATGTGGAGAGGAAGGAAGGCATCAAGCTGCTGAAGAGCCATTTTCTCAGATACAAGGCCGAGCTTGCGCTGACGATGCTATTCCTGGTCATGTCAGCTATCGGGCCGGCAGTGATACTCAAGCTTGTCGAGTTTGCTATCGATAATGATATCGCTGCAGGTGACATGGAGGGCCTCGCCTGGACTTCGGCTATCATACTGGCAGTCGCAGTCGCCACCATAGTATGCCTGTATTTCAGGACGATCTTCGCGAACACGCTCAGCCAAAAAGTCCTCATGGACCTGCGCAGGTCTGTGTTCGAGAAGCTCCAGGAGCTACCTTTAGCATTCTATTCAGACAACCAGACCGGCGACATTATCCAGAGGATAACAGAGAATGTCTCTGGCATCGACAGGCTGTTCACGCAGGGTCTCATGAGGCTTCTTGATACGCTGTTCCTTGTGATATTCAACCTTGTCTTCATGGCGATCACGAATGTCAAGCTGACATTGATCTCATTCTCAGGAGTATCTATAGTCTTCCTGTTCCTGATATTCCAGGGAAAGGTGCTCAAGGGCAAGCTTGACAAGGCCCTGGAGCATGAGAGCAGGATATCCTCTTTTGTCGAGGAGAGCCTTGATGGGCACAAGACAATCGTGTCGTTCGACAAGGAGGATGTCTTCATAGAAGAATTCAGAGGTGTCAACAAAACATACTTCGATTCGATCATGGAATCATACAGGATCTCTGCTTTGCCTGATGCCTTCCTCTCGCTTGTAAGCTCAGCTGTCATGCTCGCATCGCTATACTTCTCGCTCCTTCTCTATGCATCAGGAGAGATCGCAGAAGGGACAGTGATACTGTTCATCTCATATACTGTGTCCATATTCCGGAACCTGAACGGCGTATCCCACATGTGGACGCCATTCCAGAACGGGATATCATCTGCGCAGAGGATCGCCCAACTGCTCAGGCTCAAGACTGATATAGTGGATGCCGGCGAACCCTATGATCCTCCTCCTGAAGACATCAGGGGGGAGATAGTCTTCAGGAACGTGGATTTCACTTATGGGGGGAAAAAGAAGGTCCTGGAGGATGTCAACTTCAAGGTGCCTGCCGGCAAGTCGATAGCGATCGTCGGCCCGACTGGTGCTGGGAAAACGACATTTGTCAACCTGATCGCAAGGCTGTACGACACAGACAGTGGGACGATATATTTCGATAGCGTCGATATCAGGAGATGGAAACTCAAGAAGCTCAGGGACCAGATAGGATATCTCATCCAGGACACATTCCTGTTCGAGGATACGATATTCAACAACCTCAGATACTCGAATCCTGATATCACGAGGGAGGAAGCGAAGAAGACGCTCAATGAGCTCGGTGCAGGATTCATCAGTAAGCTGGGGAAGGGGCTTGACACAAAGCTTGAGGCAGGAGGGCAGAACCTCAGCGCAGGGCAGAGGCAGATAATAGCTCTTGCCAGAGTGCTTCTCAGGAAGCCGAAGATCCTGATCCTTGATGAGGCCACATCCAAGATCGACACAAAGTCTGAGCAGATGGTCCAGAAGGCTATAGATGTAGCCAGGAGAGGGAACACGAGCTTCATCATAGCGCACAGGCTGAGCACGATCTTCAATGCAGACCTGATAATCGTCATACAGGAGAACAGGATACTCGAGCAGGGAACCCCTGAGGAGCTGTTGAAGAAGAAAGGGAAGTACTACGAGATGTACTCGCGGTTCGTAGGTGCGTCGTGAGAGGAAATTTTAAAAGCTCAATCATGTTTTTCTGGCTTCATGTACAAACGACTCGATGATATGGACCTTGAAGGAAAGAAGGTCCTTGTAAGGTGCGATTACAATGTGCCGATCAAAGACGGCAGGATCACTGACGACGCAAGGATAACAAAGACCATCCCTACGATAAGGAAGATACTGGACAGCGGCGCTAAGCAGGTCATCCTGTGCTCGCATCTAGGGAAGCCCAAGGGCGAGGTGAAGATGGAATTCTCGATGAAGCCTGTGTATCAGAGGATTTCCGCACTGCTGGATGGGGTAGAGTTCGCAAGCGAGCCAAACATCAGGCAGCTGTCGCTCCCTGATGCGAGGATAGTCGTGATAGAGAACCTGAGATTCGACAAGGGAGAGGAGAAGAACGATCCTGAGTTCGCAAGGAAGCTCGCATCATTCGCCGATGTCTTCGTGCTTGACGCATTCGGCGCAGCGCACAGGGCGCATGCTTCTGTAGTCGGAGTGACTGAGCATCTTCCCTCATGCGCAGGCCTCCTCATGGAGAAGGAGATAGACATGCTCTCAAGAGTCATCGAGAATCCGGAGAAACCCTTCACAGCGATAATCGGCGGAGCGAAGGCTGATAAGATCGGGGTCATCAAGAACCTGATGCCAAAGGTGGATCATCTGATCATCGGGGGGATCCTCGCAAACACATTCATGAAGGCAAAAGGCTCAGACATCAAGGGATCCAAGTTCGACGAGGAGACGCTTGCTGTCGCTGATGAGCTGATACAGATGGCAGGAGACAAGCTCGTCCTGCCTACTGACGTGGTCGGCGCTGATTCCTTCTCTGAGGACGCACAATCGCAGGCGTCCATGCCTGAGGACCTCCCCTCAGGCTGGCTGATACTCGACATCGGCCCTGAGACGATCAAGCGCTACAAGGACATGCTCGGGAAATCCAGGACCATCGTATGGGGCGGGCCCATAGGTGTCTTCGAGTGGGACAGGTTCGCGAAAGGCACCCAGGAGATAGCTGAAGCCATGGCAGGGATGGATGCCATGACAGTCATATGCGGTGGCGATTCCGGCGCAGCTGTGGCCAAATTCGGGCTCGAAGAAAGGATGAGCCATGTCTCTACAGGCGGTGGAGCGAGCCTCGAGATGCTGTCAGGGATAAAGCTGCCAGGCATCGAGGCTCTCGAGAAGAACTGATGTCCCTGCAACGGCAGAAACAGGAAAATTTGCCTGCAACGTTACTTGAAGAATAAAATTTTTATATCTTTTCTGGATATTGTATCCTATGCCTGACAAAACAGATGAGCTTTGCGACTACATCTGTACCTGCATATCCAGAGGGTTTGATGAGCATACGATAATCGAGTCGCTAATAAATGCCAACTGGCCAAGGGACAGGATCCAGGTCGCGATAAACAGGCTTTCTGATAGGAAGCCTGCCGAGCCGAGGAAGCATTTTACTGTGAAAGATTTCATGAATACTGAGCCTGTCAAGTGTCCCAAAGGCAAGACGATCGACGAGGTACTTGCACTCCTGAGGGAGAAGGGGACAGATTATGTATTCATTGTGGACAAGGGCAGGATGGAGGGATTCATAACGACTGATCTTCTGCTATCTGATGATGACATACTCCTAAACAGGCATGTACCCTGCGAGAAGGTCATGGGGAGGTCCGCCATCTACTGCAGAGAATCAGACACCTTCCTTGATGTATGCACAAAGATGAAGATGTACAATACCGACAAGATACCTGTGATCAGGAAAGGGAAGCTTGTAGGGATCGTGTCATTCTCCAGGCTTCTTGAAATAATCGTATTGTAGTCATGCCACCGCTTTCCTGTTTATCTCTTCCATCGCGAGGGTGTTGAGCATCCTGTCTGCCTTCTCCTCTTCTTCAAGTATGCTGCCGAGGATCTCCTTGACTTCTTCCATGCCCAGCTCTTCAGCGAATGCAGCTGCTGAGCCGTAGCCTGCTATCTCATAGTGCTCGACTTTCTGCGCAGATGCGATCAATGCAGCATCCTTGACTGCAATATCGCCTTTCTCCTTGATGACTTTCTCGCCTTCCTTGATCAGTCCTTTCATGCCATCGCAGGTCTCTGCTTCCGGCTTCTCATCCATAAGCTCGAACACCTTTTCAAGCCTTTCCTTCTGGCTCTTTGTCACGTCAAGATGCTTCTCAAGAGCATCTCTGAGCTTCTCTGAATTTGCCGCTTTCGCCATCTTTGGCAAGGCTTTTATCAGCTGCTGCTCTGCATCGTACAGGTCCATGACCTCTTTCTTGAGGAGGGCTTTCATATCTTTCATTGTATCACCTGAGACTGTCAAGAGTAGAAGGGATAAAAAAGGCAGGCTTTGAAACCAAAGGGTGCACAGGCTAGCCTGAGGATGCCAAAATCAAGATAAATGGGGGGCTACTCCATATCAAGATGGACCAGGATACAATTGATGTCTATGATCGGATCGCTGCAGGATACTCAAAGGATATCGAGAATCTACAGATCCCTGAGATAGATGAGTTCTGCTCTCTCCTCCCTAAGGGAAGCAAGGTCCTGGATGCTGGTTGCGCCGCAGGGCGGGATTCTGCCTCGATGCATTCCAGGGGGATGGAAATCATTGGGATAGACTTATCAGAGGGACTTCTGAATATCGCCAGGAAGAGAGAAGGACCCAGATTCCTGAAGATGGATATGGCGCTCCTTGAGTTCCCTGACTGCTATTTCGACGGAGTGTGGTGCAACGCCTCCCTCCTCCATCTCAAGCGGGATGAGGCAAAAGGAGCGATGAGCGAGTTCGCCAGGGTGCTGAAACGAGGAGGGAAACTCTTCCTAAGCCTCAAGAAAGGGGAAGGAACCACCATCGTGAAGGAGGAGCTTTCGCAGGAGCAGGGAAGGCGGTTCTATTACTATTCTGAGAAAGAAGCCAAAGAGCTTGTGGTGAAGTCAGGATTGACAGTCAGCAAGTTCTCTAACAGGAAGTCAGAATCCAGGCCTGTTGAGTGGTTATACATCTTCGCTGAGCTTTGAAGTCGACATATCGTTGATGTTGTCCTCCAAAATCATTATTAATCCATGGCCTTTCCCCCTGGGCCATGATCTCGCAGGGTGCAGAGGCCAAGGTATTCCTACAGGATGGGCATGTGGTCAAGAACAGGTTCCCTAAGACCTACAGGATAAAGGATATAGATTTCCCACTCAGGAGGCAGAGGACGAGGAGAGAGGCGTCGATACTTGAGAAGATCCCTGAAGGCATCAATGCGCCTAAGCTGCTGAAGATGGATGACAAGAGCATGGACATCCATATGGAGCATATCAAAGGTGAGAAGCTGAGGGACATCCTGGACAGCAGGCCAGAGCTTGCCATGGAGATAGGAAGGGATGTGGCGAAGCTGCACAATGCGGGCATCATCCACGGAGACCTGACCACTTCAAATATGATCTGGTCTGATGGCAGGCTTTTCCTGATCGATTTCGGGCTAAGCTATTTCTCCCAGAAGATCGAGGACATGGCAGTCGATCTGCATCTCCTCAGGCAAGCGCTTGAGAGCAAGCACTACAAGATATATGGATCCGCTTTCCCGCTGGTTCTGGAAGGCTACAAGCAGCAGAGCAAGGATCACCAGAGCATCTATAACAGGTTCCTCCTTGTCGAGAAGAGGGGCAGGAACAAGGACAAGTACTAGGATATCTTATAGAATCCCCAGATGAAGAGGACAGTTATGGTTCCGCAAAGTAGCGCATTGGCAAGTCCGACCTTCATCATCTCGTCCCTCCTGACAAGCCCGGTGCCGTAGACCAGTGCGAATGCAGGGCTTGCGACAGGTGTCAGTGCGCAGACAGCAGTGCTCATGGCTGCTGCCATGCTGAGAAGTCTAGCGTCTATAGACAGCAAGGGTGAAAGGCTGATGAGGACAGGGACAAGCACGATGGTGGCTGAAGAGTTATTGATGAAATTCGAGAGGAACATGGCAAGCGCGACAACCATGCACAGGATGATTATCTTCGGGTAGGCATTGACGACGGAGAATATCTTCCCGGCTATGAGCGAGGCGGCGCCTGTGGTGCTGAGTATCTCACCAAGCATGAGACCACCTCCGACAAGCAGGAATATCTCCCAGGGGAGCTTGCGCACATCATCCCACTTCAGCACGTTGAAAGAGAATAGAAGGATGCAACAGGCAAGGCCGATCATCTCTGGTCTCTCGAATCCTCTTGGAAGGAAAGACAGCCTGCTCCCGAATATCCACAGGAAGAGGGTAGGGAAGAATATCACGAGCAGCTTCTTCTGATCGTATGTCAGCCTCAGGACCTTAGCCTCTTTCTCGAATGCTGATATATCTATCAGTTCACCCTTGAGCCTGTATATCCTTAGAAAGATGAGATAAGATACCAGGAATAGGATGATTGCCAGTGGGGCGCCGACTATCGTCCAGTCAAAGAATGTGAATCCTGTGTCCAGAAGGAACGCAGCAGTGATGGCGTTAGGGTTCCCCCCAAGTATGGTCGTCAGTCCTCCTATCGATGATGCGAAGCCGCAAGCAAGGAGGAGCATGCCTGCATAATGCTTTCGGCCGGTCTTCTCGATTATGAAAGAGATCATCGGTATCATCAGGCTCACAGTCGCTGTGTTCGAGAGCCACATCCCAAGCAGGGCGGTGACAAGCATCATGTTGAAGAGCAGGAGCCTTGTGTTCCCCCTTGAGAAGGCGATCACCTTGACGGCGAGGATCCTGTCGAAGCCAGTTGTCCTGAAGGCCTGGCCGAGGATAAGGCCGGAGAGGATAAGATATACGATCGGATTCGCAAAGGATGAGAAGACTGCTTCAGTCTTGAGCTGGAGGAGGACAGAGAGTATAGGTATGAGGAGAGCGGTGACTATCATGCTTATCGGCTCAAGGGTCCATAGGAGCGCGACGCATGCGAAGAGCGCAAGTGAAGCCCGGATCTCGTAGCTTCCTGAGGGGATCAGGAGTATGAGGACCATGACGAGAAATGGGATCAGGAGCTTGAGATACTTCTTTACCTTCTGCGGCAGCCATGCGAAGAAGAAATCCCTTGTCTGATGCTCAGCCTCAAGCACATGCATGAGGCTTCCCTTGAATATCTGGACTGTGCTCTTGATGCCCTCACTATCAAGCATGCGGGTCCATTCGATATCGCGACGGACCTCTTCCTCCACCTGCCTGATATCCTTTACTTTCATGTCTATGCGGAGTCTATCGAATAGTCACCAGAGCTGGTCCATCTCATCGATGGGGTCGATGATATCATCGTCTGCCTTGATGCCTTCGACAGATGCTCCCTCGACAGGCCGGGCCTTGACTGCCTTGTTCTTCTTGACCTTGACTGTCTCCTTGTCCGGCATCTTCTCGACATCCTCGACCTCATGCTCCTTTATCATCTTGAGGTCCTCGAAAGAGCGGACAGGGAACACCCTGAGAGCTTTCTTCAGCCTGGCTTCTCCCACGGTCTTGATCTCCTTGAAGACAGTATGACGTGCGATGCAGTTCGTGCAGACATTGTCTTTGCCGATGAAATTGAGGAAAAGGAAATCCTTCGAGCAGATGTCGCATCTCATATCAAAATGTGATAAGGGATGTGTTTTTATAGGTTAGCATCACCAAGATGCATAGAAGCCGGAAAGGATCCTAACCGTCATATGTCTTTCTGGCTTCTGGTCCTAGAAATCCGCTGGAAGCCCTCCTGATTCGGGGATCTCTATGATTTCAACATGCACCTTGGAGGCAACGGATGGCCAGGGAGAGGCGTCATCAGGACGCCAACTGTCCCGAATTCGCTGCCATCACTGGCCATGCAGCTGCCTACTCCTGTGAGGACGGAGGGGACAGAGCCTGAATAGACATCGCTGCAAGCCTGATACATACGCAGTTCTGCGCCAGTCTCTCCCATGGCGCAGAAGTATAATGCTTCTGTCGCATCGATATGACCATCCTTCTCGATCTGCTTGTCGACAGGGATCTTGCCGCATGCATATGTCCCGATGTTGATATTGATGATCTTGCCTTCAGGAGTGAGCAGCTGGCAATATGAGGGGCATGTGACATCCCACCTGTAGCTGCTGGAGGCATATCTGTCCTGGGCAGACTGATACATCTTAGGTCCTACGGTGTATCCGAGCCTTGCGAGAGCTGACTGCTGTTCCTTCAAGGCATCGATATCATTGGCTGCATATGTCCCTCCTGTCTGAACCTCGAAAGGCATGTCATCGTAGATGTTCACTTTGGTGGACATGTCGCATGAGCATCTTGCGAGGCCTGAGTCCATGATGCACTTCATCCCATAACTATGGCAATTGCCATTATAGTTCCTAGGTTTGCCTCTGATAAGATTGCTATCCTCGTTGACAAATGTATCGGGGAAGTCTCCCTCCCCTGGTATGCCGATGCCAAGGAATGGAAGCGTGGAAGGATTGTCGGTGTTTGTCCTGTCGAGCGTGCACATGTAGATGACTTCATTTCCCTGGCTGCAGGCAGTCTCGCCTGGCCGGAGGTCGCCACCGGTCAGGGAATCTACGTCAATCAATTCCTTATAGATTATCTTTCCTCCATGCATCTTGCTGCGCGCTTTGTTGAAAGCATCCACATCACAAGCATCTGCTTTCGGATACTTTTCCTTGATCCAATCCTCTAGTCCTGTCGCTGACTGGACAGTGCTCTCCTCTGGTGGGGTGGCAGGTGGCTGATCAGCAGGGGTACGCTTCAGGACGTCCTTATCATCGTCACAAATATCGCCAGCATCCCAGAAGCCTGTCCCGAACCTGTTCCATTTCACAATACCGCTGTCGCTCTCGAGTGTTATCTTTGAGATCGGCACTCCCTTCAGACTTTCGTGCGGGATGAGATACAGTGTATAGGCGAAGATCCCTGTGCCGGGATATTTCTCGATTGGACCCTGATAGACATCGGAACTGGGCGGACGGCTTCCCCAATAACCAGCATAGCTCATCGAATTATCAAAATCCAGATTCATATATATCCACGCAGGCTCCTCTGTGTACTCGATGTCCAGATATATGAGCTCACCGTCTTCCAGGATAACGCCGTCTGGAAGAGGCTGTGTTATGGCAATGTCCATCTGCCAGTTGAACAGCTCAGTCCTTTCCACATCCCAATCCGGATTCTTAGGATTCGGATGCTTTGGGCAGTTATCATTGTAGTTTGGATAAAGGTCACCGTCCTCGTCAGGGAAAGGCACTTCCGGCTCTGCAGGTGCCAATTGTTCCGGAGCGCAGCCATTCTCGTCCACGGTTGCTCCCTCCTCTGTATCGAGGCAATCGTCGCAGGCATTACCAACTCCATCGTTGTCATCATCTTCCTGCAGGAAATTTGGATCAGTCGGGCAATTGTCATTGCATTCTGCCCAGTGATGATGATTTCCAGTAGGGCAGTTGCCTTCACAAGGTTTGTCTGTCCATGTATCACCTGACTTCTGTGAGACCTTGATATGCGGCAATGCTGCCTTGAAGTCTCTCTTATCCAGGCTTTCCGTAAATCTCATCACATCTGTAATCTTTGCTACATAATGGTCTGTGTTCCTCCTGTAGATGAGTGCAGTCCTGCCCTCATTCTCGATCACAGAGCGGCAGTTGTTCTGCCTGTTTGTCTGGCCATCTCCTGTCCTGTAGGTATCCTTGTCAGGATCATCCTCGCAGGCCTGCTTTGTAAGATCGCTCTGGCCAGGGTTGTAGAGCCAAGGGCAGTTGTCTTTGCCATCCTCGATTCCATCCTTGTCGGTGTCTGTGGATACAGGTACAGACGGATCAGCCGGAAGCGCAGGAACTGTTGCAGGTGGACAGGCATCGCCAATGCCGTCCCTGTCTTTATCTTCCTGGTCGTTTCGGATCAGAGGGCAGTTGTCCTTGCAGGCGATGGCTTTTATCTTCTTATCCTTCCCATCTATGGAGACAGTCACCTCCTCTGTCTTTAGGATCTTCATGTTCTTGAGGATATTATCGTCCTTCCCGTCCTTCATGTCAGATATGTACAACCCCCTGGTGTAACTATTTATGAACTCTGCCACCCTGGTGCCTGACGAAGTGACTATGCCTTGATCGGTGACGACACATGAGCCAGATGACACTTCATCGAAGAAGTAATCGCTATCCTGCGGATCGATTGTTGGGGTTGTGCAGGATACCAGGAACAGGAGCAGCAGGATTGAAACTCTTCTCATTGTCATTGTCTTGGCCTTCAGGTATTTATTCTTTACTGATGGAGCATACCTTTCCTCATGGCTTCTTTTGGCTGGAGAAGGAACTCCGACAACCTAATATTTATAATCCCTCCCTCCATCCAACCCGTCAGATGATAACACTTTCTGAGCTGAGGATAGCCGAGGATGCGTTCTTCGGTGCTAGACTGAATTACTACAAGCCGAGCCTGTATCCGCTCATCGAGGATGCTTTCTCAGAGAACAGCCTGTATGGCGAGGAGACTGAGAGGAAGATGGAGAGCGTGCTTGCGGCAGGCAACAGGAAAAGGGCGCACCTGATGCTCCTGAAGAAGGATTTCCAGGCTCTTGGAAAGCAGATGGAGAAACTCCCGAAAGAGTTCGATGAGAACATCTGGAGAGATATGCTCCCAAGGATCCGGGAGGAAGTGAGGGGTGTGCTTGGGCTTGATTTCAAGCCAAGGGGCCTGTTCTTCCAGGACAGATTCCCTGAAGGCTTGCTTGCTTTTGAGAAGAAAGGCGCTTCATCTGTCACAGTTTTCGAAGGCCAGAGGGATGCAGGGATATATTTCCTCAATAAGAGAGTCAGCTCATTCTTCACGCCGATCCTTCTCATCCACGAGCAGCTGCATTCATGCATGTCGCAGAACAAGTCAAAGGAGCAGATGTATATCGAGTGGTTCGAGGAGGGGCTGTGCATGTGGTACTCGATGCTCATCTATCACAAGATAACTAAGAACATCGACGTGATAAAGCTCTACAGGGAAAGGAGCTACATATACAGCAAGGTGAAACCGGAATTCAATTTCTCGAAAAGGTACTATGAGTACATGAAGATATTCTCCCGGCTTTTCCTGGCAGGAGGTCCTAAGCTGATCGGCAAGATGATGCTCGCATACATGTCAAACCAGCGCAAGGAGATAAACTCATACCTGAAGAAGAGCCTGCCCATAGCATATGTCCCCCAGTCTCCTATCGAGCAGGAGCTGACGCAGTTCGCCATCGAGGTGGAGCCTGAGAAGGTGACTCCTCTCGAATACCTTGTGATGACTGCAGCGAAGAAACCTATTTTCCTTGAAGACCTGCAGAAGAAGACAAAGGCGCCTGATGAGGTGCTTGCGAAAGTGCTTATGCGCATGCAGATAAAAGGGCTTGTCATCATGAAGGAGGCGAAGCTCGAGGTCAACTGGAGGAAGCTCGACCTCCTTGAAGGCGGACTCCTCAAACCGGTCTATCCTGCGTGATGCATTATATGTTAAGCTGTAATAAAAGCAAAAGGATCAGGGTAGCATATACGGTGCCCAACCAGGAATCGGAGGCAAAGGAGGTGAGTTGATACCTGCGAAAGCGGGAAGCCTCTCATCCCTGAAGTCATTGACCTGAATAACTCTCTTCTCATCATACATCAATTGATTGAGGCTTCTCTCAAAGTCTTCGATTGCCTTTGTCGGAGCATCGACGAAGGGAGGTCTGATTTTCGAGATCTGTTCAGCTATTGTCAAACTGTTCCTCCAGACCATCTTCACGCCTGGAATATTCTCGACTACATGCGGATCATTTATCCTGTCACCATAGTATGTGGTCCTTTGTTGCAGGTCAAGGACAGGTACTCTGTAGTGATCAGCCATCCTACTAAGGAATCTCCTGATATTCGAAGATCTTGTCCCTTCATCACCATGATTGCCTACTGGCAAGAAATCGTATATAAGCCCTTGATCTCGATTAATAGCATATTTAGTAGTTATACTTGGGAAATACTCTGAGAGCCCAAACATTTCCAACTTGTTATTCACAGATTTTGAGTGGCCGGAGATGACAGCCATCAAGCCGCCACCAGCCTTGATAGCATCAAGATATTCGAGCGTATCCTCGAACAGGACCAAAGGGTTCGACCTTGAATCTGTGCAGGCAATCCAATATATCTCATCCATCAATCTGAGAATCTTATCAACATTTCTACCATTAGCCATTTTCATCACGGCGGTAAGGTCTGTAGGAGCCTCGTAGAATGTCGGAAGCGCAATGGACTGCTCTCCTGTCACGATGCCTATGGCCATCTCCAGACGCTCATGCGCAATCCATTCTGCTGCTGTCTCCCTCTGATTCTCGGGGAGGGACATGAACCATTTCTCGAAATCTCTACCATTCTTCACATGCCAGTAATCAGACAAATACAAGGGGCCATATCCCAGAGCCTTCCTGTTCCTAAGATTCCATAGCACTCCATCTAGATCAAACAGATGGATTGACCCAGGTAGCTCTTGGGGATAAAAAAATGTGTTCATCTGGCTCTCCTGCACATTTGTTATCTATAAATATTACCAAACCAAAACACGGAATGTTTTATATATAAGGTGCCCTTCGAAAAGCAGTATGATCGATGCGAACTGCGGTGGTTGTATTCACTGTCGCAGTCCAATATTCTGAGTTTTTTGGCAAAGATTTAAAACCAATCTAAGACAACCAGTGGCTAATATGACAAGCATCAAATCTCGCATGCACACAGCTGAGCACATCATGTTCGCCATCCTGAAAAAGCACTATCCAACGCTTGTGAGCGCATCCCTCAACCTTGGGGAGGAGAAGAGCAGGTACTCATTCCGTCTGGATAAGGAGATACCCAAGCAGGAGCTAGACCAGATCGAGGAAGAGGTAAGGGAAAAGATCAGTGAAGCCATCCCTGTCTCTGTGTCGATGTCTGACAGGAAGCAGGCTGAGAAGGTATGCACTCCTGCTCTTCTGAAGCTTGTCCCTGAGAGCCAGAAGGAGATACGCCTGCTATCTATAGGAGATTTCAATACAGAGGCCTGTATCGGCGAGCATGTGTCAAACACAAAGGAGATCGGCACGTTCCGATTCCTGAAGCATGAGAAGATCGGCAAGGACACTTACAGGCTGGACTTCACTGTAAATGATGAGGGAGGCAAGGCAGATGAATTTTCCTCCCCCTCTGGAAAATTCGAATTGCAGTTGGCGAAGGGTGTTCGAGACTTCCCTCCAGAGGAGAAGATAGTCAGGGAGAAGGTAGTCGATACGCTTAGGGAGGTATTCATGATCTACGGCTACAGCCCGCTTGAGACGCCGCAATTCGAGAGGCTTGATGTGCTGATGGCGAAGTTCGGAGCAGGCGAGGGAAGCGATGCTGCGAAGGAGATCTTCAAGCTTCGCGACCAGGGAGGAAGGGAATTAGGACTAAGGTTCGACCTTACACTTCCACTGTGCAGGTTCATTGCGATGAACCCGAACATCAAGATGCCTTTCAAGCGCTATGAGATCGGGCGGGTCTATAGGGATGGGCCGATAAAACTAGGCAGATACAGGGAATTCTGGCAGTGCGATGTGGACATCGTCGGGACAAAGAGCATGCTGGCTGATGCAGAGGTGTTGGCTATCGCCAAAGAAGTTTTTAGGCGGCTTGAGTTCGATGTGGTGATAGAGGTGTCGAACAGGAAGCTCCTCAATGGGATACTTGAGGCTGCAGGAGTCCCTCAGAACGATCGGATGTCTGCCATGATCACGATAGACAAGCTCAAGAAGATCGGAGCAGATGGCGTCCGGAAGGAGATGGAAGAGAATGGCCTGTCCTCCAAGGCCATCCAGAGCATCATCGGGATAATCAATATCAAGGGTACGAATCAGGAGAAGCTCGACAAGCTCAGGGAGCTTGTCCAGAATGATATCGGCAAGGAGGGGTTGGATGAGCTTGAGCAGATGTTCTCATTCCTCTCAGTGCTTGGTGTGGAAGTCGAGTTCAACCCCACACTTGCGCGAGGGCTGACATACTATACAGGACCGATATATGAGGTCTTCCTGAAAGGTTCCAAGATCACTGGATCAGTTGTCGGAGGAGGAAGATACGATGAATTCATCGGCAACTACCTCGGAAAGAAGCAGCAGATACCAGCGACAGGACTTTCCTTCGGGATAGAGCCGATAACAGAGGCTATCAAGCTCAGGGCTCCCACTGAGCAGAAGACAGTGGCGCAGGTCTATGTGATCCCCATAAGGACCCAGAAGGAGTCGCTAGGGATCGTGCAGGAGCTGAGGAAGGCTGGGATCAGGGCTGACATAGACATCGCAGGCAGGGGGATATCGAAAAACCTGGACTTTGCAAATTCTCTCGGGATCCCGTACGTGATCTTCGTCGGCGAGGATGAGCTGAAAAGCCGGAAGCTTAAGCTGAGGGACATGAAGAGCGGAAAAGAAGAAGCTCTATCAGTCAAAGAATTGATAGAAAGACTAGCTCAAGGCTCGCTGTAGAGCGACTTGTCAGGATAAGTACCTTTGAACCTTACTTTTTCGTCCTCAACCTTGTAGCTCTCGATATAAAGTCCTGGGATGTTCTGGATGCGTTCCTCTGCGAACCTTTCGACAGTATCCATCGGTACCATGCCGACTGGAACAGGGATCCTCCCTACTGTCGCCTGGTCGATGTCCAGATCGACCTGGTTGTCTGTGACAGAGAATGTACCTTTGGCATAGAATGCAGGATCAGAGATGAATGAGATCTTATCGAGGATCATCTCTGCCTCATCTTCAGGGACTTTCGCGGCTTTCCCGTAATCCCTCAGGTTCCTCGTGACAAGGTTCCCGGATATCTCGACTGATCCGTCATCATTTATCCTTCCCTGGAAGTTCTTGACAGGATTGTACTTATATGGCCTTGTCTCCATGTTTGCGGTGATCTCTTCCTGGGTAAGGAGCGTGTCGACCTTATGGCTTCCCTCGAACCGGATGCTTGTCTCAGGAGCATCGTCGGAGAATGTGGCCCTTTCCCTTCCCATCTTGGCGCTCATCGACTTGGCATCCTCTTCAGTCCACTTGACGCCCAGGTCTCTTGGCTTGTTGGCACCAAGGATCCATGACAGGCCAGGGACCAACCCCAGATATCCGAGGATGAGGACAAGGACAAGGATGATGATGGCTGCAGTCTTCTTGCCTTTATGCTTGTGTTTCTTTGTCATCTTGCCTGGCAAGGAAGCTGAGTTTATTTATTTTACTGAAGGACGTGTTCACGTAGCTGAAGGATATGATTAACATAAGCACTCTTTTCCAAGAGGCCCAGGTCACCGCTATCAGGAAACATGCAAAAATACCTTTCTATGTATGCTCTAGCTTTACGGAAGTATCTTGTTGAGTCCTTATTGCAGTTGATCAGTGTCTGTCCCATCAGCAACTGAGTATCCACTGCCTCCATCAAGACACCTGGATCATCCAGATGCTTCCTTACGAAACTTGTCAACTTTCTTTCGAATTGGATCACATCGTCAAGGGAGGGGATCACATACTGGCTATAGGATGCACTCCACTTATGAGCATGCTTGATAACCTGATTCCCCTGATTAACCACTCCCATGTAATCCCTATCATCTAAGGAGTGCTCTAGGCAGCAGCTTTCCCCGACAAACGATCCAAGATCTGCATCCAGGCATGCGATCCTATACGATGCTTCAAGCCTATCCTGCAGGCTGGCAACATATCGCAGATCGGATTCATGCGATACTCTCTTTGAATGAGAAAGGATCCTGTGGGAGGAAGTGCCAGCCAGATGCCTGTATGCTTCGATGAGTGGCATCACATCCGGGTTCTTTGATCTGACTATCTGAGCATCATGGTCAACCCTGAATGCGTCATACTTCAGCATGCGTATGTACAATGATCGGGCAAGTCCAGCCATCTCACATGAATACTTGTCTTGCATCTGTTCTGCAGGCAGTCCGTCCAGAGGAGCGTTAGGGCTCAGCAGAAATGAGATTTTGCTTATCATAGGACCTCCGAATAATGCATCCCGGCACCTGTGATTGAGCCGATGATGATCTTTGGCGATGATTGACACCGGAGAGCCATGAGAGCTTTGGAGTATTCAGCAAGCTGCCTGAGATCACGGTCTTGAGTCAGGATATATACCTGGTCCGCATCTATCATATTCATCGCAGCATAGACCGTCTCCAGGTCGCAATCTGTGACCGAGGGGGCGAAGCGCCTGAGGAATCCTTCAGGTGCAGAGTATGAATCCTCTCTGTACATGGCTATCCATTCCTTGGCAACAGAGTCTATGGTCTGTCGCATCTCACGCTCAGAAGGGATGGCTGCAAGATCAAGTCCCAGCTCGCTGAGCATCGATTTATACCTTTCTATAGCAAGAAGAGCGATGTTCTGGTGGTCATAAGCGTCTAAGAGTCCCGTATTTCCCATGCATACCTCATAGATTATCCGTTTAGCCGTCAGTCCAGCTATCCTGCAGTACACATCTGGAAGCTGTGGCGAGAGGATGTTCTGTTTCTCAAGCACACCCAGGAAGGAAAGGGCTTTCTCCATCGGGCACATCCTTGATTCCAATTCAAAGATACGGGTATCCAGCGCATCCCTCTTCTTCCTAAGATCAAAGTCGAGCAATCTTTCATAGGTCACCACGATATCACGGGCAGGGAGGAGATTGGCACGGTCCATAGGATTCCCTGCGAGACTCCTGCTTATATATGCCCAATTGCCAAGCACCCTCACATCCAGCCCGAAGAGCTCAAGCGCATCCCTGTCCAGACATTGAATCAGCTTCTGATATGAACCGTCTCCTGAATCATTGAAGATGATTGTTGACTCTTCGGCAGCCAAGATGATGCCTGCAAGCAGGCCTGGGTTCGCAAGGCCTTCAAGCTGCGCAACCATATCCGCATGCCTTGGCGAATATTCATCGATGCCAGATCGCTCTGTCTTCATGGCATCGAGTCTATTCTGTTCCTTGGATCGTATTTCTTTCCATCTCCGCAGCTCAGAGATGGCAGAATCAGTCACATAGACGCATCCAGTATCGCAAAGCAAGCCTGGCGGAGCCTCATCAAGCCGGGACAGGAAGGATGTGTCAAGGATATATGCATCAGTCATATGGCTGGAACCTTCCTGCATGAGACAACAGATTGTATGCGACAGTGGCTAACGCAGACAAATTTGACTTTCCATTCAAAGGTAGGACCAGATGATGGTCACCATCGGCAAGGCAGGGTACGCTTGCATTATGCGGGTGCTGATATGTGACATCTCCCTGCCGGCCGATGATGCAGATATCATGGGTGCTGCCGTTAAGTCCATTCCTTGAGAAGATGATCTCCTTCGAACCAGTAAGATCCCTCAACATCCCTGTCCAGTACCTTTCTGTCTCAGGATTAAGGCCGACAATAGCTATTCTCGCCTTGCTATAGGCATCTCCGATGATCGCCTTCATCGCGTCCATAAGCTCCTCCGGTGCTCTGGAGAGCATGGCAGAATATTGTTGTTCGAGTCCCAGAAGTCGACGGAGCGTCCCATTCTCCGTGATTATCCCTTCATGCTTCATGCATAATTCAGCAAGAGCAGCCTGGTCGATGCCAGAAGCGTCTAGGCCGAGCTGGTCGACAATCAATGCGACTGCGCCGTGGTACTGAGCATCCCTGAGCTGTCCCAACTCTGTTTCCAGATCGCTGATCCTCTTCAGCTGTTCTTCCACAGTGGAGCGCAGTGTGCGAAGCTCAGTCGCATCTTCTCTGCCGGTCTTCCTCTCGGTCTTGAGAATCTTTACTCTTGATTTAAGCTCCCCATTCTCCTGCTCATATGCTGTCAACGCCTTAGTGAGGCTATCGACCTTGGAACCAAGCTCTTGCAACTGAGTGGTTATGTACGATGCTGCATTGTGACGCATGCTCTTCCAGCTGCTGAGCAGGGCTGCTGCAAGATTGACAAGAGACAGAGGAGAATATGCCATGGCCACCAGGTATCGTATTCCTTCGATACCATTGTCTCTACGATATTGTTCAGAAAATAGATCTTCGATATACGATCGTCCTATCTGAGTCCTTTCTTCTCCGATAGCCAGAGCAAGCTCATCTATGATCCGCTTCTCCAGCTGAGCTGCATAGCGCACCTGATCCTTTCCAAAGACCGGTCTCCTCAGATCCGAGTAAGCCCTGGATAATGGATTCAGATGCCATTCTGAGGCGAGTGCCATCGCAGGCTCCCCCTCAGCCTTGATCCCGAACTCATGGCATATCTCTTCAAGGACTGATGCATCCAGAATCGTCATCAGACCAGGATAATCCTCTCTCCTGAGGGTCTCTCTCAGGTTCTGTCCTATCCTCAGATAGTCTTCATCCCGTAGTCCAGTCATCGGTGCTGACCAGAAATTTCTTTATTATAAACCTTTCGCTACTCACAAGTCATAAAACAGAATGAACCGGAATCATAACCTAGTCGTGACGATAGGCTCATCATCCACGATGAGAGTGTGCTCTGCCTGGCTGACAAAGGCATGGGTCCTCTCAGGCAGAGGCGGATAGCTCCTGATGATATCCATGTTCATAAGCTCCTTGAGCGCAAAATTGACCTTGTATAGAGGGAACTTGCGGACAAGCCATCTTGTGGTGAAGGGCAGCATCCTATATTTGGAGATCTCTTTCATCACATCCCGTGTTATCATGTTCCTGACAGGCTTCTCTGAGACCTGGGAGAAGATGTTCGCATTACCGCTCTCGTATATCAGACCTTTTCCTGGAGTGGCGAATGGCTCGATGGCAATGACCATGCCCTTCTCGAGCTTTGTCCTGTCGCCTGTGTCGACATTAGGGATGCTTGGGCTTCCATGGAATACATATTGGTCAAGACCATGGCCTGACAGGTTGATGACAGGTGTCATCCCTCTCTTCCTTATTGCTGCATCGATGGCTCTGCCCAGCTGTCCCAGTGTCACGCCAGGCTTAGCTATCATGATCGCAGCAGCCAGGGCCTCATGAGATGCGTTCACCAGGTCCGGATTGGTCCCCAGGTCGACAGTCACAGCAGTATCGCCTATGTATCCGTCGATATGGACGCCGACGTCGATCTTTGCGATGTCTCCTTCCTTGAAGATGAGCTTGTCGTCAGGATCGGCGCAATAGTGGGCTGCGACATCATTCAGAGATATCTGTGGGGGGAAGGCGAATCCTCCGCCCAGCTCGACAATCTTTTTCTCCACAGCCTCTGTGACCTCCAGGACAGATGCACCTGGCTTGATCATGGATGCGCCATAGTCGCGTGCCTGGGCAGCGATATTTCCTGCCTTCTTCAGATTGGATATGGCTTCTTCTGTGAGCATATGTGCCTGGATTGGGCTGCAGAATAAATAGGTTGCGCTTAGTTCAGGAATATCATGTTCGCCCGGCCGCGCTTGACCCGTCGTATGAATCTCTTGTCCTCAAGGTCTGTCAACATCAGGCTTACCTTGGCGTCAGTGTACGTGAATTCCCTGCCGATGACCTGCTGGCTCAACCTGCCCTTGTTGTCACGAAGCAGCGTGAGGACCTTCTTCTCATCATCATCAAGTCCTTTGAGCGCTTCAAGATGCATCCTCCTCATGTCTGTGTTCTGGCGGATCAGGAATGCGATGATGAACGCTGACGAGACAAGCAAGACACCAAACCCTGTCAACAGCCAGACAGGCATCTTGCTGGAGGGGATGGGTTCAGGGATGTATACGTCTCCGATATCTAGGCCGTCCTCTGGATAGAGGAACAGATCCAGGATGTACCTTCCCTCGTCGACAACAGTGAGATTCTCCATCGCAGCAAGTCCGGTGATGCTGCTAGCCCTGATCTCATAGCTGCCTGGGCTGATCGTGAAATGGTAGCTTCCATTCGTGGAGACGAAGCGTTGCCGTGGAGTCGTGTTTATCTCTATCACAGATGAGTACATCCGCTTCAGGGCGGGATCGTAAAGGTTCCCGTATATATCTGCTGCCTCTGAGAAAGCCAGCGACAGCAGGATCACAATAAGGATACGGTCCATGGACCCCACTTGCGCCAATCCTTAGAAATATGTAACTGTTTTAAGATAGAGCCTTCGAAGGGAAGAAAAGGCATATTTTGCCGGTGTTAAGGAAAATAAGCATTTTTTATTCTTTTTGTTGCTGGAAAGATATCTGTTAAGCTTTGTTAAGCATATCTATTAAACTTTCTTTATTAAGATAGCCGCCTGTCTTAATGCTACAAAGAGCACGGAGGTGCAAGATATGAAAGTCAAGAACTTTGCAAGACAGATACTGACAGTGGCAGCCGGGATCGGCATCATCGGGGCCACCCTGGGGGCTGCAGTCGCCCAGAATCTTGAGAGCTATCCTCAGCCATTCATCAGGGATGGTGTGTGGAACGACAGCGTGATCGTGGTAGGCGAGAATGCGGCAGCTTCTGATGTGCTTGGTGCGATAGAGATAGCAGCAAGCCTGCAGGCAAACGCATACAGCGTCCAGTCAGTGAACCAGACAGGAACAACCGAGTTCGTCGCGTCCACCGGAGTCAAGATCGAGAAGGGCGGGAACGAATTCAATCTGGGAGACAGCATATATTCGATCGACACAAGCCTTACAGGCGATGATCTTCCGGATATCCTTGCTGACGGGACGTATTCAGAGAGAGAGGGAGACACAAGGAATGATGAGGACTATGAGCAGGAGCTTGCCTTCGCTTCAGGAAATGGCATCCTCCAATATGTAGCCGACGAAGATGATGATGAGAGGGTCGACTACTATCTCCATGTGGACGATAGCGGAACATTCTACACTTATACGCTGGAATTCAACGACTATGTCGACTATGAGACAGGTTCCACTGCAGACGCCAGCGATGATTGGGAAGGTTCGACGATCGAGATCCAGGGGAATGCCTATACTGTGACTGAGGTGAGGCTGTCAGGAGGGGTCCTGGACAGGATGACCCTGATGGCAGGAGAGACAGTCAGGTGGCTCCAGCAGGATCAGCCTCTTGAAGTAGGTGAGAGGACGATAATGGTCGTCAATGTTGATGAGAACGGCGACAAGTGCGGCGTAGAGGTCGACGGAGTCATGAGATGGATAGATGTGGGAAGCACTTCTACATTCGGGAGCGGGGAAGAATCGATCACAGTGGGAGTCCTTGATGCTGTCACTGTCCACTCACGTGACTATGATCAGGACACGTGCGAGATATCTGTCGGAAGCACCGAGATCCTTCTCGAAGATGATGCAGAGGTCCAGGTCGAAGGAAATGCCATTGAGGGAACCACAGTATCTTTCACTGAAGGGACTCCTGGAAGGCTTGAGGCCATCTCCATACTATATGAGCCTGACGAGGAGATGTTCATCGCGCAGGGAGAGGCATGGACTGACCCTGTATTCGGCAATTGGAAGCTTGCGTTCGCAGGGATGAGCCAGGATACAGAAGAGATGGAAGTGAGGACCTCCGGAGACATCAGCAGGTTCACCTTCACCAATATCGAGGGAGATGAGGTAGAGCTGCAGGCAGTGGACGACGACTCGACACTGGGCTGGGGATTCGATGACGAATTCCTCGGTGATGTGTTTGACGACACTGATGCTGAGGTGAGCAGGGCAATGCTCCTGTTCGACGGCGACTATTGCGATGGCGTGACTGACGCTGAGAACTGCGCAGGCATCAGCATGCTGGTCGTGTCGGCAGGCGGAGAGGCAAGAGTCATCGAGATCGCGGATATCGATGAAGATAACGAGCGAGTGAAGGTCAGGGATATAACAGCCGGCACCCCGACCACAGACTGGAGGGATGCTGACGGCTCTGATCTTGTGGATGTCGGTTTCGCCTCGATAGACCTCGAGGTGGACTCGACGAATCACCTGCTGATCGCGCATCAGATCCAGTTCGATGACATCAAGACAGAGGGAGAGGCCCAGCTCCAGCTTGTCGAACAAGCTGATGACGAAGTCAGGGTCATCCTCAAGGAGGACGACGATGGGGCTGCTCCAGCGACAGATGTGACCTTCAGGATCTATATGGACAGCGATGATGACCAGGCAGTGGCTCTTGTGACAAACCTTGCATATCCTCTGACTGACAGGGAGCAGGACTCTGACTACGTGACAGGCGCCACGACATGGGGGACGATCTTCACTCTCGACAACGAGAATGATGATGAGCTCACCATACAGTATCCTGAGGAGCAGGCCTATGGCAATGTCTTCCTGACACCGCTCTCTGCAGAGATCTCAAGCAGCGGAGCGCTCTCCAGCGCAGAGAAGATCAATGCGATACCTGTGGGGATCGGAGTGCTTGATGTCGATGCTATGGACCTCAACAAGAACATGATCGTGGTCGGAGGACCATGTGTCAATGAGGTCTCAGCTGACCTTGAGGGGACTGAAGGGGACTGCAGCGAAGGATATCAGCAGGGTACAGCGAAGCTGAAGATGTTCAACAGGGGGGGAAAAGCGGCTCTGCTTGTCGCAGGTTTCAGCGCACAGGACACCCTGGGGGCATCCTATGTCCTGGCTGAATACGACAAGTACAACCTCTCAGGCACTGAGTCTGAGGTCGCTGTCGCAAGCCTGACAGACATCAGCGTCACACCAGTCTAAATATTTTTTACCTTTTGAAGATGAAGGCCACACTTTTGGCCATAGCGATATTGCTATTGCCATTGTCACAGGCAGCATGCTGGACCAGCTCTTGCGCACAGGAGGACCGGATACTTGATGTCTTCGGAAGCGACAGCCTCACTAGGGTGGATGAGGAAGATGTGATGGCCCTCCTAAGCCTATCTGACGAGGAACTTTATCGGCTGGGGGACCATATGTCAATCTGGCAGCTACGTGGCCTGGATCAGGAAGAACTGAGGAAGCTGGCAAACCTTGACAGAGCCACTCTCTCGACTCTGGGAAGGGATGTGAAATCAGCTCTTGAAGGATATGTCATGATAGATCATCTGGAAGAGCAAAACAGGAAACTATTTCTCAAGACGACACAGAAACGATTCGCATCGATAGCTGAAGAATACACGGACCTGGCAGATAAGCTGGAGACCAAACGGATACTCTTCAGGGAGACAGAAGACAGGGCTAGGCAAATGAGCCTGTCCAAGGAGATGCTGCTCCTCTCTGGCAGGCTTGCAGGACTGTCCCTGGAAAGGCTTCGAGTGATGGCAGAGACAGATCCCAACATGCAGGATGGAGAGATCCAAGAGCTGACTAGGGAGATTGATGCTGGCAGGAACTCACTAGGATCGAGGATGATAGAGCTGGGAAAAGCTGAGGACAGGCAGGATCTTCTCAGAGGACAGGAAGGATTGCTGGCTGAGTGGTCAGACATCCGGCGGCTGACTATGAAGCTTTCACATGTTTCAGAGCAGGCACAGCTTGAAAGGATGTTTTTGGAAGCTGCGATCTCCGAGAAGAAACTTGACAGGGTGCTAATGCATAAGGACACTCCTGAGCTTAAGGAGAAGGTGTATGAGTTCAGCAGGAAGGTCAAATCAGCGCGGGACAGATATGAGCAGTTGGGTAAGACAGAGCTGGCTGGGACGCAGACGATAAGGGAAGCTTCCAGGGAGCTCAGGGAATCTCACCAGATGCTCAAAGAACTGATACGAGAGATATCAGAAGAAGGCGGCAGGATGGAATTCGACAATGATGTCGAGGCGACAGTCCCCCGGAGCCTCTTATCTGAATGATGCGATAAGTGTCATGAGGATTATCGCCGCAAAGCTTGAGAAAATGATTATTTTCCTGATCATCATCAATCATCTAGTAAATGATAGCGACAAGGACCCTTCTCACCTGCGAGAACCTTACCTTGCCAGGGTCCTCCCTGGGATTATTGTCACCTTTCATGATCGCGTACCAGCCGACCTCGTCGAAGCCGATCTCGATCACCCTGTGGATGATAGTCCCATCAGCATAATCAGATTTGTAGCTAACGATGTCGCCCACCGAGATCTCAGATGGAGAGCCAGGGACGACCTCGATCGCGTTGGCATGGCTGTCTATGACTGGGTCCATGGAGTTAGTATCAGTGAAACTGGCCCATTCTGGATCCTTAAGGTCGATGATCACACGGTCTGATGAGACATGGATCTGGTGCTCTTTTATCCAATCGCCGGGAGAATCACGCTCTTCATTGGAAAAGCCCATCAGGGACAGCAGACGGCTCCCGCTCCTGCCACTATCCGACGCAGCGGCAGTTTCCCGATCCGAGCCGATCACGTAGCTTGTGAAAGATGGCGATAGGCTGTCCCCGACGGCATAGCTCTCAATGAAGACTAGCGTCGACAATATCCCGAGCATGAATGCTCCTAGGAAAAGCATAGGGTAGCGCATTCGGAATATCATTTAGCACTAGACAGTGGTACTTCTATAAAAATGTTGTGGTTATTTAGTATTGGGGAGTGGTGACTGACAAAATTTGACTATGAGATACTGTGACAAATACAGAAGGTCCCAAGAATATGCCTGGATGACTTAGCTTTCAGATCATTGATACAGCACAGACTTAGAAGGACGAAAAATTGGAGGAAGCTGTTCAGTAAATAAGTTGCATTCTAATATCTTAATGACGTCATTATCTGGGGTTCCTTCCCACCAGATAGTAATATACAGGCGCAGCGAGTCCACCTGCAAGGTAGATCAGAATAATCCACATCACCTTTGTCGAATCCTGCTTGAATTTTCTGAGAGAACAGTCGGCAAGCGAGTACATCACAAAAGCGACCCAGGATATGATGACAAGAAAATGAGAAGCCAAAAGGAGCACAATTATCCAGATATTTGGTCCAGCGGGAGGGATCCACAAAAAAGACCCGATGAACAGGATAAAGTGTACTATCGACCAGAGGATGAGCGCAGGAAGCAGATAATCAAGGAATCTTTTCATGACAGAGAGATATTTGTTCGGAGATTTAAGGCTTTCCAGGCTCATCGTTACCTCATCAAGCTATGCCCATGCTGCCTCTCACCAGTCTTATGACAGGAGCCTATATGATGAGAAACAGAAATGTAAGAAGCTCTAAAAAAAGAATTA
>CAYTWW010000009.1:0-31602 GCA_964441565.1 uncultured Methanosarcinales archaeon | reverse complement strand
CTTTACCCTAATGCTCTCGAGATTCCTTGGGCACTGCGTCTCGATTCTCATCATCACCCACCTTAGACCGGTGGGGTCGGGTCCAGTCCTTCACCAGGACTGTCCTGTCTCAAAGACAGGAGCCTATATGGTGAGAAACAGAAATGTAAGAAGCTCTAAAAAAAGAATTACTTTACCCTAATGCTCTCGAGATTCCTTGGGCACTGCGTCTCGATTCTCATCATCTTGTGGATGGAGCTTGCGAGGTCCAGGCATCTTGAGCTTTCGCCGTGGTTGATGATGACCTTCTTTGGCTTTGGTATCAGCTTATGGACGAAATTCATCAGCTCTTTCCTGTCAGAGTGATCAGACAGTTCCAGCTTGTGGACTTCCATCCTCAGCTCAAGCATCTCGCTCTTGTTGCCGTACTTGAACATGAACTCCTTCTCTCCTCTCTGGATCCTTCTTCCGAGAGAACCTTCTCCCTGGTAGGATGTGAAGACGAGAGAGTTGTTGGCGCTGCTCCCAAGTGATTTCAGATATTCGACAGAAGGTCCGCCGACAAGCATCCCTGATGTCGCGAGGATCACGCAAGGCTCTGTCTCTTCGAGGACCTGCTGTCTTTCCTTGCCTGAGCCGACACGCTTGAACATATCAGATAGGAAGGGATTGTTGTCCTTGTGGAAGATCTGCTTCCTTATCGCGGCATTGAGGAACTCTGGGTATGCTGTGTGGATAGTCGTGATATCCCACACGAGTCCGTCGATATATACATTGACCTTCTCCATCTGGTTCGTCCTGACCAGCTCTTCGAGGATTATCATTATATCCTGGGCCCTTCCTGAGCCGAGGACAGGGATGAGGATCTTCCCCCTTCGCTTGAGAGTCTCGATGATTATCGACTTCAGATAATCATATGTCTCGTTCTTGGTCGGGAGCATGTTGTCCTTCGCGCCATATGTCGATTCCATTATCAGGGTCTCAAGCCTTGGGAATGTCGTCGATGCAGGGCTAAGGAGGACAGACTTGTTATACTTCATGTCTGCTGTGTAGAGGATGTTATGGAGACCGTTCCCGATATGCAGGTGCACCATCGCGCTCCCCAGGATATGGCCTGCGTTGTAGAGCGTTATCCTCACATCAGGCGTGACGTCGCTCACTTCCTCGAAGTCAAGTGTTATGGTGTGCTTGACCATCTCCTTGATCTCATCGCTGGTGTAGAGCGGTTCCTTGCCTTCTCCCCTCGCGATCTTCACCACGTCGAGCTGCAGGAGCGCCATCACATCCCGTGTAGGCGCGGTGCAATAGACTGGCCCCCTATATCCGAACTTGAAGAGGTACGGGAGGAATCCTGAGTGATCCAGATGCGAGTGCGAGATGATGACAGCATCGAGCTCGTTGATGTTGAATTCAGGCGCTTCAAGGAAAGGATAGGCGTGCTCGTCATTCGCGACATCGATGCCGCAGTCGATGAGGATCCTTGATTCAGGTGTCTGCAGGAATATCGCGCTCCTTCCGACCTGTCGCGCTCCGCCGAGGAAGGATATCCTCACCCATTCCTCCTTCTTCTGCCTCTGCCACCCTGAATAGATCCTCTCTCCCACCTTGTTCAGGAATTTCCTCCTGTAGTCGGAGTGCTGATAGAGGACTGCCCGGATGTTCTCGATGATCTGCGACCTTAGGGCAGGGGTCCTCCTGATGAGCGGGACCCATAGGGTCTTCTCCCTGATCATCCTCAGGTTCTCCCCCTGCTTGCCAATGGCAAGACCTGGTTTCTCTGCCTCGATTATCACTATCGATCTCTGAGGGTCGAATATGATATTATCCATGGCTGCCTCTGCAGTTATTATGGACCTTATCTCCTTCTCAGCGAGTTCCATGTCGTGGCAGATGCTTGGATCAGGCCTGAGCTCGATCCTCTTCTTTATCCTGTCCACGGCTTCCTTTATCGCTCCATCGTTGTTCAAGAAGAAGTTCTTGTCCTTGGTGTAGAGCACGATGTTGGCTCCCTCGAATACTGCGTCACTGATCTTGTCCTTAGGTAGATCCTTGAGGATCTCTTCCAATATCTCTATCATAGAACTATACCTTTTTTCTTTTTTATAATGAAATTAAAAAAATCAACTTACGATCTGCTTTGACAGGACCTTGTTCACACCGGTCTTGTCTATCCTGACGACGTCGATGCCTTCGCCAGATGCGCTGTCCCTCTGCATGGCAGCAGTGACTGCCTTGACAGCCATATTGACAGCTTCCTGCTCAGTCATGTCTTTCTGCCACTGGGATTCGAAGATACCATAGGCGAACATGCTTCCAGAGCCGCTTGAGACGAAGTTGTCGATCAGCGATACTGAACCATCCGGATATATCTCATAGATCTGGTTCCCTGATTCATCGGATCCTCCAAGGAGGAAGTGGACGATGCCTGGGATCATGGAGAATGACCTGATGCTCTGGTAGACAAGTCCGCTCGTCAGATTGGCTGCCTCCTTGACAGATGCCTTCCTCCCTGTCCTTATCTCCTTGAGCTGGAGCTCTGCCTTGATGAGCTTTACCATCAGCTGGATATCAGACACGCTTCCTGCTGTAGTGATAGCAAGATAATCATTGATCCTCACGACCTTGTCGACATTCTTGCCTGCGATGAAATTGCCGGCTGTGGCTCTCTTGTCAGCAGCAAGGATGACACAGTCCTTTGCGACGATACCGACGGTGGTTGTGCCGGTCTTCATTATATTTTTATCTTCCATAGCGTCAACCCTCATACTATTTTCTGAGAAATCTTGGGAATAGGGAAACATATTAGCTTTAAATAATTTATGGATTAGAAGGGCTATCTTGGGACTTTTTTCCTCTTTTACATTGTTCAAAGGACAGCGTAAGATCACCTCATGGCGACAAAGACAGATCATAAGGTGTTGGCAAACATTGAGTCATTGAAGTCTTCGTAACAATTAAATTCTTAGACTGCTCGTCTTCACATATGAAGCCATCCTCTATCTTGTATTCGCAGTTGTATGCGCTGCCACCCTCACCATCTTGTTCTGCTATCTTGTGTATGGACAACTCAGGCATCCTCAGTGTATCGGCTCTGGTGGGATCTGGATATCAATGCCTGATGCATGCGGTGACTCATGCATTGCTGAGGCTTGTGCAGAAGTATTCACCCCAGGTTGCGACTGCGGTCCTTCAAGATGCTGGAATGGGGCGAGCTGCGTAGCTGATGGATGATGTGAGACTTGCCTTCTCTGACTCTTGAACACCCTGAATAAAATAGTCTATCCGTTACATTTATAAGTCCCTCCAGTTTTTCCGGCTTCATGGCACGCGGGGGGAAGCATGCGAAGCATGCGTCAGCAGACCATAAAGGTCAAGGGTTCTACAGTCACATCACAAGATTCTACGAGAGCAATTTCAGGAGACTATCTGTCCTCCTGGTGGTCCTGGCAGTGTTCTCTGCCGGTTCCCTCGTTTACAATTTCATAAGGACAGGGGATTTCATACAGAGGGATGTTTCTCTGGCTGGCGGTATATCTGTCACATTCCATACAGGAAGCGAAGTGGATCCTGATGAGCTTCAGGGCGCTCTCATGGAAAGGTTCCCAGACAGCTCCATTAATGTGAGGCTCTTGGAGGGAGCAGGTGATGCAGGTGGTGTTGTTGTCGAGGATTCCAATCAGGAGGATGAGGCAGATCTCGTCGCATTCGTGTCTGAGAGGCTCGGTGGGCTCTCATCTGATGACATTACCACAGAGACTATGGGATCAAGCCTCGGAAGCTCGTTCTTCAGGGAAATGTTTCTCGCGATATTTTTCTCCTTCATCTTCATGGGCATAGTCTTCCAGTTCTATTTCAGGAGCTGGTATGCGACATTCGCTGCGCTGCAGTCAGCTCTATTGACCATATTCATAGCACTTGGAATCATCGTCGCGCTGGGGGTGAATCTAACAAGCGGCGGAATAGCAGCATTCCTGATGCTTATCGGCTATTCCATCGACACATCGATCCTCCTCTCGACAAAGGTCGTGAAGGAGAGGCAGAAAGGAAAAGAGGGCTTGCATGATGCGATGAAGACAGGGCTCACGATGAGCGTGTCAGGTATCGCTGCTGTGTTCATTGCATTCCTCTTCACGAACAATTTCGTCCTCAAGCAGATCATGCTCATCCTTGTGATAGGGCTTGTGATGAATATCCTGACGACATGGATCGGCAATGTGTACATTCTCAGGCTGAGGTACAAAGATGAGTAAGATAAAAAGGTTGTTCACGAATCCAAGGATTCTCATATATATCGCTTTCTTCGTCATGATGATGCTCTCGATAAGCTACATACCATGGAACGAGGGGGCGACTATCAGGAGTGTCGAGCAGAACAGCTCAGCGCAGCTGGCAGGCATCGCGAGCTCAAGGCCTAATCAGCCAGCCATGAGCAGAGAGACCATCACTTCCATAAATGATGTGCCAATTAGAAGCGAGGATGACTATGAGAAATTCATCTCTGAAGTCGAGCCGGATACGACTCTCTTCATCGAGACCACGACAAGGAGAGGGATGTTCTTCTCCACAAAGAAGACGTATATAGTCGAGACTGAACCGCTTGTCGAGATTGAGGAGCTCAATGAGACTGAGCGGGTAAGGGTGGTCGAAGAGGAATTCGACCCAGACACGAACAGGAGCGTCAATGTCACGAGATATGTCGAGATGCCAAAGTTCAAAGAGACAGTCCTCGGGACCAAAGATATTGGGATCGATGTCTATGATGCCCCAAAGACAAACATCAAGCTTGGGCTTGACCTCCAGGGCGGGACAAGGGTCGTCCTCCAGCCAGAGAGCAAGCTGGATGCGCAGACCATGGACACTCTTCTTGCGAGCATGAGCCAGAGGCTCAATCTATACGGGCTGTCAGATGTCGTGATAAGGAGCGCAGGAGACCTCTCCGGAAATCAGTTCATAGTCGTCGAGATTGCAGGAGCAAATGAGCAGGAAGTCAGGCAGCTCCTTGCCCAGCAGGGTAAATTCGAGGCTAAGATAGGGAATCAGACTGTCTTTGCTGGAGGGAGGGATATCACATTCGTGTGCAGGAGCGCAGACTGCTCAGGGATTGATCCTCAGTATGGTTGCAGACAGTATACAGACGGGTACGGATGCAGGTTCAGTTTCAGCATAAGCCTGAGTCCGGAAGCTGCTCAGAGGCAGGCGCAGGCAACTAGCGGACTTGAGGTGGCTTTCGACGAGACAGGTAGCGATTACCTGTCGGAGGACCTTGAGCTGTATCTGGATGACAGGTTGGTGGATACTCTTAGGATATCAGCAGATCTCAAGGGCCAGGCTGCGACAGACATCGCGATCTCTGGATCAGGCGTCGGAGCTTCGATGGCTGATGCGCAGCAGCAAGCGCTCTCAAATATGAAGCAGCTCCAGACGGTGCTGATAACAGGAAGCCTTCCAGTCAAGCTTGACATAATCAAGACAGATGCGATCTCTCCTTCCCTTGGACAGGAGTTCCTCTCGAATGCGCTCCTGATAAGCATGCTGGCGCTTCTCGCTGTGGCGCTGATCGTCCATATCAGGTACAGGCGTGTGTTTGTCGCAGTGCCGATCATCATCGTCATAACTTCAGAGATCCTCCTTATCCTCGGAGTGGCGGCGCTTCTCGGCCAGAACATCGACATCGCTGGCATTGCAGGTATCATTGTCGCGATCGGCACAGGAGTCGATGATCAGATAGTCATAACTGACGAGACCCTGAGAAAGGAGAGGGAAAGCTACCTCAACTGGAAGGAGAAGCTCAAGAAAGCGTTCTTCATCGTCATGGCTGCGTATTTCGCGACCACCGCGAGCATGCTCCCGCTGCTCTTCGCAGGAGCAGGCCTCCTCAGGGGATTTGCGATAACCACGATCATCGGAGTCACGAACGGAGTCCTCATCACAAGGCCGGCGTTCTCGCAGATGATCAGGATTCTCCTCGGTGAAGAGGTCGAGTGATCATCCAATTAGTTTTTTAGTGAGTTCTTCTCTCAATTCTCTTTTATTCTTCGCTTTCACAGGGATCATCCTGCTCTCATATCTACTGATGTATTCATCCAGCGTGCAGATCATCCTTGCCGGATTGCCTGCGTAGACGACATCTGGTGGCACATCAGAAGTCACAACACTCCCGGCGCCGATGATGCTCCTTGGTCCTACAGTGACGCCTGGCATGATGATCGAGTTCATCCCTATGAATGAATCAGATCCGATATGTATGGGAGCGAACCTGTTGCCGAACCTGGAATGGCCTGGCCTGTCCCTGAACAGCCTGCTTGCGCCATCATGCGTTATGAAGATGCACCCTGAAGTGACAGTCACATTGTCATCTATCCTGATCAACCATGGCTCGCTTCCTAACGCATAGATCCCGCAGAGCAGATCGCATCCTCTGCCGATCCTGGCTTTCTTATGCCGGAAGTATCCTGCTTTGTCCCCCAGGAACAATAACCTGAAGACAAGGTGATCGATCAGACCCATGACACACTTTCGTATCTCCGGAGGTTATCAATGCTAGCCCATAATCCAAAGCAAATTATATATACCTCCGGCTTCTAGATTATGACATGACCTTCTCTTCTGAGCTGCGTGACATATCGAGGATGAGGCAGGTGGTGGAGGTCTTCCTCTGGAATGGCTTCGCTTTCTATGTACACAGCATCAACAATCACGAGAAGCTCTTCTCCCTGAAGAAGGGGAGATCAAGCAGTGCTGAGGAGCTGCCTCGGCTTCTGAGAGAGTCATTCCAGGAGCTGGGTGGAGCCTACATCAAGCTTGGGCAGCTCCTCTCGATAAGAGAAGATCTTGTTCCCCAAGCATATTCTATAGAGTTGGCAAAGCTGCAGGACAGTGTCCGGTCGTTCCCTTATCAGGATGTGAAGAGGATCATCGAAGAAGAGCTTGGGAGATCCATGCATTCCTTGTTCCTTTCATTCAGCCAACGGCCGGTGGCATCCGCTTCTGTCGGCCAGGTCCATAGGGCAGTGCTCCGTGACGGAAGGATCGTCGCAGTGAAGATACAGCGGCCAGGGATAAGTGAGCAGATGAAGAGCGATATGGAGATAATCTTCAAGATATCCCAGCTGCTCCAGAGGCATCTTCATCCGGCCATCATAAATCCTGTAGCCATTGCCAAGGAGTTCGAGGAATATTCAAAGAAGGAGCTAGACTATCTGCATGAGGCAAGGAACCTGGATTCAGCGTCGAAGCAGGTGCAGGACTATTTTGTCCCTGCGCCGATACTTGAACTATGCAGCCCAAGAATACTCGTGATGGAGTATATCGAGGGAGAGAAGCTTCCGCGCAATAGCCCTGTGCTTGCTAGGAAGCTCATGGACGCAGTATATCATCAGGTCTTCGAGACAGGGCTGTTCCATGCTGATCCTCATCCAGGCAATCTGCTTGTCAGGAAGGGGAAGATCGCCATTATAGACTGGGGCATAACAGGCTATCTGGGACCAGAGCTTCGAGAGAAGCTAGTGATGCTCCTTGAAAGCATCGTGGAGAAGGACACACGCAAGATGGCGGACACACTCATATCGCTGGGAGTCTCCAGGCATCCTATATCAAGAGAGAAGCTGGAGAATGACCTGTTCGAGAGCTTCAGCCAATACTACGGGAAGAGCCTGTCCGGCATAAGGGTATCATCCCTTCTCTCTGATATGATGGATGTCGCAAAAAAGAATCATATCCGTCTCCCTTCTAACCTTGTGCTTCTCACCAAGTGCGTCATCACGACCGAAGCGGTGGTGCGCAGGCTGGACCCTAAGTTCAGCCCTGTGGAGCATGCGCAGCCGTTCATCCTCAAATTCATGAAGAAGAGGTATTCTGCGAGGAACATCCTCTCACAGATCGGGAGGAATGGTGAAAATCTCTCAACATTCATATCGAAAGTCCCCCAGCTGGGCGAGGAGCTGATGGATGGTATCGAGAAAGGGGAGGAAGGACTTCTGACGCTACATAAGGACATGGGGAGGATGGCGGCTGAGATGGACAAGACCTCTTCAAGGATATCATTATCCCTGCTCATCACTGCCCTTCTCATCGCAAGCTCGATGATCATGTCCTTCCCTCAGCAAAAGGTCCTCGGGATGCCGGTCATATCGCTCGCTGGTTTCTCACTTGCCATGCTGTTCCTCTTCATCCTCCTGATCTCATTCTGGAAAGGGAAAATATAAATTCCAGCATATCCTTGCAACTGCATGAAAACCAGCATAAAGAGGCTTTTTCTGATAGGAGTAGGCGTGGCGGCAGTGGGATTGACAATCGCGAACCGGAAGAAGATCCAGGCAGCGATCGATGGATTTGTCAAGAAAGGGCATCTGACAGTGAAGGAAGGAGAGCTGCTTGCCAAGGAACTCCATGTCGAGGCAGAGAAAGCAGTCAAGAAGCTTGACACCCACATGAAGAAGGTCAAGGCCCAGGCCAAGAGGGAGCTGAAGAAAGCCTAGTAGCGAAAGTCTGACAAAAGGAAGGCTGCGGGATCCTTATTGTAGCTTTCTATCTTTTCTATCGTTGTGTTGATCGCATCTGCAAACTCTATCCAACCGTCATCCCTCTCACTGAGCTGGATGGCTGCAGAGACACTTGTGATGCGATTGCCCATGCCATAGTTTGTCAGCCTGTTTGACACAAGATATTCAAGCTTCTCCCTGGGATCTACGATCTCTCTCTTCTGCCGGATGACATCACCTGAATACCCAAGCTCGAGTCCCTTCCTCAGTCTCAAAACGACATTCTCTGCAGCATGCTTCAGGTCTTCAGAGGGATAAGTGAGATACGCTTTGAGAGTCGACTGGAATTCAGCAAGATAACCCCCATATTCTGATAGCACCTCATGCGCAGCTTGGTGCTCCAACTCAGTGCATCCTGCTTCAGCAAGCAAATAATCCAGATCTGACATCGTGAGCTAGCTGAATTGATGTTATATTTAATGGTTCATCTTTGAGAATCCGGGGTTGTCTCTTTCTCCACCCAATCGATGTACTCCTTGTTGCCTCTGTCGATATCCCAGGAAAGGATGCAGGGGATCTCATACGAGTGCGCTGATCTGACTTTCTCCACGACCTTGTCGAAGAGTTTCCCCCTCGTCTTCGCGATCAAGGCATATTCATCCGACTCCTCAAGGCTTCCTTCCCACATGTACATGCTCTTCATGGGGAACATGTTGGTGCATGCGCAGAGCTTATCCTCAAGCAGCGCTCTGGATATCTTCCTTGCCTCTTCGATGTCTTTCACGGTGATGTAGACGAATATCATGCATGGTAATCTATTTGAGTCAAATTTATATGTACTGTTTTCAATAAGAGCCACATGATGGACCAGCTCTACTTCAGCAAGTACGAGGTGCAGCATTGGCTGGATAACAAGGGGAGGCTGACTGTCCCGGCCAATTATCGCAGGATCTCTGAGGCCAGGTACGAGTTCTTCCTTCCGGATCTCCAGGGATACAAGCATGATGAGAGATACTCGTTATTCGATGTCGTCATGGGAAGGAACATCCTCCTCTCGGGCGAGATCAGGAGCGATATCTTTGCGATGTGCCTGGATGGAAGGGAGCTGATAATGATGCCACAGGTAGATGCATATGTCAGGATCGCGGATCGCAGAGCATCAATCCGGGACTTCGAGATGGCAAGGCTTGATAGTGCAAATAGATTGCAGCTGCCTGATTTCCTGAGATCTCAGCTTGAGCTTGTGCTGACAGGCGAGGAAGGCGAGAGCAGATATCTCGCACGCATGGAAGGGTGGGGGGATCACTTCATGGTGAGGTTCACAAACGGGAATAATCATCAAGAACAATGATGTCCATGTCTTCAAGATCCCTTACAATGTAGAACCTGCCACCCGAAGTTTCAGCTATCTTCTTCGCAAGCTCGATGCCTTTCTCAGTGAGCTGTATGCCGACGACGCTTATCGTTATCCCCCGACCATAGGCAGCTGCTGCTTCTTCCAGGGTCTGCTGGAAAGGGTCAGAGCCGACTGTCGGCATCGCATCTGTGATAAGCACTATGTGGCGGGTGAATGTCTCCTTGGACAGGAGCGCTATACTCTCCCTTATCGCCTTTGCGATGTCTGTCTCCTTGAATGCCCTCGCCTTCGAGAGGACAGTCGCGAGGTATCTGAAATCATCTGAGGGTGGGATGCTCTCAGCGATGTCTGAACGGAAGGTGACAAGCCCTATCTTGTCCCTGTTCTCGATCGCCTGATACATGAGTGCGAAGCCGGCTCTCTTCGCCATCTCGATCTTCCTCCCCCTCATGCTGCCTGAGTTGTCGATGGCATAGACAATCCTGGCAGAGCTCTTGTCCTTCATGCGGAACACGACAAGGTCATCTTTCGAAAGACTTGTCCTCGCCCTGCGTGCAGCCTTCTTGATGGAACTTCGGATGCCGATGTCCCTGTAGGGATCGCCCCGGGCGTAAGACTTCTGGCCTGAACGTTCTCCATATGGAGATATCTTCCTTGCCAGCTTGTCTCCGTAACCTCTTGAACGCAGGCTCTCAAGCTCCTCAAGGTAAAGGACCGCTGCTGAGAGCTCGTACCCTTCCTCAGTCACCTGCCCTTCTCTGTCAAGGAGGCCTTCTTCCATCATCTCTTCCATCTTCTTCTCAAGTACTCCCTTGAGCTCGCGCCTGAACTCAGGCAGCCGGATATTCCTGAGAAGATGTTCCTCAGTGAAGCCTGTGAGCTTCCTTATGAGAGTGGGACCATAGAGCTTCTTCGCAGAAGCGTAATCCTTGACAAGATTCTCGAAAGCCAGGTCTGGCGTGAAACCCACAGAATGGTTGACCATATCAGAGATTATCCCTGCGTTCTCTACCTTCTTCTTGTCAGTCTCAGCGAGGGACCCTGGCAGCTTGTCTCCCCTGCCGGTCCCACCTTTCTCTGTTGTCTCTTCCCTGAAAGAATCCGCAGCTCCCTTGCTAGGGAACATCACCTTTCTCAGTGTCGTTCTCAGACTTGAATCTCTGGAGCTCCTTCTGGATGAGCTCTTTTGGTGTCAGCATGAACTTGCTCGATGCCTTCAACCTGAGCCTGTGCGCAAGGACAGAATCAAGGGCATATTCGATATCCTCGAACTTCACCCTGGTCCTGCCATCGAGGACTGCGTTTGCCTGGGCACGCTCATAGATGCCTATGCTTGCCCTGACTGATGGGACCTTCTCAAGCTCCTTGTTATGCCTGAGCTCCTGGATGAACTTGATAGTCAGGGTGAGGAGCTTGTCTGAGAATTCAGCGATGGTCTTTCCCTTGGACCTTGCGATGTCCTTCTCGATCGGGATGTTCTCAGGATAGCCCATCTGGATTATGTCGAATCTGTCGAGGAACACATCTGACAAAGGCTCTGTCGAAGAGTCGTCAGGGTTCATGGTTCCGATGAAGATGAAGTTGGATGGGATCTCGACATCATATGAGCTTATGGTCGCACTCCCCTCTTCAAGGACCTGGAGGAGAGCGTTCTGGAGCTTCTCTGAGCATCTGTTCAGCTCGTCGAAAAAAAGTATCTTCCCATCTGCCTTGAATATCTTTCCTGGTGTGAATGATCTGATATCGAGCGGGCCGAACTGCATGGCCTTGACTGGATCGATATCTCCTATAAGATCCTCAGCTGTGAGGTCAGGAGATCCCTGAACCCTGATGAAGCGGTCCTTTCCGCTGATCGTGATCTTGCCGCGTGTCTGCTGCCTGCATTCAGGGCAATCCCCTGTCATGCAGCGGCATACGCAATCATTGGCTTCTACATCTGGAAGCATGCCTGCCACATCCCTCGCAAGCGTGGTCTTTCCGCAACCAGGTGGCCCTGAAAGTATGACATGCCTGTCCATGAATAAGGCACTTTTCAGTTGCCTCTTGGCCTCCTCCTGGCCGAATATGGAGGAGAATGGCTGCTTCCTAAGCTCTTGCTTCAGGTCCGAGAACATGTTCCTCCCAGATTATAGGATGATATAAAAAGTATTGGGTGTCAAAGCATGACAGTGAGCGCAGTCATTATGAGGCCTGCGACCAATGGGACAAAGAGGTTGTCGTCAAGATTTAGGTATTCGAGTTCCACAGCCTCGACAAGCATCGAGATGCATGCAGCGAGGAATGCATGGGATATAGGGACGAAGAATGATGCTGCAACCGTGCCTGCAGCGATGCCTGCAAGCGTTCCTTCAAGAAGCTTCTCCCTGTGGAGCGGACTCTTTGTCCTCCCATAGTATTTTCCGACAATGTGGCTGATCGAGTCGCCGAATGTAAGGATCATTATGGCAGCAGAAGCGACATCCCTCTCGAAGAGAAGTATCGAGAAGAGGCTTCCGGCAAGGAAGAAGAAAGCGCCTTTTCCAGGGAACTTCTCGAGGTCCTTCTTCTTGTCGAAGAGATGCAGGAGATGATATACGACAGGTATCCGGACAACAAGGCTGAGCAGGCTGATCCCCAAGCCTGCGACAAGCGCTATGAAAAGCCAGAACCGGAGGCCCATGGAATCATGTGTATTGAGGAGGAAGACGATGAGGCATCCTATCAGCATGTGCACGATCTTCCTGCGCACCTCGACGACCCTCTGGATAACTCGTCTCACAATGAGCAGCTAGACAGGAATGGTATATAAAGTTATGGCTAGGGCCTGCGCAGTCTCCCTGTCCGAAGAGAAGTTTTCCATTTTTCTATTCTATGTGAGCTAAATTTTTTGCAAAATATGTGATTAAGGAGTAGTTTGTAATGCCCATTTTGCTTATTCAAGCAAAAAATATAAGCCTCAAGAAATTCTATAAGAACAATTGGTGATAAGATATGAACCTAAATAAAATGATGGTTAATGCAGTCTTAACAAATTTGGGAATTGTATTAGTTACTTCAATAATAGGATTCATTATTGATAGAATCATGCACTCTCAGATGGGATATTCATTTACAGTCCTTCAATCATTCGTTTCTTTCATATTGTTCATTCCATCCTCAATTTTTTTGCGTAAATACTTAGATGTGTCAGATGATTTTGAGAAGTATATGAAGATTGCTTCGCTTGTAATAATGGCAATTTTGTTCTTAGATGTCCTATTTCCATTGTATCCAGAATTTTAGCAAAATTTGCCTTTGTTTTATTGTAGTGTGCCATATCAAAGGTTATCAACCTATTCTTTGAATTTTCTAAAGTAAAAAATGTACGCCGGCACCCGGAGGTTCGGAACTTGTTCTGAACTCAAGGACGAAGTCCACGGATTGCTCAAGAAACCAAGGTTTCTGAGCCTCAAGTCAGGACTTGAGGAACCTTGTTCAAATCCGTGCGCAAAGAGTAAAATACGCCGGCGCCCGGATTTGAACCGGGACGACCTTTCGGTCACCAGCTGTTTTTGACGAAGACGAAAACCTCATGGGCTTTGCCTCTCGCCGCTCAAGGCTGGCGCAGTAGCCAGATTGTGCCACGCCGGCAGAAACGTGTCTGGCAATCTCTCAATGAAAATGCGTGCTATTTATAAAAATTGCCAAAGGCAGAATGTCAGCAGAACACTCGTCGCTGCCCAAGTCAGAGACAGGAGAAGCGTACAAGATTATAGCAAAATCTTCCTCAGCCTAAAGCAGTCGACCTCGATCCTCCGGATGCGCTGCTTGTGGAAGGACATCGTGCCCTTCAAGGGGAAGCTGTATCTGAATGTCTCCTCCACCCTGAAACCATTGTCAGATGCTACAGCAGAGACGAATTTCCCGCTTCCTCCATTGTGGAATGAATAGACTGTCTGTGCGGTACTGAATGCCTTCTCCAGGAACAGCTTATCTGCATGCCTCCCCTTCATTCCGAATGGAGGATTCTGGACCACTGTATCAGCACGGATCTCTGATCCAGAGATGTCGCTGTGGATGAGATCATATGTGCTGGTATCGAATCCCTCCAGATTCTGTGACAGGATAGAGAGGGCCTTCTCATCCTTGTCAAGGAATGTCACATGCGCAGCTCCGAGGAAGAGGCATCCGATCCCAAGGATGCCTGTGCCGCAGCCGAGGTCTGCTATCCTCCTTCCTTCTATGTCACCCTTCTGCCAGGCGTTCCAGAGCATATCTGAGGCTACCTCCGAGTCTGTGGGATACTGTTCAAGCCGGACATCAGCCTTTGCGAACACCTTGAGACGTGACAGTTCGATGGCAAGCCCTTTCATCGACGACAGCATTGATTTCCTCATTTCAACTCTAGTTTCAAAAATATAAAAATATATAAATCACTTTTGGTGCGGACATAGCCTAGCGGGTGATTTGCAACGAGGTTATCAGACCTATTCAATCGTAGAAAGAGCAGGCCTCTCGACCAGGACTTGAAGGTCGCGTTCGATAGGATCAAGGAAGAGTTCCAAGAGCACCTTGATACTATCAACATGAATACAAACGAGATATCTGCTAACTACGAATACATCTTCCAGCTCGAGGCAAGGATAGATAAACTGAATGAGAAGCTGGATGAGGTGCTGATGCACATCAATACCTCTAAAGGTCCCTGCCTGAACAAAGCATCATTCTCAAACGTAGTACTAAGCCCCAGAGAACAGGAGATAATGCTGCTTCTCTATGCCCGGAACGGCGATCTGATAGAAGCCAAGGAGATCGCGAAGCTCCTCGGCTTGACCGAAGACAAGGTCGACAAGCATATAACTTCCCTGGGCCAGAAAGGGATACCTGTGGAGAAGCGCTACAGCGATGGCCGGATCTACCTGATCCTGGACTATGAGTTCAGGAATCTCCAGGCAAAGGAGAATGTCATCAAGATAAATGAAAGCATTGTCAGGGAGATGCACAATTCCAAGATAATCTGATCATCGCAATCCAATCACAAATTCTTGAGCTGTTTCACACGAGGATAAAAAAGGGTAACTATAAATACCACTGTTTTTTAAGCCGAGACTATGGAGGTCTTGGGTCATACTGTCGGGTTCTCTAGCATGATGGGCCTCCTCAGCATGCTGTCCATCCTTGTGCTCATATTGATATATCTGCTCAAACCCAAGCCATTCAAGAAGGTGATCCCTTCGCTGATCTTCTTGGAGAGCCAGAAAAAACGCAGCTACTTCAGGTCCTTCTTCGGGAGATTTGTCAAGGATTGGCTTTTTGTCCTCCAGTTCCTCATCCTCATCTCGATCTCCCTGGCAGTGGCCGGCGCCTTCACTTTCCTGGATATGTATGTGAGGAATGATGAGGTGGTCTTTGTGCTTGATGCGAGCGCAAGCTCAAGCGTGATGCGCGATGGCAAGACCAGGTTCGAGCTTGGGAAGGAGAAGGCGCTTGAGAACCTGGGCAACATGAACAGCATCATCCTCGCAAAGGATTCGCCTGAGCTCCTCGGCAAGCAGGTCACTGCCGCGAACGCCAGGCGCATCATCAGGTCAGCCAAGGGGTCGTCATCTGGATCTAACCTGTGGGATGCGATACTCATGGCAGAGGATGTCGCAGGACCAGGTGCCCGGATATTCGTCTTCAGCGACTTCAAGGACACTTTCGGGAGGGATCCATTTGTCGCGAGCGATGTGCTCATATCAAAGGGTTTCGCTGTCTCGCTTGTCAATACCGGAAGCGAGGGCAGCAACACAGGCATCATAGGCTACAAGACCAGTGATGATGCCTTGACACTTGAGGTTAAGAACTATAATGCATATCCGGTGCAGGTCACCTTATCCGGGAAAGCGATGAGCATACCTGCAGGAAGCATCGAAGAGGCAGAATTCAAGTTGAGTCCGGGTGTGACTGAGTACTCGATCTCTGAGAAAGATGATCTGATGCTCGATAATTCGTTGACGATCGCTGTGCCTGAGAGCCATAGGAGGAGAGTGCTTTTCATAACAAACACAAGAGGCACCAATCTCCAGGAGGTGTTCGCCGCGATACCTGGTCTTGACATCTCAGTAGCAGAGCCGCCGATAATCCCTAAGATCGACCATGACATGATCGTCATCGACCAGGTGGATGGCAGGAAGATAATCTCTGGTGTCATGGACCAGATCAGGGACAGGGTGAACTCGGGCGCATCGCTTGTGATCGCAGGCCAGACAGACATAGGACAGATAGATATGAGAGGACTCCTCCCTGTGGCAATATCCAAGGTCGAGCAGTCAAGCGTCCCTATCATCAATTCCAAGGCGATAGACAGGATCGAGGATATCAACTTCGGCCAGAGCGCAGTATTCCTCGATTCTGAGCTGGTCATAGAAAACTCTATCATTGTCGCCCAGACTGTGGGGGATGTGCCTGTCATCGTGTCCTCTGGGATGGGAGATGGGAGGATACTCTACTACGGGATCATAGATGAGCAGAACTCTTTCCGGTTCTCGACAGATTACCCTGTGTTCTGGTATGAGATGACAAGGTTGCTCTCAGGAGAGTCCAGCCTGGTCCTATCGAACAGGAAGGTGGGGGATGTGATAAGCGGCTCAGAGGTCGTGAGCCCCTCAGGGAGGAAAAGCGCAGGATACATGAAGGCAGATGAGATAGGCGTCTATAAGGCCGGGGGGAAAAGCATCTCTGTGAATCTTCTCAATCCTCTGGAATCAGACATCTCAGAAGTAGAGAGCGATGAAGTATTCGATGAGGCAAAAAGGAAAAAGAGCCTTGAGAAGGTCGAGCTGCTCCCATATCTGCTGCTCTTCGCAGGCGTATTGATGCTCCTGGAGCTGATCGTCCTGAAAGCGAGGGGTGACATATGATCAGATACCAGAATTACATTCTTCAGGATCCTGAAGCGCTCTGGCTGCTCCTCCCTGCCCTGATACTGATGATGATAGTCTTCAGCATCCGATCGAGGAGGAAGCATGAGATAGGCAGGAAGACTGTCTTCCGGCCATTCATGTTCTTCTGGACTATGCTGATACTTGCGCTGCTGGCGATCGCCGCAAGCTCCCCGGCGATCGAGGAGAGCGTACCTGCAGGGCAGGTGCAGATGATCAAGATACTTGTCGACAACACGACGTCGATGCAGGTCTATGACACCGACGTCGGGGATATTGTCTCCGGGCTGGGTGAGAAGGGCATCCTTACTGAGGTCAGCTACATCAGCACAGCTGATTCAGCGCTGGGGGATGAGCTTCTCAAGAAGCTCTCACCAGAGCAGGACATCCTCTTCGTCACTGATGGGATGTCCAATAGGGGAGCGAGCATGAGCGATGTGGCGATACTTGCTGCGAACATGGGGAGCAGGATATTCAGCCTGCGGATGAGACCGGAGAGGCATGATCAGGCGGTTGTGATAGAGGGACCTGACAAGGTCATATCAGGCGCAGACACAGAGTTTATCGTCCGAGTGATGGACAGGGAGGGAAAAGGTGGCGGGAAGCTCAGGATCAGAGTAGACCAGCAAGTCGTGTTCGAAGGGAACACAGAGGGATACTTCTACCTCAATGAGAGCTTCATCGAAGGCGAACACAAGATCTCGGCTGAGATAGATGATGATTTCTTCCCCCAGAACAATGAATTCCATAAGGTCATCTCAGTAGTGGACAAGCCAGCAGTTCTGTATCTTGGTAGGAATTCCAAGACCCTGGATTTCATGAGCACCCTATATGATCTCGATGTCGCTGCAAGCCTACCTGATGATCTCGACAAGTACTATTCGATCATCATGAATGATGTCGATGCCAAGAGCATATCTGACAATGACCTGGAGCAGCTGGAGGCATATCTTGAGGAAGGCAACGGGCTTCTTGTCATCGGGGGCAAGAGCTCTTATGATACCGGAGGCTACAACAGTTCCATGTTCTCAAGCCTGCTTCCTGTGAATGTCGGAGAGCCGAAGAAGAAGAAGGATTCTGTGAGCATCATCATGGCGCTGGACACAGGAGTGTCAGGCGCTGGCATAATAAACACGACTGGTTCCACTGGGGTCAGCTTCATCGATGTGCAGAAAGCGCTGGCAATCGAGGTGCTAAGGTCAATCTCCGGGACAAGCAGGGTCGGCATAGTCGAGTCGAACACCAATCCTTCGATAGTATCAAAGCTCTCCGAGCTGGGTCCGAAGCTCGATGAGCTGAGCGATCTTGTCAGCAAGGTGAAGCTGCATGATGCTACCAGGATCTATGATAGCATATCGATAAGCCAGCAGCTCCTAAGGCTCGAACGGGGAAGCAAGAACATAATTGTCATCACAGACGGAAATGTCGGCAAATATGATCAGGGCGTGACGCTCAAGGCAGTAGACCAGGCTGCGAGCGAGGGCATCAAGATATTCACGATAGGCGTCGGCCAGGATGCTGACCAGAGATTCCTGGAGGAGATGGCACGCAGGGGCAACGGCAGGTATTTCCAGACAGACCAGAGGAACAGGCTCAATATATTCTTCGGTGATCCTGACCAGGATAACCAGGGCAAGATGAGCATGTTCATCTATGACATCAACCATTTCATAACAAGCAAGATAGACACGGAGATCCCTGTCACCGGATATAACTCAGTGTATCCGAAAGGGACGGCGCAGCTTCTTGTGACTACGACAAATGGAGACCCCCTCCTGACAGTCTGGCGTGTAGGCCTTGGTAGGGTAGCAAGCCTGTCCACTAGCCCTGACTATTGGGCAGGAGACATGCTCAGGAGGGACAAGAGCGAGCTCCTCGCAAGGACTGTCAACTGGCTGATAGAGAACCCGGAGAGGAAGGATGAGCTGATACTTGACATCCCGGACCTGCGGGAGAACAGGAGCTCAGTGATAACAGCATACTCAGAGGAGATGCCTGAAGGACTACCGTTCTTCGAGGAGAAGCAGAATGTCTTCAAGGCCTATTATTATCCTGAGCATACTGGCTTTGTGAAGATACTGGGCAGGTCTGCCACTGTCAACTATGATCCTGAGTTCGATGCGAGTGATGGGGAAGCGCTCAAAGAGGCTGTGCAGATCACCGGAGGGCGCGAGCTTTCCTGGGATCCAGCGACAATCGCTGAGGAGCTTGAAGGAAGCTCAGATGCAGAAACTATAAAAACCACAGACCTATCCTGGATATTCGCAGTTCTTGCGATATCCCTGTATCTGTTTGAGATAGTCGCGAGGAAGGTCCGTGAGATAAGGATTGCGAGGTCGCTCTGATGGGGCTTATCAAGAAGACAACTACTTTGTTCCTGATGTTTTTGCTTGCGGTCGCGCTGTCTGCATATGGAGGTTCCATCCTCTTCTATCAAAGCAATCTTGGCAGCCTCACTGAGGAGATGTCTGTCAAGAACCAGCATATCAAATCCCTGGAGGCTGTGCTCGAGAGCTTTGACCAGAACTACACACAGCTCAGGGAGAGGTATGACCTGAAGGTCCAGAGAGAAGAAGAGCTTTCAGTAGAATATACAGACCTCAAGGATGTCAAGGACAGGATCGAGGAGGACCGGGAGAAGATCTCGATGAACTACAATGAGACGCAGAGGGCCTTGACAAGGGCTCTTCTGAACATCTCGAGGATGGAGGTCACGATAGAGGATCTTGAGGATGACATAGACTATCTGGAGGTCAGGAACCAGAATCTCTCCAGCGAGCTTAACAAGGTCAAGGATGATGCAGAGGACATCTGCTCAGAGGTCGCGAAGCTGCCTGATGTGGCTGATGTGTCTGAATTCTCCAAGTGCGGGCGATACGATTGAGACTTGTCAGACGTATGTTCGATGAACTTTATGTCTCTTCATTCATCATGCTCTTCTTCGATTCGTTCTTCACAGGGCTCTTCTTCTTCTCAATGTCATGCATGTTGCTCTCGTTCCTCCAGCTAAGGCTGATATACGGCCTTGTCCCTGCAGGAGTATTCTTCCTGTACAGCATGATAAAGAAGATCCGGCTCAACAAGGTGAACAAGCTTGAGGAGGAATATCCGCAGCTGAGGGAGAAGCTCAGGACCTCGAAGGACTACAAGGACGAGGACAACGCAGTCGTCTCTGCTCTTCATACAGAGGTCATAAACCTTGTGAACCAGGCTGACATCAATGCTCTGCTGAACAAACGCAGGCTCTTCCTCAAGGTGTCAGGGATAGCAGTCTTCTTCTTCGTGACACTGATGCTTTCAGCAGCAGGATTCACAGTGATGAACATCTACAGGTCATTCGGGACGAATCCGATAGACATGGAGCAGATAAGGGCGCGAGCGAACATGTTCAGGCCTGACAAGGGGCTTGACATGACGACTGAATACCTCGAGAATGGATCTGTGGCAGAGCTAGGCCAGGATGAGCTGAACCTCAGCCTGGACATCTATGATACTGAGATTGACATCACAGACATCAAGAAGCCTGAAGAGAAGGAGTTCGGGGACAGCTTCCCGGTCGATCCTGATGGAGCAGGACAGGAGATATTCGACGAGAAGATCTCAGATGAGCACAAGGATGTCATCAAGAACTATTTTGATAAGATAAGAGGGTAAGGATCATGAAGGAAGTCAAGGAGAAGATAGATCAGATATTTGCTGAGATGAGGAAGATCGTTGTCGGACAGGACCAGGTGGTGAGGGAGATAATCGCCGGAGTGTTCTGCGATGCCAATGTCCTCCTCGAAGGATATCCAGGCGTAGGGAAGACGACGATGGTGAAGGCGCTTGCCGACCTGATGGACCTCAGGTTCTCGAGGGTCCAGAGCACTCCTGACCTGATGCCATCTGATATCACAGGCACATATGTGCTCGAGGAGAATGATGGCAAGAGGCAGTTCATGTTCCATAAGGGACCGATATTCGCCAACATCGTGCTTGTTGATGAGATCAACAGGGCGACGCCAAAGACGCAGTCAGCTCTTCTTGAAGCGATGCAGGAGAGGCAGGTGACGCTCGGCAACAATACATTCAAGCTTGATGCGCCATTCTTCATCCTGGCGACGCAGAACCCGATAGAGCAGGAGGGAACCTATCCACTTCCTGAGGCGCAATCAGACAGGTTCCTTTTCAAGGTCAAGGTCCCGTACCCTACGCTTGACGAGGAGGACAGGATCGTCGAGATGTATACAAATCCCCAGCCCAGGCCGCAGCTAAGGGCTGTCCTTGAGAAGAGCTCGATAGCGAAATTCCAGCTGTATACAAAGCAGGTGCCTATCGCGAATGATCTCAAGAGGAAGGCTCTCAAGGTCATCGCAAAGACCAGGGAGATGAAAGAGCTTGTCGAGTACGGAGCATCGCCAAGGGCATCTATCGGGCTTATCATGGCAGCGAAGGCACATGCTCTCATCGAGGGGAGGAACTATGTCAGCAAGGAAGATATAGAGAAGATGGCCTATCCGATCCTCAGGCACAGGATCATCCTCAATTTCGAGGCTGAGAGGAAAGGCATGAGCACAGATGATGCGATAGCAGAGATCCTAAAGAAAGCATGATAGGCAACTACGTCAGCATCTCCGCATGGGCCAGCCATAACATACACTGGATAATCTTCTTGATCACAGTGCTGCCATTCCTCTTCACAGTCTTCAGGCTGATAAGGTCTTTTTCGAGGATAGGGAAGGAATTTGACAAGGAGCTTGACTTGGGTGTCCAGCTTGGGCTCTTCAAGGTCCAGCCAGAGAGACTTCCGTTCTTTGCATGGCTTGGTGGCGCATGGCTGTTCATCATCCCCCTCGAACCGCTTGGAGGAATGGACCTGATCCAATTCATGACGGAATTCAAGATCCCGCTGCCTTACCTGGTCATATTCTATCTGTTCGGGGCTGCTGTCATATTCATCCTGCTGAACAATGATACGATCACTGTGCATGGCCGTGGTGTCGCACTTGGTCCTTATATGGCAGAATGGAGGGACTTCAAGGGAGTGGAAAAGCTGAAGAATGGAATAAGGATGTCAAGCAGGCTCTCGCTAAAAGATAGGATCGGCAGGAGATTGAGGAGCGAGGGACTGAGGAATATCGATACAGATCTTGTGATACGGATCAAGGATCAGGCTGAAAGGGAAAAAGCGTTCTTCTTGATGAGGGATTCTTTCAATACATACGGTGCCAGGCAGCAGGCTGATCCAGGGCCTGCTGCCAACTTATCATCCAATGTCATGGTGTCTTTTGTGCTTGTGATGATGACAGGGATTATCATGGGGGTCGCGCTGTTCTTCGCGCTCACACGATGATAGACACTGATTTCCTGACACAGCTGAAAAGGTTCTCCCTGATAGTCAACAAGAGAGTGACATCCTCGTTCCAGGGATCCAAGAAGAGCACGCATCTCGGACGGGGGCTTATCGTCAATGATTTCAGGCAGTATGTGCCGGGCGACGATTTCAGGACTATCGACTGGAAGATCTATGCGAGGACTGACAATTTCTATGTCAAGAGGTATGAGGAGGAGAAGAGCCTCACCATGCATGTCCTTGTCGACGTGTCGAAGAGCATGGATTTCGGGACAGGGAAATACACGAAGTTCGAGTATGCGGCGATGCTCGCGCTCGGCTTCGCTTATCTCGCCGCGAGGGAGAACAACAGGTTCCAGCTATCGACATTCTCCAGGTATTTCGTGACATTCAATGCGAAGAGAGGGATGAGCCAGGTGGCTTCCTTCCACAGCCACCTCAACAAGATCAGGTGCAATGGTCTCATCGAGTTCGAGAAGCTGATGAAACAATACAAGAAATCTGTGACATCGAGGAGCCTCATCGTCGTGATATCAGATTTCCTGTTCGATATCGAGCAGGTAAGGAATTCGCTTCCGCTGTTCTCGAACCATGAGGTCAAGGTCATCCAGGTCCTGGATAAGTCTGAGACCAATTTCAAGGTATATGGGGACCTGATACTCAAGGATGCTGAGACAAACAAGGAGATAGAGACATTTGTCTCAGAGGCGAAGAGGCAGGAGTACAGGGATATGCTCTACAAGCATATCATGTCCCTCGAGGATGAGACCAGGAGCATGGGCGGCAAATTCTTCCTCTTCTCGACTGAAGAGCCGCTGTTCGATGCGTTCTATAAGATAATCAACAGCTAGATCGGCTGATCGAATCTCGCACCAAACTTGTTGAGGACATATTCCTGGCTCTCTAGAAGATGGGGGAAATATGGATCGATCACGATCCTGCACTGGAGGGAATCCAAAGGTGATTCTCTCCTGAGGTCAAGACTGTTGCCATGATGCCTGGCATCGACTGAGAAGATGTTGCCTTCTGGAGCGACTCTGGTCCTCATGAAAGCATATTGATGCCTTTCAGGAGCATGGATGGTAAGTCCCTCCTTGAGAGCCATCACTATCTGGCTCGGTGCGCGTGCATAATGCTGGTTAAGGCAATCGAGGATGTGGCCGCTGGAGGACTGATCTGTGGTCTTTGGGACATATCCGACTTCTTCCAGGTACTGTATCAATCCTTGATATCCTGATGGACGTTCTTTCATGAACTCCGTTCCATACACCAACTGTCCAAGAGCAATCAATTCAGCCATATAGGGATCATTGTCCCACTTGTCAAGATTTTCCCTGTCCAGTATCCATCTTATCTTTCCGAGCGCCTGGTCGTTTGTAATCCTTGCAACCTCGAATTCATAGGGAGGAACAATTCCATCCAGGAATGTCATTGCCTGCATGACATCAGGTCCTTTTTTCTGGAAGATGCTGTACCGCTTTGCCAGGGCTACTATATCGGAAAGATCGAAATCCAGGAAATAATATCGAGGCTCCAGCGAATTGACTGCTGTGATGAGATCCCATCTTAGATTCAGCTCAGAGGGGAGCCCGGCTTTTGTCGTTCCCCGGACTTTTCTCAGTTCCCTCAAAAGCTCACTTTTTCCAGGGAACATATCTGCATACCTCTCCAGGCCCTCTGCTGCTTCAGATGAGACCCACATTATTGCCCTGTCTATGCCTATCGCAGTGACAAGATCATTGAGAGGCTTACCATTGTAGCATCCCTCTGCTCGCAACGTAAGTTCTCTCTTCTTTATCGTGAGGTGGAAATAGTGTTCTTTTACCTTTGATATATCGTCTGGCTCCCTGACTGTGAATCTGGTCTCTATACCTATGTCGCCTAGCTTGTCGATCCTATCATGGAATTCAGATCGAGAAAGATCGACACCATATGTGGCGGCAAAACCTATCAACGCACTGGCAGCATCTCTCAGGATCCTTTGATCCTCGACAGGTCCTCCCAGCTCCAGTTGAAGCCTTCCTCCATGATATCCGGCAAAGACATCCCATCCCGACGGTAGATGCATAATCTCCCTGACAGGGATGTCGCTCGATGCTCTTGACTCTGCTCCGCTTGTGTGCTGCTTTGGCGCTTCTTTCCTGATATGCTTGAGCAGGTCTGACAAGGACATTTTGCTTATGCAGGTATCCAATTTTATAAATTTTGCTTTATTTACTACTTATCGGTGGAAATAACGGGCCCAATCCTCACTTTTCTTTAATCATCTATAGATATTATCAAAAAAAATGCTAAGAAGGCATCGTCATAGTGCTGATATATCTTGCATTGCCTGCCGCATCCAGCTCATAGATCATCATCTGGGGAGGACCTTTTAGTAGAGAGCCATGTCCAATAGGTCTTGTCACAGTGAGAGCTGCCTGGTAGGGGAGCAATCCTGCTTCATCCCTATAGAGGTTCCTGACAGGGGCTGGAAGCATATTCCAGATCCATCGTGACGGCAATCTGCCTTGATAGGCAGCAAAATCATCCAAGCTTACACCCCTCTTGGCATTGTTTGCTGCTATCAGCCCGGGAATATCGTCAGGTTGTGCAGTCATGACTTCCTGTGCATATTGATACATATCCTCACTTGTCGCAGCCAAGACTGCTCTGAAGATGTCCAGGTTCACAGCTATCTTCCCTTCCAGAGTATCCATGATGCTAGGGATAGCAATTGAAATGATAAAGGTTTACCTGGGAGAATAATGATGATTCGAATTGATCTGTCAATTCCTCACTTTTTCTGGGCGATCACATCTAGATATGCATTCCCATCAGGGATCTTCTTCTCCCCTATGTAGAGGATGTTCCAGTCTTCCAGGAGTGTCTTTGCATATTCCTCGCTGAAGAAATGCCTTGCATATCCCTCCTCGTCCTGATAGAAATCTTCCTCCAGTTTCTCCCCTGAGCCGCATTTCTTGTCCGAGGTAGACTTTACCTGGAACATCAGGAGACCACTGCTCCTGAGGACTCTCGAAATCTCCTGAAAGACTTCCTCTGTCTTTCCAGCCCCGAAATACTGCAAGCCCAGGCGTGAATATATATAGTCAAAACTGGAATCCTCGAATGGTAGCGGCTCTGATATGTCCCTTGCCAGGGCTGATATGAAGATGTTCTTCTCATTCTGGAGCTGGTTGAACTGTGCGATGGCTTCCTTGGAATAATCCATCGCAGTCACTTTCATGCCTTTGTAGTGGAAGAATATGCTGTCTGCTCCCTTGCCGCTCGCAAGATCGAGGAGCCTTCCTCTCCTGCCTTTCATGAAGCTATCAAAGCAGAACCTGGCGAAATCAGTTATCCTATTGTACCTGTCTTTTGAGTTCCTATGCCTTTCCTCCCAGAGATCGACGCTATTCATTATTTCTTCTTGAAAGATGTGGGATTTTTATAATTGTCGGTGAACTCTCACTTCCTGCAATGAGATGTTCGTCTAAGGCCACATACCAATATCTTGGGCATCATGTAATCCAATTATTTATTGTAAAATCCGGGTTTATTATTATCTCAACAAATGTCGACATAATATAATAAAATTATATTGGCAACAAATGTCGACAAACGAAAATTCACGTGTTTAGCGTGCCAGTTTTTCAGGGTGAAGTGCTTAAAATTTTTAAGAAATAATTAAATATATTATTCAGCTTGTGCGATGGATTTCTCCTTCATCGACTCGCTCAGCTTCTCATTCTTTAAGGCTTTCTGAAGGTCGACGACATACCTGAGGGTAGTCTCAATATTGTTCTTGACCCTTACTCCTGCTTTCTCGAAAGCCTGCTCAAGTGTATTTCCGTTCAGCCTGTACCCGATGATCACTTTTCCTTCGAAGATATAAGTGGCCTTCGAGACCAGGTCGAGATCCAGCCATCTCCTCAGATAATCGTACATCGTCTGACGGGATATCCCTGCGCAATTTCCCATCTCCTCGACAGTCATGACTGCCAACTCAGGCTTCTTCTCCTTGAGGGACTGCTTTGTCCTTTCATACAGCTCAACAAGCGCCTTATACATATCGTCAGTCGAGCCTTTCTTCCTTGGCATCAGCCCGATCCTGTTGATAATCACTTTAGCCAGCTCCTTCGAGTCAGGGTCCATAGAACCAGGCTCTATGTCAGCGAGAATGAACGCTCTTCTTGCCATAAGTCACCTCATCAATATCATTATGTCAGCTTGTTATTATAGTTAGCTATCCTGGTTATGGTTCAAGCTCATCCAGTTCCTCCTTTGCAGTCTCAAACATAGCGACAACATCTTCCATTGTCTTGACTGCCTTGGACACTGTCTTCTTGGCTTCTTTATTCTTACCTGACTTGAAATCGTTCTCAACTGACTTCAATAATGCGAGGAGTTCCTTGAGATTAGCTTCCTCAACTTTCGAGGTGATGTGTGCCGACCTTAGGTTCTCGATAAGAGACAGGAAGCTCTGGAGCTCTGGGAGAGACCTGAAACCATCTCCTTTCTGGAATTGCTCCTTAAGACCAAGAAGATAATTGCCATCGCAGATCTTCCTTAGTTTCTGGAGATGATTGAGATGCATGTTGATCTCCTGCATCTTCTCTCTGCATTCCTCGATGTGTGGGGAGATCTCTTCTTCGAGCAAGTCGTCGAGGTCAGCTCCAATGCTTTTTAGCGCAGCAGTGATAGAAGATATGACTTGGGAGAGTGTCAGGCCTTTGTACTTCTTTTCACTTATCCTGTTGAATATTATCTCGATCTCGTCGATTAGCTCCCTGGACAATGTGAGTTCCCTCTTCCTTTCCTCTATGATATTCTTTGTGATCTCATCGCACCGATCAAGGAGCTTTTGTGAGAAGGTTATACCAAACATCAAGGATCTCAACTGGGAGAGAGTATTAATACTTTTCTCTGCAAAATTCAGTGCTCAATTTTCGATTATTGCTATTAAATTGTTATCAGAATGAGAACAGACACTGTTCCAGCCTAACGGACAGTCAAGGCGGCATGTGGGATAGGCAGTTTTGGCAACAGTATAGATGTTTCTCAGAGTAAGATCATGGTTCCTATACTATTCGGCATTATGCCGAATGTTGGGTGTACGAGCAAACCCCTTGTTTCTGGGATTATGACATCATGGTCTGCATGATGCCGACAGATTGGAGATCATCCCGACAAATCACTTCAACCCATTGTCATTGTACAACCCCCATTCTACAACCAAACATTGGCAACTCCCTGATCTTAAGCCAGTTCCCAGGGTTATTTTGTCATAATCCCGACAGAACTAAAACTGCTATGAAATTATTATCAACATTCATATTTTCTACCTGGTGTCCATGAAGACAATTGTTAGGTTTCTATATAGAAAATATTATGTAATTTTGATTAAATAATTCAATTATTTATCATAATATCTTACTCCTATCTGCTGTTAACTTTTAGTTAATTCCAAAATGTTTACATAAAATTTTGACAAATGTTTTTGATAATTGATAACAGGCCTGGCTAGCCAATCAAGTACAAATGTATCAGGCTGGCAAACAGGAAGAAATAAAAGGCAGATGCATGTATTTGATCATGTGGATTTCAACAAGATATGCAAAGGGATAAGCAACTACTATCAGCATATTGAGAAGAATATCGCGGGCAGAAGCGACTTCGAGGAACGGATCGAGAGAGTGCTGAGGGAGGAAAAAGTGAGTTTCGAGGATCCCTCGACTGTCGCTGACACCAGCCTGAATTCAATCATCGATGCTTTTGCTCACATACAGAAAGATGGATCATTCATATCAAGATTCGAAGATTCTAGTCTGAACAGGCTGCTCATCTTGTTCAATAGATGGATAAACATAGATGTCAGGCAGGAGGAGATATTCTCGCTGCCTGTGCAGCAGGAGCATGAAGTGATAAACAATACAAGGCTCGTCCGTCCGGAGTACAGGCAGATCGTAGAACTCTCAGACCAGACACCTGGTGGATCTCTGTATAATCAGATAGAGAAAAATAAGATGGGGCCTTCAGCCTAGATAGCTCATCTGCTTCTTATCACGCATCTTTGTCGCGACACTGCTCTGCTGAAGGATCTGCTTGACCTTGCCTTCGAACTCCTCAGCCTGCTTGATGAGGGGCTTGTAATCCACAGCAAGGCCAAGATAGCCATCAAGGATCTTGATGATATTGGAGGCTGCCTTGCTGTCTGGGAATTCGACATTGGTCTCAGCGAAGATGCATGTGACTGGAAGATGGGACCTGAGCATCAGCGCGCCAGATACTCCGAGGATTATGCTCTCCTTCAAAGGTTCCGTCGAAAGTGATCCCAGTTTCTTCCTTGCTGTGTCAGCTGTGGAATAATAGAATATCCTCTCATTTGCCTTTGTCTCCTGTGATGAGACACCTTCAAGACTGATGATCTCCGGACTTCCCAATTCCTTGGCCATGCGCTCGACAGCTTCAGCGATCTGCCACTCGAATCCCTGAGTATTCAGGATCGTGTGCAGTATGACTATGTTGTATTTCTGGCAATAGAAGACTCCCATGGGATTGACCAGCTTCTCCTTATGTATCGCGACGACAGCAGGAAGCTCGTCATAGTAGAATGTCCCGATCTCCTTGGCACCCAGGTGCTCTATGAGGAATTCGGTAGAAATCGTCCCTATCAGGCCGAAGCCGGGAAAGCCCTGGATGATCTTTGGACCCTGCGGCTTCTCATGCAGCATTATCTTCACTGTGACACCTCTTTTTGTTGGTACAACCCAAACGCTGTTACTATTTAAACTTTGCTAGAGGGGAAAGAATGGAAAAAAGTGAGTGATTCGAGAGATCGTAATCCTTCCTCAAGAAAGAGGGATGAGGTCGTTCCAAGATCTGCTGCCCAAGGCAGACGTTCACGCACTGAAAGAAGATTACCTGCCTTGTAACTCAAGATTGTATTTGAGGAACAGGACAGGTACTGTGTCAGGCCGGAGGAAGATCTGTCTGAAGGAGTAACGATAGGATCAACCAGAGCAGAATTGACATGCACTAGACATCTTTTGCTTCTGAATACAATAGGAACGCGCTTCGATCAGCTCATCTTCTTTTTTGACTTTTTCATTTCCAAACCTAGGTGCTTGCCCTTATGGGGTGGCAAGGTTCCGGAACTGAAGTTCTGGAGCCCCAGGGACTTTAGTCCCGCGGGTTTGTTTCAACAATGCAGGGGAGGGATCATGATAACACGCCATTCTATGCATTATCTTCTTCACAGGAGTCTCATGATGTCTGAAAAAAAGTGAGAGTTGTGTTTTCGAAAGGTGTGCAATCCTTCCTCTGGGCATTAGAAAGATTTATATAGCAATTGAACTAAGTAAGCACTTATCAAAAGAGGTGCATACATGTTCAAGAAGGGCGATCTGAATCTTTCCATAAATGCCATCGTTGTCTTAGTCCTTGCAATAACAATGCTGATGCTTGGTCTCATGTTCATAAGGAACATCTTCGGCGGAGCTGCTGAGCAGTTCGCACAGGTATCTGAGGATGTCGAGAAGGACATGGTCGACCAACTCAAGGAATCAGGAAAGAAAGTCAAGCTTGGCACATATGAAGTCGAGATGAAGCAGAGCCAGGAGAAGACTGTTTTCCTGGGAATCAAAAATGAGCTTGGAGATGCAGGAACAAGACAGGATTTCGGGATTGCTCTAACTATGCCTGGTACCCCTGTAGGAAGTGCGAATTGTGTAGGGGCAGGTGGAAGCGATTATGGCTCTATTGTCACAGAGACAGTCAAATCGATCCAAAGCGGAGAAGCAAAGGTCGTCCCGATCAAGATCAAATCCGGACCCAGGAACAGCGGTACATGCGTATTCACTATAACTATCACTGACGGCAGTAGTGCATGGTATGGCGAAGAAGAGCTGTATGTGACGGTCCAATAAAATGAAGAAGCGACTGACACAGCATGAAGAGTTCGAGATACTCAAGCTCGTCCTCGACAAGTTCCTTTGGCTGGGCTTTGGCATCATGGCATTTGGCATGTTCACGATGGTTACTAACCAGATCGACATGATAAAGAGCCTGTCTCTCCTCTTCGCAGGAGCAGTGATACTGGTGCTGTTCATGGTGCTCCTGATAAAGGAGTATGAGATCTTCCACTGATCAGCCATGGATAAGAAGGGAATAGAGCTTTCTGTCAATTTTCTTGTCATGTTCATCCTTGCGATAGTGATGTTTGGCTTCGGGATGTATTTCGTCACAAGGATGGTCGGGACAAGCCAGGAGGTCGCGCAAGGTCTTCCGAAGATGGATGATGTGGCGCTTGATCACTGCCTTGCTCAAGGGGAACAGGTCTGCATGTCCAAGAACAAGGCAGAGACGCATCCTGACAAGAAAGTGGTGTTTGGGATAGGAATCAATAATGACCTTGATGGGACAGACAAGTTTATTCTTGTTCAGGAGATCGCGAAACTTTTTGATGATGAAGGTGAAGAGATTCCACTATCAGGTTGTGCGCACCCGATGTGCAGCCCTTTCTGCTGTGGTGATACCCTGGTTGCAAGGACACAGGATGAGTGGGTTCCTTGGCAGGAATCTCCACCTTATACAATACCTGAGAACGAGAACAAGAAGATACCACTAGTATATGTGATAAGAACTGGTTCGCAGGCAGGGACATATGTGTGGAATGTGGAGGTGTGCGCTGAGGATTCTTCCCTTCCAGTAAATCCTTCCTCCAAATGCCCAATTCCTTTCAAAAGATACGGCGGAGTGCACAAGATCTATATCACAGTTGTGTGAGTCTCTTGTGAGACCCAAGCATTTTCTGAAATTAGGGAATTTCCTACCTTTCTTTGACACTTCCAAAGAAAGGTAAGACCAAAGAAAGAAGTCAATAGTTCACAATCCCTGCGAAGCTCTTCGCGTCAAGGGCTGCGCCACCGACAAGCGCACCGTCGATGTCTTCTTTTGCCATGAGCTCCTTTGCATTGTCTGGCTTCACACTGCCGCCGTAGAGGATCCTGATGTCAGCAGCAGGCTGCAGGCCATACATGTCAGCGATCAGCCTCCTGATGCCTGCGTGGACCTCCTCAGCCTGTTCTGGTGTGGCGGTCTTTCCAGTGCCTATCGCCCATACAGGCTCATATGCAATCGAGACATGGCTTAGATCTGATACGCCATGGAGTCCAAGCCTGATCTGCTGTTCTATGACTGCAGTTGTGACTCCTTTCTCTCTCTCATCCAGTGTCTCACCTACGCAGAATATGACCTCTAATCCATGCTCAAGAGCCTTCTTGACCTTCTTATTGAGCATCTCGTCAGACTCATGGAAGATCTTCCTCCTCTCAGAGTGTCCGATGATGACATATCTTGCGAACTCTTTGACCATGGATGCAGATATCTCTCCTGTGAATGCACCCTTCTCCTCGAAGTGCACGTTCTGCGCTCCGACAGCGACGTTCGAGCCGCTGAAAGCTGTCTTGAGCGTAGACAGGAGCGTGAATGGTCCACATACCACTACTTCACTTCCAGCGCCTTTCACAAGCGGCTTGAAGGCTTCAGCGAATTCTTTTGCTTCTGACTCAGTCTTGTGCATCTTCCAGTTTG
>CAYTWW010000008.1:51401-95358 GCA_964441565.1 uncultured Methanosarcinales archaeon | reverse complement strand
TCTATCTTCAGAGTATGGTTCTTGAATCTCTTCTCGATGACGATAAGATCCTTGGACTCGATGACTTTTTTCCAACCCACGTTGACCCTCAAATCCTCAATCATTTAAATTGTTTTTGATTAGATTGAGGAGGGATTGATCCCTGTATGTCGCTGCATGATTGCGCAGTGTCGAAAGGGCATGGCGATCCAAGCCTGCTAGCTCAGCTTCGATCCTTTGTCCGACCCTCATTCTTAGGCGGATATCTCCCTGGCTCGCCACATAGAGAGAAGGAAGGTCGTCAGATAATTCCATCATCCTGTCCCCTGCACGCTGCACAAGTAACCAATCATCATGGCGCCTGCCCATGAGATAGGCTTGATGGATCTCTTCAAATGTCTCAGGGAGCCTGACAAGACCATCCCTTGCCTCAGATATTAGGATTTCGTCATTGAGACTGATGCCCATATTATATGCCCTTTCTGCGAGCGGAAAAGATCTCCTGGCATAGGATGCCAGCTGTCTCCTCGCCATTGCTCTCAAGTCCTCATCATGCATCACGTCAGCATGGAGATAGACCTCCTGCGCCCTTGGAAAGCTCTTCATGCGATCCTGGAATCGTGCGTTGACCCTTGCGAGAGTGTTGGGGTCAGGTGATCTCTCCATTATGAAGCTCATGGACCTGTGGAGTGTGAGCAGCTCTCTGTATGGGATCTTTTGGCTCAATATCCGATCTACTGTCTCTTTTGATCTAGATTGATCACCCAGCTGGCTTTGCCACATATATATTTCCACAAGATCAGGTATGCCTGCAGCATATCCATAGGCAAGATTCGTCGCTCTCTCCTCAAATTCCTGGTCTTTCTGCTTGCTTGCTGACATATAGACAGAAAGCATACCCCTCAGCGGATGCTCTGCCTGCTGTGCGTCCAGTATCATCATGTCCTTTACGCGGCCCAATGATTCCTCCAAAAGAGAACGGTCAGAGAGATACGATGGTCTTCTGACCAGGGGATGGTCATCATATATCTGCAGCTCCTGGGTCAATATGACCCCCAGCCGGAAATACAATGATTCGAAGTTCTGCTTCTCGATAAGAAACTGGGCCAGCTCAGGAGGGAACTCTCTGCCAGGTACCTGTGCCGAGAGAGCTAGGTAGTGAGACGCGAAACCATCCATGGAAATGGGGGAGGAATTGAGTTAATTAAAAATCTTACCTGATATGCAGCTCGACGACATCCCCGTCCTCAAGGGGATGCTCAAGCCTTGTCTTCTTCTGCCCTTCGTACTTGACTGATTTCCCCCATATCCTTGCGAACCTGAATTTCTCGACAAACTCCTTGTGCAGCTTCTCGCAGAGGTTCTGCAGGGTTGCTCCTCTGAAGATTATCATAGGCTCATCCATATCCGGCTTCTTTCCAGGCTCTTTCAGATAGACACGCATGAAAGCCAGCTGCCTGAATATCGCCTCTTTAAGCCCATCAAGGTTCTGCCCATTCCCTGCGGAGACGAATACTGCATTTGGGAATCTCCTCCTTGCTTCCTCGATCTGCTGAGGAGTGGCTATGTCTATCTTGTTTATCGCGACAAGCGAAGGGACATATTTCTTGTTGCTCTCGATTACATCGATGAGCTGGTCAGCGTCTATCTCGGTCCTGATCAGGATGTTCGCGTTCATGATCTTGAATTCGTTGAGTATCGCCCTGATGGTCTCATGGTCCATCTCCAGAGGGACAGTCGACGCGACGCTTATCCCTCCCTTCATGGTCTTTGATATCTTGACATCAGGCTTCTTCTCATCAAGCCTGATATGCGCATCTGTCAGCTCTTTCTTGATCACATCATAGTGATTGAGCTCATTGATGTCGAGGAGGATGAGCACAAGGTCGCATGACCAGATGACTGACAATACTTCCCTTCCCCTGCCAGTGCCGTCTGCCGCGCCCTGGACTATTCCCGGCACATCAAGCACCTGGATCTTGGACTGGTTGTATTCCAGGAGGCCTGGGATGACAGAAAGCGTAGTGAAAGCATAAGCAGCAGTCTTGCTCTCTGCATTCGTTATCGCGTTCAGCAGAGTTGATTTTCCGACGCTGGGGAACCCTACAAGGATCACAGTCGCATCCCCGCTCCTCTTTACAGTGAAGCCATCTCCCTTCTGCTTTTGGGATCTCCTTATCTCCTCCCTGACCTTGAGCTTAGCAAGCTGCGCCTTGACCATGCCCACATGCTTCTGGGTCCTCTTGTTGTACTTGGTCGTGGACAGCTCATCCTCAAGCTCTTTGATCTTGGAGTTGTATTCTGCCATCAGCAGTATAGGAAAAGCATGCACTTTTTAAAACAATAACATATTTCGATATCTCGGCCGATGACGAATATTTCGCTAGTGCGTTAGCATAAAACGAAAAGCCGAGGCCACGACCTTCTCTTTTTGGCTCCACCTTTTTCTAGAAGGGTCAGAAAAAGGTGGAACGAATGAACAATAAGTCACGAAAAGAAAACGCCGAACAAGATCGCCCCCCAAAAAAATCGAAAAAGTTAAAAATCACCCCCTGATTAGATTGTGCATGGACGATGATGATGCCTACGAAGAGGATGTCCTCGACGAAGATCTTGACGACGATGAGATGACTGAGAGAGAAGATGGTTTCCTCAGGGGTTACATCGGCGACTACAAGGAAGACAGCTCAGACTTCGAAGAGGACGATATCGACGAGGCTTTCGAGTAGTAACGTTTTTATATTCTTCCAGATTATCAGACGGCATGACGTATTCCTTAGTTCTGATGCGCTAGATACGTCCATTGAGGTTTGGTGAAGATGAAAAAGATCCTTGTCACAAGTGCATTGCCATATGCTAATGGCCCGATCCATATAGGCCATCTTGTAGAGTATATCCAGACAGACATCCATGTGCGCTACCTTAAGGCGACAGGAAAGGATGCCATCTACTGCTGCGCAGATGACACGCATGGGGCGCCGATCTCGATAAATGCCCAGAAGCAGGGCATGACTCCTGAGGAGTTCATCGCCAAATGGCATGAGGAGCATACAGAAGCCTTCGATGCATATCATGTCAAGTTCGATTCCTATTATACGACTAATTCCCCAGAGAACAAGCACTACACTGAGCTGATCTTCAGCAAGCTCAAGGACAAGGGCCATATATACCAGAAGGAGATCGAACTGACATACTGCGAGAACTGCAAGAGGTTCCTCCCTGACAGGTATGTCAAGGGCACCTGTCCCAAGTGCGGCGCGAAGGACCAGTACGGAGATGTCTGCGAGAAGTGTAATGCATCATATACGACAATCGATCTTGTCGAGCCTTACTGCAGCATATGCGGCAAGACCCCTGTCAGGAAGCTCTCTCCACATTACTTCTTCAAGCTCTCTGATTTCTCGCAGCAGCTCAGGCTCTGGCTGACAAGCAACAAGGAGCTGCAGCCCGAGATAGTCAACCAGATCCTCACATGGATCGACGAAGGTCTCCAGGATTGGTGCATCTCCAGGGACGGACCATATTTCGGCTTCAAGATACCTGGGGAGGAAGAGAAGTATTTCTATGTCTGGCTGGATGCTCCTATCGGCTATATAGCCAGCACCGCCAACTACTGCAAAGGCAAGGATTGCACAGCAGATGACATCTGGCAGGGAGAAGATAGCAGGATAGTCCATTTCATCGGAAAAGACATCATCTACTTCCACCTCCTGTTCTGGCCAGCAGTCCTCATGGCCGCAGGCTTCCATGTCCCGGATGCAGTCATCGTGCATGGTTTCCTCACTGTGAACGGGGAGAAGATGTCCAAGAGCAGAGGGACATTCCTCTCAGCAAAAGAATTCCTCGATTATGCAGACCCTGAGCTCCTCAGGTACTACTATGCATCCAACCTGACAAAGACCATGACAGACATAGACTTGGACCTCAAGAATTTTGAGGACAGGGTCAACAATGATCTGGTATCGAATATCGCTAACTTCGCATATAGGACTCTTTCGTTCACAGAGAAGAACTTCGAAGGGAAGATTGGGAAGACTAAGGATCATGATCTTCTCGCGAAGGTCCACAGCCTCGCTGAGAAAGCTGGATCAGAATACCAAGCGCTCAACTACAGGGAAGCGCTGCGGGCCATCTTTGAGATAGGGGCTTTAGGAAACAGGCACTTCCAGGAGAACGCGCCTTGGGAGCTGGTCAAGAAAGACAGGCAGGCGACACTAGATGTGCTGACAGACTGCGTCAACATCATCAAGACTATCGCGATCACACTCAAGCCGATCATGCCTGTATTCTCTGAAAGCATCGAGAAACAGCTTGGAGTCGAAGCATTGAATTGGGAGGATTTATCCAGACTGCTTGAGGACCATCAGCTCGGCAAGAGCGAGATAATACTCAGGAAGATAGAGCCTATCAAGCTCAAGGAACCTGAGAAGCCAGTTGTCAAGGATATCGATCCTTTCTCAAAGCTGGACCTACGTGTCGCGAAGATCACCGATGTTAAGAAGCATCCCAAGGCTGACAAGCTGTATATAGAGCAGGTCGACCTCGGCAAAGAGACAAGGCAGATCGTCTCAGGCCTCGTGCCATACTACAAGCCTGAGGAGCTTCTTGGCAAGAACGTAGTCATCGTCGCGAACCTCGAGCCCGCAGTCCTCCGCGGCGAGAGGAGCGAGGGCATGCTCCTCGCAGGCGAAGAGGGCGACATCGTGGGAGTCCTCGTCGCCCCGCAGTCAAAGCCAGGTGATCAGGTCACTGTGGACGGTATCACCCCTGGAAATGATAAGATTCCATACGCAGAGTTCTCAAAAGCAGAGATGACAGTCGCTGGAGGGATCGCGACCTACAAAGGAAAGCCACTGCAGACTACGACAGAGAAGATAGCTGCGGAGAAGGTCAAGGAAGGAATAGTTAGATAGACCTGATAAACGATTCATCACTGCACTTCTCATTTTTTGCTCGTGATTATACGTTGGTTTGATGCTTTAGATCTAGAGTAGTACTAAAAATCAATTCTGATGATTATCCCAGTAATAATGTCAGGCACAGCAATCGTTGACCGCTGTAGAGCTTTTTAAACAACAATCTATCAGATCAAAAAAATGGAAAGACTAAGGATTGTATCCTGACTTCCAAGACTCTTGGCCAAGTTTTTCCCTAATATATGGGGCATTGGCACTCGCTGCTGCCCTTGCAGCTTGTTGTAGATCTGCAACATTGACAGCATCTTCCAAGGTCTGTCCTTTAGAGACTTTGTGCGTATGCGCTGCGACTGCCGCACCATATTCATGTGCTGTGATGCCTCTTGCATCCCTGAGTTCCGAATAACGGCTGAGAATTCCTTGTGCTGTCTCTCCGCTCTTCAAATTGGATGCTGCTACAATAAGCTGATCAACTGCGCTGGAGTATTTGAGAGGGTCTTCTCCGTATTGTCCTAACACCTTCAGTAGTCCATCCACTTCTGTATTGGAACCTAACACCTCCATTACAGTCCTGTATAATTGATCATCTGGGACACCTGACCATCCGAACTTCTCTTTGGCTACCTTGGCTACAAACTCAACTAACCCACGCTTATCTGTGATTGCCAGATCCTTGTCGCCATATTGTCTTTGGATAAGTTGTGCATATCTCTGTGAATGGAGGGTATTTGCCTCGAGCTCTGCGAACAAGCCCGCAGTGAGTTCAGTCAAAGTAGGTGCCTGGATATTAATGCCATTATAGGTCTTCTCTTTCGCATCTCCTAAAATCTCCTTGGCTAGCCCTTCATGTCTCTTGAATGATTCTTTGAGAACATCTTCGTATCCTTTATAGAAATCATGATCTTTTTTATAGTAAGCCAGAATCGATTCCTCGAAAGTTTGTTTGTCAGCCATTAGATCCACCTGTTTGAAGAAGTTGAATGCTATGTTCTTTATAAATTTTGCGACACTTCACCATTTACTAGTAACTAAGAAAGTAAAGGGGGGAAAACAGGGGGAACTCCAATCATGACTTCTGAGTAGTAATATTAATATATAGGTTTAAGGCCACCTGTCGAGTGACACTCGAAGAGCGTCTTGAAGAGGAATTGGAGAGCTTATTAGGCCTCCCTTCAGCAAGGAAGATCGCAGACCTCGCTGATAGTCCGCAGCTCGAGGATGAGATCAGGGAGATGCGGTGGAGAAAGCTTAGTGTGGAATTCTGGAATGACATGTCTGATGTCGGGGTCGCTGCTGCTACCTTCAATGTCCTGCAAGCCCCTTGGTTATATCCTCTCGCACTTGGAAGCAAGGTGATGGCGACAAATGCGAAGAATAGCCACAGGGAGGACTCATATTTCAAGCTCAGGGCAGATCTTCAGAAAAAGATGCTGGCCCGTGGACCCATGCTCCATCAGGTAGGCATGGAGCTCAGAAACAAAGGATTCTCAGAATCCTGGTACAACCTGCTATATGAGATCCCGCATCTTGAGGACAACATACTTGGATACAGGAAGATGATGGCAGTTGTGAAGCCCCTTGCAATGTCAGCCACATCACTCACAGCGCTCCCGCCGCTATTCGCCTTGGGATTCATGGGAGTTGCACTCGGGCTGTCTTTGTTCTACTCATGGATGGGAGAAGAGAACCAGAAGGTTCAGGACCAGAGGGGCGAGCTGTACCTGCCGATCATGCGCGCTGATTTCCTGAAACTCGATACAGTCTCGAAGATGTTGAGGGATTACTACCAAGAGCTGAACACCAGGAGGAAAAAGCAGCAGACTCTGATGACAGCCAGTTCATCTGTCCCTGATCTTGGTTTCTATCTGAGCACGCTCATCCTTGGCAGATCTGATGCAGGCGTGATGAACCTCGCCAGATCGATGTTCAGCACCGCCCAGAGGCAGGCAGATATGAAAGTCGAAGAGCTCAACCTGGAAAGGACCCTGGCATATATCGATGCGCTGCACAATCTTGTCACGAACAAGTATTTCCTGACAAGGATAGGATGGGATCAATACAGGATCAGGAAGCTGGAGCAATTGGCAGAAGAAGGGGAGAAGTATAGATGCAGGCATGATGAGCCAGGAGTCTCTTTCGTCCACTTCAAGACAAGGATACCGGACGACAGAAAGGAAAGGTATACTCCGCAGCTCTACAAGTTCATCCCCGCAGGCAAGGTCCTCTTGCTATCTGCACCAAGTGGATCAGGCAAGTCTGTGATGAGCTTCGGTGTACAGGGTTTTGTCGAGACGCTTGGGACAATCCACTTTATCGACAAGGACGGCTCACAAAGGTGTCTGGAAAACCTGACACAGGAGGAGCTGAATGATCGGGTCTGGTACATCAGGCCAGGAGAGAATTTTAGAGAGGACAGAGTCTGTGATATCTTCACCCAGAATGCCATTGCTGCGTATAACAAGAGATTCAAAGCCCAAGGTGAAGGTTCGCTTCCACAGGAAGAATTCATGTTGACGCTGCCAGATGCGATCCTCGAGAGGGAGCTATGTCTGCTGGCAGCAGAGATAAGGAAAAGTGATCCTATGAGAGACTGCCATGGCTACGAGCATACAAACCTTATGGAGGAGGCAGTCCGTGGTAGGAAGCCGATGTTTGAACCAGCGCTGTTCGACAGGATGGATGCTTTCAGGAAGCTCAGGGAGAAAGAGGTGAGAAGATACATGAGATCCCAGAGCATCAACCTCAAGGAAGCAAAGCCGTATCAGCCGATAGGGACTCTCTCGACAGGCATGCAGCTTACATTTGCCTTGCAGCAACAGCTCTATATGCATAGGGTAGATTCAGTAGAGGATTTGATCGATGATGGGAAGGCCAGGCTCTACATCTTAGAAGAGCCATTCGGAGGACTTGATGATCAGACAGCTGAGAACTATGCTGAAAGGATCGGCAGGATCAGGAAGATGCAGCCGAATTCCACGATAATGATAATCACTCATACCCATGAAGGTGCTTGCGAGAAAGTATATCAGGATGATCTCATCAAGAAGCGGATGAAGAAGAAATATACACTATGATTCACTCCCCGATCACCTTCACCATCACCCTTTTCCTTCTCCCCCCGTCGAACTCAGCGTAGAAAATCTGCTCCCATGGCCCCAGGTCAAGTTTCCCATCAGTGATTGCCACAACAGCTTCCCTTCCCATGATAGTCCTCATCAGGTGAGCATATGCATTGTCCTCCCCAGTCTCATTGTGTCTGTAATGCTTGTCTAGAGGGACAAGCTTCCTGAGCCACTCCTGATAGTCATCGATAAGCCCATCCTCTGCATCATTCACATATACTGAAGCAGTGATATGCATGGCATTGACAAGCACAAGACCTTCTTTCACTCCGGACTTCTTGACCAGTTCCTCGACCTTGCCGGTGATATTGATGAACTCAATCCTCTTCTCAGTATCAAACCACAGATGCTCTGTCAGGGACTTCATGGATGCAAGATAAGGGACAGAGAAGATAAATCTTTTCGATGGAATTATATATAGTAAAAAACTAGAGAGAATCATGGGAGGACTTGTGCTCATTTTGGATGAGGAAGCCAGATTCTCCACTGATGCCCTTGACAAGATTGCTCAGAGGCTGGCAGCTGAAGGATACCATACAGACACACGCGTTATCAGTTCTCTGGAAGGCTGTGATCCTCAAGAGCTGGGAAGAGCCTTCTGCGTCGTCTATGCAGGCAGGAGCGATCTTGAAGCGCAGATCAATCTCATGACTCCTGACGCAGTCCACTACAGGGCTGTGGAGACAGGCATGGTGAGAGGGATGAGGGATCTCGACAACAGTACCTCACTGGTCCAGGCAATCATGAAGGCAAGCAGGCATGCTCCGGATCCTGTCCAGAGGATACGGATGTTCCATCCTGAGAAGGGGCATGACCACGCACAGATCTTAGTGGATGGCGAATGGCTTCCTCTCTGCGGCGAGCAGGAGCATCTGCCAAAGCCGGACACTTTCATCTCAGGAGAGGCCACTGATGCTTGCGGGTATTGCGAAGGAGCAGCATCGATCCTCGTCGGGAAACCGCTGCCATCAGGCAACCAATACAATATCCCTAAAGCCAGGATCGCCAATTGGATGACAGGCCTGGGCAAAGGAACCAGGGTGACAAGCGATCTCAAGAGGAATATGGAGGGAGTATATCGGAAGAATGGCTGGCAGCTCCTGAAGCCTGGAGAGCTCCAGGACAAGACACCCTTGCTTGAAGTGACTCTCCAGAACCTGGAGAGGACGCAGCTCATCCCGCGGAGAGCCGTGGTGCATGTCCAGCATGAGGATCATACGACTTGCATACCGCCTGATGTCTGGTGGCGTGCATATTTCTTCCAGCTGCCTCCAGACAGGAAGACCATGGAATCCAAGAGAAGCCTGATCGAAGGGCTGCATCAGGCACTCAGAGGCAGAGCTTATATTCCCCTGCTCCTGGACCCCCACAAGGTCAAATATCTGCTTGAGCATCACCCCACATCAGATAGCCTTCTCTCGGCAGTCATCAGAGGCATAGAACGTGTCGAAGAAGTAAAGAATTTCTATAGGGTCGATGATCCAGTCTCTCTCTTGCCGACTGCACTTATGGCAGGGGATGGAAGCCTGGAGAGAGCAGGCATTAGGCGAGCAGATGGGACAATAGGAGCGTATATCAAAAGCCTAGGCCATGGAAGGGACAATGGCAGATTCAGACCTACATTCATCCAGGATCCTGATCAGATGAATGTTGGTGGAGCAAGGATGGCAAGCTTCTCATCTGATTCTGATTGGCTCAAGACAAAGAAAGTATCCGCTGATCTCACAGACATCTACGCGGCGACTCTCATGGTGCGTTATGCTCTTGCGACAGGAAACCCTATGCTGCTGCCATTCCTGGCTTTAGGAGGCAATGATTCATACTACTCAAGGAACTTCAGGCTGCTGTCAGCCGAGGTTGTGGTCGCGCATTATCTCCTGAATATGCCGTACTTCGATATAGATGGAAAGATACTGACTGTCCCCGAATTGATGAATCCTGCTCTCATGCAGCTGATAGAATCAGGGGGAGCGACTGTGCAGGCAGAGCATCAGAAGCGATATCAGGCTCCTACCCCCCTATCAATGCAGAGGTATGAGCAGGAACTCTATAGCTGCCTTCAGGGGATGCTTAAAAGCAGGCAGTTCCAGAATTCCGGGTTCCAGGTTGAGTTTCCTGGGACGCAATATGCATCCCTGGCCCAAGCCTGGAGGAAGAACGGCACAAAGGTGAACCTGCTGCAGGGACCGGATCTCCCTCCCTTTATCATCGAGAGGCAGAACCACGGCTCTTTCAATCCTTCCGGTTGTGCAGATGCAGCCATAATGGATGGGCTGCTCAAGGATTTCCTGGCTGGCCGTGAACCTTGCTATGTCGGACCCCTCCATGACAGTATGACTGGACACAATGATATGGGCATGATAAGGCTGCCTGATCTTAGCAGGATGCCTTTGTCACAACATCAGAAAGGCCGTTTCCAGAGATACCTGGACCTTAGACGCAGTGAACTATCGCTCTTATACGGTAAGTGATATTAAAACCTATCCGAATACCTATAAAAAATAGTAATCTTTCTATAACTTAAAATTATTTCAACCATAAAACCCATAAGGAATAGCTATGCAGATAGAATATATCGAGAAAGTCCCCCTGGTCGACAGGCTAGGCCTTTTCGACCCAGGAGCAGTCGAAGAAGCATTGCACCAGCAGCTGTTCGGACCCATACGAGTGCAGGTCCATGAACCAGGAAAAGTGATCCAGGAGCCATTGGCTGTCATATATGCCATGTCTGCCCTCGACAAGAGTGATGTCGAACCTGTGAGGCAGAGCGTGCAGCAGAGCTATTATACCGCTCCTCTTCTTGTGTCTTCGCATCAGGATATCGCGAGTCTTCTTGAAGGCCTGGATTTCACAAGCATTGACCCATCAGCAGATTCTGTGGCAGACGCGCTAGCAAAAGAATCCGGAAGAGTCTTTGCTGCAGCGTATTTCGGCAAGAGGATACCTGTGCTCAACCTTGACGCACCGCTTTCACTTGACATGATCACAAGGTCTCTCCACAAAGGTTACAGGATTGTCGACGCATACAACAATAAGCAGGGCACAAGACATATGCTTGCGATGAAGGAAGGATCTGCTGATCCCATGTGCGCCTCTGGAGGACTCATCGAGCTCGAGAAGACAAGGAAAGCAGCTTACAAGGATTGCAGGAACTGCCAGGTCGCATACGAGGCCCTCAATGGAGAATTCCCGATGACTGTCTGGAACAATCCGCATCTCTCTCTCGCGGTGGCCAGAGCAGGTCATCTAGGAGCTATTGTCAATCCTGACCTATGGGAGGAAGGAAGGATGACCATGCTGCGGCCGCCTTTGGATTGGAGCCAGACAAGAGCATATAGGGTATTCCCTCCCTATGAGCAGATGGAGAAGATATGGGATGATAATCTTCCCGCATCCCTTGCTTCTGGTTGAATGGACAAGACTTAAGGAAGTTCACGCATCCATATGTTGGATGAGAATCGCAATCATATTGGCCATCGCATTTCTGGCTCTTGACGCAAACGCCCTCATAATAAATGTTGGGGGCGATCCTGCAATCGCAAGAGGAGCAGCAGGAGCAGCTGTGGGAGTCGGAGATCCGACAAGGACAAACAGGGTCAGATCATATGGTGTCGAAGGATGGTTTGGTGTTGATGTAGGATATTATTCATCGGAACCGCCTCGGCAAAGATACGTTTCTCCCTGGAGAGCGCCTGACCATGCAGTCATAATCGGCACAAGAAGCTCATGGTGGGATGATCCTTCCTTAGGCATACATACACGAAGTTCAGCAGGAGCGAGGAACAATCCTTATTACACCGAATGCTACCGCGGCTGCTGGCCTTGACACCATGCTTACAGAGGACCAGAAGGATAGGATTAAGACATTCTACTCTAAGCAGTATGAAGACCGTATTGCAGAAATCCCTGGCATGGAGGAATTCCTAAACCTTAGACCCACGCTTCCCAAAGAGATACCTGAATCCATGCTGTACCCAGAGAGCCGCTTGAGATATTCCCATACAGCAGCAATGGTCAATTTCCTGAAAGGTTGGATCGGTGATATCCCTGGCCTCGCAGAACTAAAGGTCCAGGAGCTCAGGATGCTCGCAGCAGTGCTTATCGAAAGAGCTGATCAGACAAGGACATTGCACGATATCCTTCGTCAATATGATCCTGAGGGGATCTTGCTCAGGACCCCAGATATGATCAGAAAGCTCAAAGCATACTTTGAAGAGTCAAGAGCATTCCCCATATATCCAGTCACAGACTTCTCTAGGCTCGCGGCTGCGAATGTGTTCCCTCTTATGGAGACCGAGTTCCTTGATACTCCAGTCGATCTGCCAGCGGCGATGCATGAATCCCGCATAAGCATGATCAGGCACCCGCAACGATGGAGATGTCAGATTGGTTGAACAGGTGGTCAGGCCTTGATGCTGATTTCAGGAGGTACGGGTCAATCTTCAGAGCCAATGAATACCGGATCCTGGTCGCACACACACTGGAGAAGACGACTGAGGCAAGGACTCTAGGACTCCAGGCGATGATCGACAGCTACCGTCCCTGACGCTTTGCATGTTCTACCAATAGCGCATGGAACTCCTGATAGACAACAAGATCGCCAGGGACAGCATCCTCTATCGAAGCTTTTATCTGGTCATAGTCACATCCTTCTTCGATGAGTCCGAGAGGAAGCAGCACCCTCCTTGTATATGCATCGACCACAAATGTAGGCACCTTGAAAGCGTACAACAGGATGGAATCCGCAGTCTCTCTCCCGATCCCCCAGAGGGAGAGTAGCTCATCACGGGAGGGAGGAACCATTCCATTATTGGGAGCCGCTCTTCCTAAGAAGAATTCTGAGAATATCTTGAGCTTCTTCGCCTTCTGGTTGAAATATCCTGCAGGCCGTATAATCAGTGCCAGCTCTTCTGCCGGAAGCTGGAGGATCGCTTCCGGCCGCAGCTTGCCCGTATCCCTCAGATTGATAAGCGCTTTCTCAACATTTTGCCAGGCTGTGTTCTGCGTCAATATGGCACCAACACATATCTCAAACTGCTGGTCGATTGTCCTCGGATATGAATAGTCGCCAGGATGATATCCCTGTACAGAGCCACTCTTCGTCGGGTTCCCTCCACCGTTCCCATGAAGAGACAGGAGAGGCCACCATCCCTGTGGCCCATAAGCTCTCAGAAGCTCCTTGTACACCATATCCAAGCCCATGGTTTTTTGCAAGCTTATGCTGCTTTAATAAGATTATTAATCAGATAGTGCTTCCCTTGCCAAATGCACAATCAGGAGAAGAGATTCATATATGTCGGACTCGCTATATCAGCCATCAGCCTTTTCCTCGTGTTCCTCCCATCGCTCATCGGCATGGACATGATGGATGGCGGCTTCGCGCTAATCTTCGTGAGCATCGCACTGATAATGCCAGCAGGCATCACCACAGCTGTCTTGTACATGATCCGGGCTCGGACACTGCAGAAGATCCTCGACAAGAAAGACTTGCTCGCCCACTGGAGATACACACGGGAGGAGTGGGAGACATATACCGAGGAAGAGAGGAAACGGGAGCATCATGACAAGATCTCCCTCTGGTATCTGGTCATTGGGATAACTGCTATCGTGTTCATAGGATTCATCCTGATCATGCCAGATAAGGAAGCTGCCCTCATATCTTTTGTGCCGATAATCGCAACTATCATATTGATACGGGTACTCATTTTCCTTACAGGGAGGAACACCTATTGTGATAACAAGAAAGCTCTTGGAGAGTCATATATCGGCAGAGCTGGAGTCCTTGTCAATAAGTCTTTCCATTCCTGGAATGTGCTCTCAGGTATCGAGTCAGCAAGAGTGAGAGGGGACTTCCTTGAGATCAGATATTGGTCATGGGCCAGGCAAGGCAGGAACCTATTCACAGTCAGAGTGCCTATACCAAAAGGCAAAGAGAAGGAGGCTGGCAGAGTCGCCACAATCCTGGCAGGTGCGTCAGACTCACCACTTGTAATCTCCTAGAGAATCCTTCTTCTCAAGGTTCGCCAGGCGTTGGTTGATGCTCTCGAGCGCAGCTTTCAGATAATCGAGTTTCGAAGAGATGATCTCAAGCTCTTTCTCCAGCATGTTCTCTCTTGTCGGTGCCTGGCCTCTGGTATGTTCAGTATACACCTGGCCTGGCTGATGGAGCTCCTGCTGTTGCCCATATCCTTGTTGTGGCTGGAAAGATTGTTGCGCCTGGAAAGACTGCTGCGGATACTGCGATTGAGGGTACTGCTGTTGGACAGTCGGGTCCCGATAAGGGGCCTGTGGTCTGAAGGCATATGCGCTTGTCTGCGGATTGTCCATCGACATGGTGTCAGGCGGAGTCAGCGGAGCTCCCAGAGGAAGAGGATCAGCCTGGAAGCCGTGAGCAGAACCGAACGAGGGTTCACCCTGCTGAAGAGGAGGCATATCGAGAGCCGGCTCATGCATCTCTGGCTTAGGGAAAGACAGGTCAGGCTCCTCCTTCTTCTTCCAGAACTGCATAGAATCCAGCATGCCCATGAGAGTCCAGAGGAGATATTGGTATAATAATGTTATGTTTCGGCAGTGCTACAAAAGTTTATATACTTAAGAGATATAGGATGTAATGATTAGCATATGCGAGTTATGCGGTCAGAAACTGGTGCACAGTGAGACTCGAAGAGTAGGAAGGACGACATACCAGATGCTGAAGTGTGAAGGCTGCAATCGGGTCGTAGCCAAGAACATCGACAGTTAGCTTTAAATAAGGGATGAGATTCTCACTGAACCGCTGAGACAAAGAGTCTCGGGTTTCTCCAATGGAGATTAAAGACCATTCTCAGCAAGTGATGCAAAATGGAAATGAAACTTGTTATCGCAGACCCTAAATCAGGGAAGTGCTATCAGAAGGTCATAGCAGAAGATGTCGCAAGAGCTCTCAACGGCAAGAAGATCGGAGACTCCATAAGAGGAGAGACATTCGACATGACTGGCTACGAGTTCACAATCACTGGAGGAGCAGACTACTGCGGCTTCCCAATGAGGAAGGACATCGACGGCCCTGTCAGGAAGAAGATCATGATCGTCAGCGGAATCGGACTCAAGAAGAGCGAGAACGGAACGAGGCATAGGAAGACTGTGTGCGGAAACACGATCCATGCAAAGACTGCCCAGGTCTGCCTGAAAGTCACAAAAGCAGGCAAAAAGCCGCTAGAGGAGCCTGCTGCCGAAGGCGAAGCAGCTCCTGCTGAAGCTGCAAAGGAAGAGTAATTATTTCTCTCTTTATTCGCGGAGGGTCTTGCACCCTCCTCAGAATCTTGGTCGCGGGCAGGTTGTAAGCTGCCCTGCTGAAGGCGAAGCTCCTGCTGAAGCAGTCAAAGAAGAGTAAAGTTTTCTTCTTTCCCTCAAAATATTTAAGCATCCTTATCTTCACCACCATGTATGGAGCTGTTCATCCAGATGGTCATGGGTATCCAGAGTTCTGCCTGGATCTTCTTAGGCAAGGTCCAGAATCCCATGACAGGAAAGCTGGACAAGGACCTCGGACAGGCGAATATCGCGATCGATACCCTGGCGATGCTCAAGGACAGGACAAGAGGGAACCTCAAGCCTGAGGAGGACAAGTACCTCTCGCAGGCGCTTGCCCAGCTGCAGCTCAACTATCTTGATGAGGTGGGGAAGGATGAGAGCAAGAGATAGAGAGATACTCTTATTGCTGGGATTCCTTATCGGATTCTTTGCACTCTTTTCCATATCCTTCTTTGATTGGAAGATGAGGCTTAAGATACTCTCGATAGGTCTTCCTTACTCAATCATAGACCCGCTCTTCATGGTGCTCTCGGTCCTAAGCATGCTTAAAGCATTCTACCATTTGCTTCATTTTCCAGATAGGGCAGGCCAAAGTTTTTAACCAACCCATCTCTCCCACCTTTCATGGAGACAAGGCTCGTCATCTTCGACTATGATGGAGTGATCGCAGATTCCCTCCCGATGATACGGGAAGTCTATGATCTCATCGCCATGGAGTTCAAGGTAGCGAAGCCTGTGGGATTCGAATATTACAAGGATTTCTTCGAGCTTGATTACCGGAGGACCCTTCAGAAGTGGAACATCATGTCTGAGGAGGATATCGCAAAGGTCAATCTTATCTTCAATCGGGAGGTTCGGCGGAGGGAGAAGCTTATCAAGCCCTTCTTCGGCATGAAAGAGCTCCTGGCTGAACTAAGGAAGGATTACAAGATCGCGATAGCCTCCAACAATTTCCGTGCCAATCTCGTGCCTGCGCTAAAAGAACATAAGCTCATATCCTATTTCGATGAGATCATAGGTATCGAGGATGGCTTGCCAAAGCCGCATCCAGACCTGCTCCATAAGGTCATGTCACGCCTTGGCCAGTCCCCTGAGCATTCAGTATTCATCGGTGACATGGATGGAGACATCATGGCCGGGAAAGCGGCAAAGCTCAAGAAGACTATAGCAGTCACATATGGCTGGCATGACTTCCACAGGCTCAAGGATGCTGATGTGATAGTATCAAAGCCAGAAGAGATACTTGAGGCAGTCAGATGATAGAGCTGTGTGTAGGAGCTGTCATCCATGATTCAGGGAAGATACTTCTTATCAGGTCAGGCAAATGGGATGGCAAATATGTCATCCCTGGAGGACATGTAGAGGTGGGAGAGACCTTGAACCAGGCGCTCCATCGTGAGATAATGGAGGAGACTGGACTTGAGATAAAGGAGGAATGGCTCTTCTCCGCAGGCACAGTGACGATCGACTCCCGCAATTACCTGTTCCTCACATATTCAGCAGATGCCAAGACACAGGATGTCAAGCCAGACGGCAAGGAGACAGAGTCATTCCTATGGCTCACACCTGCAGAAGCGCTTGAAGGAAGCGATGTCTATCCTAAGACAAAAGAGACCTTGAGGGAACTCCTGCGCATGCAGCCGCAGCATGAATTCGATCTCCTCAAAGAGATCGAGCATAGGCTCCGAAGCGAATGCCCCTGGGACCGCAAGCAGACTCTTGCCACTATGCTCCCCGACCTTGAGGAGGAGGTCGGTGAGCTCAAGGAAGCGATAGCAGAAGAAGATCTTCCTCACATCGAAGAGGAGATGGGTGATGTATTCCAGAACCTCATGTTGATGGCAGCAATCGCAAGGGAGAGAGGGCTCGACCTCTCACGAGTCCTCAGGTCTGTCAGGATGAAGATGATACGCAGGCACCCTCATGTCTTCGGCGACCTGAGAGGAAAGGGCCTCTCAGCAGAAGAAGTCACACAGAACTGGAAGGATATCAAGGATAAGGAACGCGCCGGGAAATAGAATATTCGAACAGCTAATCTCCCATCTCATCCTTCGCCCGTCTCAGGAAATAGATGAGCTTCTTGTCCCATGCATACCCTATTGTGCCACCAAGAAAGCTATCAAGCCACTCCCTGAAAAAACGAGGGAACTCTTCCCTTTCCCCTGAAAGCAGGCGTTTGAGCTGGAATAGGACGTCATTGTCGAGCTTCGCACTGTAGTTGGCTTGTGTGAGCAGCTTCAGCATGACTGTCTTCTCATCAAGCTCCTTCCCTTTCTGCAAGACGAAGCGGGAGAGCTCTCCAGGCCACGCAGCAATCTCCTCGCTCCTGGATTTTATCTCTTCGATGGTCTCCTGTGACACATCAGCTGCTCCTTCGATAAGCCTTGATATCTCCTCCTTTGCCTTGCGGGGAAACTTCACCCTTGCCAGCTGCGTCTGCATCTCCTCGATATGCTCGATCTTCTGCTTCCTCTTCTCTTCCTGCAGCTCTTCCCAGAGATCGCTGTATGAGAATGCCTTCTCCTTCTTCTCTCCGCCGATACGGTCGAGGACCTGCTGATGCATCCTCTTCAGGAATGCTGACTTGTCCTCGACCTTGAAGATGTCTGAATAGCCCTGGAGGACAAGGTTGAATGAGAAGGGGCTTGGGAAATCCAGGAACTTCTCCCTCATCTCAAGCTTTCCATCCCTGGCCCATGAGAGCACCTGCTTCGCATGCTCGATGTCCATCAGGTCCTCAAGCACTTCCCTCCTCGCTTCCTTGAGCACAGGGAAATCCTCGGATATCCTCCTGACCGCGTTTATCAGGAGCATAGAACTCACCTGCTGCCTGCCGACAGTCTTCTGCCGGCCCATGTATGAGCGGAGGATCATGAGCGCCCTGCCTGCGCAATGCCGGAACCTTCGCTGGAGGATCTCTGTCTTGTCAAGCGCCTGCTCCATTATCCCCCTCAGATCCTGGCCAGAGAGAGCCTTGAGCGCTTTTGCCACATTCACCTGGCCAGAGTAGCTTAGCATGAATCCATTGTCTGAGATAGCTATCTCGACATCCTTATGCTGGCCTCTGGAGATCGCATATGCTGCTGCTCTTGAGAGGACATCATTCACACGCCTCCCATAGAGGCTGTGCACAAGCACGTGCTTCCTGTCATCCTCCTTGAAATGCTCGATGAGAAGCAGTCGCTCACTCGGGATCTCAGAATATCCTGCCTGCTCCTTGAAGTATTCATATATCGAGTTGGCTCCATATTCATCTACGTACAGGTATTTGTGGATGAATTCCATTATCTGATCCCTGGTCCTTGAGTATCTGAACTGCTCAGACATGAGATAGCGGAACTTCTGGATATCGAGGCTCAGGTCGAAACTCAAAGGGAGCATCTCAGATACCCATGATGGGACTGTAGGAGGACGGCCAGAGCTTGTCCTGACAGATGCCACCATCCCCCGCGCATAGAGGAACTCATAGGCATCCCCTCCAAGCACAAACACATCTCCCCTCTTCAGCCTCTCCAGGAATCCCTCATCGAGCTTTCCGACGATCTGTTCTCCGACCTTGACTGTCACATGCGTCTCGTCAGGGATCGTGCCGATGTTGGTCATGTAAAGGACACGTGCGAGCTTGCTTCTCGCACCCATCATCCCTGTCTCCTTGTCGACCCATATCTTCGCATATACATGCCGATCCTCAAGGCTCACGTATTCTCCTGCAAGATAGCTGATTATCGCATCGAAGTCCTCCCTCGGCAAGGACTCATAGCAATAGCTCTTCCTGACAAGCCAGTATGCTTCCTCGACAAGCAGCTTTCTCTCCACCGCGAGCCCGAAGAGCTGCTGCGCGAGCACATCCAGTGGATTCTTCGGGATGTCGATTCTGTCGATCTTCTTCTCAAGCGCAGACTTCAGGAGGACTGAGCATTCCATAAGATCATCCCTATCCAGGACGATGATCCTTCCCTTCGCGACCTCGTCAAGCCTGTGACCGCTCCTCCCTATCCTCTGCAGCGCCCTGGCGACTGACTTCGGGCTGCCGAGGAGGATGACAAGGTCGACTGAGCCGATGTCTATCCCCAGCTCAAGGCTTGTCGAGGACACAATGCATTTCAATTCCCCGCTCTTCAGCTGGTCTTCGATCCTGACCCTATGCGCAGTCGACAGGCTGCCGTGATGAGCGCCGATAAGTGATTTGGATTTAGCCTCTCCGGCATTCTCAGTATACTGGTCCGGGAATTTCTCCTTGAGAGTATGCACCACCCTCTCAGTGGCAGATCTTGTGTTTGTGAAGATGAGCGTAGTCTTATGTGTCTGCACCAGATTATTTATCAGGTCATACATGCTGTTATGCACTTGCTGGTGCGGTGTCTCGATGAGGTTCTTGACAGGACAAAGGACTGAGAGGTCCATCTTCTTTGTGAACTGCGCATCCACGATCGTGCAGTCTCGGAAATTCTTGTCATCCTTCTTCCCAGCAAGGAATTTTGCGACCTCCTCGATCGGAGCGACTGTCGCGGATAAGCCAATCCTTGTGAATTCAGTTGTCGCCGCAAGACGCTCGACAGATAGAGAAAGGTGGACTCCTCGTTTCGAGGCAGCAAGAGAATGGATCTCATCCACGATCAGCCAGTCCACATTTGACATGTGCTCCCTGAACTTCTTGCTTGTGAGGACTATCGCGAAGCTCTCAGGCGTCGTGATGAGGATATGGGGTGGCCGTGCCAGCATCCCTGACTTCTGGGACGCAGAGGTATCGCCTGTCCTGACACCTACCCTGATGTTTACTTTTCCTCCCTCCTCTTTCGCTTTCTGCTTGATGAAGGACAAAGGTTCCTTGAGGTTCACATTGATGTCTCTTGAGAGCGCCTTGAGCGGAGAGATGTACACGCAGTATACCCTGTCCTCAAGCCCTCCGTTCATCGCTAGGAATGTCAGCTCATTGAGGACAGATGCGAACGCAGTTAGTGTCTTCCCTGTTCCAGTCGGAGCGAAGATCAAGGTGTTCTTCTTCTCATGGATCGGGATGATCCCATAGCGCTGCGGTTCTGAGAAGGAGCCAAAACGTTCCCTGAAGAATCTGACCAGGAGAGGATGGAGACTAGAGTATATCGACTCATCATCATAGCGCATCTTCTGGTAGTCTATCATCGGCAGATTAGAAATCTGCGTCCTCTTTTATAGGTATGTGAGGAGTGTATAGAATGATTTGAATTTCACATCCCTCATTCTCATCGACTGCCCTGGCTGGACATTTTGATATGGATCTGTCAAAACAATTTTATCCTCATCCTTCTTCCCTCTCTCTATGGCACCAGTAAAACCAAATATCCAGTTCAGCGATCTCCAGAAGATCGACATCAGGGTGGGAAGGATCATTGAGATCTCAGAAGTCGTTGGCTCAGACAAGCTTGTCAGGCTCAAGGTCTCTTTCGGAGAGTTTGAGAGGAACATACTCGTAGGGATGAAGAAGGAGAGGGAGGACCCAAAAGAGATAGAGGGGAAGCAGGCGCTTTTTGTCGTGAACCTTGAGCCGAGGAAGATGATGGGAGAATTCTCAGAGGGAATGCTCTTCGACATCGGCTATGAGGATGGTGTGACACCTGTCCTCGCAGTGCCAGAGAAGGTTGTGCCTGATGGCACAAGGGCAGGATGACTGCTTTTTCCCTGGATCGAATTTCAGTTCTCCGCTAGCAATAAAAAGAACTGCCTTGGTCTAGTCCTGCATGAGAAAAGGGATCTTACGTTATTCAATACTCATATTCTTCCTGGTGCTATACTCAGTGTTTTCAGTGCGGCATTTCATCCTCGGAGGGGGAGTCGCAGCTTCAGTCGATGCCCTCTGCCCATTCGGCGGATTCGAGACTCTATATACCTTCATTGCCACAGGAGGTTTTGTACCAAGGATACTCATGAGCAGCCTTGTGCTCGCAGTGGGGGTCCTGCTCACAGCGATTGTCCTCCGTAGGGGATTCTGCGGATATATCTGTCCTTTCGGGACAGTGCAGGAGCTGCTTGGCAAGCTGTCCAGGAGGAAGATGGCCGTCCCAAAGGCCATCGACCGCAATGCTCGCTATATCAAGTATGGTATGCTTGCAGCGATCCTTATTGGGACTGCGCTGACAGGGACGCTTGTCTTCAGGGAATATGATCCATTTATCACGTTCTTCCATTTCGGCAAAGGACTCCTCTGGGGAGAAGAGGAAGCTGTGTCTCTGGTTCCGATAGGGATAACTATTGCAGTGCTTTCAGCAAGCATCATCATACATAGATTCTGGTGCAGATATCTATGTCCGCTCGGTGCGATGCTTTCCCTCGCATCGCTCATAGGCCTCTCGAAGATTGAGAGGGGGAAGACCTGCAATGGATGCAAGGCTTGTGACAGGAGCTGTCCGATGGGAGTCATAGTATCTGATGTTAAAGCAGTGAAGGATCCCGAGTGCATCAACTGCAATATCTGTGTCGACACATGTCCAAAGGGGTCGCTCACAGTGAATGTCGTGAGATGGAAGGTCCCTTTGTATGCTTATGCGATGCTTGTAGTTGGGCTGTTCTTCCTCGCTATAGGAGTGGCAAAGGCGACAGGTGTATGGCAAAGCGTGCCACCTGTCTCGCTGACAGATGCGTCAGGGAATCTTGATGCTACGAGCATAAAAGGCTGGATGACGCTCGATGATGTATCGAAGGAGACAGGCATAAGTGTATCAGAGATGATCGTTGCGCTTGACCTTCCTTCTGGCATGGATACATCTGTCCCCCTGAGGATCGGGTCAAAGTACGGGATTGTTTTCGAGACAGAGGACCTGAGAGAGTTTGTCGCCAACTATGAGATGACAACATCCCTGCCTGAGCAGAGCTGTCCATGGGGGATCGAGGATGATCCATATCCTGGGCGCTGTGGGCTGTATGATGATAAGGATGGGAACGGGGCATGCGATCTGAGCGAGTAGGTCGCATCCGCATTGATCTCTTACTTCTTTCGCAGGCCGAACAACGCGAAAAGAGCAAAGAATGAAAAATATCCGAAGAGGGCGTAATTCCCTGTAGGTATCCCGAGCAATCCAAGCAGTCCAAATACTCCAAAATATCCGCCTTTCCACATGTCTTCTGTCTTCATGAGACCAATTGGACAGTTCTCATATTTAATTGTATCCACTGAATCCAGAAAATTTTTATTATCTGATTTCCTCAATACTATCAATGCAAAAGATCAATATCTATGAAAAATTTGCCATGTTCTCTGAACACTGGTCTCCCAAGGTCATCGGTGACCTCAATGACTGCAACTTCCAGATAGTCAAGTGCAAGGGTGAGCTGCCCTGGCACCATCACGATGATGAGGATGAGATGTTCCTCACAGTCAAGGGAGAATTCATCGTGCGGACGCAGGAGAAAGAGGTGAGGCTTGAGGAAGGCGAGTGCCTCTTCATGCCCAGAGGCATCGAGCACCAGACAGCTGCAGAGGAAGAGGCACATATAATCTACATTTCACGCAAAGGCACAGTCAACACCGGGAACGTCAAGGAGGAGAGGACTGTGACTGAGCCAGAGAGGATCTGACCTTGCTTCTTTGGCCCACCTTTCTTGTCAAGAGTACAAGAAAGGTGGAGGGAGTCCTCATAAAACTTCAGCGAACGCCCTCACAGGAAAAGCCGCAGCTCCCTTCACTTTGAGCGGACATGCGTAAAAAGTAAATTCCTTCCCTTTTAGCTTCTGGAGATTGCAGAGATTCTCGACGATAAGGATATTGTTTTTAAGGAAATATGTATGTGCAGGCCTTTCTTCATCTTTTAAGCTGTCGATCGCCAGCACGTCAATCCCTACCAGCTTTGCACCTTTTCGTATCAGAAACCTGACTGCATCCTTTGCAAGGAACGGATAGTTATAATATTCCTCTTTCTTCCAATATCTTGCCCAATTGGTATATATCAGGACTGCTTTCCCCTTGCAGTCCGCATGTCCTATGTCAGAAGCAGTGATCGGCTCATCCATCCCTTTGCCTGAAACATCGACAAGGACACCTGGAAGTATGGTCTGTTCAAGCTTAAGCTTGCTGATGTCGTCCATCCCTGGATGCCTGTGGAACGGAGAATCCATGTATGTACCGATGCTTGTGGCGAAGCTGACTTTGGATACTTCAAACGTGCATTTCTTGTAGTGCGACTTCGATTCTTCGTGTGTGAAGATTGTTCCTATCTCTGGCTGTGGAAGTCCTTTGAAGATTGACATTTTTTTCTCGATAGTCCTGGAAAGGTCGATATAAGTCATGAAGCAAAGGATGATATATCTGAGAATATAAAATTTTGGTCAGCTCATTAAGATTCATGGTAGGACTCCAATCCCTTTTTATACCCTTTTTCATTCCTCCCTCTTATGTTAGTCCTTGGCATAGAATCTACGGCGCATACATTCGGCGCAGCTGTCATATCTGATAAGGAAGTGCTCTCCAATTGCAAGAAGCTGTTCACGACAGAATCAGGAGGGATGATCCCTGCTGAGGTCGCGACCCACCACATGCAGTTATTCGATACTGTGATAAAGGATGCCCTGACGACCGCAGGCAGGAAGATGGAGGACATCGAGCTTGTCTCATTCTCACAGGCACCAGGGCTTGGCAACTGCCTGCGTGTAGGCGCATTCGTCGCGAGGAGCATCTCGCTTCAGCATGGTATCCCTCTGATCGGAGTCAATCACTGTGTCGCGCATCTTGAGATAGGGAGGATGCTGTTCCCTGATTGCAAGGATCCGGTGCTCCTCTACGCGAGCGGAGCCAACACCCAGATCATCGCCTATGATGGAGGCAAGTACAGGGTCTTCGGCGAGACGCTTGATAATGGCATAGGAAACTTCCTCGATAGCTTCGCAAGGCACATAGGCCTGGGTTTTCCGGGAGGACCGAAGATCGAGAAGCTTGCCTTGGAGGGAAAGGATTTCATCGAGCTTCCATATAGTGTGAAGGGTATGGATGTCTCCTTCGGCGGGCTATTGACAAACATCAAGACAAAATTCGACTCTAAGAAATATCGGACTGAGGATCTCTGCTACTCTGTGCAGGAGACTGCTTTCTCAATGCTTGTCGAAGTCTCTGAGAGGGCGATGGCACACTGCGAGAAGCATGAGCTGCTGCTGGGTGGGGGAGTGGCATGCAACAAGCGCCTGCAGGAGATGGCAAGGATCATGTGCAAAGAACGGGGAGGGAAGATGTATGTCCCGCAGAACCAATTCCTGGTCGACAATGCTGCTATGATCGCCTGGCTCGGCCTGCTGATGTACGCAAGTGGAGTAAGGATGGATGTCAGCGAGTCAGTGATCAAGCCCTATGAGAGGACTGATGATATCGAAGTGAGCTGGAGATGAATCCTGCTTTCGACTTTCTTTTCTTGAAAGATAAGCTTGTCCCTTCTGACATCATAATCGGCTTCGGCTGCTTTGACCTGAAGATAGCCAGGCACTGCGCCGGGCTTCTGAAGGATGGTTATGCTCCTCTCCTCGCTTTCACAGGGGGGATGGGTGCAGGGACTATGGATCTCGGAGAGCCAGAAGCGATAGCATTCGCAAGAGTTGCAGAGCATCTTGGTGTCCCGAAAGCCAAGATGATTATTGAATCGCAGAGCACAAACACTCCTGAGAATGTGAAGTTCCTGAAAGCCATCCTGGATGAAAAGCGCATACATGTCCGTAAAGCTATCATATCAGCAAGCCCGTACAGGCAGCGCAGGGTATGGCTCACCTGCAGGAAGATCCTTCCTGATATAGAGTTCATCAATTCTCCCCCAGAAAGCGATTATTGCACAGAGAAGGAGCCGTACTCGTCCAAGGGACAGGACTTCGACAATCTTCTGAAGGGAGAGATAGAGAGGATAATCAGATATGGGAAGATGGGACACATCATCACAGAAGACATCCCTCGGAACTTATGCTAAACATTTATATTGGTCGCGACTTTTTCCACTTTAGATGGTAGAGTATATAGACAATGACGGGAGGCTGGCTGCAGCGGTCCAGGATTGGAGGACTGAAGGCATAATCGCCATCGACACAGAGTCTGAGAATAATCTCCATAGATATGGCGTCTATCTTTCCTTGATACAGCTCACTACACAGAAGGGAGATTATATCATCGATGCGCTCAGGATCAAGGATCTATCCGGAGTGAAGGCGATCTTCGAAGATGAAAGGATCGAGAAGGTCTTCCATGACACAGGATTTGATTTCAGGATCCTGCATGATGCTATAGGTGCAAGGCCGAAGAACATATTCGACACACAGGTGGCTGCATTGCTTCTTGGGGAGGAGAATATCGGTCTTGGAAGCCTGCTTGAGAAATATTTTGGTGTGAAGAAGACCAATTTCCAGACAGCTGACTGGACAAGGAGGCCGCTCTCTCAGGAGATGCTGGATTACGCAGCCGCTGATTCAAGATATCTCATCAAACTCAGGAATCTTCTTAGGGACAGATTGATAGAGAAGGGTCGTCTGGAATGGGCAGAGGAGGAATTCAGGCGTGTCGAGAGCATGGAACACGAGCTCAAAGGACAGGATTTCTTCAACATCCCCGGAGCTCGCAGCATGGAGGATTCAGAGCGTGCTGTCCTGAAGAGGCTGTATGACCTTAGGGACTCGCTCGCAAGGAAGGTCGACAGGCCGACGCATTTCATCCTCTCGAACAAGATGATGGTCGAGATCGCCAAAAATCCCAGGAAACCATCTCTTCAGGAATGGCGCTCTATGACAAGAGTGCATCCGATCGTGAGGAGGATGGCTGACAGATTCTATGCTGAGGTCCGGCGAGCAGAAGGAGAGACCATCCCGAAGCCTGAGCCGAAGCGCAGGAGGATGTCATTCAAAGAGAATGAGTCAGTAGATGCGCTATTGGCCAAGAGGGATATGCTTTCATCTAGCCTGGGCATCCAGGGACATCTTATTATCAGCCGTGAACAGGCAGAGGACATTGTCAGGACTGGAAACACGGAGTCTCTTAAGCTTTGGCAGAAGAAGATGCTTGACCTATAGCTGCAGATTCTCTTTTGTGATCCAGATCCCCAGTGCGATGAATACAAAAGGCCACAAAGAGAGCTTGAATGAGATAAGTCCAAGATCTTCAAGCAGCCAGACAATACCCAAAGCTACGAAAAAAATTCCGATCCATGCTGACTTTGGAGAATCCTTGGTTGCTGGCTTATTCTTCATGATAAGATGAATCAAGAATCAAAGTATATAAATTTTTTCTTCCTCTCTGCAGATCACTGAAATGGAAGAAAAGAAAATCTAAACCTGAACTTTCAGATTTAGCCTCAAATGTGTCAATCCTTTTTCTTCATGCCTGACATCAGCTTGCCAAGGAGTCCTTTCTTCTCAGCAGGGGCCTTCTTCTTAGCCCTTGTCGTCTTCTTAGGCTTCTCGTCCTGATCCTCTTCAAGCTTCGGACCCTGGGTCTCGATCTTAGGAGGATCCTTTGGAGCGCCTCTGATGACTGGCATCTTCTGCGCGACAGATTTCTTTTCAGTCTTTCGGGGTTTTGTCTCCTTAGGCTGTTCTTTCTTCTCAGGCTGCTTTGCTGGCTGCTCCCTGATCGGTTGTTCCTTAGGTGTCTCAGGCTGAGGAACTGGTGCAGGCTGTGGTGCCCTGACAGGTCTTGGTTCAGGTGTGCGAGCGACTGGTTTTGGGTCACCAGGCTGATCCATGTTAAGCCTCTGGATCAGGCTTATATCGTCTCCCCTTGGCCTTCTGTCAAATCCGCTCCTTTCGAAGCCAGGTCTCTCAGATCTCTCGAATGCTGGTCTTGGCCTGTCGAACTGCGGCCTGTCGTTCCTTGGTCTGTCATCCTGTCCAACCGGCCTCTCGAAGCGTGGCCTGTCGTTCCTTGGCCTGACATCCTGTCCAGCAGGTCTCTCGAAGCGTGGCCTGTCATTCCTTCTGTCTTCCTGACCAGCAGGTCGCTCGAACTGAGGCCGATTTCCTTCTTCCCTTCGGAATTCCTTTCTCTCGAATCTCTTGCGCTCGAAAGGCTTCTCAGGTATCTTCTTCTCGCCGTTCTCTTCTGCAGGCTTCTCACCCAGAAGCTCGATAGGGGCAAGATCCTTCTCAGATGGGTCAATCCGTGCGATCGGCGCATCTGCGGTCTCTGCTGGAATGTCTTTCTCGAATCTCCTTCCGCGCTTGTCAGGTATGAGGAATTTGTTCTTGTCTGAATCGAAATCAGTGAACATGTCTGTCTCATTCCTGATCCTTGAGCTTGCGGTCTTTCCGAAAGCCATCACTTCTGCCCTGCATCCTAATGCTTTGACGTGCTCAAGCAGGTCCTTGAAATCTCCGTCTCCACTGACAAGCACGATCACATCAAGCTTGCCAGCCATCCTCATTATGTCCATGGCGATGCCGACATCCCAGTCTCCTTTCTTCGCTCCGCCGAAGAAGACCTGGAGGTCCTTTGCTCTGACTTCATATCCAATCTTTTCCAAAGCGTCAAAGAAATCATCTTCGTCCTTGACATCTGCCTTAATTACATACGCGACAGCTCTTACAAGCTTCCTGCCTGCGACCGCTGCCTTGAGGATATTCGCATAATTCACTTTTGCGTTGTATATGTGCTTTGCGCTGTAGTACAGGTTCTGTACATCCACAAAGACACCTACCCTCTGATTACTGTGCTGTGACATCATTATCGGCTTGAATTAAGAGTCCAATATAAATCTTGTGCTAAGTGAAGGCATTAATCGGGAAGCAACTCTCCGCCTTTCTTCATCTCAAGAAGCATCTTATGATTGTATGCTGAATATGCAGCGATCGCTCCCTGGCCTGCTGCGCTCACCAGCTGCTTGAAGTCCTCTGAAGCATTCGTGATGTCTCCAGAAGCGAAGATTCCCGGTACGTTTGTTGCCATCAGCTTGTCGACAAATATGTATCCCTTCTCATCAGTGTATACCCCCAGCTTCTTGGCCATCCGGGTCTCAGGATCTGAACCTATCTCGACAAAGACAGCATCAACCTTCAGTTCCTTTCCGTTATCAAGGATGATTTTCTCCACATGATCCCAACCCTGGAGTTCCCTTACATGTGTGTTGTAGATGAACAGGACTTTTGGATCCCGTTCTACGCGTGCCACATTCAGCTGATCCCCCCTTATCCTATCCCCTCTGTATATGACATATATCCGACTGGCGAACTCAGATAGCAGTATGATAGACAAAAGAGCAGCATCGCTCCCTCCGACGACTGCGACAGTCTTGCCTGTGTAGAAGGGTGCATCGCATGTGGCACAGTATGCCACGCCCTTGCCCCGGAATTTCGGCTCATTCTTGGCATCCAGCCTCCGTTTCCTCCTCCCGCTCGCGAAGAGTATCATCCTCGCTTCATACCTCTCCTTGGCAGTCTTGACCAGGAAGACGTCACCTGATCTCTCCACATCAAGTACCTCATCATCGATTATCTGCGTGCCGAAACCTTTCGCATGATCAGTGACCCTCTGCATGAGATCAAGACCTGATATCCTCGGAAACCCCGGATAGTTCTCGACCTGGAGCGCATCTACGATGACTCCTCCAAGCTCTTTGCCTATCACGACATGGCTTACCTTATATCGGGAAGCATATATCGAAGCAGTGAGCCCTGAGATGCCTTGACCGATGATGAGGAGATCATATACCATGGCCTTCCATATGGCTAATGTGGATTAATAAATCTATCACGCATGAATCAGAGACCACTGGCATATGCAAAGGCTGCATCACAGCTTGGTGCTCGACGGAGAGAATAGAAAAGAATATATACCTGTGATACTAAGGATAAAATGAATGCGCCCGAAGAGACGGCCCGACTACAAGGTTGTGTCACTTCTTGATGTTGATCAGCTTCTCTCATTTGCCAAGAATGAAGTCCGCAACCTTGATGAGGAGATAAAGGAGGAACAGCGTGTTGAGAAGGAGCTCAAGGAGTTCATCGATGAGATCGAGAAGCACAGCGGCCATGATATTCACTATATAGGCCATGAGAAGCGGTTCGGCAAACACCTTGTGAGGTTTCTGTTCCAGGATGGCGGTTTCCTGGAGGTCATCGTGGAGAAGCCGCTTGTCCTCAATGGGCATTTCATAAGCGAAGAGACAGCAAAAAAATTCGCGACCGGACTCAAGAAGGCTTTGCGTTCAAGATTGCCTGAGCATCCAGTCAAGGATCTCTTCATCGATTCCATAAGGATAGAGGACGGCTTCAAGGACGCACCCATATCAGTGGACAAGTGGAACAAGCTCCATAAGCTGACTATCCATGGGACGCTTGTCACCACTTTTGTCGTGCTCATAATCTTCATCACTATCGAAGTGGTCAAGGAATACTTCAAGGAAAGCTCCGCTGCGTTCCTTCATCCTGAGACCGCAGTAGTATCTATTGTGACGGCAGTCCTCATCTCGCTGTTCTTCGAGCCATTGAAGGGACTTGTCGAGAAGCTTGTCGCTAAAGTGATCAGATTCGGATGAGGATTATTGTTACTATCTTTTAGTGATAATTTTTCCGAAAAATATTTATACTAGGGTGGAATGGAAGTCCTATGCGAAGACTTCTGTCAGGCAATGAAGCAGTAGCAAGAGGTGCATTCGAAGCAGGATGCCGGAAGGGATTCGGCTATCCTGGCACCCCTAGCACCGAGATACTGGAAGATTTCTCAAGGAGGAAGGGCTGCAGTTCACAATGGTCCCTCAACGAGAAGATTGCCCTCGAGTCTGCTGTAGGCATGAGCCTTTCTGGAAGACGCTGCATCTGCACCATGAAGCACGTCGGTGTCAATGTGGCATCAGACATGCTTTTCACTCTTGCATATTCAGGATGCAATGCGGGTCTTGTGATAGTCGTCTGCGATGATCCAGGCATGCACTCCTCACAGAATGAGCAGGATTCAAGGCATTACGCAAAGGCTGCAAAGCTTCCATGTCTTGAGCCGTCAGACTCACAGGAGGCTCTTGAATATTCAAGGCTGGCATTCGACCTCTCAGAGAAGCACAAGATACCTTTCATCATAAGACTTACGATGCGCATATCGCATACCAGGACACCTGTCACCGAGGGAGCAGTCAGTGACCCTGGATCACTGGATTATGTGAAAGAGACCAGGAGGATCCTCATCCCATTCCATGCCAGGAACAGGCCGGAGGAGATCAACCATGAGCTTCATGCCATCGAGACAGATCCACGATTCCTGACTCTCAACAAAGCCAGCAGGATAGGTGATGTCGGTGTCATCTCTTCAGGGATGGCTTATAACTATGCGAAGGAAGTCTTCACGTCCGCATCATTCCTCAAGCTCAGCACTATCTATCCATTCCCAAGGAAGCAGGTATATGATTTCTGCAAGATCCACGAGAAGATATTTGTTGTCGAAGAGCTTTCTCCATTCATCGAAGAGCATGTGAGATCCCTCGGATTCAGGCCTGTTGGAAAGAAAATGTTCCCCAATCATGGCGAGCTGAGCCCTGTGCTCATCAGGGACTGCCTGGACGGGAGGAAACGAGGACCAGCTGCCCAGGCCCCAAGGAGGCTCCCATCCTTCTGCAAGGGCTGCTCTTACAATATCACATTCAAATGCCTCAAGGAACATGACATCATGGTGTCAGGGGATATCGGATGTTACGCGCTGGCATCTATCCCGCCAGTCAATACTCTGGACAGCATATTCTGCATGGGCGCGTCGATCGGGGTTGGGCATGGATTCTCATGCTCAGGGAGGAAGGCAGTGGCTGTGATCGGGGACAGCACATTCTTCCATTCAGGGCTGTCGAGCATAGCGAACGCAAAGTATCATGGAAGCAACCTGCTTGTCCTTATACTTGACAATTCAGTCACTGCGATGACAGGAGGCCAGGAGCATCCAGGGACAAAGCAGGACATCGAGATATCTAAGCTGACTGAGGCGATGGGCATAGAGACCCGGGTCATGACCCACCCTCGCGAGGGAGAGCTCAGGCAGGCTCTTGAGGACCACATCAAGAAGGATGGGCTTTCAGTCTTGATCCTGAAGGCACCATGCATACAGCATCTGAGGAAAAGATGAGAAGTATCGTCATATGCGGGACAGGCGGCCAGGGCATCCTGACATTCGCAAGGATACTTGCAGACTCGCTCCTCGATTCTGGCTTTGACGTGAAGCAGACAGAGATACATGGCATGAGCCAGAGAGGAGGTGTTGTCACAAGCCATGTGAGATATGGAGATAAGATCCATTCCCCTATCATCTGCGAGGGAGAGGCAGATGTGATAATAGCTTTCGAGAGGACAGAGGCAAGACGGGCTGAACCGCTGCTTAAGAAAGGGGGGATGCTTATCCTGCTTGACAGATGCATCCTGACATCAGAAGGGAAATGCGCTGATCTTTCCGGCGCATACGAAGGAGCAACGAAGCACGTATTCCTCCCCGAGAGACTCATGCAGGATGCGCCGGCAGCACCCAAGGAGAACAGTGTCATGCTCGGCATCGTATGCCAACTGCTATCCCTGGAGCCAAGGCACATAAAAGAATCGCTGAAGAAATTGAGGGAACCGCAGGAGAATATTGCTTCGTTCCAGCACGGCCTCAGGATCAGTAGCTGATCTCATGCGCCATGAAGAACTTCCCATTCTTCACCACACTCCTGCCATCCCTATTCTGGTAATGGTAGAAACTCTCCTTCAGGCCGCCATAAGGCCAATCGATGGATGAGCTGAGGATGTTTGTGTTTATCCTCTTGAATGTCGCCTCTTTCTTGAGCAGCCCCTCATACTTGTAGCCTTCGAGCGGATTGGAGGTGTAGATGTACACATAATCTCCATGATTGATGTCACGCTTGACCTGATAGACAAGCTCATCGTCTGTCTTGGCTGCGCCATTGAGGAACATGACAGGCCCGAAGAAATTGTATTTCGGATCCACACCTTCAGGCGCTTCGATTAATGTAGGAGAGACTGTCTTCTTCGCCTCATCCACTTTTCCGCCTGCGATTATCCTGTACTCATCCGAAGCCTTCAGCTCTGCGATAGTGTCTCTCAGGAGCTCGAATGTGGGGACATCATGGATAGGACCGACAAGATCCTGAGGAGTGCCATAAGGGATCTCCTCGAACAGCCGCACAAGCTCTTTCCTTGTCTCCTGATAGTTCTTCCTTGTAGGGATTATCTCCTTCTCAAGCGCGCAAAGCTGGCCTGAATTGAAAAGCCCGGTATTCACGACATTTGCGCATATGCTCTTGATATTCTGATGCGCTGAATCAAGTATCAGGACCTTCGGTCTTGTGGGTCCGAAGACAAAGAGGTTAGTGAACTTGGAATGTATCTTATCATCCTTGTAGTAGTCTATGACAGCCCTTCCTCCAGCCACGATGAAATGGCCGTCTCCCATCTTCATCCATTTCTCAGCCAGCTCTTTCCCATTGAGCTCTTCTTCGATATGCAGATGCTGCATGCCGCTCTTCTCGATAGCACGCTGCCACACAGGCCCGAGCCTCTTCATGACCTTGGCGAACTTTATTGTGACAGGCATCCCTGCTAGCATCGCGCTTCCGCAATAGAACAATGTCAGGAAGTTAGGGACATCGAATGGGATGCACGCAGCCATCTTTCCTGGCATGAGATTCCTCCCAGCCAGCCTTGCTATGTCTGCATGGAGGGAATGCACCTGCTTCTCAAGGAGCACGATATCAAGCGCCGCCCCTGCCTCAGTGAGTCCTCCGGAGACGAGGATCTCCATGAGCTCTTCCTTCTGTTCGCAGACAGCATCTGCCAGCCTACTGAGTGTCTCATAATTCTTTTCCAGGTCCTTTTGCGTCATCATTTTCATTCAGATATGAGCTTGTTTCCGATCGAGAAATTCACGAAGCTGCAATTCGACAGTGTCGCAGTCGTCTTGTATGAGAAAGAGAATTCCCCATATGTGTAGAAACCGATATATGGTGTCTTACCAAGGCTCTTCTTGATCACATCTGCCTCCTTGGTCACCTTATCGCCGAGGTAGGTCCTCCTGGAACCGCAATCGAAGATGATGCTGCAGGCCAGGTCCTTGATATTATGCGGATCCTTGAGGGCTCCCTTGATCGCATTGATGCTCTGGTCCATGTCAGGCTCCATCATGGCCATCATCATATGCTTTGGGATCTTTGAGAAGAATATCAGGTCAGTCCCATTCCCTGCCTGCGGTGCCTTGATCCAGTACTTGCCTGTGGTGTCTGCGACTCCGAAAGGATGTTGCACCCCTATCCAGGCAGGTTTCGGTCCCTGGAGCTCCTCGATAGGTATGCCGACGAGCTCTGAATACACCCTGAGAGCAGGCCTCTTGTTCAGTTCCTTGACTACCTTCCCTTCAGATTTTGTGACCATCACTATCGCATTCGTCGGCTTGTAGCCATGCGCCACCCCGAATCCGGACATGAGGTCATTGACAAATGAGACGACGATAGCAGAATCCTTGTGTACTTTTCCATTGGCGAACTGGTACGTCTGGCGGAATGCGAAATCATCTCCGGCCGATCCCCCGATGATCGGGATATGTCCACCGACAACTTCCATCACTCCTTCCAGGATATCTGACTCGAGGCCAAGGTACTTCATCGTGGAGCCGGGAGCGATGAGGATAGTGGAATATGGCTGGAGGTTCATGAGCTCTCTTGCCCCCTTGTTCTTCATGGCCTGGAACTGGACATATGGAGCAAGGTATTTGTCATAGGAGAGATCCTTCATCGCGTTCTCAGCAGCATCCTTGCCAGCCTTCTGGGCATTCCTGCTGACGCCGCCTCCTATGCCTATGCCTGCATTGATGAATTCCGATGAGAGCGCAAGCGCCACCGCAGAATCGAACGTCACACCATAATCAGATATCTCGCCAGCGGTTGTGCAGCCGAACCACTTGCATCCTGACAGGACCGAGTCTGCTCCTTCGACAAATCTTTTTATTGAAGCGTCATCCTTCCCATACTTCTTTCCGCTGCAGAACACCACAGCCAGATTAGGTTTGGCACCGCTCCTTGTGACCGCCATAGAAGCTGCTTCCTTCCCTGCTTCGAATGGATCGTCATCCCTGCTGATCCCTGTCCCGACAAAGATATTCTTTTTTCCTGCCATTTCTATCACTTCAGAATTTTCAAGCTTCCGGTTGATTAGAAATCACCTTGTGAGTATAAATAATTTTCCCTTCGCGTAGCTCAGTGACCTCAGGGACCAGAAGTGGTCTTGATCCTGGAAGGTTACAGGGATACCTGCGGATCCAGAAGAAAAATATTTAAGGCATCGTGTCTCCGCATGAAAGATGGATCTCAACACATTCTTCGCAAACGGTGGCATCACAGACGCCCTGGCAAGACTACAGCCCATGGCACTGGCGATGGTAGGCATTGTCATCTACGCGATCTTCATCTTCAAGTTCTACAAGTTCATCGGGAGGAAAGAGCTCATCAAGTTCGACCTGAAGAAGCACGAATCATCACGCCATCCTAAGCTTGGCAGATTTTTTGGAGGGATACTTCATGGGCTAGAATGGATTATCGCCTTTCCGGTATTCACATTCTTTTGGTATCTGGTGATGACTGTCCTTCTCATCTTCCTGTCTAAGAGCCAGGACCTCGCCAGCATCCTAGTCCTGTCTGGCGCAGTCGTCGCTGCTGTGAGAGTCACTTCATACTACAGCGAGGACCTCTCGCATGATCTTGCAAAGATGCTGCCTTTCACCTTGCTCGGTATATATATCGTCGATAACACATACGTATCGCTCGGAGATACTATAGGCAAGCTGCTCTCGCTTCCGCAGTATGCTGATACGCTGATCTGCTATGTGCTGTTTGTGATCGTGCTGGAACTGCTCCTTCCCCTCGCATTCTTCTGGGTCAGGAGGAAAGGATGAGATGCTCACCAAGCCTGGTGAATGCCAGAGAACGATGAGAGAACAGATTTTTTTCCTCCCTCGTATAGCTTGACAATGATCTCCCCTTGTACAGGAATATCCGTTCATATGGCATGACATCCTTACCAATATCATGGACAGTTCTGGATATGATGCCTACCATCTTCCCCTCAAAGACCTTCACGCCATTCTCATCAGCGTATGCGATCACAGTCCTGAAGTAGGCTGTCCTGTCCTCCCCTTCAAGGAGCTTCAGCAGGCCCTTGTATCCGAGGAGCGAGAACATGAGCTTAGGGTGGCTGCCAGGAAAATCAGGATACGCTGAGAAGAACACACCTGTGTCCTCGACAGCGAGCGGCCTCTTATGCCTGGCATAGGACATCTCAGCATTCATCCTCGCCACTTCTTCGATGGGCATCTCTTTCGGCTCGGTCTTCTCTTCTGCAAGCTGCTCGACCTTGATTGCGAATCTCGCAAGGATCGCACTCGCCTCTTCGACCTTGTGCCTGTTCTGCGTGACTAGAAGTATAGACCTTGACATACACCTGTTGATTGTCAGGGAGGATAAAAAGCTTTTCGATGCTTGTGCAAACAGCCAAGCAACCAGAGAGCCCATTTGGGAAAACTCGTACAGAGTTCCAAAGATGATGGTAGAGGGCATCGGCATGTTATAGCAGTGTCAGAGCAAAGATAATCCCGCAATTTGTGCAGGGATTACATTTGAAGCTGAGCTCCAAAGCAAACCATTCTCGCAACCGCAGCACCTGGTTTGGAAAACGAGAAGTCCAAGTGGACATGCGTTGACATACGTATGTTTGAATCATCAATCAGAAGCCAAAGATGTCAAGACTCGCGTCTTGAGCACATTGCAGATCATGAGATTTATAGTGTTGATATGCAATGCGTCTAACACTTGTACGGCTGCACTATTACTCCCTTATCTCGACCTGCCTCTGGTCCAACGCTGGAATGATGCTTGATACTCAAAAAATCTTGATAATGATCAAGGCAGCGCGCGACAATGCAAGCAGGCAATGTGCTGCCTTGGGCTGCTGGCTAGACGTGATTGCCGCCTACATTTCGGACATAAAGGCCATCCTGCTGTGTGTGTTCTGGATCCTCAAATCGCAAGGTATATATTGAAAAAGAGATTGGTCCTTAGGATGGCTGAAGACAAGCAGTGCATCTTCTGCAGGATAATCGATGGAGAGATACCATCGAAGAAGGTCTATGAAGATGATAGCGTGCTTGCCATACTTGATATCAATCCTGCCATCGAAGGCCACACGATCATCCTCCCAAAGAAACATTATCAGATCATGCCGCAGATCCCTGAGAAGGAGATCGGGCATCTTTTCAAGGTCGCAAAGAAAATCTCCCATGCTATACTCCGAGGCATGATGGCCCAGGGCACTTCGGTCTTTGTCGCCAATGGGGCAGTTGCTGGGCAGAAGTCTCCGCATTTCATGATCCATGTCTTCCAGAGGAAAGGGGAGGACGGGCTGCTCAGGATGGAAGGACACAGGGCTGAGGAGAAGGAGCTGGATGCGGCTCTTGAGGCTATGCAGCTCAAGCTTGGCACCAAGCGCGCCCAGCAACCTGCCCAGCCAGCGCCCGCTGAAAAGAAATCCGACGATGTCGATCTTGACGATATAACGAGGCTGTTCACCTGATGGATTGCGACATATGCAAGATGGTCGCGGATCCGAAAGGGTTCCGCGTGCTCTACGAGGATGAGATGTGCATGGCTGTCCTGCACGAGAATCCTGTAGTGGTTGGACATGCTCTGGTGGTTCCACGCAAGCATATCACGATCTTCGAGGAAGTGCCTGATGAGCTTGTAGAGCATCTCTTCAAGGTCGCCAACAGGATTTCCATCGCCGCCTTCGACGCGCTGAAGGCCTTCGGGACAAACATCATCGTGAACAATGGCTCCACTGCAGGGCAGACTGTTCCGCATTTCATGATAAACGTCATCCCCAGGAAGGAGGATGATCATGTGGACCTGGAATGGGAACCGAGAAAAGCGAACGAGAGTGAGCTGGACTCCAGCCAGGCCATGATCGAGTCAGGCCTGAATGCCCCTGCAGACATGCCTGAAAGACCTCTGGCTCAGAAACCTGCTTCACCTATAGAAAAAGATACAGTCGTCCAGGAAGAATCGCACGAAGATGATCCAGATGATTATCTTACAAAGCAGCTTCGAAGGATCCCCTAAGGCAGCGGGCAGGCAGATATTGCATCCACCGCATATGAAATCTCATTGTCAAGGCAATAGACAATCTTGTTCTGAGGCATAAGTATGAATGCCGGAGAAATCTTGATCTGCTTGATCGAACCTATTGCAGCGGGGAATGAGAAGTTCACAAGCCTGGCATCTCCGCCTGACAAGGTGATCATCGTGTCATTATTATGTACACCGCCTGTGCCGATCGCTGAGAACTTGAGGCTCACGATATCCTTGGACCCGGTATTCCTTACGATTGTGGAAAGCGTGTCAGTCTCAAGGCAGATCTGGTTTGATTTCTCTATCTGGACCACTTCAAGGCCTACGTCGCTTCCGCAGCTAAGCTGTCCGACAGTCTCATCTGATGCCTCCATATTCTCTTCAGTTATCCCCTTCAGGACCAGCATCACAGCCGCTCCTATCGAGACGACTATCATGACCAGAAGCACAGTCGCTATCAATGGGGAAACAGCTTTCTTGTCGTGAAATGGCATCTATATATCTCCGCGTTAGGAACTTCATAAGGAACCTGCAACTTTATAAAGTTTTCTAATAGAGCAGTATATATGTTAGGATGGGTACTACTGATGTTTTGCATAGGGATGACCATAGGGATCTTCACAGGCCTCGCCCCAGGCATCCACGTCAACCTCGTCGCGACGACACTGTATGCGATGAGTCCTGCGCTCCTCCCTGTCGTCGGGCCTGTCCCGCTCGCGGTCTTCATAGTCTCACTGTCAGTCACACATTCGTTCCTCGACACGATACCATCTGTGTATCTCGGAGCGCCTGAGAGCGAGAATGCACTGGCCGTCCTCCCAGGCCAGAAGATGCTCCTGCAGGGAGAAGGCCATCAGGCTATACTCATCACGATACTAGGAACATTCTCCGGGCTTGTGATATCAGTCATCATGGCACCGCTCTTCATCATAGTGGCGAAGACAGTCAGCCCGATTGTCAAGCCATATCTGGCCCATGTGCTGATCGGACTCTCGCTGTTCATGATAATCAGGGACAAGGGACGCCTGTGGGCTGCCCTTGTGTTCCTCCTGTCCGGAGGACTGGGTGTCCTGGTCTTGTCCATGGATATCAAGGAACCGCTATTCCCTATGCTTTCAGGGCTGTTTGGGATGTCAGGACTTGTCCTTTCTCTATTCGAGAACACGAAGATACCTCTGCAGAAAGGAGGGAACAAGATACGCATCAGCACAAGAAGCCTCATCTCTGCGCTCGTGGGCAGCTCTATCGGGGTCTTCTTCATCCAATTCTTCCCCGGCATGGGACCTGCACAAGGTGCGGCGCTATCAGTCCAGGTCGTGAAAGGGGGAGATGATAGGGGATATCTCGCCCTTGTAGGCGCGATGGGCACGATGAGCGTCGTGTTCTCCCTTGTGACCTTCTTCACGCTTGGCAAGGCGAAGGACGGAAGCATCGTCGTGATATCCAGGCTTCTTGAGATAGACCAGAGGACCTTCTCTCTGCTGCTGTTCTCCTACCTAGCTGCAGGAGCGCTGGCAGTGCCGCTTGTCATATTATGCTCCCGCATCTTCTGCAGGCTGATGTCGAAGGTGAATTACGCTCATCTGGTCTCAGGGATAATAATATCTATAGTGGGCATGTGCCTTCTCCTGTCTGGCCCCCTGGGCCTGCTCATACTGCTGACATCGACAGCCATAGGACTCGTAGCTCCTCTGTCAGGGACAGCACGCAGCCATGCCATGGGCTGCCTCATCCTTCCGGTCATAATGTATCTTGTCCTATGATTCCGTACGCATAACTAGTTTCTACTTACACTAAGCTTAAATAGGCACTATTGCTCGCTTCGACTTCATGGACTATTTCAAGAAAGACTTCCTCCCAGACCTAAAAGCTGGCTTCATCACTTCTATCGTTGCTCTTCCTCTCGCAATCGCATTCGCAGTCGCCTCAGGGGTTTCGCCAGTCACAGGGCTATATACTGCCGTCATCGCAGGCATCCTCGGCTCCATCTTCGGCGGCTCGATATTCTCAATAACCGGTCCTACAGGAGCGATGTCGATACTTGTCCTCACCACAGTGTCCAGGTATGGTCCAGAAGGACTTATGCTGACAGGGTTGCTTGCAGGACTCCTGCAGCTGTCATTCGGGATCCTGGGACTGGGAAGATTCGTTAAATACATACCGCTTCCAGTGATATCAGGTTTCACTGGAGGAGTAGGCCTGCTGATATTCCTTGGCCAGGTGCCGAATCTTCTCGGCCTTACAGTCGGAGCGCATGAACATGTGGTCGATACTGTGATCGAAGCTCTTGCCGGGATCAGCGGCACTGATCTCTTGTCAGTGGCTGTGGGGCTTTCGACTTACCTGGCGCTCAGGTTCCTCCCCGGGATCCTGGAGAGATTCAGGATAGGGGTGCCTGCCTCCCTCATCCCTCTTGTGGCGTTCACTGCGCTAGCCTTCTTCCTGCCGATGCCTGTTGTCGGCGAGATACCAACTGGTTTTCCTGCTCTCAGGCTTCCGGTCTTCACGCTGCAGCTCCTGAAGGATGTCTTCCCAAGCGCTCTCACGATCGCGCTTCTCGGCAGCATCGAAGCGCTTCTTTGCGCAGTCGTCTGCGATGCGATGACCTCTACCAAGCATTCGAGCGACAGGGAACTCCTGAGCCAGGGGATCGCGAATGTCGTGGTACCATTCTTTGGCGGCATACCTGCCACAGCTGCCATCGCAAGGTCAGCTGTCAATATAAGGGAGGGAGCCAGGACAAGATTCGCAGGGGTGATACACGCCCTCTTCATCCTTTCTTTCATCCTGGTCCTGGGACCTGCTGTCAGCTTCGTCCCAAAGGCATTCCTCGCAGGCATGCTCATGTTCGTATCCCTCAGGATGATAAATGTCGGTGAGATCCGCACGATAATGAGGATAAGCAAGGCAGAGACATTCGTGCTTGTGATAACCTTCCTCCTGACTGTCGTCACAGACCTGGTCGTCGCTGTCCAGACTGGCATGATACTTGCGGTATCGCTGTTCTTCATCCGTTTTGTCTCGATGTTCTCGATAAGCAGCATGGAGGACTATGACCAGGACAAAGGTCTCAATGCAGTGATCAATGCTGATCCATGGCTCAAGAGCAATGTGAGCGTCTATACCATCCATGGCCCATTCTTCTTCGGCGCGATGAGCGTCTTCGAGAAGAAGGTCTCTGAGCACATGAGCGTCACAAGGCCCATCATCATACTGATGATGTACAATACGCCTTTCATCGATGCGTCAGGCGTGACAAGGCTCAAGGACTTCATCAAGGAGAGGAGGAAGAAGAAAGGCCATGTGTTCATGGTAGGACTGACGCCAAAAGCGAAGGAGAAGCTCTTCAGCGACGAGGAATTCTATGAGCTTATGGGAAAAGACAAGGTCTTCAAGACCTCAAAAGATGCCATCGAGCACATCAAGAAGGAGATCAGGGCATCAAGGCCTTAGGATCATATCCCTGATATAAGCCCCAGGGTTTCTGGTCGGCACTGTGTGCGGAGCCATCCTCGCAAGGAATGACTGGACATAGTCTCTCAACTCCTGATGCACAGGACCATCTCCAAGCGAAGAGACGAAATGAGCAGATTCATACCTCATGGTAGCCAACTGCTGCCTCCGCTCCCTGAGGGAAGGGATCCTTCTCATCATCCTGCTCGCAAGGTCCGAGCCATACTCAAGCATTGTCTGTTTCATCATATCAAAGAAGACGTCTCTCGACCTCGGGAACTTTTCATTGTCATCGCGGACATATTCGAGCATATCAATGATCCTTGCAGTTATCATGGAAGGCAACATGTAGTTATATCCATTCTCTGTACCGGAGATCCCTCTTCCGAGATGCCAGGCAGTATAGCGTACAAGCCGCTGATATTCAGGTGGCTTGGAATCCGCCTGCCAGTGCATTGTCCTCAGGAGATCAAGCCATCCTGCCTCGCTGCCCCATGTATTCTGATATCCGATATTCTTTGCCGCCTGATGCAGCCTCTGCATGACCATCCCGTATATGTCTGTCCCTCGGCCTGTCCTGTGATAACGCATGCCAAGAGCGCCCAGTGCATGATATAGGACAGTGAAATCCGACAGATATCTTTCAGCGCTTGTGGATACATGGAATGGCATCCTGTCTATGGCAGAAGCAATATTATCTGCAAGCTTATTGCGAGCCTTGACAGCATGCTGATAGAATTCTGCATCATAGGGTGAATGCGAGATTGCTGGCAGGAGCTGTGATATGTATCTGTCTGCCATGATCAGCTCGACAATATCCTCCCCGATAGCAGGCAGCATGCTATCCATCTGGGAGATGAGCTCAAGAGTCTTTTCTTTCGCTTCACCAGTGGACCTGACCAGAAAATTCACTTCGTGAAGCGACCTCCAACCTTCAAGGTAGCTTTCGAGGGTCGGTTGCTCTTTCATCCTCCTTATCGCGGCTGGGAAGGATTCGAGGGCATTCCTGTCAGATACATTAAGATCCATCCCTGGCCGTTTGCAACGGCAAAAACAAAAACATGTTGACTATGAATGATAGGTCATCATCATTTTCGCCGTGACATTAGGAAAGATTATTAATGCAGGATTCCGCATTCCCATCTATGAGAATCTCTATAATAGCTTCTGATAAGGATCCGGCAGGCCAGAACATCTCAGGCCATCTACTCAGAAAGGGCATAGGAGAAAGGCCAGTGACCATCGGAGAACATTGTGTTGTCATGAACAGCATACCAGGTGAGCTTGTCTTCTCCGATATCCATGTGGATGCGGATGGGATCATCTTCGCGAGCAAGCACCAGTCTGAGTCAAAGATGAAGACACTCTCTGTGCATCCGATAGGGAACTTCGGGCCAGCCGGATTAGGAGGGATTGAGAAGGAACTGGGACATAGCATGCCTTCCATGATGAAGAAGGCGATGATCGAGCTCTCAAGGAATGCTCCTCCTGGATACTCTGTGACGATGGAGGCGACGCATCATGGACCTTTCCTCAAGACGCCATGCATGTTCATCGAGATCGGCTCAGACATCGATAGCTGGCAGGACCAGGATGCTGGAAAGGCAGTCTCTGATGCTATCATCGCTGCCCTGTCTTCTCCTGAGCAGTATCAGGCAGCTGTAGGTTTTGGGGGGAGCCACTATTGCAGCAGCTTCAACAAGCTTATGCTGGAGAGTCCAGTATGCATGGGCCACATCTGCACAAAGCACAATCTAGAGTTCCTTGACGGATCCCTCATAAGGCAGATGCTGGAACGCTCCATAGAGCCATGCCAGCACATCCTCCTTGACTGGAAAGGCCTTGGCCCTGAGAAGCAGAAGCTCATCGCACTCCTCAATGAGATGGGCCTGGATTATTCGAAGACAAAGGATGCCAAATAAAGTCAATGCTTCAGCGATAGCTCGCATCTGTTCGAGTGGATCATCCTCTCCTTCCCGCTTGTCGTGTCGAATGTGATCTTGACAGGCGGAAGGCTTACTCCTCCGAAGATGCCGAGCTTGGATTTGATCCTGTAGGTTATGACTCTCTCCTCGAAAGGTTCAAGGGAGCGGATCTCCCATTTGACGATCGTTCCTTTCTTGTCATGGGTCAGGATCTTTGACGGCTCAAGCGTGCCAAGATATGATTCCCTTATTAGCTCAGCGATGCTTGGCACCTTGTCAGTTATGCTGATGTTGTTGATGATGTCAGATGTCCTGTTCTTGAGATAGACGATCACTTTCATCTCAGATATGCCCTGGGTGCTTGGTCCGATGACCAGTACTTCTTTCTTGGCAAGGACAGGACTCCTTAGGACGAAATATGCCAGGACCCCTAAAATTGAAAGGATCATCAGATAGAAGATAGGCCTGAAGTTCGTGACTCTCTGCAGCTTGATCTGCTGTTCTGGCGCAAGTGTCAGGGACCACACATAATAGGTATCCCCTTCGATGCTCTGCATCTGCGCTTTTGGTGTCGTGCCCGAGAAGAGCCTTTCCATGAAAGTCACAGGCACCCTCTTCTGTTCTGTCCTCTCATAGTTGCCCTTGTTCGTCACAGTCGTATCTTCGATGGTCTTGAAGAATTCATGCTTCACATCAGTCTCTTCGACAAAATCAGAATAGCCGGTTATGTCAAAAGTCTTCTTGACCTCATTTATCGTCTCATTGCCCAGCACAAGGGAGACAGTGAGCGTGTCCTTCTGCGGAGGTGTGAGCGGATCGAAGCTGAATATGTGGCCTTCTGTCCTCTCCTCAAGTCCTGCGAAAGGTATCCCGTACTCTTTGTCCAGCGTCTTTGACTTTATGATTATCTGGAGCTCTTCTATCTCAAGCCTGTTCCGGTTCCTGATATATATGTCGACCGGGAAGTTGTTCCTGGGGTCGACCTTGTCAGGGCTGTCTACCCTCAGCTCTATCGAAGGAGCGTATTTCCTCCCCTTGAGAGACCAGTCCTTCACATAGATGGAGACACGTTCTTCCTTCCTGTTCCTTGTGTTGATGCCCTCTATGACTATGGGTACGATCTGAGGACCTGTGCTCGCATATGCGCTCGGGAACAATTCAAGCGTGACATTCTCTGTCTCATGAGGCGCCAGCCTCACCAG
>CAYTWW010000008.1:0-51391 GCA_964441565.1 uncultured Methanosarcinales archaeon | reverse complement strand
TTGAGCTGGTAGATCTCATCCTGATCGCCGGTGTTTGTGATGGAGACTGTGAAGATGGCATTCTCATCCAGGTAGATCTGGTTCTGCACCTGCTCTATGGTGCTGCTGAAAGTGAGGGCAGACACAGTGCTTGCAAGAGAGAGCAAGAGGATGGCTGCAAGAATATATTTTCCGACCCTTCCCATAAGCAGGACTTTGGTTTACTAGTATATAAACATTGTGATTGGCAACTCAGGGGAAATATTCGATACCAGGCACTATTTTCCGTCCGGACAGGTGCCTGGCTCCAGGCACGAGGAGATGCGCTTGGTGGGGGAAGGAACGAACAAGATTGATATTTGACGATTTTGTCACACTACTATATTCTTCTGAACACTTTTTTTTATAAATTTTCTGCCATTCTCTTGTGCTATGGAAAAAGAACCTATCGAAGTCCCTGTCAAGGAAAAGGAGAAATTGGAGCAGATGAAGCAGAAGCTGGAAGCTTTCCAGAAAGAAGTGCTCTCGAAGTTCGACAAGTACATCATCGGGATCACAGTGCTGCCTCCAAGGAAGCAGCAGCAGTTCGGGCAACCGATGACTGTGCAGCAGCCTGTTGCCCAGGGACAGAATCCTGACGAGATCGGCGTACTCGTGCTTGTCGATGACACTGACAGCAAGAAGATGAGCAAGTTCGAGCTCCTCAACAAGCTCAATTCCATAATCCTCAAGATCGGAAAAGATATCGATCCGAACATAAAGGCAGAGACCGTCATCCTCTCAGAGGTCTGGCAGAGCTGCTATGACGGGAAGTATGATCTTGTCAGGCTCATCGCGATGGGCATGCCGATATTCGACACAGGCATGCTCTCCGCCATCAAGATAGCTGAGATCCATAAGGAGATGGTCCTCAAGAAATTCGAAAGATACATCGTCTCATATGTACTTGCAGGCAGCCTGGTCCAGGGCAAGGCGACAAAGGACTCGGATATCGACGTCTTCATCGTGATCGATGACACAGATGTCAAGAAGATGACGCGCGCTGAGCTCAAGGACAAGCTCAGGGCGATCATCATCGGCATGGGTCTTGAGGCAGGCGAGATGACTGGAGTAAGGAACAAGATAAACATCCAGGTCTACATCCTTACAGATTTCTGGGACAATATCAAGGAAGCGAATCCGATCATATTCACCTTCCTGAGGGACGGCATACCATTCTACGACAGGGGGATCTTCATGCCCTGGAAGCAGCTCCTCAAGATGGGAAGGATAAAGCCAAGCGAGGAGAGCATCGACATCTTCATGCATTCGGGAGACCAGATGCTCCAGAGGATCAAGTTCAAGCTCAAGACCATCGGCATGGACGATGTCTTCTATGCCATCCTCACGCCCAGCCAGGCAGCGCTCATGCTCTACGGCTTCCCTCCTCCCACACCCAAGGAGACGCCGGGGATGATGAGAGAGGTATTCATCAAGAAGGAGAAGCTCCTTGAGGAGGAATACATCAAGATACTCGAGGACACTATCCAGCTGAGGAAGGACCTTGAGCATGGGACTGTGAAAGATGTCACAGGAGGCGAGGTCGACAAGCTGATCTCAGATGGAGAGAAGTACCTCAAGAGGATTAAGAAGCTGTTCAAGCAGATAGACAGGCTAAAGGAAGAGGAGCAGGTCCTCCATGCTTACGAGAACAGCATAACTGTCGTCAGGGACATACTGAGGCTCGAAGGGCTTGAGAATGTCAAGACAGAAGAGATAGACAAGCTCTTCGAATCAGAGCTGGTCCATAAGGGAAAGGTCCCAGAGAAGTATCACAGGATGCTAAAAGACCTCTTCAAGGCCAAGAAGGACTATGATGCTGGGAAGCTCACAAAGACAGACATCCAGAACTCGCAGAAGGATGCCAAGCAGATGATGAAGTTCCTCATCGAGTATATCCAGAGGAAGAGAGGCAGGGAGCTTGAGAGGACGAAGCTTAGGGTCAAGCACGGCGACAAGTATGGAGAGGTCATCCTCCTCGGTACGACAGCCTTCATCATCCATGACATCGACAACGAGGACAAGGACATCACAAAAGCGAAGATCGACGAGAAGGGAAGCCTTGTCTCGATCGAGAAGAGTTCCATCGAGGAGCTTGAGAAGCAGCTTGTGAAGGTGGAGATACCTGCGAGGGTCTTCATCAAGCAGCCGATATTCGAGGACCTCAAGAACATCTTCGGCAAGGATGTCGAAGTGAGCGTCAATTATTGATTTCTTTTATTCTTGGTCGATGACTGTACCAGTATTCAAGCGTCCTGTGGATAGCACTTCTATCGAGGGGTTTATCATCGAATTCCGCGACAGTGGCAATCAGAGTATCTTCAAGCTGTTCAAGCGTCGCTGTGCGCTCATCGACTCCTGAGAATACCTTGTTGAGCCTTTCCAGCATCTGGATATTTGGTTTCCTCCACTTTTCACAGATTTCATTGGCAGAATCGACATAGAATCGACGTAAACCAAGGAACACCTCCTGCGCGCCGAAATAATCTGCCAGTGTGCGAGTCGCCTTATGCATGTTCGCATTCGGGAATGCGCTCCATTCTGCGAGCACATACAGGTTCTGCCTGATGAATTCTGAAGGTCTTTCTTTGAGGAGGAGGAAGTCAGCTGCCGCAAGTATCTTCCCCAGCTTGCTCTCTGCTTTCCTGCCCGGATATGTCTCGATGATCGCCTCTGCCCCTATGTGGGAATCTTCCAGGGAGAACATGTCTTCCAGCATGACCCGCCTTGCTTTCCATGCGCAATTCCGTTCATTCCCATTGTAGTGTGTTGGTCCTGAAAGATAGTCTATGTCATGGAAAGGTGCCGCATGCCCGAGTATGCGCATCTCCTGCCTGCTGAGACCTTCCATCTGGCCAAGAAGCATGGCATCTATCGAATAGCTGACGATATGGTTCTCCCAGCTGTGATATAGAAGTCCCGACTCCTCAGGGACATGTCCATCATAGTGCTCCCATGAAGATTGGAGCCCTGATTCAAGGAACCTCTGGTTCTCAGGAGCAAGAGAATTCCATCTGTCCTCAAGTCCGTCAGGGATATACATGGATGTCTGTGTTTTCCTCCTATATTAAAGCCTTGTTGTCTTTGCGGCAATTTCCAAAGCCTTTTTAAACTTCCAATTTTCACAAACCTTGATGGCTGAGAAGAAGGATTATTACAATGTCCTGGGCGTGGAGAGGAACGCAAGCAGGGATGAGATAAGGAAAGCCTACAAGAGGCTTGCCAAAGAGAACCATCCTGATAGGTTCCAGGACGCATCTGACAAGAAGGCAGCTGAGGAGAAGTTCAAGGAGATAAACGAGGCAGCTGCTATCCTCGGCGATGAGAACAAGAGGCAGCAGTATGACCAGTTCGGCCATGTCGGCGAGGGCGCTGATTTCTCAGGAGCAGGTTTCAAGGATTTCTCAGGATTCTCAGACCTTGGCGGAGATTTCGATTTTGGAGACATATTCGACCAGTTCTTCGGAGGAGGATTCGAAGGATTCTCAAGGGGAGGAAGAGGCAGGAGAGCTTCGTATGCAGGCTCTGACCTCAGGATGGACCTGTCTGTGACACTGAAGGAGGTTGTCACAGGAGTCGAGAAGACGATTGTCATCCCAAGGCTTGAGAAGTGCGATACCTGCGGAGGCAAGGGTGCGAAGGATTCTGAAGACATAACTACATGCGATGCCTGCAGGGGAACAGGAAGGGAGACGAGCGTGAGGAGGACTCCTTTCGGGCTTTTCCAGACAACCACGACATGCAGGAGATGCGGCGGAGAAGGTACGATAATCAAGGAACCATGCCCTGAGTGCAGCGGCTCAGGAAGGGTCAAGAAGAGCTCGAAGCTCAAGATCCGCATCCCTGCCGGTGTCGAGAGCGGGACACGTCTCAGGATCTCGGGAGAAGGAGAAGCTGGCGCAAGGGGAGATTCGCCAGGAGACCTGTATGTCGTCATCCATGTCCTGGAGCATCCGTTGTTCAAGAGGGAAGGGAATGATATCTATGTGGATGTGCCTATCTCATTCACGCAGGCTGCTCTCGGCTCTGAGGTGGAGATCCCGACAATAGACGGCAAGACGAAGATAAAGATCCCTGAAGGTACCCAGACAGGCACGATATTCTCCATCAAAGGGAAAGGGATACCGGATCTCAGCGGTTATGGGACAGGAGTCCAGAAGGCCAAGGTGACTATCCAGACTCCTGAGAAGCTGACCAAGAGACAGAAGGAGCTGTTGAAGAAGTACGCCGAGGAATCCGGGGAAGAGCCGTCAAAAAGCTTCTTCGACAGATTCAGGCTGTGATATATCTGGCCTCTCTCTTTGTGACAAGCAGCGTGCCAGGCTCATAGCTGAAGCCTTGTTTGAGTCTTCTGTCCTCTGCCTTCATCATATGCCCCAGGTACGATCCGACTGTAGGCGCGATTATCCGTGATGCTGGGAAATCCTGCGCGATCTTCTTCTGGAGGGCATCCAACATGCTATGCTTCCTGGGATCATGCTGATACCAGCTTCTCGCTGCCCATACCACCCCTGAGAGCGTCGTGCCTAGGTTCTTCGATTCCCTCTGTATCCTGCGCCTCACTCTCATCTCCGGATGCCTGCTATGCCGCTGCCAGCCGAGGAGCCTTGTCCGTATCATCCTTGTGATGCTTGGCCCATTCTCCTCGAAGTCTTTGACAAATGCGCCAGTAAGGAGTTCTGTCTCCTTCTGGTCTGTGATGTTCCAATGCCTGTAGTTGAACCTCTGCTGGCCATGCGTATCTGGCAGCGGGCATTCCTCCTCCGAGAGCAGGCGTCCTTCTTTCTCGCACCTCTCATAGAATGGTGTGCCGGGAAGAGGGGTGTACAGCATGAACTGGTGGAAATCTGTCCTGTGGCTGACTGCCCAATCTATCACTCCAGGTATGTTTTCTACTGTGTGATCCTCAAGGCCGAGGATGCTTGAGCCAAGTGTCACGATGCCGTTCATCTGCAGGTCTTCGACAAGCTTCTTCGTATCGATGCCGCCAGTCTTGGTGTACGCGGATCCAGGCCCTTCAAGACCTATCCATGCGAAGCTTATCCCTAGCTGGACAAGCTGCTCAGGATCATACTGCCTCAGGGCATTGGCCGAGCTGAAGACGGCGAGGGAATAGTCCTTCTTCCCTTTCCTGAAGAGGTCGAGAAGACCCAATGTGCGTTGCCTGTCAAGGAGGAAATTCTCATCCATGATGAAGAAGCTCTTTGCTCCTGATATCTTCTCGATCTTATCCATCAGGCTGTACAGGGCTGATGCTTCCTTGTAGAAGACTATGCTCTTGCCCTTCCCCCCGAAAGTGGCAGAGGTCATGCAGAAGTTGCAGCCCATCGGACATCCGAGAGCAGGGACCAGGACGACAGAGCTATCATCTGAGGGGACATCCACCCCAAGTATGCGTGTGCCGTATGAAGCCTCAGCCACTGGATGTCTCAGCTGTCGCGCCCCAAAGCGCTCCCTGAACCATGCGAGTCCATCTCCCTGGATGATCACGTCCGCATCTATCCTCCCCTTCAGATCCTTCATGTTGGCTATCGTTCCTCCTATGACGATCTGCGCTTTGGGAAGATGTTTCCTGACAAGCTCGCACATCTTCCTGACCTTGAAGAGATTCACAGTGATCGAGCTTATCCCTACCACATCATAGCCTAGCTTCAGCTGTTCCTCAAATCTTCTTAGCGTGGGGAAGTCCAGGACATCGCAGTGCGTATCTATGTTCGCCTGGATGAGCCTGAGCCCCAAGCTGGGATGGAACATCCTGAGCGAGAAGACTCCTTGTTCTCTTGTTACCTGGTTGTGATACAATTCCATAGGATTGTTCTTCCTGCTGCCATATTCATCATCCAATGCATATGGCTTGAACACGCTTGATAGAAGCACTTTTTCCATGGAAGCCTCTTGACGCAGGGAGCATTATAAAGAAATGTAAAGGAAGTGTAAAGCCGACAACCAGCCTTCAGGGACGGTCAGTGATCCCGCTGCCAGCTTTTGTCAGTGAAAGGCTCTGGGTACGTCCTGTCTTTGTAGAGCTCACAAGATCAAGGTCCAGGAGCCGCCTGATACGTTCATGCGCAGCCATCCGAGTGATGCTGAAGTTTCTGTATATCTCCTTCTTTATGCACCCGGGATGCATCTTGATGTATGCGAGTATCTCCAGCTGCAGCTTGTCGAGTGTGATCCTTGACTGGAGGACCTCTGACCTCAGCGCCTGATGGGCGAGTAGGAGCGTGAGTATAGCAAAGCCAGTTGCAGATACGAATCCGATCCAGCCTTTGAGTGTCGCATTCATGGCTATGAACACCAGGTCAAAGAGACAGACCATGCCTATCCCCAGCACAGCAAGAGCCAGCTTCTTGGATCTCCTGATCATGCTGATGAAGACGCTGAGTGAGACCAGCAGGAGGACGATGTTGAGCACAGGCATTATGAGATCCGAGATCCCGATGACAGCCCTGTGCAGGCTGCCTGATGCGATGAGAGAGGAGAACACAGGGTGGAGGACAATCTGGTCGAATGCGAGGATGACTCCTATCGAGATTAGGACCCAGACCAGGTTAGACCTGAAAGAGACCTTGCATGATCTCGCTGCACGGATCATGAGATAGAGCACGAACACATATGCAGAGCCTCTTGATATGTTCGCGAAGACTGTGAAGAAAAGCTGGTATCCTGCTGATGGCACTGTCGCACCAAGGATGCTTATCACTATCCATGCAAGCTCGCATAGGAATATGAACAGGAGGGAGAAAGTCACTGTGCCGAATATCCTGCCTTCGCTGCTCTTGAAGAAGCGCCCCATCCTGAACTTCAGGAAGGCGACTGTCATCATTATGACTATGGCCAAGATGACATATGTGTACACCGAGATCCAGAACAATGTGAATGCCTTGAGCAGGTAGAGGGAAAGGCATAGGACGATCCAGATGAAGAATGAGACAATGCCAAGCTTTGATGCACGCATGTTGTAGGAGGAACAGCCCTGCCTTTTAGAAGTTGTGCTTTCCATAAGTGTGTCACTGATGGAAAGGTCAATGCCCGAGAAAGCGAAGCGAGCTAGATTCCTGAATCTCTGCTTTCGACTGACTCTAGAGGCGCTCAAGATAGTCTATCGACCCGAAATTCTCATTCGCGCACTCGGTGCAGTAGCAGTCTTTCGGACTTCCTCTTATGCAGAACAAAGCGGGCTTCTCCTCGCATACTATGCAGATCTTGCCCTTCTCTATCTCTTTCCTGAACTCATCGATGATGGAATCCATGACTAGGCTTTCTTTTTCCTTCTTGACAGATCCTGCCGGAGCAGCTTGATCTCAGTCAGCTCTTCGTGCGCGATCTGCTTTAGCAGCTTGATCTCCTCGACATGCTCCTTCGAGATGAGTCCAAGCTCCTCCTTAACATCTTCGTTTGTTGCGGATAGTATCACTGTGAAGATGAGCGTAAGCCAATTGAATATCGCCAGGAGCTTCAACCACAGGAGCATGTCCTGGGCAGTGTTGGCTTGTATCAGCATGTAGAAGCCGAATACAGTCACTGCGATCCCGACAGGAAGCAGTATCATCTCGAAGAGATTGATTCTCCTGGCCAATTCCCACCTCTTTTAGTTCATCAAAGTGATGACTGGACTAGAGGTCTCGAGATATTTAAATTTTCCTATTGAATCAGAAACCACAGAACCCAGGATCTCAAGAAGACCTGGCTCTTTCTTGTATTCAGTCAGGTGTGCTGTCTGATTTATCATCCCTTCTATATACGCGACAGCCTCATCCTTGGAACCAAGCTCATCGACAAGTCCAAGCTCAAGCGCATCGACTCCAAGATACACCTGTCCTGTCGCGAGCTGGGTAACATGCTCGACACTGAGGTTCCTGTTCTCAGCCACCTCCTCGATGAAGAAGAGATGCAGGCTGTCCAGTATGTCCTGATAGATGTCCTTTTCCTCAGAAGTCAGGTTCCTGTACTGGCTGCCCATATCTTTGTACCTGCCAGCGACCAGCCGCTGGTATGTGACATTGAACCTTTCCAGGAGCTCGTCGAATTGCAGATATGAGCCATACACGCCGATACTGCCTGTGACAGACATCCTGTTGGCGACTATGTGATCCGAGCTTGTCGCGATCCAGTAAGCGCCGCTAGTCCCTATCTCCCTTATCCATGCCACTGTCGGCTTGTCGAGCGACTCTATCTTCTGGGCTATCTCATCTGTCGCGACAGGAGTCCCTCCCGGCGAATTGATCTCGAAGATGATGCCCTCGATCCTTGGATCCTTCTCTGCCTTCTCGATATCCTGGATGACTGCATCGGAGAGAGCTTCCTGGCTGCTGAAAAGCCCTGCCTCAGGGAACGAGGAGATCACACCTGTTATCGGGATGACAGCCACATTTGCTGAGAACTCGACATCTCCTGATGATGCGAAGAACGAGAGTATTGTGGCAAGCAGATACAGCCCTATGAGCACTGCTCCTGCCCCAAGTGCCTTTCTCATTGTGCCACCTCCACTACTCTTGTCTTTGCCACCACATCAGAGAGCCTCCTCCCTGAGAAGATATAATATACCGCATCCACGAGCAGGATGGGATTCGCGAAGATGAAAGCATTCCTCGCAGCTGTCTGCCATAGCTTCAGCTCTCCTGATTCTGGGATGACCTCAAGCTTGAAGAGCATCTTGCCGACTGTCTGCCTGAACTTCTGCTCAAAGATGACGAAATACAGATACATGATGCCTAGTGCCATGACATTAGTGAGCCACAGATCCTCCTCCATCTCACCATACAGGCGGATCCTTTCCTCGAAGCTTATATCCTCAGGGATCCCTGAGGCCATCGAGGTCAGCAGGGGAGAGACTACAAGTGCCGATATGAACAGATCGAGCAGGAACGCCAGGATTCTCTTAAGGATCGAGGCCTCGATGATGATCTTTGGCGTCTTGGCTCTTGGCATGGAACCTGGCTAACAAAGGTCAGTTTATAATCTTTCCCATTTAGCTAGTCGCGCATCCTTTCCATGCTTCCGACCTCTTTGATCAGCCTGGAAGCTGTATCCTGGGTATCCATCTCGACTGTCCCCTGCGAGCCGCAATAAGGGCAGTGCTTGAACGAGACTTTGTCTTCCCTCGAGAACTTGTAGTTGCACTTGGTGCATTTGTATTTGATCCTGGCCATGGGCTTTCCTATGATGCCGGATGTTTATATACTTTGTTATGACAATGCAAACAATTTTATCTTTGGATCCCATAGGACTGATGTGGATATCCGTGATGTGAAGAAGCATTTTGTCTGGAGGAACATCCTTATCCTGGCAGTCCTTGCCTTGGGGTACATCTTCTTCCCCAGGCATGTGCAGCAGATAGCTTTGATGATAGTCTTCTACCCGATATCTCTGGTCACTGTGAAGACGACGAAATACCTGAGGGGGATAGGGATAGAGACAGTGACTGCCTTCTCGATCTTCCTCGGCTATGTCTACGGTTGGTTCTCAGGAGTCTTCTTCGGACTTGTGCTTGGCACATACATCTGGGCCCAGGCAGGGCTTAACCAGAAGACCCTTGTCCAATGCCTGATGAACGGCTTGTCAGGGCTGCTTGGATACTATGCTGCGACTCTTGGATTCGGATTCTTCTGGGGATACATAGCCGCTGCCATGGCGCGTAACATCATCACATCAGGCATCTTCCTGCTCATCAACCCGGATATGATAAACAACATCACCCACTTCTTCTCAGATGTGGTCTGGAACACCCTCATAATGTCGCAGATACTGCTGCTGCTCTACAATCTCCTGATGCTCATATCCGTTTGAGGTTCTTATACTTCGCGATCGCGAGGAGGAGGATGAACAGGACTCCCATGTACGCAGCAAGTATCAGGATCTCAGGCATGACCTGTCCGAGGGGGACACGGAATATGACGATCTTCTTGAAGAGAGCCTGCGCGATGACGAACGGATTCATCGCCGCCATCTTCGCAGCAGCCACAGGCATAGTCTCAAGTGGTGTTATCGAATCGCTGAACATGAAGAATCCGATAGCTGAGAAAGTAGTCACGAGGATGCTGGTCTGCTCGCTCTTGAAGAGGTATGCGAGTATCATCCCCAGGAAGATGAACGAAAGAGCGAATATCACGCAGACAAGAGCGACCTGCGGGATGACAGGGAAGATATCGATCATGAACCGGTACTGAGCGACAAGGAGGAGCACCATGACCTGGAATAGCACGACCAGCAGGTTGGTTATCACCAGGCCCAGAGTGAAGACCATGTCTGTCACAGGAGCGATCAGATTCCTCAGATAAGCCTTCGAATTCAGCTCGCTCAGCGTCACGATGTTGCTGAACAGCAGGCTTATGAAGACTATCACAAGCGACAGGAGAGTCGGGAAGACCACCTTTATCTCCCGGAGGTCCTTGGCGATAGGTTCGAAAGTCTGGAGGATCGGCCTCACAAGCTTTGTCGCAAGGCCCGGTGTCAGCATAGACAGCTTGTCTAGATTGCGTGATAGCGTCAGCTGCATATCCTTGACCTTCACGACACCCGCATCTATCTTGGCCACGTATGTGTCTATGCTCTCAATCTCAGTGTCAAGCATCCCCTTGAACATATCAAGCTGGAGCATCGTCGCATCGAATTCTCTCTGGAACTCCTCTATCCAACCAAGGTCAGTCTCGCTGCTGTTGAGCAGCTCATCATTCTTAGATGTCGATTCCTCAATCTCCCTAAGCAGAAGATAGGTATACTCATCCCCTGGATCGATCACGATGCCGTCCTGCCTTATGGTCGCACCCATGAATGTCAGATTCTCTGGCACAAAATCGCTGAAGCTGATATTGTTGTCCTCCAGATAATCACGATCTGATGTCAGCAGGTTTGTCCCGTTCATCTCATATAGGTACAGCTCATGTTTTTCGACAGGAGGCAGAAGATCCTTGAGCGCATCATTGACACCCTTGAGTTCCTCCCTTGGGAGATCAGGGGTCTTGTTCGCCCTTGCCGATATGTTCTTTGTGCGGGAATGGATATCCTTTATCGCCTCATACCTTGGAAGGAATGCCTCGCGCAGGAGTATCATCCGCGCCTTCCTCTCAAGCAGGTCGGTCTTCAGAGTAGCTGATTCATTGACGAGGTCAGTGATGTCGCTGTCCCTCTCCTTGAGGAACACGACCATCGCCTGGATGTTAGAGAATATGGATTCTGCGCTTGCGATGCTTATCTGCTCAGCCTGCACGCCAAGGAATTCAGACACCTCTTTGACGATCGCAGAGCTTATCCTCTTCCTGGTGTTGTCATAATACACAGTGAGATGGCTGGTCGGGATATCCTCGCTCTCATTGATCTCGCCTGCGAGCTCCATGCATATGTGAGCCTTCTCAAGCTTCATGTCATGGATGCAGGTGGCGAGCTGGTCATATTCCCGTATCTCCCCTATCCGCCGAAAGTCAGACGAAAGCTTGTCGATGTCCTGGGCATCCTCAGATAGCACCCCGATGACAACCCCATGCACAGTCGTCCCTGAGAAAGCGAATCCGATCAGGAGGATGAGAAGAAGCGGTCCGATGATGAGGAGCATAAGGGAAGAGAGATTCCTAAAGATCAGGCTCAGGTTCTTGTATACCTCATGGAGTAGCATCATCTCTGCACCGCATATCTCTCGAACAGGGGGAATATCCTGATGAGTTCTTTCTTGTCTCTCATGTTGTCCAGGTCTATCGTATGCCTGATCCTTCCAGAGAACATGATGCCCACCTTCGAGCAATTGTCCTCAAGCTCTGAGAAAATATGAGAACTCACGACTATTGTCCTTCCCTTCCCCTTAGTCTTCGCGACTATCTCCCAGAATTGCTTGACAAGGATCGGATCAAGACCAGTAGTAGGTTCGTCAAGGACAAGTATCTCCGGATCATGGATAAGCGATATCGCGAAGTCAAGCCTCCTCTTCATCCCTCCCGAGATGCTTCCCGCGAGCGTGTTTCTCGCCTTCAGGAGCTGCACATCCTTCAGGAGGTCCTCCAGGTGCTTCCGGGAGGTGCCATACAGATCAGCATAATACTTCATGTTCTCGAGCACAGTCAGCTTCTCATAGAAGGAATTCTCCTGGGTGGTGTAGCCGACAAGCTTCCTGATCCTCTTCCTGTCCTTGGAGACATCCTCCCCATTGATGAGGATCTGTCCTGAATCAGGAGAATATATGCCGAGGAGGATCTTCATAAGCGTCGACTTTCCGCAGCCAGAAGGGCCGACAAGGCCATAGATCTCGCCTTTGGCGATATTGAGATCGAGCATGTCAAGGACAGTGTTCTTCCCGAAACGCTTCGAGACCTCCTTGAACTCGATCACCCCCATGCCACACGTGAAAGCTAATGGGTATTAAAAGGTATCGAGGTAAGCCAAACCCCGAAAATGTACAACATAAGATTCTCCTGCCAGACCATTGATGTCATAGGAATCCTCTGGAGGCGCAATACCGCAAGCTGAAGCCCGGGCACACCTCCTAAATCGCGGATTTCTAGGACACCAGAAGCCAGAAATTAAAGACATTCATTCCCGGGTTAAAACCCAGTGCTCTCTGGCTTCTGCGTGTGGTCTGCTGTGAGGACTGGACGGAGAAATGGCATTTTCGGGGTTTGGCAGATATACACTGAAAATGTCATAGAACGTTCTAGGATCCCAGAAACTTATTGTGATACAGATTCTCCCTTCTATGTCTGACCAGACCCAAAATCCAAATCATTATATATACACTCATGGCCTTTGGAGGATATGCCAAAGGAGATTGCCAGGGTCGAGGGCCTGAGCTATAGCTATGAGGACAGGCTTGTCCTCAAGGACATCACATTCTCTGTGCAGAAGGGGGACTATCTTGGCATCATCGGCCCGAACGGCTCTGGGAAGACCACGCTCATCAAGCTGATGCTGGGCATACTCAAGCCGGCAAAGGGGAGCATATACCTGTTCGGCAAGCCCTTGTCTCAGTTCAGCGAGTGGCACAAGCTGGGTTATGTCCCTCAGAAGATACAAGGGCTTGACCAGGGATTCCCTGCGACCATTGAGGAGATGCTTTCGATGGAGATGCTTTCGAAGAAGAGGTTCCCGAGACTCATCACCTCTGACGATAGGAAGATGATCGCAAGATGCCTCAAGAAGGTAGCGCTTGATGGAAGCAAGCGCATCGGAGAGCTCTCTGGAGGCCAGCAGCAGCGTGCGTTCATAGCAAAGTCGCTCGTCAACAAGCCTGAGCTTCTCATCCTTGATGAGCCGACCGCAGGCATCGATGTCCAGAACCAGACAGGTTTCTATGAGCTCCTGAGGGAACTAAACAAGGAGAAAGTCACGATCATTATCATCTCCCACGATGTGGGTTTCATAACAAAATACACGACAAAGGTAGCATGCCTCAATCAGGAGCTGGTCTTCCATGGGACTCACGCTGAATTCTGCAGCTCAGACACAGTGGGTTCCATACTCGGCCATGACAAGCACCTGATCTGCCATGATCACAGGTCCTGAGAATGATAGACATCATATCCTATCCATTCATGCAGCGTGCCTTGATATCAGGAGTCTTTGTAGCGCTTGTCTGCGCAGTCCTTGGTGTCTTCCTGGTGCTCAGGAAGAGCGCCTTCATAGGAGAAGGGCTGGCGCATATCAGCTTCTCAGGGATCGCTATCGGCCTGATCCTGGGACAGGACCCGATACTCGTGGCTCTGGCAGTCACCCTTGCTGCTGCCATAGTGATATCATATGTGAGGCAGCATGCCATCCTCCACGGAGACACAGCGCTCGCAATATTCTCATATGCAGGTTTCGCCCTGGGCATATTCCTAATCAGTGCCTACAAGGGTTTCTCTGCCGACCTCTTCAGCTACCTCTTCGGAAGCATACTCACGATATCGCAGGCTGATATGCTTGTCTCTGCAGGCATGTCAGTGCTCATACTCGCCTTTGTCTTCATGCTCTACAATGAGCTGGCCCTCCTGACATTCAACGAGGAGACTGCAAAGGTCTCAGGAATCAGGACAGATATACTCGAATACATCTTCTCAGCCCTCGTCTCCGCTGCGATAGTCATATCCATGAGGATAGTGGGCATCATCCTTGTAGCATCATTCATCATCATGCCTGCTGCATCTGCGCTCCTCATGCGTACAAGCTTCAGGAAGACCATAATCCTTTCCGCTGCGGTATCTGTGATATCTCTGGTCGCAGGGCTTTCCTTATCCTTCTATTTCGATTTCGCTGCCGGCGCCACCATCGTGCTCTGCAACTTCTTGATCTTCGCTTCAATTTTCAGCCTAAGAAGGATATTGGTCAGGACGTAAAACCAGCAGCAACTTTTATAAATTGACCTGATTTCCAACCTAGAACTGAGATGTGGGACCAGTTTTCATAGGCTGCCCGAATCAGAGGTGTTAAAATGGGAATATACAAATATATAGGAAAGGCCTGGGAGAAGCCAAAAGAGAGTCTTGGCGACCTATGGAAGACCAGGCTTGTCGCATGGAGACAGGAACCAGTCACAGTCAGGGTCGACAGGCCCACAAGATTGGACAGGGCAAGGGCGCTTGGATACAAGGCAAAGCCAGGCTACATAGTGGTCAGGCAGCGTGTGAACAAGAGCGCAAGGATGAGACCTAAGATCAAGCATGCCAGAAGGCCTAAGACACGAAGGCATAAGAAGGTCGTGGCCATCAGCTATCAGCAGATCGCTGAGCGACGTGCAAACAGGAAATTCCTCAACTGCGAGGTCCTCAACAGCTATTGGGTCGCAAACGACGGCCAGTTCAAGTGGTATGAGATAATCCTCGTGGACAAGGCGCATCCTTCGATCATGGCTGACAAGAACATCAGCTGGATAATGGCTCCTCAGCATATGAGAAGGGCATTCAGGGGGCTGACATCAGCTGCCAGGAAATCCAGAGGACTCCTGAACAAGGGCAAAGGCGCTGAGAAAGTCAGGCCTTCCTTGAGAGCCAACGGGCAAAGGGCCCACTGATTTTTTTCATTTGCCTCTGTAGCCCAGCCTGGTAGAGCGACACCTTGGTAAGGTGTAGGTCGAGGGTTCAATTCCCTCCAGAGGCTCGCTTTTATCCAGAAATTACCATCAAAGGCACTTTTTCTGAAGAAAGGTTAAGTATCTGGCAGAAAAAAATGTCCCGATGACCCTGCTCGAACTCTTAGATGGGATACTACAGAGGACGCAGTGCCCTCATATCACTGCCATGAACCTTAAGGGACTTATCAATGGGCTGGATCATAGCATAAGCGAAGGCAACGCGCGAAAGCTGACTGAGAAAGGCAGTGGGATCAGAGGCGATATCGCAGAGTATCTCGAGGGTAAGGTCGAAAGGTTGCCATGGAAGATAAGGGAGGAGTACTTCCGCAGTGAGGCTATGATCCAACGACAATACACAGCCAGGGTATTGGAGGTAGGGAACCTGCTTCTCCAGATTGTCGATGAGCTGGCGGATGCATCAGCCTGGAATCTATTGAACAGGATCTCCCTGCAGGCAGACTCTAGGTATTCGATGGGTCCGGCATATGAGCACCATAAAGGGCTAGTGAGGGTATTTCCCGAGCTTTCACAGGGGTCTCCCGGACTGTGGGCCTTGTTGCAGGATGAGTATATTGGTGATGTGGCTGCAGCATATCTGGACAGGTTCAGGATAAGGAACACTGATGGATCGGTTGATACAGTCATGGTCGCGCCATGCCAAAGCTGGTATAGTCCGATCAGATCAGCTTCTATCCAGACCATCCATGTAGACGTGACAAAGGCTTCAGACAAAGCCCTCTGGAATATCTTCTTCCATCTGCTTGAATACAGCCTTTATGAGGCTGACTTCTCCATGGATGCACCCGCCATAATCAGGAATGCGCAGGAAGTTGGCCTGGAATACATCGAGCAGATAATCGACTTCGGGACATCCAATGAGACCAAGAAGCTTGAGTTCTTCATCGGGTATGCCATCCAGCAGAATGCAGGCAGGAATATTGTAGTGAAGGTGGATCTCATCGACGGCAGCGAGGATGCGCTTCTTATGGCGCGCCCCAGGCTGAAAAAGAGATTCGGTGATCTTATCGATGTCAGGATACATCCGCATACATTCCATTATCTCTATGAGCATGGATGGGATTTCCTTGCGGTCCCTCCAGAGAACAGGCTGTCTCTTTGCACAGGCAACTCCTCCAACAACTTCCCTCATTTCTTCAAGGACCTGCTGGAGATCATGTATGAAGGCCCTATGGTATTGACGATGCATCAGATGCATGAGAAAGACTATGAGTTGATGCTCAATGGCATAAGGTCGCCTGTAGTAAAGAGCATGGAAAGAGGATATGTCTCAGAGGATGTGCGTAAGATGGGGCTTAGGCTGCCTATCGCCTTATGGGAACATGCTGAACATAACCTGAAAGAGCTGCTGAGGGCTGAGCTTGACCCAGAGACATTCACACTTGTAGATGTGGATGGAGAATGGATACCTGCTGCATTGCCGAGGTCATCCTATGGCAATCTGGACTTGCGCCGCAGGCTCCTGCCGTACGGTGATGATACTGAGAAAGGAATCCTCATATCAGGTAAGATTCCCAGATCTCACATCCAGAGATGGCTCGATGAGAGAGGAGTACGATATAAGATCCTTGGAAGCCCAGCCGCTACTCTTGATGATGTGACCTGGCCGGAGGATTCAGTCTCAGTCATATCAGGTTACATTCCCAAGCCAACCACCCCAATAAAGCCTCGTTACCACAAGTTCCTGAACAGGTGAATTTATATACACAGGAATCGATGATCACATCGTGATTACCAAGCTAGAGAAAGAGTACCTGTCACACATCACTGACGAGACAAAGTCAGATTCCCTAAGCATAGAGGAACGAAGCTCTCTCGACCTCGACAAAATAATCTCTTATGCAGCTCAAAGATGGAAAGAGAATTGGCTCCCACTGGCAGGAGCCATACTTTCCTTGAATGTCTCTCTAATCTACACAATATATGAGAAAGGGACATTCGATCTGGCGTTCTTCGCTGGGTTCTCGCTGTTATGTCTTGGCATTACTGTAGTAGTATCAATACCTTACTATGCGCTGAAGCTTGCCTGGAGCATGAAGAGCGATCTGCATGGCAAGTGGCTCTTGATCCTGAGGGTCTCGATGTTCATTCTGATAACTACATCAATATTCATTGCCGCCATGATGATCCTGATAGGGATCAAGCTGTTGATCTCGAATCTGTTGACAATCCTCCTTATCGCATACTTCATGCAGGACTATTGGGAAGAATATGTCACACCAAAATTGAAGAGATGACTACAGCCCAATCTGCTCCATCACTTTATCTTTCGAGAAAACTATCAGGTCCTCATAATTCTGGCCTGTGCCGATGTACAAGATCGGCTTCTTTGTTATGTAGGTGACTGAGATGGCTGCTCCTCCCTTCTCATCGACATCTGCCTTCGACAGGATTATGCCGTCAAGCCCGATGTCTGCATTGAAGAGCTTCACCTGCTCGACGAGGTCGTTTCCTGCGATCGATTCACCCACAAAGATTTTTAGGTCTGGCTTTGCCACACGGACGATCTTCCTCAGCTCGTCCATGAGGTTGCTGTTCGAATGCAGCCTCCCCGCAGTATCGAGGAGGACGACGTCGATGCCCTTTGCCTTCGCATGCTCTACAGTGTCGAATGCGACAGCAGCAGGGTCAGCTCCATAATCATGCTTGATGACCTTCACTCCTAGATTATTGGCATGCTCCTCAAGCTGCTGGATAGCTGCTGCCCTGAATGTGTCGCAAGCTCCAATCACTACTCGCAGCCTGTTCTTCTGGAGCATGTTGACGATCTTCGCGACGCTTGTTGTCTTCCCCGAGCCGTTCACGCCGATAAGCGCGACGATATAAGGCTTCTTCTGCCTGGCTTTCTCGATGATGTCGACTCCTTCGACAGAGAACAGGCTTTCGATAGAATCCCTCAGGGCAGAAAGTATCTGCTCCTGGATGTTCGATCTCGATATCTTCTTGTCGACGATAGCTGCCTTCAGGTCGTCCTTTATCTTCTCGATGACCTCGACAGCCACATTGTTCTCGAGCATCGCAAGCTCGATGTCCCAGAACAACTCATCGAATTTCTCTGAAGAGATCGATACCTTGGTTATGCTTTCAGAGATCTTGCCCAGGATTCCTTTCGGTTCCTCCGGGGTCTCGACTTTCTCAGGCGTCTTTCCAGCTTCTGGCGCCTCTTTTTTCCCGAACAGCTTGTCGAAGAAACCTTTCTTCTTTTCCTCTGTTTTTTCAACTACAGCAGCTTCAGCAGGAGGTTCCTCTTCTGGCTCGGCATCGCTCTTATTTTCCTTGAGTTCCTCCCCGATCCCAGCCTCCTTGAGCTCCTCTTCAGGCTCTGTGATCTTCACAGGTTTCGCTTTCTTCGAAGGGAGTTCCTTCTCAGGATCCTTCTTTTTCTGCTCTGGCTTTTTTGGAGGAGTTTTCTGCTGCTTCTTAGGAACCTCAGCGGGTTTTTTTACCTTCTCAGCCTTCTTGGGACTCTTTGCAGGTACTTCTTGCTCAGGAGGCTCTTCCTTTGCCTCCTCCTCTGCCTTCTTGGAGAACTTGCCTATCGCTTCGCCGAGCTTCTTCTTGAGGAATCCGAACATATTGGCCTGAAAAGCCAGGAAGATTTAAAAAGATTGCTACAACAATTCGTATATGGTAATCAGGGTAAGGTGGATTCTCCTACTCATCTCATGTCTTCTAGTATTTTCTGGGTACTCCTACTATAGGGGTTCGGTAAGTGTGATTAGAGAGATCGCATGCTATTATGAATCTGTTCTTGATGAGAATAGGAAGGATGTTTATGATGGAATAAGTGAAAACTTCAGGCACTTTGGATTCTTTGATGAAGATGATCTCATTGAGAAAACATTCATTGGAAGGGAAGGACAAGAGGTTATATCTACTTCCGAACGAAGTTTTTGGAGCGGACAAACTAAGAGAAGGATAACTCTCGATGACCACAAGATGTCAATAAGTATTTGTGATGGACTTGAGATTTGCGATGAAGTAGTGGATAAGCCTGCTGGCACAAGTATGTCAGCGATCATGCCTGATCAATTTGACCATGTCATTGTCCTTCTCTCACTGAACCCTGACGATACGCTTAAGGGAGTCTTATATGATTACGATGAAATAAGGATCAGGTTCCCTTATTTTCACTTCCCTGATACGCCTTCAACCAAGATACTGAAGGATGACTATGTGGCCCTTCATGAGGAAGCGGAAAGGCAACTTGATAGCTTGAAGAAGGATTGGGATGAGCCTTTTCGAAGGCTTAAGTATGGACTTCCTTCAGTCAAAGAAGAGAAGATGTTCGAGATCTCAGATCATCATGGACGCCTTCAAAGGAATCAAATAAGATTAAATGCTGTCAGAGACTCTCTTTTCTTTTTCGACTTCAATCAGACTGAGAGGGAGGAAGCGACAGATAGGGCCTATCGTCTGGCACAGAACCACCTCCATGCGTTTGAAGAACTTGGTGCAGCTGGAAAAAATATCTGTAGTAGCACAGCCTGTCGCATTCTATGCTATACAATACCTTCTTATTCGTTTGAATTGTCAGACGGATCATCAGATGAGCGATTCCTTAGTTTAAGGATGACCGATGCCGAGATTCTCAAGGCTTTGCAGAACAATATTAAGAACAGCACAGAAGCAGTTAAGATGGCAAGATCATATTCATCTCCCGACGTGTGCCAATGGTCTGTCAAGAAAGAGATCTTCTCATGCTTGGACGGATTTGACAGCACTTTGCTTCCTGAACTGACATATGAGCCACAATATAGAAGACACAATCGAGTAGTATTCCTGCCAATTGAACTTGATCCTGGTCATTACAGTGTGGATGTAGCAACACCCTATCCCGGATGCTTACCAGACTCCGCATATAACTTCTATCCTATGGAATTCAATCTGGATCAGAAGACAGGCATCTTCCCATTCGATCCTCCAATTACTGATGAATTATCTTGCAAATATCTGATCACAATAAATTCGTCAGATAAGGTGCTTTCAAGGAATATCACAATAAGACATAGATGAATTATCGTACTACTCGAACTCGCCCTGTATCTCTTCCACCCTCTCGATCATCTGGTGGAACTGCGAGAGCAGCTTCGCCCTATGCTTGGTCACTTCCTCTTCCTGCTCAGCTATGATCTTCCGCACTTCCTCAGGCTTCTTCTGGACAACGACATTCGCTCCCACATTCACAAGCATCTTGTCAGGGTCTTTCAGTGTGGCTGAGACATATACTCCATTGGCAAGAGGGACCTTCATCTCAGCGCCAGGCTCAAGCGCAGTGAACTCATCCACAGCAGCCTTCACAATCTTCAGCTCTTCCAGCTGAGAATCCATCTTCTCAAGATGCTTCTGGGCTTGCTTTATCTTCTGCTCAAGAGTCTTTATCTCGATAAACAGGTCTTCCTTATCTGTCATATTGAATAACCATCAGTGTTGAATAGCTGGCCGAGGCTCTCGTTGTTGTGTATCCTCTTTATCACCTGTGCCATGAGAGGAGCTATCGATATTATGGTCAGCGTCTTGAACCTTTTCTCTTCAGGTATAGGTATCGTATCAGCAAGGATGACCTGCTTGGCTTGCGCTCCTGCAAGCCTCTCAGCAGCAGGATCAGAAAGGACCGCATGTGTCGCGCAGATATATACGTCCTTTGCCCCCTGCTCCTTCAGGGCATCCACAGCACCGACAATTGTTCCTGCGGTGTCGATGATGTCATCAAGTATGATGCAGTTCTTGTCCTTGACATCTCCGATCACTGACATGACCTCCACCTTGTTGTGCTCAGGCCTTCGCTTGTCGATTATCGCGAGCGGGATGTTCATCTGCTTGGCGAATCTCCTTGTCCTCTTGGCTGCTCCTGTATCAGGAGAGACAGCGACAAGATTCTCGATATTGTGGTTCCTGAAGTAGTCGTAGAACAGGAGGAATCCCGGGAAATGGTCGACAGGTATGTCAAAGAATCCCTGCACCTGATCAGCGTGAAGGTCGACTGTGACGACCCGGTCAGCGCCAGCTGTTGTGATGAGGTTTGCGACAAGCTTTGCTGTTATCGGCTCCCTGGCAGAGGCCTTCCTGTCCTGTCGGGAATAGCCGAAGTAAGGTATGACGACATTGATCCTCCCCGCAGATGCGCGCCTGGCAGCATCGATCATTATGAGCAGCTCCATCAGCGCCTCATTGACAGGAGCGCAGGTCGGTTGGATGATGTAGACATCTTCTCCCCTTATCTTGTCCTTTATCTTGCAGTAGACTTCAGTATCCTTGAATCTTTTAAGTTCTACAGCTGCGAGCTCTTCTCCTAGATGAGCTGATATGCTCTTCGCAAGCTCAGGATGCACAGACCCTGAGAGAATCTTCATGTTCATCACCCCTCAATATGACCAAGGCCTTCATCAGCATTGGCTATCTCAGGACCGCTCGATGTCTCTCCGATGACAAAGCCGTTCTTGTTGCATACGATCCCAGAGCTGATATAAGGCGAGCCGAAATTCACAGTCCCTGTCGATATCACTACCCTCAGGGCGCTCTCCAGGAACTTCTTCTCGAAATCAAGTATCTCGTTGTGAGCAAGCATGTGGCTGCCTGATATGGTCGCGAGGCTCCCAACTGTGTCAAGGCCTGCTATCTTTCCTTTCTTCACAGGCACTCCAAGGAATTTCTCGACCTGCTCGACAGCCTTGTCTGGATAATCAGAATGCATGATGCATCCATGCTCGTTGCATAGGATGTTGTTTCCAAGCGCGGTGAGCTCAGAATCTACGATCTGGACCTTCATGCCCAAGGACTCCAGATGCTCAATCTCATTGTCGAAAGCGATCTTTGGGACAAGCAGCTTGTCTCCCGTTCCAGCAAGGAACGCTCCCAGGAGATTTGTGCCAGCCACTCTTGCCTCATGCACAGGGACCTTCAGCACTTTCTGGAACTGCTCCTGCAGCTTCTTCGACATCCCCACAGGAACCAGGCAGAAAGAGTCTGTCGCATAGCAGAATAGGCCTATGTTCGAGTTCCCCTCAAAGCTTGCCTGGAGTATTTTCATATGACCCTGGAAATCCAGGGATTATATAAATATGAGCATTGAACGTGAGAGGGACGAGGGGAATATAAAGAATGAGTCAGAAAAAGCAAGATAGGAGGACTGAGCGATAAGTGTACTACCATCGAACCTGAAGAAGTCTCAGAGGCTCCCATATAGCCGATTCGTGCAGTGATGGGAGTAAAATAAAGAGTCGTTCTCTTTTCCGTCCTGAAAATCTCTTTTTTATTGCACGGATTTTGGAAGTAGCATAAAAAAGGAGAACTGGAAAAACAAAAGACGCAAATTTCTTCCGATCGGCGCGATGGGCGTACGCTCCCAATCGGAAGCCTTGGTGCTACCAGGATGCAAGTCCTGAGCACCTTGGTGATGCTCTCAAAGGAAACCGTAACTTTCCCAACACGATCTCCTAGAAATCCACTCTCACCGGCATCTTCTCGAGCTTGTTTATGCATATGGAGATCTTGTCCATCAGATCATAGTCTGTCGTCGCATGCTTGATCTGCCTCATCAGGTCGATGCTCCTCCGGAAAAGCCTGATCACATCTCCTTCCTGAAGTGTCGTCAGCTTCATGACCTCCTGGAAATCATCCTTGTCCAGGAACGCCTTGGTGAGATGGTAGAGCTTTGTGATATTGTCAAGGTCCAGCAGGTCGAGGACCCTTGGATCCTGCACATGGTCCTTCACGAAATGGCCAAGGCCCTTCGCCTCCCTCCTGTGCCTCCGTGTCTCGAAGCTGTCGTTCCTGCCGCTCTCATAGACTATGGCTGCTGAGAGGATTATCAGCTCCTCGGCCGACAGCTGCTTGTAGAAATGGCCGCAGAAAAGCTCTGTCACAAGCAGTTCCTTGTCATAGATCCTCCTGGAGAAATGACCCTTCTCTGTCAAGGTGTTGTCCTGGATGAACCCTAGCTTCTCCAGGATCCTCATCTTGTGCTTGTATGATGCCTTGATCCTTATGTTCTTCTCCTGCTTTCTCTGGAAATAGTCGAAGCTCGACTTCAGGATGAGTTCCCTCGTCTCGTCATCCTGATAGTTGTTGACAAGATTGATGACTGTGTTGTATGAGAGCCTGAACTGGGAGATTATCGGTTCGCTCTCAGAAGTCGTGATCTTCTTTAGCTTTGAGGTAGAATCATATTCATTCCTGTTGATCATGATATAGACGCTTCCGACCTTGTCTATCCCTCTTCTGCCAGCCCTTCCAGCCATCTGGAAATATTCCTGGGAGGTCATAAGGCGGAAATTCATCCCGTCGAACTTGTACATTGATGCGAATGCCACGCTCTTCGCCGGCATGTTGATCCCCACTGCGAAGGTCTCTGTCGCAAAAAGAACTTTGATCATGCTTTTCGCGAATAGTTTCTCGACAAGCTCCTTCGCGAAGGGAAGCATTCCTGCATGATGGAAAGCGATACCTTTCGGAAGCACGTTCTTTAGCCTCTGGATTGATTCCATTGACTTGAATTCTCCTGGTATCAGCTCAGATGCCATCGATGCTACCTCAGCCTTCTCTGTCCCATTCAAGAAATTGAAATCCCTAGCGAGGAGCGTTGCCTTCTTCTCGCATTCGATCCTGGAGAACACGAAGAACAGGCATGGCAGGTTCCCCTTGATATTCCCGATGAGTTCGCCTGGCATAGGAGGAGCGATCTTCACCTTCTTCTGCTTCTTGTTCCTCATCGCCCTGTCATAGTCAGGTGTAGTCAGTTCCAGGTCCAACCTGTCAAGCGTCGTGACACCAAGCATCTTATCGTAGACGAAATGCTCGAGAGGCACAGCCCTCTTGTCATACTTGACGATAGCTACAGTATGGTCCTTGATAGACATTATCCAGTCTCCGAACTGCCTTGCGTTCGGGATCGTGGCCGAGAGGCATAGGAACCTGACATGCTCAGGCGAGAATATTATGCTCTCCTCCCATACTGTCCCTCTCTCGATATCGCTTATGAAATGTATCTCGTCGAATATCACATATGACACAGCATTCACCATGCTGTCCCGAGTCACAAGCATGTTCCTGTAGATCTCAGTCGTCATTATCAGTACAGGAGCCTCAGGATTTATCACCACATCTCCTGTCATCAGTCCGATGTTCGAGTAGCCATAATCAGTGATGAAATCCCTGTATTTCTGGTTGGAGAGCGCCTTGATAGGAGCTGTGTAGATTATCTTCTTCCCAAGCTTGAGATACTTGTCGATGATATAATCTGCGATCAGGGTCTTTCCAGTCCCGGTGGCAGCAGATACTATTACAGAATTCCCTTTGTCGATCTCTTCGATTGCCTGCTCCTGGAATGGATCAAGCTCGAACTCCTTGAACTTCATGGGTTAAAGGATTCCCAGAAGGTATTTAAAATGTGCCATCAGATTATCTCAACATGGAGCCTCTTTGAGACCTTATCACTCGATATGTGGAAAATGTATCTTCCCACCTCAACTGACTCTTCGGCAATCACTTTCAGAGTGATAACTGCCCTAGCTCCCGGCTCAAGCGTGTGATCATTTTCAAAATAGAAGTTGATCTTCTTGCCTTGTTCTCCATTATTATCATCAATGATAGAGAGTTCGTAACGCCTGGTCAGATTCCCTTGATTCACAATCAGGATCTTTGTGTTCTTTGTTTCTCCCCTTCCAATCTGCAATCGATTTTCCGGTATACAAAGATGATCTGCACCTGTCTCGGCAAAACCATTGCCCTCCTTGTAGAATTCCAGACCTGCAATCTCTTGTATAGCATCGCATCTCTTAATCACAGCTGAATCGCTTATGACGATAGGTCCAATGGGAACACCTACGCACATCAGGTCCCCGCAATCACAGAGGACATCTTCAGATTGGACTGCAACAATCCCTCCCAGGCATGTGCAGGGGGAATCACGGTCAAAAGTATATGTTCCACATTCTTTTGGATAGACGATGACCGCAAATACCGCCAACAAGAGCAGAACACCAATCATTTTCAAATGCTTATGAAAGTATTTCATTTGCTTCTTAGTTTATTCATTATTGTTATTAAATTTATCTTGAATTATCAGCAGTGAAGAAGTAAGGAAAATTTTCATCTATTCCCACAAATATTTAACCAGCGGATTTTTCTGTTATTCCATGCTCCTATGCGGGATCGATGAAGCTGGCCGCGGACCAGTCCTTGGACCGATGATCATGGCAGGTGTCACGCTTGACGAGGGAGCGGTCGTCAACCTCACTGAGATGGGTGTCAAGGACTCAAAGCTCCTTTCGAGGGAGGAACGCGAGTCCCTCTTCCTTAAGATCCTCGGCGTGGTCAGATCATACAAGATCGTCAGCATCTCTCCTGAAGCCATAGATGCGGCAGTCGAAGGCAATAACCTAAACAAGCTTGAGGCAAGGACGACGTGCGAGATAATCAACGAGCTTCTCCCTGCGAAGGTGTGGATCGATCTGCCAGACAGGAATGCTGAGAGGTACTGCGAAATCATCAGGTCAAATCTCGTCGACAAGAAGACAGTCCTCATCGCAGAGCACAAGGCTGACCTCAACTATGTCATCGTGGGAGCTGCATCCATACTCGCGAAAGTCACACGGGACAGATACATCGAACTGCTGAAGGAACAGTTCGGGGAGGACTTCGGCTCAGGCTACATGTCAGACAAGAAGACACAGGACTTCCTTGAGAAGCACTGGGACAATGATAATGTCCATTTCTTCAGGAAGAAATGGGCATCCTGGCAGAACAAGAAGATCGCGAAAGAGCAGACAAGCCTCGGGCAATTCTAGTCGAAAGTTATATAAACCGGATATCTGTCATCAAATACCATGCTCGTCTATCCACGCGTCACAAAGAAAGAGCTTTCTGTCCTTGTCAGGAACGGTTACAGAAAAGAAGAGCCAAAAGCCAATGAATCCATGCGTCTCAGAGGAGATGCATCGATCATACTTTACAATTCCGGTAAGCTTGTAGTGAATGGCAGCGAGAGCGCGGTCATGAAGGTGAAGCGCATCCTCAGCACTGCCGGTGTGAAGGCACCTGTAGGGACAAAGGCTGTCCAGGAAGTGAAGGCTCAATCGAGGCTCCCCATCACGGTCCCTGCTGTCGGGAGCGACGAGGTCCTGAAAGGAGACACTTTCGGCGGCATCGTCGTCTGCGGATTCCTCGCAGATGAGAACATCAGGCAGAAGCTCAAGGAGCTGAGGGTCAAGGACTCTAAGAAGCTGACAAATGCGGAGATCAGCAGGCTTGGCATCCAGCTTGAGCAGATGTTCCCCTCCAACTATCACTGTGAGAGCATCTTCCCGAAGGAATACAACCAGCTCAACACGAAGAAGAATGTAACTGAGATCCTTGATATGCTCCATGAGAAGTGCTACAAGAAGCTCTCCAGGGGGAAGCCGATTCACATCGTGGACAAGTATCCTGGATGCAAGGTCGGTGACAGGATCGAGGAGCGTGCTGAATCACGATATCTCGAGGTGGCAGCAGCATCAGTCATCGCACGCTATGAAGGCATGAAGCAGATACGCCAGCTTGAGCAGATGTCAGGCTTCTTCATCCCACTTGGAAGCACGCACGTCACAGACGCGCTCATGGAACTCAAGAGGAAATGCCTCCAACCCCAGAACTACGTCAAGATGCAGTTCAGCAATGTCAGGAAGATGTTCTAGATCTACTTCTCATTGCATTGTCGATGCAAACCTAGCGAGCCATTAGGGCATGCCCCAAAGTTTGGAAAAAAGATAGTTAAAGTCGGACAAGCAGATCAGTGTGCACTCCAAAGCGAGGAACACAGCAACCCTAGCACATTTCCAGCTGCACTCCTTTCTTCCTGTTCCACATAGTAGTCGGGACTGGTGTCCTATAAATCAAAATTTCTATGACTTTCGGTTTGGCACTGGAAGCCTGATAAGAGTTAAAGAATGTCTCTAATTCCAAGGCCGGTGCAGTGACACAAAAAGCGAGACAACTCTGCCTTGTGCAGCTCCTTTCTATACAGCGTCTAAGCAAACCTAGCGAGGCTTTCAGCCCTTCCGCTAGGTTGAGAAATCTACGTCGTAAAGTAGGAAAAACAGATCAGGAAGCAACATCACAGTGAGGGACACAGCCAATGATGTCTAGCGCACTTCTTGCTGCACTATTTAATTTCTCAAGTAGAGTTCCTTTCGGTCTGCCACTGGAAACCTGATAAGAGTTAAAGAAAACATCTTTGTCCAAGCCAGATGCAGTATCACAAATCGCGAGATTACTCTGCCTTGTCCAGCGGTGTATATGATACTAAAAACGATTCTCTAGAGTTCGAGTCGCTTATCGATATCCTCGGCAGAGTCCTTGAGCTCAGACAGCGTCCGGAGGAGATCCCTCTCGACTTCGTCGACAAGGTCTCTTAAGGAGTCCACACGCAGCATGTACCTGTTGTTCCGCGTGACGACAAGACCAGAGTCGATAAGTTTCTTCATATGATGGACAACAGTCCCCCTCGATAGCTTCACCTTCTCAGCGACTTCGTCACTCGACAGGTCCTCCCCGCTCCTTAGTGCCTTCAAGAGGATGATGAACATGCGAAAGCAGCTCTTGTCCTTGTCACGAAGGGAGAATATGCCAAGGCTGTTGCAGAACCACCGTAATTCCTCGTTTATATCGCCATCCTTGGGCTTTCCTGTCTTGATGATCGTGATCCTGGTGTCCATCCTGGGGAGGAAGGGAGATGGTAATATATACTTTTTCCAAAATCTTTAAATAGAAGTTTTATTTTACTTCAACATCGTTGAGCTAAGATAAACGAAAATATTATAAACAACAGCAGATTCGGAGGTGAAAGACATGAGATGGACCATCTGGGATGAGATGCAGAGGATGCAGCAGGAGATGGACGACATGATGAGGAGCTTCGGTACCGAGAGAAAACTCCTTCCAGGCCCGTCGAACATACCTGCGAGATCTGAGTACAGGCAGCCGCTTGCCGACATCTGGGAGACAGACGACTCAGTCGTCGCGACAATCGAGCTCCCAGGCATCGAGAAGGAGGACATCGAGATCGAGCTTCTCGACGACTCGCTAGAGGTCAAGGTCGAGAAGAAGCAGGGGAAGGAAGAGAAGCATAAAGGCGGCTACAGGATCGAGCGAAGCTATGCTGGATTCTACAGGAGATTCTCCCTCCCTTCCAAAGTCATCGGAGAGAAGGCTGAGGCTACCTACAAGAGCGGTGTCCTTGAGATCAAGGCCCCGAAGCTAAAGGATGACAAGGATAAGCCAAGAAGGATAAAGGTGCAGTGAAGTGTTGCATTATCTCAGAGCCAAGGGTATTAAAACCTTAGCTCTGGATTTTTCCATGAGGTGAAGGACATGGAGGAAGGAATGAAACTGACAGTCGCAGAAGCCATCCAGATGGATGTCGGCCGAGGGATCGCAAGGCTTAGTTCAGGCGCGATGCTGCAGCTCGGTGTCGAAGCCGGCGACATAGTCCTTGTGACTGGTAAGGATAAGAAGGAGGCAGTCGCCACAGTATGGAGAGCGAGGAGCGAGGATGAAGGGCTGGAGATAATCAGGATAGACGGAACGATAAGGTTCAATGCTGGCACATCCCTCGGAGACAAGGTCTCAGTGAGGAAGACAGATGTGCGGCCTGCTGAATCAGTCACTCTCGCTCCTATCGAAAACATTAGGTTCTCAGGAGATCCTACACCATTCTTTCTCGAGAAGCTCATCGACAGACCGCTTATCCGAAATTCAAGGATCGCTATCGATGTCCTTGGGACCACACTCCACTATGTCGTCGCCAATGTCACACCAAAGGGCACAATCAAGGTCACTCCCTCGACCCAGCTGATAATCTCAGAGACCCTTGCCAAGGACATTGTCAAGAAGACACCAGAGGTCACTTACGAAGACATCGGAGGACTTGACGAGGAGATTGATTCTATAAGGGAGATGATCGAGCTTCCGATGAAGCATCCCGAGGTCTTCGAGCGCCTGGGAGTCGGCGCTCCCAAAGGAGTGCTTCTCACTGGTCCCCCTGGGACAGGCAAGACACTCCTTGCAAAAGCAGTCGCCTCAGAGACTGAATCTGCATTCTATTATATCGCAGGTCCTGAGATCATGAGCAAGTTCTACGGTGAATCCGAGAAGCAGCTTCGGGATATCTTTGAAAATGCTGAGAAGTCCGCCCCATCAATCATATTCATTGACGAGATAGATGCGATCGCGTCCAAGAGAGAAGAAGTCACAGGCGAGGTCGAGCGGAGGATAGTCGCACAGCTCCTGACACTCATGGACGGCCTCAAGAGCCGCGGCCAGGTCGTCGTCATCGCAGCGACCAACAGGCCAGACAGCATCGACCCTGCCCTCAGGAGACCAGGCAGGTTCGACCGCGAGATCTCGATTGGGGTCCCGACAAAGGAATCAAGGAAGGAGATACTCCAGATCCACACAAGAGGTATGCCTCTTGCAAAAGACGTGAACATGGACAAGCTCGCAGAACTCACTATCGGATACACTGGAGCAGACCTCCAGGCACTTGCAAAAGAAGCGGCGATAAAGTCCTTGAAGAACTACATCCCCAGCCTCAAGAAGATAGAAGAACGCGTGCCAGCCAATGTCCTTGAGAAGATCACAGTGAAGATGGAGCATTTCATGGACGCATTCAGGAAGGTCGAGCCTTCAGCCATGAGAGAGGTGCTCATAACAAAACCTTCTACCAGATGGGAGGATATAGGAGGACTTGAAGATGTCAAGCAGAAGATGATCGAGTCCATCGAATGGCCTCTCACTGACCCAGAATCATTCAGGAAAGCAGGGATAAGGCCACCAAAAGGCATGCTCCTCTATGGACCACCTGGGACTGGGAAGACTCTGCTTGCGAAGGCCATAGCGAATGAGGCCAATGCCAATTTCATATCAGTCAAAGGCCCTGAGCTGATAAGCAAGTGGGTCGGCGAATCAGAGAAGCATGTTAGGGATATCTTCAAGAAAGCAAGACAAGTCGCACCATCTATAATCTTTTTCGATGAATTCGACTCGATCTCCCAGATAAGAGGCTCATCAGTGAGCCAGGAGACTGAGCGCGTCGTCAACCAGCTCCTCACAGAGCTTGATGGTGTCGAGGAGCTCGAGAAGGTGATGGTCATCGCAGCCACGAACAGGCCAGACCTCATCGACCCAGGTCTTCTCAGGCCCGGAAGGCTGGATCTCAAGCTTTCGATTCCTCTGCCAGATGAGAAGTCACGCCTGGAGATCTTCAGGGTGCACACGAAAGAGATGCCTCTGGCAAAGGATGTCAAGCTGGAGGAGCTTGCTACGGATAGCGAAGGCATGAGCGGAGCTGATATCGAAGCTGTCTGCAGAGAAGCTGGCATGGAAGCCCTGCGTGAGAGCAGGAAGACAAAGAAAGACATCATTGTCACAGCCAGGGATTTCCACTCAGCATTCGATTCAGTCAAAGGCAAGCTGCAGGAGCAGGACAAGTCAAGGAGGTTCAAGGACCAGAGCTATATATCTTGATCCATTGGACAGCCACATCACGATCCCAAAGCGGATGACAATAGACAAACAACAAGGAGGGTAAAATGAACGTAAGACCACTTGGAACAAAGGTTCTCGTCAGACCAAAGGAAAGCGAGACCAAGACGAAGGGAGGGATCTACATCCCTGAGACAGCAAAAGAGAAGACCCAGGAAGGCGAAGTCATCGCTGCCGGACCTGGCGACCTTGATGACAAGGGCAACAGGAGAGAGGTGCATGTCAAGCCAGGTGACAAGGTCATCTTCGAGAGCTATGCAGGCACCGAGATCAAGATCGACGAAGTCAAGCATCTGATAATGGACGCAAAGGATATCCTTGCGAAGATCGAGTGAGGTAGTGAAAAATGGGAGCAAAGATGATTATATTCGGAGAAGAGGCAAGACAGGCTCTTCTCAAGGGAGCGAACAAGCTGGCAGACGCAGTCTCTGTCACATTAGGCCCAAGAGGCTATACTGTGGCACTGGATTCAGGCTTCGGAAGCCCTGAGATCATAAACGACGGAGTGAAGATCGCAAAAGAGATCGAGCTCGAGGACAAGTACGAGAACGCTGGAGCACAGCTCATAAAGGAGGTCGCTGAGAAGACACAGGATGTCGCAGGCGACGGAACGACTACAGCTGTCGTGCTGACAAGGGCCATCCTCAAGGAAGGAGTCAAGAATGTCGCTGCAGGCGCTTCACCTATGGAAGTCAAGGCAGGGATGGAAGCAGCAGTAAAGGAAGTGGTCAAGCACCTGAAGTCGATAAGTGTCGATGTCAAGGGCAAGGAGAAGATCGAGCAGGTCGCGACGATCTCTGCCAACAATGATCCACTGCTTGGAAAGCTCATCTCAGATGCCATGGAGAAGGTCGGCCCGCAGGGAGTCATAACTGTAGAAGAAGCCAAGTCTCTCGAGACCAGCCTCAAGGTCGTAGAGGGCATGGAATTCGACAAGGGTTTCGTATCGCCATACATGGTGACAGACGCTGAGAAGATGGAGGCAGTCCTTGAAGACCCGTTCATCCTGCTGTTCGACAAGAAGATCAGCGGCATGAAGGAGCTCATCCCACTGCTTGAGCAGGTAGCCCAGCAGTCAGCACCACTCCTGATAATCGCAGAAGACGTCGAGGGTGAAGCGCTTGCCACACTGATCCTCAACATGCTCAGGGGAGCGCTCAAGGCAGTAGCTGTCAAGGCACCAGGCTATGGAGATGACCAGAAGGAGATGATGGAAGATATCGCAGTCCTGACAGGAGGCCGTGTGATCTCAGAAGACAAGGGCATCAAGCTGGACAGCGCCACTCTCAAGGACCTTGGAAGAGCCAAGAGGGTCAAGATAAACAAGGACAAGACAGTGATTATCGAGGGAGCAGGAGAATCCAAGAAGATCAAGGCAAGGATAAGCCTTATCGAGACACAGGTCAAAGCCTCGACATCCAAGTATGACAAGGAGGATCTCCAGAAGAGGCTCGCCAAGCTCTCAGGAGGAGTAGCAGTGATCAATGTCGGCGCAGCCACAGAGACAGAGATGAAGGAGAAGAAATCCAGGCTTGATGACGCACTCCATGCCACAAGGGCAGCTGTAGAGGAAGGAGTCATCCCAGGCGGCGGAGTAGCTCTCCTCAGGACAGTCACTGAGCTTGAGAAGCTCAAGCTGCCAGGCGACCAGCAGGTCGGTGTCAACATCATCAAGACCGCTATCGAGGCTCCAGTCAGGCAGATCATCGTGAACGCAGGAAAAGAGCCATCTGTCATCGTCGACAAGCTCAAGAACTCCGACCCAGGCATGGGATACAATGCCTTCGCTGACAGGATCGAGGATATGTTCAAGGCAGGAGTGCTTGATCCTACAAAGGTCACGAGGACTGCTCTGCAGAACGCATCCAGCGTCGCAAGCCTGATCCTGACGACACAGGCCATCGTGACAGACAAGCCTGAGAAGAAGGACCACCCACCGATGCCGCCTGGCGGCATGGGAGGGATGGGCGGCATGGGCGGCATGCCCATGATGTGATTCCTTTTTTTTCTTTTGACATGAAAGGAGATAAAGAGAAAGGACGCATGGAAGAGAAGAAAGAGAATCCTCAGCAGAAGGAGGAAGCCCCGCAGAAGGACAAGACTCCTACGTCTTCAGAGGAGAAGCTGAAGACTGAGGTCGCTGACCTCACTGACACCCTGAAGCGTGTGCAGGCAGATTTCATAAACTACAAGACAAGGAGCGAGAAGGAGATGATGCTCTGCAGGTCCTATGCAGAAGAGGCAGTCATAAAAGATATGCTTCCCATATTGGACAGCTTCGAGCTTGCCCTGAAGGTCAAGGACAAGAAAGAGGATTTCATAAAGGGCATGGAACTCATATTCGCACAACTGACAAGCATGCTCCAGGCAAGGGGACTCACAGGGATAAAGGCAGTGGGACAGAAGTTCGATCCCTACAGGCATGAGGTCATGATGAAAGAACGCTCAGAAAAGGAGAGCGAGACCATCCTCGAGGAATTCCAGAAAGGCTACATGTACAAGGACCATGTCCTAAGGCACTCAAAGGTCAAGATAGCAGAAGAAAGCCAAGATGATAACAAAGAAGACTCCTCAGAGTGAGGTCATAAAAGCAGCATCGGACTGCCGGAGATGCGCAGCCTGCTGCACGAACACAGGCTGCATCGTCCTGGGGGATGAGGTGGGCAGGATCGCGACCAGGCTGGGCACTGTACCAAAGAAGCTGTCAGAGGAATATCTTGTCGAAAATGAGATGTTCCATACTAAGATATACAAGAGCAGGCTGACCAAAGCCCAGAAGTGCGTCTTCCTCAACTCAAGCACCTGCATGCTGCAGGAGGCAAAGCCGCTGCACTGCAAGGTCGCCACATGCGAGGATCATGGCAGCGAGACCCTTGAATGGTTCTATCTCAACAAGCTGGTGGACCTGGAGGACCCTGAATCCATCAGGCAGTGGGCCTCAAGGCTTGTCGATAGGCCGACCATACCTGGCGGCAGTATCGAGGAGCTTGTGCCTGATGAGAAGCTTCGCGAAGATATCCTAAGCTACAGGATCATCAGGAAGGAGAAGGACTGGGGCAAGGTCCTCGGGATCAAGGAGGATTGAAATTGGAAGAGACGATGAAGAGGGTGAAGGATTTTGTGAGGTCCAGGGTAGGGGAACAAAGGTTCTCCGAGCTGCAGGAGAAGATAGATGCTGAGGTCAGGACAGGCGGCGATGAGGACGTTGTCACGCTCTCTGTCCTCCTATCAGACCTTGACCAGAGCAGGATACTAGACCATATGCAGAATTTCGAGATCCCACTGAATGTCGTCCAGAAGGTCTTCGAGCGACTGGAGGGACAAAGATGAGAGATTTCATCACAGGCCTTGCTGAGAAGGCAGGCCAGATCCAGCTTGACATGATCCAGGCAGCTCACTCTTCTTACAAGGCGCCCAAGGACGTGGTCACAGACGCTGACATCAAGGTAGAGAAGTTCATAAAAGAGGAGATTAGGAGAAGGTTCCCTGACCACAGCCTTTTCACCGAAGAGTCTGTGAAGGAGAACAGGATGGGAAGGAGGACATGGATAATCGATCCGATCGACGGGACATGCAACTACTCACACAAGCTTCCGTTCTTCTGCGTCTCCATAGCATTCGCTGAGGATTCCCAGGTGCTGCATGGCTGCATCTTCGCGCCAGCGCTAAAGGAGATGTTCTTCGCTGAGAGGGGCAAGGGAGCATCCTTGGGTGGGCAGAGGATATCTGTCTCGACGACAGCTGACCGGAAGGATTCCCTGGTCTTCTACTCATCAGGACTCCTCGAATACGACGAGAGGAAGGTCAGGACAGAGGCAAGCCTCGCAAGCGGGTTCCAAAGAGTCAGGAACATGGGTGCTATGGCATTGGAGCTGGCATATGTCGCTGCCGGCAGAGGCGATGCAGTCATAAGATACGCTGACTCCAGCAAGCTCTGGGATTATGCAGCAGGTCTCCTGATACTCCAGGAGGCTGGAGGGAAGGCGACAGATTTCAAAGGCAAGCTTGTAGGCCTGGAAGAGAGGAGCGACATAGTCGCGACCAACCGGCTCATACACGATAGTTCGATAGAGATGATAAGCAAGGTGATTTGAATGGCAAAGATAATAGGAATAGATCTAGGGACGAGCAACAGCGCAGCGGCATTCCTCGAAGCAGGAAGGCCAAAGATAATCCCATCAGCAGAGGGAGCGACGCAATATGGAAAAGCATTCCCAAGCGTAGTTGCCTTCAGCAAGGACGGCACAGTGCTTGTCGGCGAGCCAGCGAGAAGGCAGGCGATCTCAAATCCAGAAAGGACTATAACAGCAGCAAAGAGGAAGATGGGCACTGACCACAAGTACAAGGTTGGTGACAAGGAGTATACCCCTCAGCAGATCTCTGCTTTCATCCTCCAGAAGATAAAGAAGGACGCTGAATCATTCCTGGGAGAGAAGGTCGATAAGGCAGTGATCACAGTGCCAGCATACTTCGACGACAACCAGAGGCAGGCTACGAAAGACGCAGGCGAGATAGCAGGTCTTGAGGTCGTAAGGATTGTCAATGAGCCTACAGCCGCATCACTGGCATATGGCCTTGACAAGGCAGACAAGGAATTCAAGATCCTGGTCTTCGACCTTGGCGGCGGTACACTTGATGTCACGATAATGGAATTCGGAGACGGAGTCTTCGAGGTGAAATCCACAAGCGGAGATACCCAGCTCGGCGGAACAGACATGGACAATGTCATCGTCGATTTCCTGCTCAAGGAATTCAAGATGTCTGAGGGCATCGACCTGAAGAAGGATAATGTCGCCATGCAGAGGCTCAAAGAGGCTGCTGAGAAAGCGAAGATCGAGCTTTCCACAGTCCTTGAATCAGATATCAACCTGCCTTTCATCACAGCTGATGACAAGGGCCCGAAGCATTTCCAATACAAGCTGACAAGGGCTAAGCTTGAGCAGCTCATCGAACCGATAGTCAGGAAGTGCTCTGCACCTATGGAACAGGCTCTCAGGGACGCTAAGATGAGCGCGTCTGATGTCGACAAGATCATCCTTGTCGGAGGCCCTACAAGGATCCCTATCGTGAGGAAATTCGTCGAAGACTTCATCGGCAAGAAGGCAGAGGGAGGAGTTGATCCCATGGAATGCGTCGCCATGGGCGCTGCCATCCAGGGAGGAGTCCTCTCAGGCGAGGTCAAGGATGTCCTCCTCCTGGATGTCACACCTCTCAGCCTGGGCATCGAGACACTTGGAGGGATCATAACGACCCTGATCCAGAGGAATACGACAATCCCTACAAAGAAATCCCAGGTCTTCTCGACAGCCGCAGATAACCAGACAGCTGTGACAATCAGGGTCGGCCAGGGAGAGAGGCCGATGTTTGCTGACAATAAGCTCCTGGGCCAGTTCGACCTTGTAGGCATCCCTCCTGCTCCAAGAGGAGTCCCTCAGGTCGAGGTCACATTCGATATCGATGCGAACGGCCTTGTGCATGTGACAGCCAAGGATCTCGGCACCAAGAAGGAGCAGAGCATCAGGATCACAGCCTCCCAGAAGCTCGACAAGGATGAGATCGAGAAGATGAGGCAGGAAGCTGAGAAGTTCGCTGACCAGGACAAGAAGAGAAGGGAAGAGATCGAGATAGTCAATGAAGCAGACACCGTGGTCTATAGCACTGAGAAGCTCTACGAGGAATTCAAAGGCAAGGTCGACGAGAAGAAGCTCGACGTGGTCAAGAAGGAAGTAGAAGAGCTAAAAGAGCTGGCAAAGAAAGAGCCAAAGGACTTCGATGGGATCAAGAAGAAGACAGAAGAGGTCAACAAGAAGATCCAGGAGCTCTCTACCGAGATGTACCAGAAGGCTGCACAGGCGAACCAGGCAGCAGGAGGCCAGCCTGGCGGGGAACAGCAAGGCCAGCAGTCTGCAAACAATGGTGGCAAGCAGGGAGAAAAGGTAGTCGACGCGGAAGTTGTCGACGAGGATAAGAAGGAAGAATAATCTTTCTTTTCTCATTTTTCATTGTTTTTTATTCTCAATGTCCCTTATAGGATAATCTGTCATTATTCTCCAATTGTTATAAACTATTAAATATATCAGGATAAAAATATCCATAAAAATAACAAAAGGGGGTGAATAAGTGAAAATAAGTTGGATAATTGTGTGTTTCCTGCTGGCAGAAGCCATCATGGCAGCAGATATCAGGATAACTGAGGTGATGGCAACACCAGAAGGAGGAGATGACGGCCATGAATGGCTCGAGATAATCAATGCCGGATATAGCGATGTTGATTTCTCTGGCTGGAAATTCTATGAAGCTGGCACTGCCCATGGCATCACACTGGCACACGGCAGCCTCACGATTGCGCCAGGCGGGATCGCAGTCATCGCTGACAATGCTACTGACTTCATTGATACGCACCCAGGTTACACTGGTTCTGTGATAGACAGCTCATGGGGCACCTTATCAGACAGCGGAGAGGAGATCGGCCTGAAGGACCCTGAGGCGAACATAGTGTCTTTCATCTATCCAGACATATCAGAGGAAGGATATTCGATAGAGCTGTTGGCCCTTGATGCAGATCCATCTGTCTCAAGCAGTTGGGATCTTGGTCCGATGGGAGGATCTCCCGGAACATATGTAGGATATGTGGATCCTGAGGAACCAGACCCTGAAGAGCCAGATCCAGAGGAACCTGACCCCGAGGAGCCAGACCCTGAAGATTCTGAGGATCCAGAACAGAGCGTCCCTGAATTCGGTGTCTTCCAGACAGCTCTTGTGATAGCAGGACTTGGGATCTTTGTCTACCTTAGACGCTAGATTTTTATTCTTTCATTTTTTGCCTTGAATGGATGGATGTTCCTGACAGGACACGATGCCTTCATATGCTGGAGGAACAGAAGGTCCCAGAGAATATCATCGCCCACTCCCTCCTTGTGGCGAAGATATCAGTATTTCTCGCTGATAAGTTGGAAGCAAGCGGGATCCATGTCGAAAAAGAACTTGTCGAAGCTGCTGCGCTCCTCCATGACCTGATGAAATGGGAACAGATCCAAAATCCAGGGGCTGATCATGGAGAACTTGCATATGCTGCATTGAAAGACCGATATCCAGAGGTAGCACTGATCGTCAAGAAGCACATGATGCATGAGATCCGCAACCTGACAACCTGGGAGGAGAAGCTGGTCCATTATGCAGATAAACGGGTCAATCACGACAGGCTTGTCTCTCTTGAAGAGCGGTTCAGGTATTTTATCGAGAGATACCCTCCAAAAGACCCGGATAAACGCCAGGAGTTCACCATGCTCACCCAAGCCCTTGAAGAGGAGATATTCGCAGCTGCCGGATTCCCCCCTTCCCAGCTAGAAGATCTTATGCTCACAGAAGGCTAGCACTGGTCAACTCCGTAATCTTTTTAAATCCCGGATATTTTCAAAGCCAGATGCAAGGCACAATCGCAAGTTACAGAAGGGGAAGGAAAACCCAGACAAACAATCACATGATCATACTTGTCGACGGTATAGAGTCAAGGGAAAATGCTGAGAAGGTCGTCGGAAAGACCGTCAGCTGGGAAGCACCTGGCAAGCAGAAGAAAGTCCTTTCAGGGAAGATCGCTGCTCCGCACGGAAGGAAGGGCGCAGTCAGGGCAATCTTCGAGAGAGGCCTCCCTGGACAGTCGGTCGGCAAGAAAGTCAAGATCGAATAGATTTTGTTTTATACTTTTCCTATCCTAGATCCTTCTTAATTCCGTCGGCACATCCTGATCAGACACAGCTATCTTCAGTTTAGGTCTTGACACCAGAGTCTTGAAAGTGTCTATAGCGAGTCCAGGATCATTGTTATGCTCGCTGAGATGAGAAAGCACGGCATGCTTCAGGTTCTCTCCTTCATCACGTACAAGCAGGCCAGCATCGATATTTGAGAGATGTCCTCTATCACCCAGGATCCTCTGCTTCAGAATGTAGGGATATCTCCCGTTTATCAGCATGTCGACATCATGGTTCGCTTCGATAGAGACAGCATCAAGAGACCGGACCTCCTCTCTGATCGTGTCTGGAACAAATCCCAGATCAGTGAACACGCCAAAGCTCTTCTTCCCATGCACGCTGAAGCATCTTGGATCATTGGCATCATGGCTCACGCAGAAAGACCTTATCTCAAGGGACCCGATCTCGCAACGTCCCTCCACCCTGCTGCATCCAGCCAGGATATTGGAATGTAGAGGCAGCATCCTTGCGAGCTTCTCTGCTCCCCGGATATGATCAGAGTGATCATGAGTGATGAAGACAGCATTGATGTCAGAGATATCTTTCCCGATCACAGACAACCTTCGCCCGATCTCCTTGGGAGAGAACCCGGCATCGATGAGCAGAGCGGTCCCTCCTTCTTCGATATACGTGCAGTTTCCTTTGCTCCCGCTCCCAAGTATGCTGAACTCCAAATTAACCCTCTTAATACACTAGAAAAGGTCTTACTTCTTAAGTATTGGGGGAATCCCTTTCATGGCAGCGACCATAGGCCACACATATGGCGCAGCAGCGATGAGCGCACCGATCGTGAGCGCATGAGGAAGCTTCTCACCTATGCTGCCGTGGCCTTTTGTCACTGCTGCCGCAGCCTTGATCTTGAATGCTGCGATAAGCCCGATGGCGGCTCTTATCCCCAAGTCATAGTACATATTGCTCGCAAAACCGAGATTGAGAAGCTTATAGACATAGGAGATGTTCATCGATATGTAAGCGAAGAATATGCAGAATGGCAGGGCATGCATCCCATGGGTGAGCCAGCCCATCCCAGGCTCATCTTCGTGGACGAAGATAAGTTCCAGGAATCCGCACGCAAGTCCGACGACCGCTGGTGCGACATAGACAAGCTGTGTGGAAGTCTGTGGTAATGCCATTATGCTATCTCTCCTCTCCAACTATATAAGTTTTTCTTTTAATTGCTTGGTGAATCACTTAGCTGCGCACAGCAGGTTGCACAGCTTGATGGGGATCGTGCCGCTCTTGCCAAGCATGATCATGACAACGAGGAAGACGATGCCTACGACAAAACCGATAAGGAAATAGTGTATCTCAAGCCCGAGGACCTGCGGAAGGAATCCTTTCTTTTTCATATTCATCACCTTAGAACTTCAATAAATCACGAATTCTTAGACTCATTCTTCGGATCACTATGACCACACGACTCAGTATCCTTGCATCCTGCCGGATCTTATTGATGAACTTATCTTCTTCTTTCCTAAGTTCGTTGAGCTTGGAGTCTGAGAATCCTTTCTCTTTCAGCGATCTGAAGATGTTCTCCATGTCATTCTCGTCCATCTCGATGACAAAGAAGATATAGATGACCCCATAGTTGACAATCTGGACAAAACAGCTGGTTACAGCTTTCAGAGAAGCAAGTGTCGGTTCGAATATCTGCGTGAAGCGGGCAATCTCCTGCTCAAGCTGACGGTTCAACTGGTCTCTTGCAGCAGTTGTGTCTTGCTGAGGTTGGCCTTCCTGGACCTGCTTGGGCTTATCAAGCTCATGCAACTGAGTCTCGATGTGTACCAGATTATTCATGCATTGCTGCAGTGAAGCGAGATCAGCCTCAAATGCAGGGATCTCCTTGTTCAGCTTGTCCAGATTGCCCGCGATCTCTGCCTTTATCTGGTTTTCTCCTCTTGCTGAATGCTCTCTTGCGCTTGTCCTCCTGTTGGCCAGATCATCAAGCTCTCCTGCAAGCACAGTCTCTTCCTTCTCAGTGTCTGACTCCAGCTTCTGCAGTGCTGATGCGAAGAGCTTTATCGACTGGTCGAAGCTTTTGAGCTTCTCTGCCTCCTCTTTCTCAGAAGGCATCCTCTCGATGCTCAAGAGCTCCTGATGGACAGCTTTGATCGCCTGGATGAGCCTCTCCTTGACTTCCTTGTCGATCTGCTCCTCCACCTTAAGTATGCTCTCGATGATGGGGATGATCTCTTTCTCGATCTCTTCCTGTTCCAGCTTGATGATGGTCTTGACATCTTCTTCTGCCTTTTTCTCAAGGCCAGATGCTTCTGCCTTTACCTCATCCTCCTTCACTTCAGTCTCTTTTTTCCTGTATTGATCTATCCTGACGTAGAGGGACTGGAGAGAATTTGCGATCAGAGTCTTCTTGTCGCCGAATGTGAGTGCAAGCTCAAGTTGAGGAATAGCTATGACCATGGACATCTCCATTTCATCGCACTATTTATATTTTGCGCATCATGATCCGAGGATAAAGGACTGAAAAAGAAAGGAATATATACTATACAGGAATATGTGCGATCCAAGAGGGAACTTACATGAGACCAATCCTGTTACTAGTCATGCTTCTGTCGATACAGCTCGCGTTTTCTGATAGGGTGCTGTCACCTGATACCGCACCTGCCCAGGATCAACTGCTCCCATGCATGTCACTGAGCACATCGACCATTGAAGTATTAGGCCAATCCCTGCCTGTGTGCACTGATATCATGGAAGGCGACAGGCTGGCAGAGGTCGTCGACAGCAAATTCACTTGCTGTGAATGCAAGAGCAGATACATGGTCGTGAGCACTGCTTATTATTGGCAGGCCATCGATGATAATATGTGCGACGTAGGATGCACCCTCAATGATGTCAAACCTGACAACGATTATATGCCGGAAGATGGCAAGTGCACTGTCTGCCATATGCGTCCCCTCGCGACAGGTGCTACCGATGCATTCACATATTGGACCCAGATAGATGCGCAGCATGAGGCCCTCCCATGCAAATGCGACCCTTCCATCCCTGACCAGGCCGATATCACAGAGGATGGAGAACTCAAGACTTATGTCTGCGTAGAGACAGAGGATTCCCTCGGCAAGGTCATCAGGTGGGAACTGAAGGGAGATGAACCCCCATCGACTGACATAGGCCTTGGTAACATAAAGCTTGAGTACACATGCAACGCCGCTCTCCCAGGCAGATATATGATCCTTCAGCAAAGCAGTGATTATCATCAGACAGTCTGCTTCAGATGCGATGGCAGCGCATGGCTCGCTGAGGACTGCACTACAATGCCACCCCCTCACAATGATGCTCTGTTCGATATCAATAGGCCGAATCCGACGATGGCTGATGAGGCAGACAGGGTCTGCAATGCAGAAGGCAAATACTTTGTGGACAAGGCACAGGGAGGTGGCGCAGCCGCCTACTACAAGTGCAGGAAGATCAGCGATGACCCTATCTATGCCTGGTTCCCTTATGATCCTACGTCCCTCGAGCAGTGCCTGTTCGCAGCAAGTGGAAACCAGCAGCTGAAGAAGTGCATCTGCGGAGAGGTGCTCGGAGCTGATGGGAATAATCATGTTCCACCCTTCATCGAGTACTATGACAGGCAAGGTAGCAAAGAGAGCGATAGCCTGAAGTTCATCGGACTCAAGGACTCTGATTTCCATCCCCTGAACTTCGACATGATCAGGAGGGATATCGAAGATGACAAAGACTACTTCAATGATGTCATCGTCTACCATGGCTGCTACTATGGTGATATTGTCAAGGACAACTTCCTGGTCAATGCGCTGAGGCAATTCTCGGGCGCTATGGAGGATTTCTTTGTGGTCGACCTCCCAGTGATATCAGAGGATGTGAGGTTCGCTGTCGCCACCTCAGGGAGGAGCGGTCAGTCTCACATGGATGTGGAATTCGATTTCAGTGATACCCAGGCCATCTCCGGAACGCTCTCAGACAAGAGCACGTTCTGCAAGGAGTTTGTGAAGATAAACCTGGGAAAGAGGAATTTCGCAGACGAATGCAAGCTTGAATACCATCTGGGCGAGGATTGCAGGACAGGAATATTCTGGGATCCTGTCAAGGGGAATGCGCCATTCAAAGGCCCTTATGGCATGGAGCTGGACTTCACACCGAATGTCATCCAACCATTTGCATCCAGGTATACAGTCACCTTTGAGTGGAAGAAGTATTCGATGGACGGCCCTGTTGATTGCGAAGACATGCCTGACTCGATAATGGAGAAGATCGGGAATGCCGCAGGGGATGCGGCTGAAGAGGTACTGACATGGCCAGCCAAGATCGCTCAAGCCATCAAGGACTTCATATTCGGCCTCCTCTGCCCATCCCTATACTCGAACTCAGACATGAGATCTTATGAGGGCAGCCCATTCATGGGCGTCTTCAGCAAGGACAACATGCATGACTATCTCATCGAGATGACCCAGCTTGATTCAACCAAGCTTTCGATCAGGAACATCGGCACTCCTGAGACAGAGTATGTCGATCAGCTGGTCCTCCTCGAGGTCCCGGATGCACAGGACATGACACTGGCATCAGGAAGTGGAGAGATAATCGCATTGGATGACATAAGAGAAGTATCATGCACAATTGATGGCGAGGATTGCAGCCAGGCTGTCAGGTCGAGCGATGCTGACCTTTATCATATTGGCGGCGGTGTCTACGACTATGTTGAAGATGAGAAGGTCCTCTCCACGAGCATGATGCCGTCCTGGAAGAGCATCGAACTGGATATCAGTTCAGCAAGAGATGGAGATTATCTCATCTATGAGCATATGCTCTCAAGGAAGGTGCACTCTTACCACGCTTTCCTTTTCGCTGCTGCCGGCAATCTGCCTGTGAAAGATGCAGCATACTCTATGCTGAGGACTGACGCAGGAGACCTGATCGCAGACAGGATTTTCGATGTGCTTGCTTTCAGGGCCTACTATCTGGATGAAGGAGTATGGACTGAATTCCCAGGTGACTACAGGATCGCCAGCAGCGACTCAAATACCCGAGCGTTAAGGCTAAGCGAAGATGTAATCGAGGGAGGAAAGATCAGGATCGAGTTCCTCTCCGGCACCCAGGTCTTTGATATGATCGCCATCGCTTCAGGAGAAGAGCTGCCTGTGATAGAGCACAGGCCGATATCTGCGACAGTAGGAGACGAAGACTTTGTCCCAGAAGTAAGCTCAGCAGACAATGACTATGCGACAATCAGGCATAAGGAGTCGCTTGATGTCGCATTTGGGAATGTATTCTATCCAGAAAGCAGATATTTCCTGAAAGCAAGGGGATATTATCTCCCTGAGTAGAATTTTGAATTTTTTATCAATTATTTTTTTCTGCGACTTCTATCTTGCTCCATCTGTCCATGTCTTCGATCAGGTTCCTGAGAGCTGCAGTCATCGTGATAAGCGTGCTGACGAAAGCTTGCACAAGTATCGCACGATCATACATCAGCTTGTAGAACTCGAACATCTTATTGAAGAATTCGTGATATTGCTGATCAAGAGGTGTCTTCTCATCTTTCAGGTGCTCCAAGAGCTTCTCCTCACCCTCGATTGTCATCTCAAGATTCCCTTCTTCTTTTTGCTTGAGGAACTGGAAGTATTCATGCTCATCTTTCTTTGGGAATGCCTTTGTCAGCTGGAGCAGCGCCTGGAAGATCATCGAGTCGCTTAGCTGCCTGATGTATCGCTCCTCAGGCATCTGGCCTTCGTCTATCTGGCTCTTCAGCAGTTCGAGGTTCCTGTTGAGCGACTCCTCGAATTTCTTCACATCTGCGCCAAGATCTGATTTATCCACAACCTCGAAGTAATTGCCCAGCAGCCCAAGGAAATGAGAATCTACGACACGAGGATCTATCTTGATCGCTCCGCTCTTGAGGCTCTCGATATAATGTATGTGTGCCTGCGTGAGCTTGGAATGCGCTCCGAACAAGGCCTCGATGATCCGGCCTCGCTCTCTCTCGCAGAAATTGACCTTCCTGACCTGTTCTGCGTTCTTCTTGAGGAATGCGATGAACTTCTCCTCAGATCCTCTCTCGATGAATGTCTTTCCCTTGATATCCTCTGGTTTAGGGATCTCACCCTTGGAAAGCATCTGCTGCAGCTCCGCATAGAACTTGTAGTATGCGTTGTACTCTTCCTGCGCATGCACAAGGAGCTGCTTCTCTAGGTACTTGAGTGTCGGTGAGAGTTCGCTTCCAGAGATCGCTTCAGATGTCGCCTGCTGCATCTCAGCGATGAGCCCATTGATCGTCCTGTTCTCGAACCTTAGCCATAGCTTCTCCACATCAGGATAGCTCATGCTGTCGACAAGCAGTCTGGTTGCACCAAGTATAGTCAGGTATTCTCCTCCTTCCCCGCTTGAGCCATGCATCCTGACGTACGCCTCAGAACCGAAGATCCCCATCAGCTGGTTCGGGACGAATGTCGCGAAGATATCCAATGGCTCTTCAGGATCCAGCTTGTAGGTCTCCTGGGCAGTCTTGCTGGTCAATACCCTTGCCGGATTCATCACATCGAAGAATACGAGCCTGAATCTTCCATCGCTACGTGGAAGGTCGAAAAACGTCATCTCCCCTGCACCATCTTCGGATATGGCAGCATTGTGCGTGTCTGCATTGAACATAGTTGACAGGTACCCAAGGAGTCCCCGTACATCGAACTCCCCTGCTCTCGTCACGATATACAGCTTATACACCATTATGAAGTGCCTCCTCCACCGCCGCCACCGCCTGATGTATGCCCTCTATTCGGCAGCGGAGGACTTGCTGCCTCTTTCTGTGCATTGTTCTTAGCCTCTCCCATCCCTGCAAACACTGTACCAGTCACTTGACCTGCAACATTTCCGACAACTCCTGCGACACCTCCAATCAGAGGAGAACCTACCTCTATAAGCTTTCCGGCCCCATGGATGATGCCGTTGAGGACATTGGCGATCCCGCTGCCAAGGGCTGTAGAGCTGGGCAAAGGAGGAGGAGGTGTTCCTGGAGGAGGACCGCCTGCTCCCCATGCACCAAGCCTGCCAAGCGCTCCTCCTAGCGCTCCTCCGATCCTCGGGATTCCGCCCGCTGCTCCAGCCAATGCTCCAAGCCCTCTTGCTGCACTTCTTGCCAAGCTTCCGATGGCCTGCGCAGCCCCTCCGAATAGGTTGACGATGGAGCCTCCCGGATCCCCGCTCTGGATAGTGAGTCCTATCTCCGCTGCAGCATCCCTTGTCCATGAGCTGCTGCCAGCCTGCCACTTCTTCCCCCTGTCACGGCCGACGATCCTCCTCATCCACCAGGTATTCGGGCGCTCATTTATGGCAAACATCAGGTCGAGGACATATGAGCCGCTCGGCAGGTATGTGAACTTAGGAGATGGATAGATGAATGTCTTCCTTGCCATGCTTTCTATGTAGAACCTGATGGCGTATTTTCCCTTGGGCAGGGTTATCGAGTAGAATCCGAATGCATTGACAGGGATCCTGTATATGCTGTGCCTGCCGACCATAGGTATACCAAGTGTCGGATGCTTGTAGAAGAGCGTCTTATTGCTCTCATGGAACAGCCCGCTAGCTCCGAAGTTCTCATCGAAGTTATGCTTGTCGAAATCCACCTCCTTGGACAGCCTCACGAATTCGACATGTATGCCTGGATGCAGTATCGGATAGACTGCTTTCGACAGCTCAGGATTATCCAGGTCATACATCCTTATCTTAGTAGGATCGATCACATTAGGATTGGCATATGGCCTGACATAGCCTGTCACAGTGCAGTACTTGATATCATCCGGGATGTCAGGGCTGTCTGCTTTGTGCTTCACATGGAGCTTCATGGCAGTCTTCTTGTTCTTGTCGACAAACACATCGACATATCTCCTGCCATGCTTGACATTGTCAGTCAGGATGTTCTGCTGGAACCTGTTATAGAACACATTCTCCTTGAGCTTGCTCACTAGCTCAAACGTAGGGGAATCCATGGAGACCCTGTATCTACCGGATGGCAGATCCTCCTCTATCTTTCCGCCAGGACCTATCGTGACCTTGTTCCTGGTCTTGGCTCTGAAAGGAGAAGATACAAGTTCCCCAAATGTCTTGATTATTCCCATGTTATCTATGCGTCATCCTGTCGATCTCAACTGTAGTATCCTGCGTGAATTCCACTGGCTTGTCGAACTCATTGACAAGCTCAAGCTCCAGATGCCCCCATGATTTAGGTTGGCCCCATTGATTCTTGCCTTTCTCTGAATCCTTTGCTCCATCTTTCTTGGCTGCATCTGTCTTGCTATTGCTTTTGCCATTACCTTTGGGAGTGCTTCCGCCGGACCCGTGTGGACTGCCGCCTCCACCACGGTTTCCTCCACCGCCGAGACCTCCCAACTTGCCACCTACTGCGCCAGCTATCCAACCTATCAGCATGACAAGCATCGCGATGAACACGATGAGGAAGCCAAGTCCAAGGAAGGTCCCATTGTTCAGATAGTAGCCGACCCAGATCACTCCAAGCCCTGCCACCAGCAGACCAAGCTTGAAGCCCTTCTGCGCATCGTCCTTGGCAAATCCATAATAGACCATGACGAAGAGCCCAAGCCCTATCACGACTCCTGCGAAAGTCGCAAATGGACCGAGCTTCTGAGCGAGGACAGTGTTTATGTTTGTCGTGGTCTGCAGCCCAAAGATCCCAAGCGTCGATAAGCCTGAGAGAGCTGCGATGAAAGTCTTTGCATTCTTGTTGAGTTCCTCCCCGAAGAGCTTGACCTTTGTGGCCACTGTGGAGAAGATCCCGTACAAGAGCACGAAATACAGTATGATTGTCAGGAGATACATGAACCAGATGTTCTTCAGGATGCCCATCAGGGTCCTTGCCACATCTGTGATGATCTGGCCGATGCTTCCGAATCCTACCTTGAAGGACTGCGCTTCAGCTATGGAGATGGCGAGCAGGATTCCAAGCAGGAGATAACGCCTATTCTTCACTCTTGTCACCTCCTTCCTGTTCCTCGAACTCCACATACCATCTGTTCTTCTCCTTGTCGAACTTGAAGAGCACATTCTGCTTCTTATCAAGATCAGCAGCGAAGAGCATAGGCATAGGAATAGTAGTTTCGTAGGAAGATCCTCTCTTGTAGAGCTTTCTCTTGAACTCTACCATAGAAGCCTCCGACAATGTAGTATTCTTACTTTATAGAGGGAAAGACTGCTAGAAGAAATGTTTCTGAGTTCCTCTTTGGTTATTGGTGCCATTGAAAAATACTTATTTTTCTACCAATCTTTGTTGCAACATTAGTACATATGATTATACTTATATTTAAACCTTCTGATTGCCTCTGTTTCCTCTATAGAAATCAATTATACTTATTTATATACTTTTTCTTAACTTAATATTTTTACTTATAAAAATACTTATATTGCTAATAGGCAGTGATTTCAGACTTGCTCGAATACCTGGAACAAAGTGATGTGCTATTGAAGCTAAGAATGAAGATAGTATCTGTTCTATCTTAGAAATTTATTGGGATCCCTAAGAAGGATTCCAGCCAGCCACCTTGCCCCTTTTTGCGTGAACAGTCCAGGGATTGAGGTATGCGCAAGATTCTGCTTGATTCTGTCCAAGTTTATCTTATTGTTTACATCTCGGTCTTTATACCCGATATTCACAAGGACCGCCAAAGCCACAGCAAAGAAGAACCTGTAACCATCCTGCCCTATGTCATTCGGCAATGAGGCTTGTGTGGCATTGAACACAGTCATGAAGATAGGATTCATCTGTCTGCTGCTGCCCAATTGAATCCTCCCTCCTTGTATCGCCTCGTCTGCGACAGAATCAGGATTCCATGCAAGGTACTGCTTGACATATTCTTCCAGCAGATGCCTTATCCTGAAACTGTGGGACTGGTCGGTCTGCGCAAGTTCTGATATCAGCTGGCGTAACGATTCTTTGGCCTGTTGCTTGATATGGAGCGGTACTCCCTGGAATGATATTGGATTTATCCCACGATGCATCTGCATGGCAATTAAAATATCTCTTGCCTGGAAAATTTCGCAATAGACCAGAAGATCATAATTGAGGTAGGCGTCTGGAAGCCTTGAGAAATCCATAGCCACCTTGATATCCTTCTGCTCGCCTGCACCGATCTTTAGGAGCGACTTTTCCCTAATTCCTCCAGAATGGTCAGTTAAGCCATAGAGCTCCAGCCCATCAAGATCACCTGAGTCAGTCTGTGCCTTCATTCCAATCCATGTAGGATTCAATAGTAACCCCTGTCCATAGTCAGTGATATCTAGAATCCTGAGATCATGGCTAAGTGTGCCGTCTAGTCGAGTGATAAACCTGTGGTTGACGAGGTCCACAGTGTTCTCCGGATTGCCTCCCACAGGAGGGATAAGGAACAGGCAGAGCACCCTGTATCCGACAGTCACTGCAGACTGCCTTTGGTTATCTATCCTGAAAGAGATGTGCCTTCCTGCTCCCTGGATGCTCACAGCCTCGCTCTTCAGGAGAACTAGGGGGGAACCGAATGCCTTTGTGTCTGCTATAAAAGGCATGTGTGTCTGGCCGTGTACAGCATCTGGTGTAACAGAATGCTCCACGACCTTTCCATCTACCACTGCTTTAAGCACCGGACTGTGATGCGCTGGGACACTATGGATACTGTACTTAAGGTCAGTTGTATGTACATCACTGCTTCCAGTTGCCGTGAACGATATCTTGATTTCAACGATTGCTATCTCTTCATAGGATAGCGGAAGCGCGAACTGGAACCTGACAAGATCGGCCCGAGGAGCGCTTCTTACTGCAGTCACCTCGACAGATCCGATCCCAGGATGGAATGTGGATCCATATGATATCTTCGCATCCACAGTCCTTGCATCGATGCTTCCTGGAATAGGGATATCCAGGAAGAATGAAGGCTCTGTCTCAGCCACAGTATTAGTTGTCGCATTTGCATAAACATCTGGATCAAGAGCTGGATTGTATTCCCTGAGAGCTACTCCCCTATACATGAGTTTCGCATTCCTGATCTGCGGAGGGGGGAGGACTTCGAGCAGATTGGAATTGTTGGTTCGGTCAGGTACAATAGGCGTATTGAACCCTCTCACTAGAGGATAGGGTTCGACCACTACCATATATTCACCCAGAGGAACTGTTTTCGGGATTTTCGAGAGCAGGACCCTCTCTGCTCCTGCATCATGGACCTGTGTCTCACCCTCATTAAGCAGAGCCATATTCCAATTAGGAGGAAGAGCAGTTCCGCAGATCCTACAATTTGCAGCTTCAACTTGTATGGTCCTGCATGCAGGACACGCTTTGAACCTGAGGAATACCCTCGCATCCCTGACCATATCAATGAACTTGCCATGCACAATTATGGGAGAATCCACACCAGAAGATACGCTGGCGACAGTGCCTCTGCCAGATTGGTTAATATCTGTCGTTATCAGCGATATCTCCATCTTGTCGACGATGCTGAGATCAACAGACTTCTCGATAAAAGATGAGGTTCGGTCATAAAATGGAGTACCATCATGGTTCTGTTTAGGGATGCATTCATAAGTGCGTACAGCGAGCCTATACTTTCTTGAAGGATTCAACCTTATAGATGATAGATTGAGCACCAGAAATCCAACATCCGCTATCTGTGGGCGAAAGGTATTAAGTACATTACCCCTATGTATTCCTCCCTGTATCTCGATCAGGCTCCAATTATATTCATAGTGACCAGTTCCTCCTGAAGCAGAAGCGAATATATGGACTGTTTCATGTGCAAATACCTTGCTGATATCTCCTTGGGTAATCGTTTTTAAATTTAGTTTGGAATCAGGTGAAGGCTTATTGAATCGCTTGTTCAGGAGTGTGACCGTCTTCTCACTGTTATTGAGATTAAAGCTTACGATAATTGCATCCCAGTTTGTAGATACAGTCCTACGAAGATCTACAAACAAGTAGAAGTAGTTTCTGTAACCCTGTTCTCCTGGCTGCACAAAATCAGGAGAATACATGACTTCGACAGGATAGGTTCCCGTGGGGATTTGCAAAAATGGTTCCTCCTTGCCATATCTTACCTGGCACCTGACAACAGTGCTTGCCTTGATCTGATTCTCTATGCTACTTATGTTGAGTGTTTGAGTATCATCGAAAGTATATCTGAAGATATCAAAGACAGTCGGATTGTCGTAGGACCGATACCTAGGATTGATTATGTCTGTCAAGGTATCACTCCATCATCATCAGCTTCGATGACATCCGGTCCAGGTGCGCCAGCTCCGGGTGCCCCAGGTGCACCTGCTCCTGGTGGAGGTGCGGGTGCTGCAGCTGCTGTAGGCGGAGGCGTGGGTGCTGCAGCTGCTGTAGGCGGAGGTGTGGGTGCTGCAGTTGCTGTAGGCGGAGGTGCGGGTGCTGTACCTGCTGTCGGTCTTGCAGGCCTGTTGGCGATCCTTTCCCTCAGCAGCCGCATCCTCTCCTGTGCAGCTGTCTCTCCAGGATATGCCTCAGTTGGAGCACCTGCTGCTCCAGGTGTGCCTGCTGCAGGTGCGCCTGCTGGCAACCTGCTCATCCAGCCGTCGCCACGTGGATTCTCGCGGCCAGAGCCGCCACCAGACCCAGCTACGCCGCCTGCACCCCCGGATCCTCCACCTGCTCCGCCAGCACCTCCTCCACTCTTCTTCACCCGAGGTCCTTTCCCATGTGCTGTTATCTTCTGGCCATTTGCCTCGATCACCACATCGATCTGGCTGTCGCCATCTGCAAGGCTCGCAGGCGCATCCACCTTGAAGACGATCTTTCCATCAGGAGTAGCACCGCTACCTTCCTTTGGCGCCAGCGGGTGCTTATGGCCTGCGCTGTCCGTCATCGAGATGCTGATCTTTGGTTGGTCTGCCATTATTTCGGTGTGAGTATTATATTGAATTCATCGCCAGGCGATACTTCTTCAGGGGCGACCTGCACATCAAATCCATGCTCGCCTGCTGGAGCTTGGTCAGCTGCCGGTTCTTCTCCCCCAGGTGTTTCAGGAGCTGCTGTATCTGCATGAGGTGCGGAGCCATGGGCTGCGCCCCCCGTGCGCCCGCCGCC
>CAYTWW010000007.1:33735-133290 GCA_964441565.1 uncultured Methanosarcinales archaeon | reverse complement strand
TTCCCCTCGATTATCTCATATGCCTCCTGCAGAAGATTCAGCGGGAAATCCTTTGGCAGGAATTGCTTGATGACAATGGTGTTCAGATTATCTTTCAGGAATCTCTTACCTTCTTCTGCTATCTCTTTATGGTCGAAGGCCATCTCCCTTAGATTGCTGCTATCATGCCAGGCTGTGAAATCAGCGATCTTATCAGAGGCGATGAGAGCAATGTAGCCTATCGAAATGACCCTGAACCTGGGGTCCCTGTCAGGTCTTGTGAATGTCCGGAACTGCTCGAAGCAGATATCCTTATGTCCTGTCATCTCAGCGAGCTTACGGATCAGAGTCTCTGTGGCATCCTCATTCTCGCCGATGAGTCCGCCTGGCAGCTCAAGCCAGCCTTCAAAAGGGTTTTTTTCCCTCTTATGTAGCAGGATCTTGAGCTTGTGATCATGTATCGTGAATATGACTGGATCAACTGCTACCCTTGCAAGGCAGTTCTTTTCAGCCATGCATGATGCTGAGTCATTACTCTTTATAAATTTTATGTCAATTCTACGTTAACTTAGCGTCAATAATACATAAAGGTTAAATATCAGGAGAACCTAATGCAATATACTTGACGTAAAAAATACGTTAAGTGGAGGCAGTCAGATGCAGGGAGACTATTTCGTCTTGTATGCAAGAGACAGGAATGGGGAGAAGATGAAGATGGCCAAGGGGAGGATGCTATATGATCGCATCCGCGATTTTGATTCGAGGCAGGATGCCATCGCATTCGGCTTGACACATCTCCAGTCATCCCCGATTGTCGCACAGGCTGTGAGGACGCTCGAGGACTATGCAAGCGATGCAGAATATGTTGTCGCTGCCTACTTCCCGAGCAAATACCAGAGCTACGCCATGGATGGCAGCAGCGATCCTGTGCCTACACATGAGGTTATCAGATGCGGCCAAGGCGACCTGGATGCTGTGGTCAGTGCGCTTGCGGAAGAGGACCCTTCGAGAATGTATCTTGGGATCGAGCTGACACTGATGCCGACAGCGCTAGACAGGATACGGAGCATCAACAGATGATTTTATCTTTTCACTACTCTCCTGCCTTTCACTTCCACTTCGCCAGCTGCCTCGAGCTCTGCGACATAGAGCTCAGCCTGCTTCTCAGGGATGAAATTCTCAGAAGCTATCTCACCGATCGTCGAGATGCCGTCGCTTCCCTGGAGGAACTTCAGGATCTTCTTAGGGGTCTTTCCCAGGAGCTTCTTCTCAAGGCTCTCCTCCTTCCTGACGATGCGACGCAGGAGCAGTGCGATAGCTAGGAGGCACAGCGCAACCAGGAGCGCTGCAAGACTAGATATAAGCATTGGTGACATACTGCTGGACCATCCTATGGGTGTTGAAGAAGGATGCATTGAATGCGATCGCGCTCCTCATCTTCCTGATCCAATTCTCCCTATCCTCATAGAAGAGCGGAAGTATCCTGTTCTCAAGCTTCTTGTACATGTCCTCAGCATCACGCTTGTCCTTCTCGTCCTCGTGTTCTCCCTTCTTCGGGTCAGGACCGATGGCCCAGCCTGTTATGTCTTCGATATGGCCTTCGATCCACCATCCGTCGAGGACTGAGAAATGAGGGACGCCATTGTGAGCAGCCTTCATGCCTGATGTGCCTGATGCTTCCATAGGCCGCAGCGGAGTATTGAGCCATATGTCGACGCCTGAGACTATCTTCTTGGCTATGTCCATATTGTAGCCTTCGACAAATGCGATCTTGATATCTTCCTTGAGCTCTTCAGAAAGGCTATATACTGACTTTATCAGGTCTTTGCCCTGCCAGTCTCTCGGATGGGCCTTGCCTGAGAATACCACTTGTATCTTATGCTTCCTTGCTATAGCCTTCAGTCTCTCCTTATCCACGAAGAGCAGCCATGGGCGCTTGTATGCTGTTATCCTCCTGGCATAGCCGATCGTGAATGTGTCATAGTCCATATTCACGCCATTCTTGTTGACAAGATCGATCATCTCGCGCTTGGCTTCCATGTGGGCTTCCCAGATGTCTTCCTTGTGAATCCCTGCTATGTATCTCAGGCAGAATGGATCTGTGTGCCAGCCTGGCACCATCTTGTCGAAGAGGCGTGTGAATGATGGGCAGGTCCATGTGGCTGAATGGACTCCGTTTGTGATGCTTTCTACATGGTAGCCTGGGAACATGCTCCTTGAGACCTCGCCATGCTTCTTTGCGACGCCGTTGACAAACATGCTGTGCTCAAGCGCGAGGTGTGTCATGTTGAGCTTCCCTTCATGCAGTGCAGAGTCACGGCATAGGTTGAACATCCCTCCAAGGACTGATTTCGAGAGGCCGACATCGAATGAATCATGCCCTGCAGGGACTGGTGTATGTGTCGTGAAGACGCATTTCTCCCTTACAGAATCAAGGTTACCTTCCTTGGACAGGAGTTCGAGGACGAGGAGGGCTGAATGGCCTTCATTCATATGGTATTTCTTGACATCATATCCCATGGCATCCAGTATCTTCACGCCGCCGATCCCAAGGACGACCTCCTGGCAGAGCCTGTATCTCTCGTCACCACCATAGAGATAGTGGGAGAGCTTCCTGTCGTAATCTGAATTCCCGGTGATGTCAGTATCGAGGAAGATCACAGGGTTCTTGTGTCCTGTGAAGCCTTCATAATAGTATACATAGGGCTTGATCCTGACAGGCCTTCCTTCGATTATCACTTCAGCCTTCTGAGGCAGCGGTTTCAGGAATTCGTCGATATTCCAATCTACTGGAAGTTCCTCCTGTCCTCCATCTGGGTGGAGCTTCTGCTGGAAATATCCTTTCCGGAACAGGAGCGTCACTGCGACAACAGGCACCTTGAGGTCTGCGAATGACTTGACAGTGTCTCCAGCAAGGACGCCGAGTCCTCCTGAATAAGTAGGCATCTTTGGGTTGATTCCGATCTCCATCGAGAAATATGCGATCACTTCATCCATGAAGAATCCATTAATTCATGACTATTAATACTTTTGGGAAATGTATTACGGCGTATGAGGAAAGAATGACGATGTCGTAGTCCATAGCCTAGCCTTGATCCCAAACACCAGGGCTGCATCGATGTTCTCCTGCCTGTCATCGAAAAGGATCATCTCTTCCTTCGGGATGTCGAGGGTAGCGTGAATATGCTCGAAGAACTCGTGCTGAGGCTTGCGACAGCCCATCTCGCATGAGGCAAAGATATGGTCGAACATCCTGTCAAGCCCGAACTTCTGCCTGAGGAATGCGAGCCTGTGCTTCTCCTGGTTTGTGGCGAGGCAACAGATGCTCCCCTGCTGCCGATGCTTCATTATATCAGCTGCGACAGCATCGACAAGCTTGCAATCCTCGAACCACATCTTCATCAGCTGATCAGGGGAATGCTCCAGGCCTGAATGCTCAAGAGCTTTAGAAAGTTCCTCCTTGAGGTCTCTCTTCCCTTCCACGCACTCAAGGAATGGGCCTTCGAAGAACCTCCTGATATGTTCCGGGGGGATGCCGAGCTGGACAGCCATCCTAGTGCTGAACTTCCCACCTTCAAGCAGGACTCCGTCTGCATCATACAAGTATGCTCTCATACCAGCATGTACCCCAGCACTGAGAGCAGGCCTGCAGCGGCTATCGCAAGCCCGAATGCGAGCTTGTTCCATGCGAGTATCTTAGCTCCATCGAAGTTCATGATCGGGATAAGGTTGAAGAGCGCGAGCCAGGAGTTTATCTGGAATGTGTAGAGGAACACGACCTTCAGGAGCTCGACATTGGCAGCAAGGCCGAGAGCGAGCATGATGGCAGCGAGCAGCATGTTCGCGGCAGGTCCAGACAGGGAGATGATGCCGTTCTGCCTCTTCGTGATATAGCCGTGCATGTAGACTGCGCCAGGTGCCACGAAGAGGAATCCGAACATGGATATGACAAGAGCGAAAAGTATCTGCTGCAGGTCATAACGGAATTCTGCGAAATGGCCGTATCTCTGCGCGAAGAACTTGTGGGACAACTCATGGAGCACAAAGCCTGTGCCTGTGGCGAAGAGGCTGATCAGGAGTGAGACGATGATGCCAGGGAGTCCATAGTATATGATGCCCTGGAGTCCTCCTAGCTGGACTATGGCGAAAGCTATGGAGACAAGGAGCCATGCCTTGACCAGCTGCTCAACTTCTAGACGGGAGAATCTCATAGAGTCAGGAATCGGGCGGGGGGAATATAAATGTTGTGGCGGGATGAGTAATCTATCTTTATCAGTTATGTGAATTTACAAGGGATCAATGACTGCCATCACCTTAAAAAAAAGCCACGCCAGAAAAAGGTAGGTGCCAAATCCGATCAGTAACGCAGGCCAACCAATACTTATGTTCTTCTTGAGCTTGTATTTGAGGAAGAACATTATCAAAGAACCTGAAAAACACAAGATCCATCCATAATCAATGATAAAATAAAATGCAGCTAAACGTTTTTTTTCATCTTCCCTGTAGGTGTGACCTTCAACGATGATATCTCGATTTCTTTCTTTGTCAAATATCTTGATATTCCAATACCGCATCGCTCCTTCTGGCCTATCCTGGTCGCAAAGATTGATATCATTAACGAAGAGTTCTTTTGTAACGATTTCTTCACATGAAGGGAAGATCTGTGATTTATCTTTGCACTCGAAACACCATGATCCTTCAAGACCAGGTGATCTGCTTCCTGAGTATCTTTTTCCTGTCTCATCAGTTAGCTGATCATATTCCTTGCTCTTGATCCAATAATTCTCTGCGTTGACTAGCACAAACTGATCATCCAGCGTTCCATTACTATGATAAAAATAGAACTCTCCTGGGCAATGATTGGTTATCTCGATCCCACCTCCACAAGATGATATTGCCTGGATCCAAAGGCAGAGTCTTGGGTTCTGTACTGAATCTATCTTGTCTCTCTCCGGTGGGCAGTATGCTAAGGCTATGTTGGTCAATAGAATGAAGAGCATCAGTCGCACTGCATGTCTTCTCATAATTCATCGTATCCTTGTGAATGTATTATATTTTTCGGTCCAGATCGAGTTTGCGGGTAAAAAAGATCTTTTCAATCTCTCCAGACTGTTCCGGGTCTATATCCTGATCAGTTTGTACTCCCTCTTGCCAAGTCCGATCTCCTCTGCATATCTTAGTTGGACTGTCGGGTCAAGGTTGTGCAGCTTCTCGAATGCGCCTGGTTCATCCTTGTACAAGAGGTCGAGGCATGCCTGGTCAAGCGCGACTGGATCAAGGGATGCGAGAACACCGATATCCTTTGCGAATGGCTTCTGCTCGCTTCCCAGGCAATCGCAGTGCGGAGTAATGTTTGTCAGGAAATTGATATAGCCGGCCTTCTTCCCCAGGACGGCGCCATAGGCGTATTCAGCCATCTTCTCAGAGAATTCAGTCTTCTCAGAGTCCCATCTGACAGCGATAGCCTGTGTGGGGCATTCGAGCTGGCACTCATTGCAGCCTACGCACTTCTGAGGGTTTATGACAGCGTACTGCTGGACAGAGATCGCGTCCTCTGGGCAGTGGCTCTGGCACTTTGCGCAGGCTATGCATTTCTCTTGATCTACTTCTGGCTTCATGCCTGAGTGCTGCTGCTGCTTGCCTGCTCTTGATGCGCAGCCCATTGCCATGTTCTTGATGCTCGCGCCAAATCCGCTGGACATGTGTCCTTTGAAGTGCGAGAGAAACATGAGCGAATCTGCGGCAAGTATCTCGGATGCGATCTTTACTTCCTTGAAGTGCTTCTTGTCGATCTTGACCTTGCCTGAGTTATGTCCATGGAGGCCATCTGCGATGATGACTGGCGCGCCAAGTAAATCATGCGTGAATCCATGCAGGCTCGCAGTCTCCAGATGGTCGACAGAATCATGGCGCATTCCTTTGTAGAGCGCATTTGTGTCTGTTACAAAAGCTTTTGCTCCCTTCTCTTTGATCAGGGATACGACCTGCCTTGTGAAATCTGGAGGCACATGTGTCTTGTTGCCCTGCTCGCCAAAGTGGACCTTGACTGCTGTGAACTCGCCGTCTCTAGAGACGATGACCTTTGATGCGAGCTGCGAGAACTTCTTCTTGATATCTTCGGCTGGAATGAAATAGACGTCTGACATGATGAGGAAGGGAAGGAAGGGAGGATAAAAAGATTTCGGGGGAAGAAGATTATTAAAGATCTTATGATAAAATCACTTCACCACTTTCTTGTAAGCTCACAAGAAAGTGGGCAAAGAAAGAGCCTACGTCCACACACTCACCCGCTGGCTCTTTGTCCTGAAGTTCGATGAGAGCGCATTCCCCCGTGCTCTCAGGAGTGTGCGGCGACCTTCTGCGGTCCTTGTGTAGACGAGCTTCCCTGGTCCGACATATCCTTGCCATTCCTCCAGGAAGCGCTCTGCGCTCTTCTTATTGTCTGAGAGCTTCTCAGGCACAGAGTAATAATCCTCTTTCATGAATGCGCTCTTCCTTGCGATAAGATACCTAGGGTTCATGATCGGGTCAAGCACATCCTGGAGAGCGTCGAGGAAGACGGATTTCTCGTAGGTCGTCCCTCCGGTGATGTGCAGGTGGCAGTATCCTCTCTTGTCCTCTATCGCCTTGATCTCGAACTTGCTTGCTTTTGTCCAGATTTCGCCATCCCTGCACAATGCCTCCAGCACTGCAAGGCCGAGTGTCATCATGCTTCTCTCCAGGCTGTGGTGCCTGATGGTCAGGATCAGGCAGCGGATAGCGCCTGGGAGGAAGGCTATGCCAGTGATCGCGAGGAGGACAGCTGAGAATATGAAGAATCCCTCACCACTGAAGCGATGCGCATTGTTGTAGTATATGTCAAGGAAGAATGTGCCCCATGTGACTGCCTGGAGGAACAAAGCCCTTATTGTGTTCCGGAAGATCATGGACCTGGGAGAACGGAACTTCCTGGTCCGTACCTGCTGCACCATCTGTGCTCCAGGACGCAGGACTGATGAGTTCCACCTTTCCAGAAGATCATCCCTCTTCCTTGATAACTCTATAGCCTGCTTGTTCATGGACCTGACCTTGAGGCTGAAGTAGGGGGGAGGAGTGAGATCAAGCCGTGTTATCCCGCTCTCGATGGTCTGGCCAGCAGAGCTTATGCCGACAAATGACCTGAATCTCCTATGGAGCACCTCGAAGTCTGTGCCAGCTCCTCTCAGGGATGCATCTACACTTACAAGATGCCAGATGTTTGCCGTCTTTTTCGGTTTTCCTGAATCAGTCCTTATAGCTCTTCCACGCATCTGGTTGGAGAGCATGTATGAGCCGACATAGCTGGCGAGGATGAGTGTGTTTATGCATGGAGCATCCCAGCCTTCTCCCAGGAGAGCGGCTGTCCCGATCAGGACATTGATCCTCCCTTCAGTGAAGAGCCTTGTCACTGTGTGGACCTGCCTGTCCTTCGGCTCAATTATGACATAGCGATCATCAAGAGGTTTGCTCCTGCCAGGTATATGATCCTTGAGGCTCTTCTCCACAATGATGAGGCTGCCTGTGAGGACTGCGATATGGACCGGTTGATCCTTTATGGTCTGGAATATCGGCACAGCTCCCAGTTTCTTTGACGGTCGGACCAGGGAATCCTTCCTGATGAAATCAGTGAGTATCAGGCATCGCATAGAGTCCTTCATGACCTCGTGTTCTGATCTCACTATCTCGTCTATGCTCCTGAGCTTTGTGCTGCTCCTTGTGAGGAGGGCGTCTATCTGCTTATTCCTCCGGAGCATTATCCTCCTTCGCTCGATGCAGGCATTCTTCTTCAGCAGGACAAGGATCTTCTCAGGAAGGATATCTCTCTTCAATAATCCTGATAGCATGATCTCATGCCACGACAGACTGAATGGCGGTGCTTTCCAGCCGCCGATCACTTTCATCAGTCCTTTCGGTGGCCGTCCGACAGAGCTGAGGTAGATGGCCAGGCTGGAACTGAATGCAGGATCATCAAGAATGGCCTCCTCATTGAGCTGCGGTTCCTTGACCTGGGAAAGATCTTCCACAAACCTGATCATTTCCTCTTCCTTGAGCGCACTCTGGATCTCTTTCACACCTGCTGTGAACTTCCTTATGAGTTCCCTCTCTCTCCCTTCCGGCAGTGAGAAATATACATAGTCCTGATGCGGGCAGAGGTTCTTCTCCCGGACAAGCTCAGGCACTGATATCTCAGCATCGACCGGGCCGCAGAATTCCCTGTATCTCTGCCATTCAAGAGGAGAGGCATCGTAGGGAGGAGTGGCAGTCAGCGCGACGATCTTCGCATCCATCTTCTTCTTCAGGTCCATCAGGCTAAGCCACCAGGCAGTCCTGAGATGATGGGCCTCGTCAGCTATGATCGTCTCCACCTGCTGCTGCTTGAGGAGGGCAGGGATATCTGAATCAGATGCCATGTGGAGCCCCTGGTATGTGACGCATGTTATCATGCCAGGCTTCCTTATGTCTGTTGAGAACCAGGAAGCTTGCGAACCTGTGAAGAGCTTGAGGAATCGGTCGATCCATTGGTCCCTGATGGTTATTGTCGGCGCGAGGATCAAGGCAGGCTTCCCCAGCCTACGCATCACCTCAAGGCCGAGGACAGTCTTCCCAGAGCCAGGGGGAGCGATAACATGGAGGTGGCTATCTTTCAGATGCTCATCTATCTCATCGAGTACGCGCTTCTGGTACAGTCGCCATGGATACTTGAAAGCGACATCTAGCATACATATGTCTCCTCTGATCTGAATTTATCGGCCCCTATCTTCCTGAACTCAGAGACTGCATATGCGTCTGTGCAGTGGCCTATCAGGATCCTCCTGATGCTTGCTTTCCTGAAATACTCTATTGTCTTTCCTGTCCTATCCCTATCGAAGAGATGGAGTCCGCCGATCACAAGCTCGACCTTGCTTTTTCCGGTGACTCTCTTCGCATATTCGATGATGTTGCAGATGCCAGAATGCGAGCAGCCAGTCACTACAACGATGCCATCCTTCCCCTGGATGGCGAGCGCAGAATCGTCGATGACCAGATCAGGCGTGCCGTCCTCCAGGTAGCCCACGTTCTCCCTGCCTTCGAAATCATTGAGCCTGGGGATCTCGCCGAGGAAGACCGCATCCCCCATCCAATATGGCTCGTCAGTGAGGATGACCTTGGCTTTCTTTCCCATCTCTTCCAGGGTAAAGGGAGGACCGATGTATGACTTATCCTTCCTGTACTTCTTCTCAAATGCACGCGGGTGGCAGACGACCTCGCCAACCCTGGAGAAGTCTATCCATCTGAGGCCTTCAGTATGGTCATAGTGGCCATGCGATAGGACAAGATGATCGACATCGCCTATCTCGATGCCTTTCAGCTCGTCAGTGACAGAAGTGTCGAAAAGGATGCGCCTGTCTGCTTTGATGAGAAATGATAGTCCGTGCTTCTTCATGTCGAAGACTTCCGGCTCATGCGAAAGCACTTTGAGCTGCATGTTCCAGGACCAGATATACTGATATAAAAATTCTTCCAGAACTAGGAAGTGAAGTCAAGCTCTATCGTGCTCTGGTTAGGCATGTCTCTCCAATGCTTCTCCTTCATTGTGGGCAGGACCTCAGATGACACTATCGTCCTCCCCTCCTCATGGCAGAATTTCATCGTATGGTACCTTGGAGCATCCTTGTAATCCTCGCCGACAATTATCTTCTCCGGTGTCACAAGGAAGAAATTCGCTGAGCTGTAGACTGTCGGGAAGCTGAGCATCCTTCCCTCCTTCTTGATGTCGTCGATTATGGAATTGAACCACATCACAGAATCTGACTCTCCTGATACTCTCTTCCTTGAGGGGGAGAAGTCATCCTGTATGGTGCCATTGTGGGTGAACAGGTAATCATCATCATCCTCAGTATATATTATCGGCTGTGTGTTATCAAGCGATCGGTTGCCCTTTGTCGCTTTCCTAGCATGGAGTATGATGGCCTTGGCTGTTATGCCGTTGAACATAGAGATGTTCTCATCCTCGAATATCGGGCAGGTGGATTTATGGACATGCCATCTTCCGTCCATATCCATATAGGCGATTCCCCATCCGTCTGCATGCCTGAACTTGCCGAGAGAGACGTTCTTCTCATTTATCTCGTTCTCTCCCCGGGCGATCACGATCAAATCCTCGATGAGCTGCCTAGCCTCAATCTCTCCTACTGCGACAATCATCCTGCACAATTCAATCAGCCCCGAACTATATCTGTGTGGTAAATACTATACTAATATATAATTGTTTGGGTGAGAAACAAGCAGTTTTCGCGCGATCATCTCCAGATTCACGCAATCCTCCTCATTATACTTAAGGAGGAGATCGAGGTAATCCTTGTCCCCAGTCGCTCTCCACCTTTGCCAGAGGCGGTATGGGTCTCCTCCACCTACTGCAGCTGCTGCAGGATCCCTCCTTATGCCAAGCTGCTTCTCAATCTCCTTAAGTCCTCCTGAAAGTCCAGCTCTCCTGCAAGCATGCCGCAGATCGAGATGAGGAAGGTCCGGGAGGGGGCGGTCCCGGACCAACTTCGGCAGGTCATATGAAGAGCCGTTGAAAGAGATGATTAGTTTCGACCTGGATATTATCCTGGCGATCTCCTGCCAGTCAAGATTGATAGACTTCACGAACTGCATGACATCCCGGCCATCATATATCCCTACAACTGTGATGAAACCCTTGTCATGGCCAGATGCTTCGATGTCGAGGTATATCGCCTCCTGCCTGAAATCTTCATACAGCCGGGAAGGGATGTCCCTGAAATAGGTGCAATCTCCATTATCAAGATGCTCTCTTGCTTCAAGGATTCGTCTGTCGTAGAAAGCCTTCCTCTTCTTCGATATGCCCTTGATATGTTCCCTCTCCAGGAAGCCCTGCCAGTCCCTGACACCCTGGGACCATATCGATTTCTCAAGATTCTCTGAGCAACCTGGCAGGAAGCAGAATGAACGGCGTATCATGGACTAGTGCCTGGGAAGATCAGATAAAAAGCCTGCGCTAGGATGTCCAGTGGTCAGAGTCTGGAATGCAGATAAAGCATCTGATTCATATATTCCTGGTCCATGCTCCTTTTTGCATCAAGATATTCTTTGGTCAAAGGTGCAAGAAGAGCTGCCAGTCTGTAGTCCTTCCTTGGGCTTTCCCTCCATGCTACCAGATTGCTCTTATGGGTCTGTTGATCGACAAAGCCATGAGCCAAAGCCAGGTGACCTGCAGGTGCAAGTGTAGCATCGACAGCCTCGAGGAATATCCTTGGATCATATTCGGATTCTGTCAGATGTTCAATTAGCTGATATTGAAGCACATGGACTGCTTCATGCAGCTCTGTCGCCATATTTGCACCAAGATGCTGTTCCTCGCCAGGATATCTTGGCAATAACACGAATCCCTGCCTAGGTCCGGGAACAGGGGCACGACCTGCAGAATGGTGGCTTCCAGGGGGAGTCATAATCAGGTAAGAATGCATGTCCTCGACCGGGACTCCAAGGAAAAATGCGGCATCTGCTATCGACGATTCGAGCCTATCAGTCGCGCAACTGAGCTGTCCTAGAGAAGTCTCAAGCATGTTCCAGGCATCACTGAATGCAGGGCCTGACAATATATTAAGGCATGCATCAAGACATTGTCTCAGCTGAGCTGGGTGACTGCTTTCAGCCCAGTTGAGATCCTCATAGCCAAGTCCTGCGATCACCCTGAGCCTGAAATCGATCGCTGTATCATTGTAGATTGATAGTATCTGTCGGTATGTCTGAAGGGTCTGATAAGGAATCACTGCTCTCTTCTTGAAGAATTCGCCGAGAAAAGGATGATCAGAACTGTCTCCTGCCAGGCTGTTGAGATAGAAGACAGCTGTCCCTTCCCTGGATATTGAGTGAGAGACATCCATAGAAAACAAGTGGAAACAAAGTATATAAAAATCTATCTTCGCATCACAGCGAATGCGCAGATGGCAGCGACTGCCGCGAAAGCTCCGATCGCCGAAAACTCAGGGATGGAGTCGCCTGGTTTATCCGAGGTTCCTCCGCAGCAGAGCGCATAGTACTGCTGCTCATTGCATCCATAGCCGTGATCACATTCAGGAAGACCTGAGCCTGCGGCCAGATTGTCCTCGACCTCATATGAGAATGGATAGTTGCTCCATACGCTGAAATGTCCTGCTCCGCCTTCTTCCCTGCACTGTATCTCCCCTAGCATCGGTGTGTCTGTTGTTCCTTCCCACCCGTCGTTGTGCATCCTGTACTCCTCCCCTGAACAGAGGTGGAAGCCTGCTGGGCACAGCTGCCCGAAGTCCTGCTCGCAGACTGCATCCTGAGGATCATCGCATACAGCGATATATCCATCTGGGCTTGAGCCGACAAGGTCTGCTCCGGTGCACGATACTTCAGCGCTCGCAAAGCCAAGGCTCAGCGAAAGCATGATCAATATCAGTAGCTTTTCATGATGATTCCCCCAAAATCTGAGCATGGGGGCAGATTCCAATATATAAATCTAGCTCAGCAGCGGCTTTCGCATTCAAGGGCTTCCTGGGGATCTCCCTTATATCTTTCAAGGCATTCCTGGACGCATTCGACGCATTCATCGTATTCAGGAGTAGTCCTTACCTGGCATCTGCTGTCTATGGTCTCACATGTCGCATGCTCCCTGCATCGGTCTCCCGCCTGGTAGAAAGCAGCACACATCTCAGCGACATCTGGTCCGCATTCGATGACATAACCGTGGCAGTTCTCGATGCCACATCTTTCTTCCTTCCTCATCCTGACTACCAGGAAAGTCCCGGCGATCAGGACAGCCAATACTGCAAACACTGCGATTATCCTCTTATCCCTCTTAGCCATGATAGCCATCCATTGCATGTCCGTATAAATATCTTTCGCGGCACATATCTATATATGTGTGCATGAAGTCCTGGTGCATATGAAGATCGAGCTTCTTGCGCCAGCTGGAGACATGGATAGCCTAAAGGCTGCTGTCGCGGCAGGCGCTGATGCTGTCTACTTCGGGGCGAAGACTTTCTCAGCCAGGGCTTTTGCAGGCAATTTCGATGACGAAGGGATAAGGCAGGCGATAGATCATGCGCATGTCTTCGGGAGGAAAGCATATGTCGCGGTGAACACTCTGCTCAAGGATGTGGAATTCCCAAAAGCCCTGAGGCTTGCTGAGTCACTATACGCGTTGGGAGCTGATGCTGTGATCGTGCAGGACTTCGCTCTTGCTCAGATCATAAAGAGAGAGCTGCCAGGCATGGAGGTGCATGCCTCGACGCAGACGACACTGCATAATACTCCTTCGATCCTCTTCGCATCGCAGTTCGACAGGATAATCCTTCCGAGGGAACTTAGGAGGGAAGAGATCAGGCAGCTTGCAGAAACGGGGAGGAAACTTGAGATGTTTGTGCATGGTGCACTGTGCTTCTCTTTCTCCGGCCAATGCCTTATGTCGAGCATGATCGGAGGGAGGAGCGGGAACAGGGGGATGTGCGCGCAGCCTTGCAGGAAGAAGTATGGTGACAGCTATGCGCTCAGCACAGCAGATCTCTGCCTGGTCGACAGGATCCCAGAGATCATCGGACTTGGGATATGCGCGCTCAAGATCGAAGGAAGGATGAAATCATGGCAATATGTCTCAGAGGTCGTGTCAGTCTACAGGAAGGCTATCGACAGCCATTATGCCGGAGATTTCCAAGTCTCCCAGGAAGACAGGGACAGGCTGCATGCTGCCTTCAACAGGACACTGACACAAGGGCATTACAGCGCAAGCATTGTCCTTGCCACAGATGACCCAGGCAATCGAGGGCTCTACCTTGGGATGCTGGAGAATGGGAGGATCAAGCTTGGGGCGACACTCCGGCTAGGAGATGGGGTCACGATCTTCGGTCCTGGGAGGAAGGATGGATTCTCTGTCAAGCGGATGACTGTAGATGGCCAGGAGAGAAGAGAGGCAGGAAGCGGCGAGACAGTGATCATCGGATCGTCATATGAAGGCAGGGCATACAGGACATCGCGGGAGATCAGGATGCCTGAGATCTATCTGGAAGCAGACGCATGCCTCGTGGCAAAGCTTGGGCAGAAAGCAAAGCTGACCATCAGGGCGAGGGATGCAGAGGCAAGTGTCGAATCCGATGTTGTTGCCAGGATGCCTGACAAGAGACCTCTATCTGAAGAGGATGCACGCAGGCTCCTTCAAAGGAAGGATGGACTCATCAGCATCTCTCGGCTGGATACAGAGATAGATGGAGATTTGTTCATACCTTGGAGCGAACTCACCTCGATGAGGGTGAAGGCAGCATCTGCCCTTGAGCAGGCCCTGGCAGAGAGGCATAGGCGCAATCATGTGAAAGCAGCTCTTCCTCCTATCATAAGTGAGGAAAAGGCGCAAAAAGCAAGGCTCTATGTCAAAGCCCATGATCTTGAAGGGATCAGGCAGTCAGATGGAGCTGACTTACTCTACTACAATATATTTTCCAAGGATGCTACTGAAGCGGCACGGATCGCAAGAAGCATGGGCAAAAGGTTCTTCCTTGAGATACCTGCTATAACCTATGACTGGCAGATGGCAAGGATCGATGATATGATTGAGAAGATCGTGCCGGATGGTCTGCTCCTCGGCAATCCATGCAAGCTGGACTTCACTGGAGAACTTCATCTGAAGAACAGCTTCAATGCCTCGAATGATTGGGATCTGTCTTATTGGAGGCATAGGTGCGTGATATCGCCTGAGCTGTCATTCTCTGAGATGAGCAGGCTCAAGAAGAGGTTCATCGTGATGTGCCATGGCAGTGTCGTGCTTATGCAGAGCAGACAGAAGCTGGGCCAGAGGACCCTGGACGATGGGGCAGAACGGTTCCGGGTGAGAGAGAATCCTGCTGGATATTCAGAGATACTTTCTCCCAAGCCATTGGGACTCCTAGGCCTTGTACGTGACTGTGTAAAGAAAGGCATGACAGAGTTCCTCCTTGACCTGGATTCAGATGTGGCGTCGACAATCAACCTCTACCGGTCAATACTATCCGGAAGAGATTACAAAAAGCCTGAGAAGGAGTTCTCCCTCTTCCATTTCCGTCGTCCGATGCCTTGAAACCGGAGATGTTGGTTTAGAAACATTTATATAGGAGATTACTAATTATTGCAGGCATGGATATACCCAGTTCTGAAATTCCTGTGCCCAAGAGGCAGGCAGACCTGTCCAAGAGCGCTGTCTTGCTCCTGGTCGTGATCGCAGTCGTTATCTCGGTCCTGAGCACATGGGTCGTGCTCGAGGAGATAGGCAATATCAAAGGGACGCCTGTTGTCCAGGAGGCCCGACCTCAGTCAGGCCATGTGAGCCTGAGGGTCATAGAGCCAGGCGGGCAGATGGCTAGCGCCCAAGGGAAGGTTTCACTCAACGTTATCCAGGAGGTAAATTAACATGGAGGACATCTCTAACCGTACATTAGCTACACTACTGATCGCAGCGATCGTGATAAGCCTGGGAGGAACAGTCATCTCGCTCAACAGGCTTTCCAGGATAACCACGCCTGCACAGCAGATCACCGGAATGGCGCAGACAAGCGGCGGACAGGTCAATCTCACAGTGCAGTCAAGCCTCAGCATCGTGCTCACAGCCAACTCAATCGATTTCGGAACAGGTTGGATCAATGGATCAAATCCTGCATGCGTGGGAGCAACTGGAGGAGCCAATCTCTCGACAGAAGGTACAGGTTCTAATACCAACAGCTGCTGGATCAACGACTCCGGAATAATCGGACAGGCACCAAATCCGGTCTTCAACGATTTCATCATAGAGAATGATGGTACCATCAACGCCACAGTCATGCTCAGCGGGCAGACAAACATCACAACACTTGGAAACAGGGCTCCTGACTACACAAGATATGCGTGGAAGCTCGACAGCACTACTCTTTCGAACTGCCACAGGACACCTGCCGCAGGATGGTATGAGTTCGCATCGAACTCAACGATTTGCCAGAACCTCCCATGGGAGGATGCTAATGATCATCTGGTAGTCGATGTCTGGGTCAGATTCCCTGCGAACCAGACTGCAGGAGGCTATGGCGATAATACTGTGCTGTTCCAGGCATTCTCATCGTAGACCTGATCAAGATGCGTAACTGCATCCTTTTTCTTATATTGTTTCTGGCAATCTCTGATGCTTCTGCCTTGGCCATCCATGGCGAATCACTGAAAGAATACATCATGTTCGAGCCAGGCTTGGAGAGGACTTACACATACAAGTTCGTCAACAATGATGGATCAGTCGGCGATTACGGCAAGAACATCAAGAAGATACAGGGGGGGAACCTCTTCGAGTATTTCGAAGTGACTCCGCAACAATTCACTGATGTGATGCCTGGTGAAGCAAGGGAGTTCACGATTACAATCAAGCTTCCTGACTCCCTTCCTGACGCAGGAGAGAACATCTATGCAGTAGGAATAGAGCAGACTGCGAGCGAAGGAGGGATGATCTCAGCCCGTGCAGCTGTCGGGATCAAATACACTATCTTCGTTCTGTTCCCATACAGATACATAGAATGGGATCTTATGACAAGGAACCTGAATGTCGACCAGAAATCGGATATCACCGTCAACCTGCGGAACCTGGGTGTCCCGGATGTATCTTCGATCACAGGTCATGTCGAGATAATCGGCCCTGATGAGACTGTCATGAAGACACTGGAGATACAGAGATTCTCCCTTGCAAGCAAGGCTGAGAAGAGCATATCAGTCACATTCGACAGCACAGGAATGCCTGCAGGAGCATATACTGCTGTCGCAACAATTGATTGGGATGGCAACACCTCAGTCAAAGAATCAGGTTTCAGGATAGGAGAGAAGAATGTGTTCATCCATAACTTCACAGACACCTTCTTCCCAGGTGCCATCAACAAGCTGTTGGTAGATGTCGAGAGCGGGTGGAACACACCCATAGATAACACATATGCAGACATCGAGGTCTTTGATGACGGGCAGAGGATCAGTTCATTCAGGTCCCTCCCAACCCGCCTTTCACCCTGGGAGAGGAAGGATATCGAGGGATACTTTGACACTACTGGGCTGAACAAGACAAGCTACAGGATGAAGGTGATCCTGAGGTATGATGGGTCTGAGACGATCTCTGAGAAGCAGATCACCATGACTGAGGAATCCAAGGCAGAGCTTATGACTGAGATGCCTGGGTTCATCGCCAACACGACCTTCATCGTGATACTCGGATTCGCTGTCCTCATCGCGCTTGTCGGAGTCTTCGCGCTCCTTCATATGAACAAGAAAGAGCATCATGAGGATGTGGACAAGATGATGTCCAAGCTCTCGGAGAAATATACGAAGAAGGAGCTTGAGCAGATGCTCAAGGAGAGAGGATGGTCAGAAGAACAGATAAGAAAGGTCCTGCGAAAATAACGCTTTGGATACTTGTGGCGACTGCCGTCGCATGCATCACCGCATTCGGACTGATTTTCTATTATTCATATGTCTATTCGCTCGAGTCCATCAAGATACCTATGGACATGAAAGTGTCTGACAAGGTGGGTTTCAACCTCGATGCAGATGCGATCCATTTCGGTACAACGCAAGCAGGCTCTGTCTCTGAGAGAGGGCTGACAATATCGCATAAGTATGATTTCCCTGTGAGGGTATCGATAAGGACATACGGCAACCTCTCGGAGTTCGTGGCAGTGACTGATAACGAGTTCCTTGTCCAGCCTGGCGAGACAAGGGAGGTCAAGTTCCTTGCAGATGTTCCTTTCGGGGTCGAGAAAGGCAGCTATGAAGGGCAGGTCGTCGTGGTCTTCTATAGAAGTTAATTATTAATAGTCCACATGCGCTTGAAAGTCATATGGACATCAAAGAGCTATTCGGATACAACATGGGCTACAAGCCTGGCGAGCGCATACTTGTCGTGACAGACACAAGATTAAGGAATCTGGGATACAAGGTATATTCTGCCATGCCTGATGCCACGATCATCGAGACCAGGCCCAGGGTCGAGAATGGCAGCGAACCTGAGGACCCTGTGAGAGGCGCCATGCTTGAATCAGACATAATAATGATCCTCACATCCAAGTCGCTCACACATACCAAGGCAAGGAGGGATGCCTGCGCAGGAGGAGCGCGCGTGGCAAGCATGCCTGGGATCACACCAGCGATATTTCGGAGGATGCTCGGGACAGACTATCAGGAGATGCTTGTACGCTCGACAAGACTCGCAGCGAAGCTGAAGAAGGCCAAGACTGCAAGGATCTCTACAGAAGCAGGGACTGATATGACTATGGAGATCGCCGGGAGGAAAGTCGATGATGATACAGGCATCCTCCGCAAGGCAGGGGACTACGGCAACCTTCCAGCAGGCGAGGTGAGCCTGTCTCCCCTGGAAGGCACTGCAGAGGGTGTATTTGTGATCGACGGAAGCGTGATCTCGCAAAGAGTCGATATGCCTGTGAAGATAACTGTCAGGAAAGGCATGGCTGTATCCATCGAGGGAGGAAGGACTGCGAGACAGCTGCTGCAGCTCCTTACTGCTGTAGGGCCGAAGGCATTCAATATAGCTGAGCTTGGCATCGGGACAAATGAGAATGCAAAGCTTACCGGAAATATCCTTGAGGATGAGAAGATACTTGGGACATGCCATATCGCTCTAGGCAACAACATGAGCTATGGGGGGACTGTCGATGTCCCTATCCATCAGGATGGGATAATACTCTCGCCTGACATCTATCTCGATGGCAAGAGGATAATGGAGAAAGGGCAGCTTCTCTGAAAGTATCCTCTCACACAGCCTGCATGAAGATCTCATTGTCCTCGACAATAAGCTCTATCTTACCTTCTTCTCTCAGGTATGATATATGCGCCATCACAGCTGATCGCATGAGATAGTATGAGACTGGATTTTCGATCTTCAGCTCCATGTCTACGCAGAGTATGTTCCACATAAGCTCGAATGACATCTTGTCCGCAAGGATCGACCGGATGGCTTCAGATGCTCTTTCGATAGCCTCTCTATTGAGCCTGCATGATTCCCTGATGTCTGAGATTGAGCCATGCGAGGGGATGTACATCTTGTATGATGATTCTTCGAGCATCTGCAATGTCTCAAGGCTCTTCTTCACATCCACAAAGAGAGGGATCCTGTACTTCGAGATGGTCTCTATCCCAAAGATAGAATCTGCGCAGAAGAGGATGCCTTCTGAGACTACTCCGATCTGCTCTGGCGAGTGGCCTGGAAGAGCGATGATCTCAAGCTCTGTGCCTCCGATCGTGTGCTTTCCATAGGTGATGGCAGAGCAGTCTGATGGCTTTGCGAGGAGGAAAGGCTTCTGCAGCTCCTTTATCGGAGATGCGCCTGAATACAGGTAGAATGGCTCAAGCTCAGGTGATGAGATGAGGGAGGATTCTACCCTGGAAGAGAATATCTTTGCGTTGGTCCTCGACTGCAGGAGGCTGTTGCCGCCGCAGTGATCAGCGTGGGAATGGGTATTGATGATCATCTTCAGGGAGAGAGACTCCCTCTCCAGGAGCGCATGGACCTTCCTCGCGAAATCATCATGCATGCCTGTGTCGATGAGGACTGCTCCCTCTTCAGTCTTCAGGAGGCCAATGTTGACTGGACCAGGGATCATGAAAGTCTTTTCAGAGAGCTTGAGGAGTTCCATCCCTTCTTGGGGGATGAAGGGACTATTTAAAATTTGATTTTTCCAATGGACTAATGAAGTTATGCACCAGTCAAGAAATTTCCTCCTGTACATTTTGGACTCCCCCTGCCCAAAATGCTTCTTTCTTTCCTGGTGCTCGACGGATATGCAGGTGAAGATATGCACCAGTCAAGAAATTTCCTCCTGTACATTTTGGACTCCCCCTGCCCAAAATGCTTCTTTCTTTCCTGGTGCTCGACGGATATGCAGGTGAAGATATGCACCAGTCAAGAAATTTCCTCCTGTACATTTTGGGCAGGGGGCAACCGTTAAGAATATATATCTTCATCCCCCACCAGTGGATATGCCTAAGAAAATCCATCCAAAGGCCCGCAGGGTCAAGAGCAAGGAAGTTGAAAAGTCCTCCAAGACGGAGAAGTCCGGCAAGCATCTCATCTTCTTCGCGGTGATTGTGGGAGTCGTGTTTGTCGCAGCGCTTGCGACAGCAGTCTTCCTCCTGTCGCAGAGGCCTGGAACCGAAGACCTGATGCAGGTCCATGTGACCACGATCCCAGAGATAGTCGTGCCTGATGTGCCTGAGCTGGAAGTCCTTCCAGAGGAGATGGATTATTCAAAGGTTGTATCAGCACTCGATTCTGGATACACTGTAGCTGTCACAGACGATGATATCACTCTCAGGAGAGGGGAATCAGAGAGGATAGGGGCGGGTTTTGAGAACAGGGTGTCTGAGCTGAAGTACTTCAATGCGAATGTGATACTTGCACAGGCCAACCTTGCAGAGGGTGGGAAGACGCAGGGAGATGTCGCTGACTGGGTGGATGAGAGGACTTTCACCTATCATATGAAGAAGGGGGACAGGAGCCTCTTCGAGTTCGAGATAAAGGCTCCGGTCGATGCAGAGCCAGGGTCGTACCTGTTCCATGTGAATGTGTGCTATTTTGACGAGCAGCAGAAGGCAGCTGAGTCAGGTTGCGATTCCAAGTATAACAAAAGGCTGGGCCAGACCCAGAGGATATATGTGACTGTCATATGATAGCTATCGGATCTGACCACGGCGGATACAGGCTCAAGGAAGAGATATGCAGGTATCTTGATGATGAAGGCATCGCTTACAATGACCTTGGCACATACAGCGAGGAGAGTTGCGACTATCCTGAGATAGCTGAGAAGGTGTGCGCAGATGTCGTCGAGAACCAGGGGAAGGGGATACTCGTCTGCGGCACAGGGATAGGCATGAGCATCGCAGCGAACAAGATCAAAGGCATAAGGGCTGCGGTCGTCTGGGATGAATTCACAGCAGAGATGGCGAGGAAGCATAATGATGCGAATGTGCTGTGCCTCGGAGGAAGGACCACAGAGACAGGTCTTGCCCTGAAGATCGTTGACCTGTTCCTCAAGACGGAGTTCGAAGGCGGCAGGCATGAGCGAAGGGTGGGGAAATTCAAGGAGCTGGAGAAGAGATGAAAAAGAAAGAACCTACGTGGGACCAGATCGGAAAAGCGATCGGCACTAAGATCGAGAAAGAGTGCCAGGATGACAGATGCAAGAACTTCAGGATCCACAAGCATGTTGATGGCGGTGGAGGTGCTGTCTATGGGCTGGGCTTCATCGGGGCTCTTGTCTATTACATATCCACAGCAACAAGCTTCTGGATGGGCGTGCTTGGCGTGCTCAAAGCGATTGTCTGGCCTGCATTCCTGGTGTATGGCCTCTTGAAATCTCTGGGCATGTGAGACACTTTCAGTAATATTGTCCAGCCACCATTGACCCAGTTAGTGGCTGGATCAATTCTTCGTAACCAAGCTAATAAAAGCAACAATATTTTCCAACGGCCAATGATACTAAAACAATTCAATTCTGATTTCATCGTCGATGAGGTCTCATCTGTCATCCCTCAGGAGAGCGGGAAGCATACGATCTTCCAACTGAAGAAGGAGGGGATAGGGACTGAGGAGGCGCTGCATCTGCTCACCGAGCATTACAGGATAAAGAGGAGCAGATGGTCATGCGCCGGCAATAAAGACAAGCATGCGGTGACGACACAGACTTGTTCTGTCCTCGGCAGGATCGACGATGCGACTCTCGGCAATATATCTGTGAAGGTGCTGGGATTCAGGGATGAAGCAGTCTTCACCGGAGAGCTAAAGGGCAATAGGTTCAGGATAATCGTCCGAGAGACAGAGACAGAGCCAAGGCACCTGAAGAGGTTTGTGAATTATTTCGATTCGCAGAGGTTCTCAAGCACAAATGTCGATGTGGGACGATGCATCCTAAGGAAGGAATTCCGAAAGGCATGCGAACTGCTGGACAGGACTGAGGTCAAGGCGCATCTTGAGAAGTATCCGACAGACCTGGTAAACGCCATAAGAGCTGTACCTTACAGGACACTCACCCTCATAATCAACGCATACCAGAGCCACCTATGGAACATGGCTGCATCCTCGATCATCGAAGAATCCTCCCATGAGATGATCGATCTCGGATTCGCGAGGCTGGCAGTGCCAAGCCAAGAGATAGAGAACAGGACAATCCCTCTTGTGAGCTTTGACACTGAGATAGACGAGATATACAGGAAGATACTTGCAGCTGAGGATGTCAGGCAATCTGATTTCATAATCAGGAGCCTCATGCTCACGCCACAGGGCTCAGAGAGAGAGCTTCTCGCAGATATCGAAGAGCTTGAGATGATAGACATCGAAGATAGGACAAAGGAAGTGAGATTCTTCCTGAAGAAAGGATGCTATGCCACGATGGCAATCAAGCAGATGTTCTCTGTCTCAATTCCTTGAATACCTGATCTATCTGAGGCGCAGCATCAATCTCCACCAGGAGACCCTGCTCTTTGTAGTACTCGATGAGGGGTTCAGTCTGCTTGCTGTAGACGTCCAATCTCTGCCTGACTGTCTCAGGCATCTCGTCGCTCCTCTGGATGAGGACACCAGCACACTTGTCACAGACTCCCTCTGCCTTTGGCGGATTGAACATGATGTGGTAGACAGAGCCGCATGCCTTGCATGTCCTCCTGCCTGAAATCCTCCTTATGATCTCTGACTCAGGGAGAGTGAAATTTATGACCATATCGATATCCTGTATCCCTGCAAGGAAATCAGCCTGATTGATCGTCCTAGGATAGCCGTCGAGGATAAATCTCTCCTCTTCCTTCAACCTGTCCTTGACCATGTCATTTGTGACCTCGTCAGGGACGAGTCCTCCCTGGTCGATATAAGATTTCGCAAGCTTGCCTAGCTCAGTCTGGCGCTTGATGTTATCCCTGAAGATGTCTCCAGTAGATATGTGCGGCATGCCTGTCTCCTTCGAGAGGAGGTCTGCTTGTGTCCCTTTTCCGACGCCCGGTGCTCCCAAGAATATGAGTCTCATGCGTTAATCGATTATCGCATTGCTATAAATGCTTTTTGCCAAGAATCCTCTGAAGCCAGCTGGTCTGCTTGCTGCTATCATGTCTTCGGGCCTCTTCCTTGTGCCACTTGATGAACCCGCTTCTATTGAGCAAATCACGGTAGACACCTGACAAGTGCTTCTCTGCCCTGAATCCCATGTTATCTTTCCAATATCTGGACCAGAGTTGATCTGTAATAATATAGCCGCAGAACTCCAGGTCCCTTGGTTTAATCAAGCCATGACCATCAAGACTCAGATGCGACGGGGTCTCACATTCTATCACATCTGCCAATGGGAAACCGTAGAAGATCCCAGGATACTGTGTCTTGAAGAAGGGAAGGATGCCTGGATGAAAACTCGCATAAACCATGTCATGCTCCTTGAACTCATTATCCAGTTCTTTATGAGGCATGCATGCTATACCTATATTTTTAAGAGCAGCAATGGCAGTACTAAGCATACCCTCCTCTATGCTGATAGCGCCACCTGGTTTCGCGTGGCATGCTATCAGGACTGATGTGAAATCACCTGGCTTGATCCCTGCATGAAACAAGTAATTCGCATCGATGACCCTGATAGGGGGGCACTTCAGGGTGAGGCTGTACCATTCGTTGAAAATATCTCCACTCCTGTTATCTGACAGATATCTCATGACCTGTGGTGTCGTCGTCTCCTTGCTCCCTATGTATTCAGTAGGTAGCATCCCAAAATGCCACGGGACCCTCTTTGTATTGAACTGGATCCTCTCTTTCTTTGGTTTAAGCAGGTACAAGAAGAAATCTCTCTGGCATCCATTTATCTCACCGCCATCGAAGCTTGAGGCGATCGCCCTTCTGTTGAATTCACTATCCTTATAGCCTGAGCCTTCGATCTGCTGCAGTAGTCCAGAATATCTCAACAGGAAAAAGAGTAAGGTCAATCCTATATAATTTTTTCCTAACCCAGATAACTGAGGTCCTCTTTTATCGAGGTCTCAAGGGTCCAGCAGTTTCGCAGGGTCCTGATAAGTTTGAGCATCTCGTGCTTCATGTCCATCCATTCAGGATAGAAGCCTTTGATGAATGCTGCGCTTGCCTCATCTGTGTTCTCAAGGGCTGCTTCTGTCGACCATCTGAAGAATAGCATGAGGTGCTTGAAGACCTTATAGATGCGCTCCTTGACGCTGTCCTCGACATACTTCGATTCGTAGAGGCTGCTGAGGCTCGCCTCTGGCTGGAGGATGCCTTCGAGTGTCTTTAGGTATTCGTCGATCTTCTCAGTCATCCTGATCCTGATCTTTGACAGCATGAAGCTTGATTTCTCGATATCGTCGATCTCGAATTCATTGTTAAGCTCATCGAAACCAGGCAGTCCGTGCTTGGCCTGGAGGGCAGCATATGCTTCCTTAAGATCTTCCATCCGACCTGTTTAGTGTGGTCTATATTTAAAGCTTTGGTGATAGATTTAAGTATCTGGATGACTACAGGTGGTGCATGAAATGGCAGATATGCCTCGCAGCTGTCCTCATCATCCTCGTCGGTGAGTATTCGGCGCTCCGCTCCCTCAAAGCGGAAGCGCCGAGGGGTTTGCAGGTCTCATCCAATCTCACCCATTCGCTGATAAAGACAAATGTGACTATCGAGAATCCGTCGCTCTTCCCTGCTATTGTGACAGATATCCGATATTCGGTCTCTCTCTCAGGGAAAGAGCTTGCGAGCGGCAGTTCTGGGGTTGCGATGATCATGCCCTTCTCGAAAAAGATCGTGGCAGTGGATGCAGAGGTCGAGCATCTGAAAGCTGCCTCTTCCCTCGGCAGCGCAGCGCTCGACCTGATCCTGGGGAAGAGACCTGAATTCAATGTCTCTGCGATGCCTGTGCTGTTCGGGATGCAGATGCAAAACCTTTATATAGCATAGTGGCATAGGAAAGCCTTGTGACAATCTGGATCCCAAAAGGCGAGTTTCCTGCTATCCAAGAAGACTACAGGAGCTACCATGCTGACTGGAAAGGGAACATCCTTTCCTACAGGACTGAGATCAGGCAGCAGGGCGTCATACATCTCGAGAATCTCTACAGGTACATGTATCATTACCTGGCTGAAGAAGGCTGGGTGTCGAGGGACGATGGCTCCAAGGAATGGGAAGTGTATTACATGGAGCACAGGACCCAGCAAGAAGTGAGGGACGAGATAAAGATCTGGTGGAGGCTCGTGATGGGCCCGGGATTCGGTCCAGGAGGGATCGCAGGAGAGCATCCATTCTTCGGGTACTACCTGGACATAGATTTCCTCTGCTACCATGTGCACAGGATCGAGATGATGCATCAGGGGAGGAAGATAAAGCCTTACATTGGGGATGTCACGATCTATGTGACAGCCATCCTCATCATAGACATAAATGACTGGTTCAGCAAGGGAGGACTCCTGGCCATCCTCCAGGAGTATTTCGTGAGGAGGATCTACAAGCGTAACATCAGGGAGCATGAGGTAGAGCTCAGAAGACTTGCGACCAGGTATGTGGATGATTGGAAGCATTTCATGACGCTCGCAAGGTATTCTGACACTGAGAGGAAGGTGCAGATGCCTGAGAGAGGATTGTACTGAGGTTATGTGCGAAATTGTCTTTGACTTTTTAGGCGGCAGTCCTCGCAAAGTGTGCTAAATGCACACTTTAATTTGCCACTCGCAAATTAAGCTCGTCGTCGGCCAACCCGTAAGGGACTGAGTTCGCTTCGTGAACTCAACTTCCTTAGAAGTTGCCCCGGCCGACCTGCGCCACTGAGGCTGTATATGCTGAATCATCAGCAAGATTTTTAAATTCCCCCTGTTTTCATGACTGCATTCGCCTCCGTAGCTTAGTAGCCATAGCGGCGGACTTGTAACAACCTTTTAGGAAAAGCTTGATCAAAACAAGGGGGTTTCCCTTCGGTCAAGCCCCCTAAGAAAAGGTTGATAGAGATCCGCAGGTCGAGGGTGCAACTCCCTTCGGAGGCTTTCTACCCTGTCTGTTTCCAGATAAGAAGTACTATCTTGCCGGTAGCCTATGATATTGTTCATTCATGCAGTACAGGAATCCAGGCACATCCATCATGCCATTATTTAGGTCATGCCATTCAGTGCGTGTGATGCGGGATTCCCACTGCCCTTCACCGACGCCGGGAATATTTGGCGTCCTGATCTTATCATCCAGCCCCCATAATGGGATCTGGCAGTTGGTGGCTGCAGATGCAAGGACTGCTTCTATGCACTGATAGTTGAGCAGGGTCTCTCTAGAACACTGCGCAGCGTACCTGAGGAAAGATTCCCTCAGATGTTCTCTCCCTTTCTGGGTCGCATAGATCCTGGGATCAGGCTTGTCATGATTTGTCACAATAAACATGCAATTATCAGTAGGTCCTTCAGGGAAGGAAAGATTTGGCATGTAATCCTTAGGCTGACCTCCAAAGCCACATGACGTAAGAAGCTTCTGCAAAGGATACCCTCTATCCACTATATGGTCGAAGAGTCCTGGAGGAAGCCTGCTGGCAGTGACTTCCAGCCAGATAGGCAGCTTCCCACCATATCTTTCTTCCATAAACTGATAGAATCCATCTCCAGGGCCTGGCACGAAATGCACCTTCTCGATCGGTGCCCCTATCTCATTGATGCCCATAAGGTCAAGTCCCCATGCCCAATCGATCCTTGCTCCGTCGACGAATCTCATCAGATACTGGAAATCTCCCCACCATTTCTCGAAGGTATCTGGATTATTCCAGTTCCATGGAGATGCGAATGACCATTCCTGAGGGTTGTCGTACTGGTCCTTAGGAGGAAGGCCTAAGGTCATCTGCATGAACAGGTCCCTATTAGCCCATTCGTCGACACTATCTTTACCTATAAGATGAGGGAGATCACCTAGGACCTGGATCCCATGATCATTCAGCTCTTGGTGCGCAAGTCTGAGCTGGGATTCAGCGACGAACTGCAAATAATGGAAGAAACCTCTGACCTTAGGGGATATCGCAGCCCCCCCTGACCTTTCTCTGGCATCATCTGACCATCCATGCCAGTCATCCAATCCGTGCATTGACTTCAAGGCCATGAAATCCGCATATTCAGAGAGATCAGCCTGATGCATGAATTCCTTGTAAGCCTGCATCCTCTGATCGCTGCTGCCTCTTGTGAGGAAATTCTCATATGCTCTCCAGAGGACAGATCTCGGAGAAGAGCAGATGGTCTCAAGACCGAGAATCTCACCTCTGACAAGCCCATATCCAGCCCGGTCTTCTCTCTGCGCATCTCTATTTCTCCTGACGTGCTCCTGATATTCTCTCACCTCTATGAGCTCGAGATCCCCTTCCTCGATGACTCCAAGGATATCGATGAGGATAGGATTGAGAGCGCGTCGTGAGTGCAGGAAGTATGGGGAGTTGTCCACTGAATGATAGAACGGAAGCAGCTGGATGAAGCTGATACCTGATCGTGAGAGAATGGGAGAGCTAGCGATGCGCGCAAGATCTCCGAAGGTACCAACTGCATTCAGATCCTCTCCAGAAGTGTCAGGCAGCATCGAGATAGGGACTATCAGTCCCGAACCCCTCTTGTGAGAATCCCAGATCATCTGCGAGGCGAATCTCTCTCTAAACTTAAAGGTATTCATAGATGGATATTCACTGCACCAGTCCTTCCAGATGGTCGGCAATGGTATTTGTGATCATACCTAGTCTTCCATTTGTGCTTTCGATCGGATCTGCGGAATAGATAGGGACGATCTTGATATCCTCTGGAACCATATCTCTCTTTGGTCTCTTCGAAGATATCCATCCTCTGTCTCGCCTTCTCCTGGGATCCTCATATTGGCTGAGGTCTACTGAGGGCAGCGGATGAAGTACGAAGACAGGGGAATCATATGGGTGCTGAGCGATCTGCTCGTCATAGTTGCTAGGGAGAGGTGCTCCCGAGAGTGAAGGGAGGAAGAAAAGGCCTGGAAGTCCTCTATTGTCCCCCAGTTTGTCCTACCAGTGATGATCGAGGATTTACCAGAGCCGGGCGCACCATCTATTGTGATTCTTGGGAGGTCAGTTGTTGGATAAGTGCAGCAAGTCAATCCATCCTGCCTTGTCGAAAACCTGCATATTCAAGGCTTTTCAATGCACTTGCCCGAGTCGCAGCCGCACCTGTCGCAAGCGTATGCTCCTGCGAAATGCGCTTGCGCATGGAGGAAGTTCGCGCATCCCACAAACTCTACACCGCTCCCTGAGAGGCACATGCATTCTGATGGATCACGGCAGAATGCAGGGTCTTTTATGAATTCCCTGTCGGGGGAGAATACGACTTTGCCTTCATGGTCTATTGTGACTCTCACTTTCTGGGTCTCTCCATATCTGAAAGAGCATGCTTCGCAGACCCAGAATTCTGCAGTGTTTCCTGACACAGAATGCTCTACACAACCATCTAGGTCCCTTCCCTCTGGATAGCCGCTTGCGCAGCCATCACAGTCGTATCTTTCGATGAATGACTGGATCTCAGGAGTGCTTTTCGCGATAGCCAGAGGATCGGGTCTTGTGCAAGCTAGAACTAGGAGCATCAGAAAGATCCATCTCATGCCTAAAGGGTGGTGCCTTCGACTTAAAATGCTTTCGGATCAAAAAAATATTTATACACAGGATCGCTAGGTCCCATGCATGGTCCTCAACAAGCGCTGGCATCTGAAGAACAAGATGCCGAAGGATGCATCTGTCGAGCAGCGGATACACTGGCATGTGACGCATCAGAAGATGTGCACCTGCAGAGGCATCCCTGACAAGCTCAAGGCAGAGATGAAGAAGCGAAAACTGATCTAGACTTCTGAGACATATACATGGCCGGACAGGTCAGTGAGCACGAGATATCCTGTCTGGAGGGAGACCCTGTCAGCGATTGATCTCTGGAGGGTCGCGACTGCATAGAGATTGGGAACAAGCGCTCCCTCGCCCTGCATCAGCTTCCCATCCTTTGTGACTGTGGCGAGATGATGGCTCCTGTATACCACATGCGCCTCCAGCTTCTTCTCTCGGATGACAAACCAGATGAATATGAGGCATGGGGCATTCTCATTGCCAAGATCCTTCTCCTGGTCCCACAGGGATATCAATGCTCTCCTAGTGCTCGGGTTGTTCTTCAACAACGCAGCGACCCTTGCCGGCTGGTCACCCCACCTGTTGAAGATGCGGTCATGGTATGTGTATGCGAATTCCTCGCCATGGCCTTCCATGAATTCCCCCACGTATTTGGATATGTACTCCTTCGAGAATCCAGCAGGGATTGTCCGAAGCGGGTCCTCGATGGCAAGTGTCAGGGAGCGGTTCTCGCAGGTAAGTATGTTCCTCTGGTCTCGTAGCATCGAGCCATTCATGAAGACGAATGCAGAGATCATCTCGATCGCATCAGAGAGGTCCTTTGCATGGACAGCCTGCCCAAGAGTCTTTGAAAGCTCCTTCTTCTCGTAGACGACCTGCTTCGATGTGCCAGACAGGTCCAGATAATATGGCTCCTCGAACCTTATGCCATCATCATAGAGCATGCCTGTCTTTGAGAAGGAGTATATCTCAAGCCCATCAGCAGGCATGCCGCGCTCAGGCGTGTCTATAGCGTGCTCAAGGATATCCAATACAAGAGGTTCCTCAGCCCTCCTCACCACCAACAGGTCGCACTGCTCCCTGACCCGCTGCAATGCCTCATGCGTCACCTGCTCGAACTTGGGATTTGCTGCCCTGGAACCCTTGATTATCCCGTTCCTGTCGACTCCCTCTTTCCAGAAACTGACAAGGGCATCTGCGAGCAGATGGCCATTGTCCTTGGCATCAAAGACAAGGAGGATCAGCTTGTTTATGTTGGGATTCGCAAGGATATTCGCGAACACATACTTGGCACCGTTCGTGGTCCTCCAGAATCCGGTCATGGCAGCGTAATTGGATATCTTGACAGCGAATTCAGATACTTCTGCAGGCGGCTTGTCTGTCCTCCAGGTGTAGATGATGCCGACTGCCAGATTCGAAGCAGGGTTTCCCATGATGACATCAGTGCCTGAGAAAAGCTGCACCTTTGGGATCTCTTCAGGTGAATAGATGATCTTCCTGATGTCCCGCTTGCGGTAAGGGTCAGTGCCGATAGTGATTATCTTCATCTTCATATCGGCATTATTCCTCCCAATAAAAAATTAACCTCAGCTCTTCTCTTTCGACTTGAACAGTATGCCTGTCAGGATGTTCAACAGGAATGCGTCGAGCAATGAGAGGACAGGTCCTTTGAAGAGACGCGGCACAGTGAAGTTCCAGATAAGCCAGAGCGGCAAGGCGTAGATCACAGCGCTCACAAGTATGAATCCTGCTGTTATCAGAAGCCAACCGAATGTCGAAGGTATGAATCTTGTTCTCATGCAATCACCTTTTTGATTGGAAGACATGCAGGTTAATTATATTATGGTCAGCCGAGGGCGACATCAAGTATCATCATCACGACAAAGCCAAGGATGGCTCCGACTGTCGCTATGTCAGAATTGCCATTGTGCTGCGACTCAGGGATGAGCTCTTCGATGACGACATAGATCATGGCTCCTGCTGCGAAGCCGAGAGCATATGGGAGGATAGGCCTTGCCACAAGGACTGCTGCAGCACCGATGACTGCAGCGACAGGCTCGACAACAGCTGATAGCTGGCCGATAAAGAAGCTCTTCCTCCGGCTCATACCCAGGCCACGCAGCGGAAGGGAGACCGCAAGTCCTTCAGGGAAATTCTGGAGACCGATGCCGATAGCAAGAGCTATGGCTCCTGCGACAGTTGCTCCCTCCAGTCCTGCAGAAGCTGCGCCAAATGCGACTCCGACAGCAAGACCCTCAGGGAGATTATGCATCGTTATGGCAGAGACGAGGAGGACACTCTTCTTCCAGTGCGTGTGTATGCCTTCAGCCTCGCTCATCTTCGAACCAAGATGCAGATGAGGAAGATACATATCCATCAACCTGAGGAACCCTGCACCGAGAAGGAATCCAGCAGCTGCAGGGAACCAGTGGTCCGACATGTCTATAGCAGGAGCAAGCAGACTCCAGAATGATGCAGCTATCATCACTCCTGCCGCGAAACCGAGCATGGAATCAAGGAGCTTCCTGTCTATCTTCATAGGGAGGAAGACCCCTGCTGCTCCGAGGGATGTGACTGCCCAGGTGAAAAGGCCTGCGAAAAGGGCCTGGAGGATAGCGTCCATGGATGAAGGAATGATCAAGCCTACATAAAAAACTGTCGATGCGAAGGTTTTTATAGTGGTCAAATCTTATCCAAATCAAGAGGTGTCGGATGGTTCTACAGTTAGCCCCGGTGATCGGGATAGATAAGGATAAGTGTGTCAATTGCCATGCATGCATAGAGGCGTGTCCAGTAAAACACTGCAACGACGGCAGCAAGGATATCGTGGAGATAAATCACAACATGTGCATAGGGTGCGGCTCATGCCTCACCGCATGCACGCATCAGGCGAGGATTCCGCTCGATGACTTCGAGAGTTTCCTCAAGGACATCAGGTCAGGGATCAAGATGGTCGCTGTCGTAGCTCCAGCAGTGGCTGCAAATTTCCCTGACAGGTATCTGAACCTGAACGGATGGCTGAGTTCCCTGGGGGTCGAGGCATTCTTCGATGTAAGCTTCGGTGCTGAGCTCACAGTGAAGAGCTATCTGGAGCATGTGAAGGCAAACAGTCCCAAGTGTGTCATCGCACAGCCTTGCCCTGCTCTTGTCACATACATCGAGATGTACAGACCAGAGCTTCTGGAATATCTAGCTCCAGCTGACAGTCCCATGCTGCATACAGTGAAGATGATACGTGAGTATTATCCTCAATACAGGAATCACAGGACTGTAGTGATCTCGCCGTGTGTCGCGAAGAAGAGGGAGTTCGACGAGACAGGGCTTGGAGACTATAATGTCACATACATCTCGATCCAACGTTATATGGACAAGGAAAGGATAAGCCTTGGAAGCTTCAAGGAAAAAGACTTCGATAATGCACCTGCAGAGAGGGCAGTCCTCTTCTCCACACCTGGCGGACTGATGAGGACTGCGATGAGAGAGGTCCCAGGGATCGAAGAGAAGACAAGGAAGATCGAGGGGAGGGACATCATCTATAAGTACCTTGACAAGCTGGATGATAACATCAGGCAAGGGAGGAATCCTCTCATAGTCGATTGCCTCAACTGCGACATGGGCTGCAATGGAGGGACAGCGACACTGACCAAGGATAAGAGTCCTGATGAGGTAGAGTACCTGATCGAGCAGAGGAACAAGGAGATGCAGAAGAGGTATGAGGAGACTGGCCTTTTCAAGACAAGAAAGCTGAAGAAGACGATAGACTCCTACTGGAAGCCAGGGCTCTATGGGAGAACCTACAGACGACTGGCTGAGAACGTCACAATCAAAGTCCCTACAGAATCACAGGTCCAGGATATTTACAAGAAAAGACTCCTGAAGGAAAACAAGTCTGATGAGCTGAATTGCGGGGCCTGCGGATATGGCGAATGCAGAGGCATGGCCACAGCTATCCATAATGGACTAAACAAGCCTGAGAACTGCATCAGGTACAAGGAGAAGTGCATCGAGAAAGAAAGGGCTGAGGTCAACCTCCATAAGAACCTGGAGGAAGAAGCCAAGGCTGCAAAAGAGGAGCTGCAGAGATCATATCAAGCCACCTCTGAGGTCACGCAGAATATCGTGGCAAACATCGGCAAGATAAGGGACAACAACTCAGAGGTCACTGCGATGATGCAGGAGCTGAGCTCAATGGCATCGAGCCAGAGGGAAGAGATAAATAGGCTCTCAGCAGAGATACAGGAATCATCGAGCGTCACCAAGGAATTCGACAAGATCGTCGAGGCGATCATAGGGATATCTGAGCAGACCAATCTACTGGCACTCAATGCCGCGATCGAGGCAGCGAGGGCAGGAGAGGCAGGCCGAGGTTTCGCAGTTGTCGCCGATGAGGTGAGGAAACTTGCTGAGGAGAGCCATAAAGAAGTCGAGAAGATAAAGCCATATGCAGTCCAGATAAACGGAGTGTTCAAGAATATAGCAGACAAGGTCAAGGCATCATCTGAGAAGTTCGATGAGACAGCACTTCTCGCATCCAAAGTCTCGAAAGAGGCGGAGGAGATAACAAGGGAGACGGAGAGCCTTAACGAAGAGGCGAAGAAGCTGAGATAAGATGTGGCAGCTCCTCTCTTTCGTGTCGGCGATACTCTCCGCGTTCGCAGCGATCGGGGAGAAGAAGAGCCTGCAAAAGCTCTCTCCTCTAGAGGTCTCTTTCCAGATCTCGCTATTCTCACTCTTGTTCTCGCTCCCGCTTCTGCTGTTCGGGACACCTTCAATGCCAAGCATCCCGGCGATCGCTGTGCTTGTCATCAAGTCATGCATCAATGCGGCAGCCTTCTACTTCGTGATGTCAGCGCTCAAGCATCTTGATGTGTCAAATTCCCTCCCGATGATGGAGCTTTCTCCCGGGCTTGTCGCGATACTTGCATGGATCAGCCTCGGAGAGTCGCTCACGATGCTTCAGATAGGAGGGCTCCTGCTGCTCGGCATAGGATCCTACCTGATGAACGCAGGGAAGGATCTGCTCGGACCATTCAAGGTGTTCTTGTCCAAGGGCTATAGATACATCGGCCTCGCGATCCTCGCGTTCTCAGTCTCCTCCATCATGGATAAGCTCCTAGTTGTCAACCTGGGGATGAAGCCGGAACAGGTCGTCGTGATCCAGAATCTGGTGACTGCATGCATATTCGCAATCGCATTCCTGGCAGCGAAGAAGAGGTTCACTTTTGATCCTGTGCTCGGGATGGTAGGTCTCATCACTGTAGGGTACAGATATGCCCAGATACTGGCGGTCAGGCAAGGCCCTGTCGCACTTGTCCTTGCCATCAAGAGGACCTCAGTGTTTTTCGCAAGCCTGATGGCAGGAAGGATCTTCAAGGAGAAGGACATAGCGAGGAGGGTGGTCGCGACTATCATCCTCATCTGCGGCTCGCTACTTGTCACAATTTATTAATCTTTGAATATATCCAGATCATATGCGCAGATCAGGCCTTCCTCCAGTCATCGATGATAACACAAGAGTGCTTGTGCTTGGAAGCTTCCCAAGCGACATATCCCTCGCAAAGAGCGAGTACTACGCCAATCCGAGGAACCAGTTCTGGAGGTTGATGGAGAGAGTGCTTGAGAGAAGCATGACCAACCTGCCATATGAGGCAAGGCTCGATGTCCTCCTATCGAGCAGGATCGGGCTGTGGGATTCGATAGCAGAATGCGAACGGACGACCAGCAGCGATTCCAGGATCCTCCTTCCGACACGTAACCCTCTCGACCATCTGGTGGCAGAGCATCTGCTCTTCAATGGTAAGAAGGCATGGGAGGAGGGAGGAAAGCATGGTGTCCTGCTGCCTTCCTCAAGCCCTGCGAATACCCTGGGATTCGAGGAGAAGGCAAGGCTCTGGAAACAGGCTTTCACACAGGCCGGCATCGGATGATGCCTGCATCGCATGCATCAATGTAGAATGCGACAGCATGCTGATTTGAATCGACACGCATCTCCCTGCTGGAGCTCATGAAACCGCCATAAGCCCGTGGATCAGGGTCAAGGGATTGGAGAGTGCTTGTGTAGAAAGCTGCTTCTAGTATGAAATCCCTGTAGCAATCCATCCTTTTCCTGTCACCCAGCTCTTCTGCGAGCTGATAAGCCTGGACCATGGCCTCCCCGAAGACAGGTGTCGCAGTCCCGGGGAAATCGTAGTTCTTGCAGGTTCCATCCTTGGCGTAGAACCTGACAAGCCAGTCGTTCATCTCGAAGATGAAATCCGACACTTCCCTGTCCTTGGTGAAATTGTAGTACTTATGGAAGCCTCTCGTGTACCAAGGGATGAAGGCCTGTCTTTTCTTATTTCCCCAGTCATCTGAATAATATGAGAAGGCCCGTCCCACAGATTCCATGTATCTATCATCTGGATATTGCTCCTGCATGCTCATGAGGGCGAGGATCGCCTGTCCAGGATAGTAATCCACGCCGGTCGCCCTATCAGAGAAGAAGAATGTCTCATAGTATCCGTCAGGACGCTGCTGGCGCATGATACCTTCAGCAAGGAGCTGCATCTTAGTGACATCAGGCTTATCCATCTTCAGCATGCTCATCATGATGAACGCATTGTAGCCAAGCTTGATGTCACTCGTGATGTTGACATAGATATAGCCGTCATCCTCGACAAAATACCTGCTGAAATAATCATAGCCTCTCTCTGCAAGGTCTTTGTATCTCTCATCGCCTGTATGGTCATAGAGCATGTTGATCGACCATAGGGCCCCCATCTCCCTGAGCGCATGAGATCCTTTGCCTGTGCGCGAGTCCATGTAATATCTGTAATGGAGGAAGTCATCATCCTGGCTGTTCAGGAACCATTCTCCACCTGCTGCAAGTGTCTCGTGATATGATGGGACGTAGGGTTCATCCTGGACTGTGCAAGCTATGATAAGCAACAGCAAGAGTGAAACGATCCTTCCATCCATGGCAGTTTTCCCCCGACCCTTTTTTAAGTCTCCTTCCCTTTATTAAATTTGCCCATAGCCCTTGTTCTCTATGGGTTTCTCCAAAGGGGCGGCTGTCAGGCCTGCTTACACGCAGAAGCCAGAAAGCCCCGGGTGTCAAGAGTTACCTCTTGAGCACATTTAGCGAAACTAAATGTTTAAACCCGGGGATGTCCTCAGAAATGCAGATTTCTGGGACCCTAGAATGACTTTTGTCATTCTATGGAATGGCAAAATTCTGGCTTCTGGTGCACAAGGAAACTGCTGTTTCCTGTGCCCCGGAAGAGCTCTGCTCTTCCTCGGGTCCTAGAGATCCGCGAATCAGGAGGCGCGCGCAAGGCGGGTAGTGCGCCTCCAGCGGATTTCTATGACCTCGAAATCATCCTAGGAGGATTATCGAGATTTGACAGCCGCTTTTCTTTGATACCGGTCCAGGATCCTTATCATTCAAAGCCGTCATATTCAAAAAAGGCTGGAAAGAATGCATGCATATGGCAAAAACGGGCGTATGCAGAGTAGACAACGATTGCAACGAAGGCGAGGAGTGCAGGGATGGAGCCTGCTTCCTCATCTGGCGAGGTAACAGGGATTGGAACCTAGAGGAGTGAACTGAATCCCCTTATGTTCTTCTCATAATATCTTGTCTCTTCTTCAATTGCTTTCGCAAGATCCAAAGCATCCTTAGGAGGACCGCATGCCTTCAAGGCACATGGGTCTGTATCATGCTCGATTATCCTTATGCTCCTCCCATCATGGATGAACCAGAAAGGGTATATCCTGCATAAGAGAGGCCTGTCTTTGTATATGCTGCATCGCCTTTCGTTATCCAGGAAGTAGCATCTCCCTTCTTCTACAGTCCTGATGCGAAGCAGCCTGCCGTCGACAAGCATCCTGGAGCGCAATCTGCATTCTGCCCAGCGCTCATGCCAATCCCTGCATGCATCTATGGTCTTCCTGCGTAGCTTCGAGAAGTCGAGGAACTCCCCAAATCCAAGTCCGGTGGCATCCCTGATCCTCTCAGCGTCCTTGATCCCGCAGAAGATGAATCCTGATTCCTCAGGATATATGCAGCAATTGTTCTTGCAGGAATCGCACTTCATCCTCACAAGGCACACCTCCTGCCTTTTATTGTTTGCGGAGTCCCAGAAGGTCTATCATCATTGGCAGCCGCATGAACTCATCTGCGTTCTGCATCCGATGCTCGACCTCGACCATGTCTGGGAATATACGACCATACCTGTCCATGTGGTATGAGACCGTCTTCGAAGGAAGCTTCATGAACCTATGGCCAAGGTAATGGTCAAGAGCGCAAAAAACGCCAGGAGTGTGGAAGAGATGGAGCTGCTCATGCGGAAGCAGTGCCTCATATATCTCTGACCCTGTCCTGGGACCAAGGATCTTCCTTGCGACTGCAGGCCTTCTGACGATATCCCCCAGCGTCCGGATCCCATGCGTCCCGAGCCTGCTGGCGAGCACTTCCCCTATGTATGGGAATGCGATGGCTTGCGTGTCATAATAGGATGTGATATCTTCCCTCATTATTATCCTGGCTTCCTCCCCTTTACCGATCTTCGCCGCGAAATGGGCTGTCCTGGGGGAATAGGATATCCCTGCGGCAGACATCCTTAGCCCTAGGCTTTCAAGCCAGTGCCGTATATCCTCCTTCAGGCCTATGGCGTCATCAAGATCTCCGGATGCTGCGATCGCAATATCGTCAAGATGCGGCTTGGAGATGGAGAGCACCTCGGCAGAGATGTCTTCGAGAAAGTCGCAGAGGCAGTTGAACAGGAATCTTGAGAGAGCATCGTAAGTGTAGTACCTGTTCCTGACCAGGATCACTCCCGGCATGCTCTCTGCCTCACTGATGCCTGATGAACGTGACAGGCCTGCATCTGCTGCCTCCTGGCTGACTGCGGCAATGGCACGGTAGCGCTCATCCCTCTCTCCGATACGCTCATTGAAGAGCACAATCATCTTTCCCTGATACTCAGGAGTAAGATACTGTTCCATGGCAGCATTGAACTTCGAGATATCCAGGTGGAGGAACATAATCATATCATCTCTCATGGATTCATAAATTGATATGCTTACCTCGTAAGATTATTAAACAGGCCGGATTTCCAGGCAGTATGCTCTTGATAACCCATATCGCGCTCGGCTTGCTCTTGGGCAGCGCCACTCATACTTTCAAGATCGCCTTCCTGCTTGGATTCCTTTCGCATTTCATCCTTGATGCGATACCCCACTGGGATCCGAAGCTTGTCCTCCCCCCTGGGCAGAGGATAGGGATAGATGAATGGAAAAGCCAGCCGATGTTCATCAAGAAGCAGGTGCTTGTACTCACGATAATCCATATCGCAGTCGCATTCCTGATCCTCAAGCAGATCAGGATGCTTGACAATATCGCATATGTGCTCATGGGCGCATTCGCAGCCATGCTTCCTGACCTGTATGAGTGGTTCTCTGCAGCTATGAGGCTTCCAGGCATGCATTTCTTCAGCCACAGGCACATGGGCTGGAAGCTGGGAGTGCCTGTGCAGGCAGCAATCATCGCCATCTGTGTGGCTATGCTTTGACGACCAAATAGAGTCCCTTGCTGTCCCTGCCTGTCTCAAACTTATGATTGTAATATCCTGAGACCTCAGCGAATTGCTCCTCTGTGACAGGGTACCCCTGATATCCGTCCTTCAGGTTGTCAGTGAATATCGGATAGATCTTGAGCCTGCCAGGAGTCACTTCGACGACCAAAGAATATGGGAGGGATCTGGTCGACTTGTATCTTCCAGGGGAATTGAACATGAAATTCCCTATGCTGTATAGGACTGGCTTTCCCTTGATCTGCTCTATCTCCTGGAGAGCGTGGCCTCCATGACCTATGATCATATCAGCTCCGCACGATATCAGGTACTCGGCGAGCATCTTCTGCTGGGTCGTCCTGTTCGCATAATTATCTCCCCAGTGAGGGAATACGATATCTGCCTTCTTGCTATCCCTCAATTCCTTGCAGAGGAATGGGTCTGACGAGATGTCTGGCTGATAGTAGACAGCAAATATCCTAGTGCCATTTATGCTGAGCGGTTCGTGGTATGTTATCAGGTCGAATCCTGCCAGATTTGCGACAGTATCCTGCCTTCCCTCAGGGCCGAAGTCGTAGATATGGTTGTTCTCTATCGACAGCGCATCGAAACCGTGACGCTCAAGTGCCTGGACAGCGACAGCCTTGTCCTTGTGCATATACTGCTTGATGTAAGGCGGATCGAGATCAAGATCAGATATCACGCCCTCGTAATTCGCGATGACGTACCCGTCGAGGAAGGCGTCCAGCTTCTCAAGCGGATAGTCATATCCCTTGCTCTCAAGGATATTCTCCCTGCCTTTGGAAGGCTCCTTCCCCATATAAAAATCTCCGAAGCTTGTGTCTCCTACAAATATGAGCCTGTCATGGCTGCAGGCTGTAAGCAGCAGGATGATGAATACGCAGGCTCTCACCGGTCGGAGAAGGCAGCAGGCGTATTTAGATTTTGTGGGGTCTTGGGCAAGTTCCTTAAATAAGATGCCTCCTCCTCGCATCCTATGCCCAGGATCGCAGCAGTGATCAATCCTAATTGCACAGGAGATGTGCCCGGGCTTGAGGCCAGGATCAGGGAATCGTTCAAGGATATAGAGTTCACAGGCCTTGAAGATCTGGATGATTACACCCATATAGCTATCGCAGGGGGAGATGGCACATTCAACAGCATCATAAACAGCAGGGGCTATCATGGCCAGGTGATCATCCCGCTAGGATACGGATCAGGGAGCTTCATACAAAGAAGGCTCGGTGTCTATTCATGGCCGATCGAGCGGATCGCCCAATTATTGGAATCAGAGACTCAAGTCACAGACATGCCCGCCATCAGCGTCACAGGGCCAGGCATCAATGCTACGGCTGCTGTCATCGGCATAGGGAGGCTTGCCGAGATCCTCCAAGAGGGGGAAGGGAGATACAAGGCTGCTAGGGCGTTCATCAATCAGCATGAACTCACGTCACTCAGGACACCTGCCATCCTACTGGCATATCTTGCCAGCTATCTCAGGAATCAAGATAAGAAAAGTGTCCATATGGACGATAGATACTCCAGCGGAGTCTTCTCGGCAGTGGAGCAGATGGGCGGGGGAATAGCTCCATTCTACTTCCTCGAGGATGGCAGCTTTGCAGGGATCCTCGAAAGATATGACGGAAGATTTGACACGGGAAACTATTCAGAGATATCTGTCACGACAGAGCCAGGCACTGCCTGCTTCCTGGATGCAGAGACGATCGCTCTGGAAGGAGGAGAATTGATCCTGAGGCATAAACCGAAGGCGTACAGGGCGGTGTACGCAGGTGAACCGAACAGGCTGCCCTTCCTATCAAAGATGATGATGCCTGTCATCAGGAAGATGTTCCCTTACGATACTGCTTCTTGAAACTACCGCTCCTTTTCAGGAGCTGCGAATCTGCAATCCTCCCGGCCTGAGCTTTCGTTCGCTATCGCTTCCGAAAGTGCTGTCAGCCCCAGGTGTCTTCTACCTTGATTATGTGGTAGCCGAACTGCGTCTTGACAGGCTGTGACACAGTGCCTTTCTTTGTCGAGAACGCTGCCTTCTCAAATTCCCTGACCATCTGGCCCATGGTGAACCAGCCAAGGTTTCCTCCTTTCTTGCCTGAGGGGCACATTGATCTCTCCTTGGCAAGAGCATCGAATGGCTTGCCTGCGTCCAGCTGTTCAAGGATATCCTTTGCTTCCTGCTCAGTCTTGACCAGGATGTGAGATGCGTTTACTTTCTTTGGCATGATTGGATTGAAGATTGTCAGATGCTTATAATACTTTCCCAGCCATGCTCAGGAACAAAATGGTGCCTCATGTTACATTCCTGATACTTATCCTAGGCATATGCATATAACAAGTCAGTCCCTAAGACGGCCAACTGGTGATCTCCCTGGACCCTCAAGAGGAACTGTCACTCAAAGCTTTCAGACTCTACAATGAGTTCGCGAGCAGGCTTCACAGGCAGAGGACCAGCAGGAGGATAGGAAGGACAGCGGGCATCGCTGCTGGAGGGACGACAGCAGCAGCAGCAGGTGCTGCAATCGCAGATGCGATACTTTACAATGGAGCCAATGCTGAGGCGATAAGGAGATTCGTGGATGAGGAGGTCATACCTGTCATCCTCCTGATGGGACCTCAGGAGTATCTTGAATACGGACTTCTCGGAGTGACGCTAGCGACAGTCGGCTACTGGGCCTTCGACCAGATGATAAGCACCAGCTACAGGAAGCGCCAGCTGGCTGCAGAAGCAGTCCTCAATGTGCCGCATGCTTCCAAGCAATCAGAGCAGAAGATGTTCAACAGGAGGACAGGAAGGTCAGACTGGGACACTGTGCGAGATCTCTATTTTGGCGACACCTCATATTGGTCAGAGGCTGCGAGGATCACCTCTGCCCTGTATGACCAGAATCTAAGGTTCACTGGGCATGTATCTGATGACATCGTGCATGGGAGACTCTACCGAAGGCTTACGATAGATGAGATCCTGGAGGGGGTCGGTGCTGAGTGTTCGATCACCAGCTATTCTGACATCGGTCTTCCGCTTCCCAAGCAGCTGAATCAGGGGCAGGTGTACTTAGAGGGGATTATCGCTGAGATAGAAGGGAAACTCCCTGAATTCCTCAGCCCGGAAGTGATCGTGCAGAAATTGCCGGATGGGAGATATGTCATAGGATCAATAGGGACAGATCCTTCAAGGCATGGGTGCAACCATGATGACATGACCTTGATATCAGTCCTCCACCCATTTTTTCCAGGTCCAGGAGAAGGGCTAAGGATAGGAGTCGTGACTGAAGGGACATATCCTTTTGTGCGGGGAGGGGTCGCGACAGTGATCGACGATATGATGCGAGGGCTTGAACCAGGATATCTGGATGCTGATTCAGTGACATTCGAGGCAGTCTCGCTCTGGGCCAATCAAGGCCCTTTCAACACCAAGGTGTCATACCCTATCCCTGACTTCATACATCTCAATATGCCAATAAACATCTATGGCTATTCAGACAATCCTGCATTCCAGGTCCAACAGCCGCTCCATGAAGAGATAGCTGCCGAGATATTGGCCATGCGGCCTGGAAGGAGGCAGCGTGAATCCGCGAGGATAAGGCATGATGGGATCAAGTATCTGATCAGCTGCCTTGAGGACGTCATAGCAAACGAAGACATCGAAGGTTTCTACAGGATGGCTGAATATGCGCAGCACTTCAGCATACAGGAGATGACTTCTTCTGCCGCAGCATTGGAAGGTATATATGAACAGTATCATCTGGAGGATCCTGCGCTTAGGCCAAGCTTCATGGAATACCTGTTCTTCTGGCAGTCGCTAAGGGAACCGCTGCTGAGGGTGATCAAAGCTGATAAGATAAAGGCGGACCTGATGTATACAGTGATGACAGGTCTTGGAGGAGTCTACTCAGCCCTGACCAAGAGGCTCCTGGGAATCGGGATGGTGTGCACTGAGCATGGCATATACAAGGAAGACAGGGATGTCGAGATCGCCAACTCCTCCCTCCCGAAGCTGTTCAGGGATAAATGGAAGCAGGCATTCGCGTTCTACTCGAAACTGACATACGATGCTGCTGATTCCATCACTACAACATGCGCATGCAACTCATACAAGCAGTTGCGTGACGGGGCTCCTCCAGAGAAGATAACGGTGATACCAGGGAGCCTCAGCGTCGGAGAAATGCCTGAGGAATGGAGAGGTGAGACATTCATATTCGCGGAGTGCGGCAATGTCCAGCGAGTGAAAAGGATCGAGATATTCCTGGAGGCTGCGAAGCTGGTATTGGATGCATTGCCAGGCGCAGACATCGAGTTCAGGGTCATGGGGAGAGACGACCCGAGAGACCCTGCCTATGTAAGCCAGGTGCATGGCCTGGCTGACACCCTTGGCCTGACGCGTCCAGACAGCCAAGGCAGGACAAGACTATCCTTCGCACCGTATTCAGATTATGTCAAGGCATTCCAGCCTGTGAAGGCAGCGATATTGTGCAGCGCTTCTGAGGTCCAGCCCAGGTCGGTGATGGAAGCCCTTTCCCTAGGCATACCTGTCATAACACCGGATGTAGGTGGATGCAAAGAGCTGCTGTATGGATCAGACGGAGTGGGGGAGCCAATCGACGATCTTGGGTACGCGGGGATCGTGGTCCCTCTGGGCAGCCCCAGAGCTATGGTGAAAGGGACAGCAGATGCGATGCTGGCTCTTTACTTCAGGGACCGGCTCAGGCATGGCATGGATCCAGGCTTGATCCCTCAGAGCGTGGTCCCATATCTTGATGAAGCGATGAAACATAGCATGGAGGAGATAGGCTTCATCAGGATGAAGAACTATTGCGAGAGGAGAGTTGTGATCCCGCAGTATGCTGAGCGATTCAAAGAGGCGATGCGATGAAACCTGATCTCGGGAGGCTCGTCTTCCTTCCCTCCAGCGGGACAAGCGTCCTGGAGCAGCTTGTCCTCGCGTCAGCATTCAGGGGTGGACAGACAGTGGTCGATGCGCCTCATGGCTACAGGCTCATAGAGCAGCCGATCGTCTGCTCGCTCGCGAACCAGCTGGCACTATTCAATCTCGCAGAGGCAGGACTCACATCCTGGCTCAATGTAGCTGGTACAGTGGCATCAGCAACTGCGCTCATCGTCCCGCCTATCGAGGAGACATATGCTGCCGCACTAGCAGCCAGCAGTTTCGAGGATTGCATGCAGGCCCTCCCTGATTCTGGGAATCGAAGCATGGAGATAGTCGAACACATGAAAGAGATGATGAGCATCTGCGCGCACCTGCGTGTCCCGGAAGCTATCCGGTTCTTCAGAGGCTTCCTCTCATCCTATGTCAAGCCAGATGACCCTTTCCTTGCAGCAGAGTATGACTTCCTAAGGAGGGTAGCGGAGAAATCGCTGCAGGACACGACAGGATCAGCAAGGGATGCGACCATGCAGCTCATAAGGCAGTATGAGAAAGACCCGTCACTCCTGAACGCAAGGAAGGTGGATGTCTTTGCCAGATTCAATGCATTCCTCAATTCTGAAGGAAGCGGGATGTTTGTCACACGATACCCTGGTGTCGAGGAGCCTGCAGCGGAATATCAGGTGATAGACCCGGAAGCCATTGGATTCCTGGAAGATGCGAGGGAAGTATACCGTGATCTCCTTTCAAGATCGAACAGGAAGGGGGATCCGGATGACCAGCCCAGACAGTCCCTCATAGCCTTCAGCATGGCACAGGGCGACCTCTCATCAGCAAATGCATACCTTCAGGGAAGGAACCAGCGATCCAAGACCTACTCTGTCCTTAGGTTCCTTATGCAGCAGGAGGAGATACGGAATTCCATCAAGCCCAACACCCTTCTGAGGACCGTCGGGCTAGGCGGCGAATACGATGCACCGATGCTTCTAAAGCTCGTCGGAAGCACTCTCCGATATGCACGAGACCATCCTTCTGCTCCTCATTCGACAGTGCTTGCATTCGAGGATCTGATCAGATATTCGAAGAAGACAGCACTCAGAGAGGTCAGGTACCAGGAAGAGGATGGGCTCCTCTGCAGATACCTCATATTCAACCAGGATCCCTATCTCTCAGTAAGGGGTGCCTGCAAAGTCGGGGATAACCATGCTCTGAGGATGATAGTGGACCGAGATTATCATGGATTGGTGAAGAGGGCCAGGCATGCTGCAGAAGTCTTGATGGAAAATTTTAGCAGACCTGCAGGCATCATCAACAGGCATCTGGGTGAACAGGAAAGATGGATATTCAGCATTGGCGATATGTACAGCGATGCGTCAGGTGTCCGGTATGCTTATCCCAAACAGCCCAGGGTGCGGATAACTGGCTGGCCAGAGCCACCTCTACGGCCGGAGTATGTCTCATGACAATACTGAGGGAAGTCGAGGAGACGCTGGATTCCCTGCTATTCAATCTCCATGCTCTCCCTACAAGATTCGCAGAGAGCAGGCTTGGCATATCCCATTATGACCTGTCTGCTATAGTGACGATGGCAGGCATCGTGAGCAGCAATGTATATCTTATGAGCACGGCAGCACATACACTCCTATCTTCTGGGAACACGTATGACATCGTGCTCGCAGGTCTTGTGGATGCAGGCTACTATTTCCTTTTCTACAAGCCTGATCTTGAAAGGGCACGCCAGGAGAAGATACGGGATGAGTACCTGGGAAAGCAGGGGATCGATGTGCATGGATTCGAGGTCGCTCTCCAAAGGAGGGATCAGGTCTCTTTCGCCAAATGGTATCTGATGTCTGAACTTACCATACCGCTTCTCTTCACAGCATCTGTCATGTTCACAAGCCCAATAGCGACAGCTGCCCTCATGCTCTCTACAGCATGCATCTACGGAGCAAGGTATGTGATGCTTGCCAAGTGATTCATATCTTATACATTTCCGCGGCATATCAATTAAAAAAAAATCCGTCTACCATCCCCAATATCCATGGAGGTGGGAGACATGTCTTTAAGATATCTTTTAGTGTTTCTGATCGTCGCATCTGCATCTGCGCTCGATGTCGACATATCCTATCCTGTTCAAGAGGACTATCAATCTCCTCCATCGGTACTCAATGTAAGCTTCTCAGAGAGTCCTGACTCATGGGGATACGCCCTCAATGACGCATATACGCAGGCATGCAGCAGCTCAGCAGGACAGAACTTCACTGCGACAAGGGATAACGGAGTCAGGAGCGACAACTGGATACTTGTAGGAAACAATGATGCGCAGATAAGATACCCTGCGAGCATGATGCCCTCTTTCCAATACAGCGCAGCAAAGGTCTGCGTCTGGCTGTATGATAACTCTGCGACACAGGAGAACAATGTGCAGTTCAGAGTGAATAATGGTGCCACTGTATACAACATCAAGGATGATGCGTCGATCCCTGTCGGCAGCTGGGTGAAGAAATGCGCAGACATAGGCAGCGCTGATTTCTCCGACCATTACGATATCACCATGTGGTATGAGAACAGGGCGACGACAGGCGGCATGTATCTCGCGAACAGCCAGGCTGTCACAGGGTCCATCTCCTACTGGAGCAATGATGCCAACAATGCGCCTGCAGCACAGGATAGCCAGATGTCATGGTATTCTTATGGGGGGAACATCGACTGGATGATTAGCATGGAATTCTCTTCTCCTCCCATTCCCTGTCCTCTAAGCGCTTCTGTCCCCATCAACTCCTCACAAGGAGAGAATCTGCTGAATGTCACCGCCATCCAAGGGACTTCACAATATGAGGATTCTGTCAGGTATACTGTCGGCCAGCCAGCGGCGAATGTATCAAGGATCATCAGCCCTGCGGATGGATCAGTCATGAACGGTAGCATCTTCACCTTGACAGCGGATATCGCAGAAGGAGCGACAGGATGGTCTTATTCCATCGACAGTGGGCAGAACATCACAGGCTGCCAGAGCGCTTCATCAGGCGAATTCTCGATCAACTACACAGACGGGAACATGTCCTCCTCATGGCCTCTATATGGTGACAATGACGCCCGGATAAACTTTGATGATATCTATGGCACCCAGACAAACGTCTCATTCTGCTTCTATCTCTACAATGCTGATCCTGACAGGACAGGGACATTCAGCTTCAGGGTCAATGACAGGGGGATATATCCATTGACTAATGATGAGGCTACCCTTCCGCTCGGGACCTGGACATGGGCATGCAAAGACATAGATCCCTCCGACTTCTCAAACAACTACTCGATATCGATGTGGTACACAGGAAGATCTGCTCCGGCAGGAATATTTCTCGGGAATGATGACTCTGTCCCAGGTGTCAGCTCATTCCATGACAACACTTCATTGAACCTGCCAGATGCTTCTAATGAGCAGATACTATGGACTAGGTATATGCTTGACACAGACTGGATGGTCTCAGCAAATATCATGCTGAGCGACAGGAATTGCAGCGGACCAGCCTCAGCCACAGTGTCCTCCCCGAAGGGATCGCACTCGCTATACCTCTACACGTCCCTCCCCGCAGGGACGACAGAGGCTTCGGCCAGCTATGAGATAATCGATGTCGAGGATATCCAGATCACACCTTCATATGTCGAACCCGGGACATCTGTCACTATCGCTGCGAGAGCAGTCTCCACACCAGGGGAGAGCATGAAGGCTTACATAACTCCAGCTGGAGAAGCAGAGATTGCTCTTGACATGCATGATGATGGGCAGCATGGTGATGGAGCAGCCGGAGATGATGTATATGCCGTGTCCTACACAGCACAGCAGGCGACGCAGTACAAGGTCGCCGTCGTCCTCTCCAAGAGCGGTGTCTCTGTAAGGAGGACGACAGAATTCGGGGCAAGGAATACAAGAGCAGGTGTCGCATTCTCTGAAACGACATACGATGCGATGAAATCCCTGGATGCTGCAAAGGGCATCGAATACATCGATATAGTCACATCTGCACAGCATGAGCTTCTCATGGCAGGAATACCTTTCGATATCCTGTCTGATGAGGATCTCTCAGATCCGGACGTGCTGAAGCGCTATGATGCCATCATCCTCCCGTCGCTTTCGAATGTAGAGTCATCGAAGCGTGATCCTGTCATAGCTGCTCTCGAGAGCGCTGTCAGGGATGAAGGCATAGGCATAGTCGCATCCGGCGATCTCCTTACGATGAGCGAGACGAACCAGCCCTATACATATCCTGCTGGCCAATCTCCTCTGAATCGGATAATGAATGCGGCGGTCTCAGCCTCGCAGCAGGCATCAGTCTCTGTAAGGGCAGCTGATCACTCCCATCCTTCAGCCTGGAGATATACACAGGACCAAGTGGTCTTCAGCTCAGAATGGATAGCATTCTCATCAGTAGACGCATACAACAGATCAGCCCAATATTCTCTCCCGTTCCAGGCATCCGGGGTGGGAGCGGCACTGGCATCAGCTGTGGGGAAGGGAAGGGCGTTCTATATAGGCAGCAGTCCGATCGCTTCTCAATCAGCCTTGTACAGGGATGGTGCGCTATGGGTCATGTATGGTTCTGATCCTCATCTGGGGATAAAGATGACGGACAAGAACGCTATCTTCACAAACAGGGTGGATGCGGATGTATCCTATGATACTGCGCAGACGATAGCGGCGATCTCGAACTACAGGAGCCTGTCGAGCACGTACAATCTCAAGGGAGGCTGGTATATCGTGACAAGGCACTCAGACACTTCGCCTGTCTCCTGGGAGCAATTGAGAAGCCACTACAATGCGCTGATCTCAGATGGCCATGAGATAGGCTCTCATTCAGTCACCCATCCGGGCGATATCAATCTTCTCGATGATGCAGGGATCTTGCATGAGATGCAGGCTTCCAGGGAGGAGATAGGAGGCCAGCTTGGCATCGATGTGAAAGGATTCGCGACTCCGGGAGACCAGCCCACAGACATCAGGGTATGGAGGATAGCTGACCAGGCAGGCTACAAGTACTACAGCCCGTACCAGGAAGAGTACTACAAGGGCCTCGGACTGATAGGGAAAGGCATCCCGCTTGTGTCGCTCAAGGCGAACATGATATCCGACTATGAGATTGCATGGGAATACAATCTGACCGATGAGCAGGCGATCGCCCAATGGATCTCCGAGTACGACAGGTACTATGACCAAGGAGACGGCATCATGATATTCGTCATGTTCCATGATTACCTGCTTGATGAGAAACCACAGATCTACCAGGGGCTGGCACAGCATGTCGCATCCACAGACTATGAGTCGATCACACCAGCTGATCTTGCCGATAGGTTCAATGCATGGATGAAGCAGGATTTCAAAGTCGAGAGCACAAGGCAGAACGGGACAGAAGAGTGGAAGATGACAAGGCTTAATCCGGATGTCCAGTTCGGCCAGATCACCCCTGGAAGAGAGATCAGATCGAGCAGCGGCGCGCTGAAGGCGACTCCTGATGGGAAAAGCTATATATTCTCCTTCGCAGGAGACACTGCGACCTTCATCTTCGATTATCCGCTCACTCTGGAGCAGATGACTGACATCTCTGTGATCCAGAACGAGACAGTGAGCATCCAGCTGGAAGCTGCCTATACAGGCACAGGCAATCTCAGCTATTCGAAGGATGCTGCATTTGGCGCATTGGATCAGTCACTTTTCACATGGACTCCGGACACTTCAGGGAACTACACTGTCGAATTCACAGTCACAGACGGGACTTACTCTGATTCGAAGACAGCGAGGATAGAGGTTCTCCCTCTTGTCGTTAACAGCCCGCCTGTGCTATCTGAGATCGGGCCTGTGTCAGCCGCAGCAGGAGCTCAGGTTGTGATCACAGCAAGCGCGACTGATGCAGACAATGACACGCTCACCTACTCGATCAATGACACCCGGTTCTCCCAGGCCCAGAATGTCTTCACATGGCAGACAGCGGCCGGCGATGAAGGCAATCACAGTGTACGCGTGACAGTGAGCGATGGGAAGGCGGACGATTCAGTGATTGCAGCAGTAGAGGTGACTCCTGTCAATAGACAGACAGTCACGATCGGCCAGAATGATGGGACGAGGACGGACAACTGGATACTTGTCGGCAACAATGACCTACAGATCAGGTTCCCTCAAAGCATGATACCGCAGTTCCAATATACAAATGTCAGCGTATGCCCAATGCTGTATGACAACTCTGCGACACAGGAGAACAATGTGCAGTTCAGGGTGAACAATGGAGCCACCGTATACAACATCAAGGATGATACGACGATACCTGTGGGAAGGTGGGTCTGGAAATGCGCAGACATCGCAGCATCTGATTTCTCGGACCACTATGATATCACCATGTGGTATGAGAACAGGGCTACCACCGGCGGCATGTACATCGCGAACAACGGGGCAGTGGCAGGGACCATCTCTTATTGGAGCAACGATGCGAACAATGCCCCTGCAGCGCAGGACAGCCAGATGAGCTGGTACTCCTATGGTGGCAACACTGACTGGGTCATCAATATGACCTTCAGCAACTGAGGGAGAAAGATGGCAGCACTGATAACAGGCGGAGCTGGATTCATAGGCTCTCATCTTGCTGACAGGGCAGTCGCGGGAGGGCTTGATGTCGTCGTGATCGACAACCTATCGACAGGATCCATCGACAACGTCCCTGAGGGAGTGCCTTTCTATGAGATCGATGTGCTGGATCGTGATGAAGTCGAGAAGGTGTTCGCAGGCCATGGCATAGATGCTGTATTCCATCTGGCTGCGTCGGTCAATCTCACAGAGTCAGTGAGCAATCCTGCAGGTGATGCCATCAACAATATCGGCGGCTTGCTTCGCATCTATTCAGCAGCAAGGGACCATGGTGTGCGAAGATTCGTGTTCTCCTCTTCTGCGGCAGTCTACGGCATACCGCATGAAGTGCCTGTGACTGAGGATCATCCCCAGGTGCCTATCAGCCCATATGGGCTTGCCAAGCTCACCTGCGAGCGGTACCTAGGGCTTCTTGACGATGGGATGGAGAAGGTGATATTCCGCTTCGGAAATGTCTATGGTCCGCGGCAGAATGCCGAGGGAAAGGGGGAGGGAGGGATAGTCTCGATATTTCTCGACAGGCTGTCGCGCGGAGCGGATGTCGAGCTCAGAGGTTTCGGGAGGCCTGTGCGCGATTACATCTATGTCTCTGATATCGTCGATGCGCTCATGCTGGGACTAGAATGCGAACCTGGCACTTACAACCTCGGAACATGCGCAGGGACGACAGTAGACGAGGTATGGGGACTGATGCAGGAGGAGTATGGTGGCTACCAGGGCCAGGCAAGAAGAGTGCCTCTGCGGCCTGGCGAGATAGAATCGCTGGTCCTCTCCTCTGAAAAAGCAAGAGGATCGATAGGCTGGGAGCCAGCGACACATATCAAGCAAGGCCTGGCTGCGACAATAGGATCGTATGGGAGGGGAGAAGATGAATGACATGGTTCTGGTGACAGGCGGGGCAGGTTTCATAGGATCGCATCTGGTCCAGAGCCTTCTGGACTGCGGATATGATGTGCAGGTCATCGACGACCTCTCCACAGGCAGGAGGGACAATCTTCCCTCTGATGTCCCTCTCTTCGAGGTTGACATAAGGGATGCCGAAGGGCTGGAGAGGATATTTGAAGAGACCAGATTCTCCCAGATCTTCCATCTTGCAGCGCATATAGATGTGCTTGAATCCATGAAGCAGCCTGCTGAGGACGCTTCAGTCAATGTAGTAGGGACACTCAATCTGCTGGAGCAGGCTATCAAGCACGGCGTCCCGAGGATCATCAATGTCTCTTCATACTGCGCATATGGATCCCCAGACCATGTCCCTGTCACTGAAGATGATCCAGTCAGGCCTCTCAGCTTCTATGGCCTGTCGAAGCTGTATGCAGAACAGGCGCTGATGATGGCAGAGGGCATCGAGGTCGTATCATTCAGGGGGGGAAACATCTACGGCCCTGGACAGAGGGTGTCAGGCGGAGGGGACGGAGGGCTGATACCTATCCTGTTCAGGAGCATCATCCGACGCGAGAGCCCTGTACTGAGGGGATTCGGAAAGAGTGTCAGGGATTATACATACATAGATGATGCATGCACATGCATCAGAGGAGGCATAGGTGCCCCTCCCGGCATATACAATATCGGAACAGGAAAAGGTACAACAGGGCAGGAGGTGTGGGATATCGTATCAGGCATATGCCGGGAAAGAGGCTATGAGATACCCTCACCGGATTATCGGGAGCTCTCTCCAGGCGAGATCAGACAGATGGTAGTGTCTTCGGAGAAAGCAAGGGCTGCGATAGGTTGGGTGCCGAAGGTGGACATCAGGCAGGGGATAACTGCTTCATCTGACTACTATCTGTCATCGATGGTGATGAAGGATGCCTAGGGTGATTGTCACAGGAGGAAGCGGACTTGTGGGCAAGCTTGTCACAGAAAAGCTGCTCTCCGAAGGGATGGATGTAATTGTCATTGACACTAAGCCAAGCCCTCTTACAGAATATTTCAAATTGGATATCACTGAGCCTGGTATGGTGGTACGCGCGTTCCAGGAATTTCCCCATACAGAGGCTGTCGTGCATCTTGCAGGCATAGCGAGTGTAGTGGCATGCCAGAATGATCCAGCCAGAGCAATACGGGTCAATATAAGTGGGACAAAGAACATCGTGGATGCGGCTGAAAGGAATGGCATTGAGAGGTTCGTGTTCATGTCATCTGCTGCTGTCTATGGGAATCCAGGAGATGGCTGCGTCAGCGAGGAACACCCAGTATCGCCTGTCAATGTCTACGGCCTTACAAAGCAGCTAGGGGAGGGATTTGTCCAGGAAGCCTTCCCTAGAGGCAGTGTCATACTTAGAGGAGGGACGTTCTATGGCCCTGGCCAGCGGATGGGGATCATCCCCAGCCTGTATTCAAGGATAATTTTAGGGAAGGTCCCTGTCCTCCGGGGAGATCACGGTTCAGCCAGGAGGGATTATGTATTTGTCAATGATGTCGCAGATGCCGTATGCTGCGCATTATCATGTCCTGGAGGAATCTACAATCTTGGGACAGGAACAGGATATAGTGCGCAGGAGATCTGGGAATCTGTCGCCAGGGACTGCACAGGAAGAGGCCTCATCATGCCTGCTCCTGAATATCAGCCTCTGCAGCCTGGCGAGGTCGAATGCATGCTCTTGTCAAGCGACAAGGCCAGGACTGTGATGGGCTGGATGCCGAAGGTAGGCCTTGATGAGGGGGTCAGGATCACAATGGATTATCTTTTCGGAGGTGACCAAGGATGCGGAATGTGCTAGTGACTGGTGCAGCCGGACTATACGGCAGGCAGATGGTGATGAGGCTCGCAGCGATACCAGGGCTTAGTGTCATAGGTGTGGATGACATGTCCAGGCGGTTCCTGGTGGACCCTGATGACCTATTCAGGAATGTCGATGGCAACTTTGAGCTCAGGAGGATACGTTATCAGGATATCACACCAGAGCTGATCGATGGAGAGAGCATAGACACGGTGATACACTTCGCAGCATCGATATCTATACCTGAGAGCATGGAGTCGCCCTTGAAAGAGAAGGAGTACCAGGAGAACAACGCATGCGGCACACTGGGACTCCTCCAGGCGATGAATGCCTCCCAGATGAGGCCTTTCTTCATCCATGCTTCTTCGCCAGAGGTGTATGGCAATCCTCAATATACGCCCATGGATGAAGACCATCCCCTGAAGCCTGAGAGCATCTATGCTGAGAGCAAGGTAGCGATAGAGATGATGATACACGCGTACCAGGACTGGCATCATTATCCCGCGGCCATAGTGAGGAATTTCAACACATACGGGCCGAACCAGAACTTATGGAAGGATGCTGCTGTAGTCACACGGTTCATCTACAACGCATTGAACGGGATACCTATCGAGATACATGGCGACGGGAGACAGACCCGGGACTTCCAATTCGTCGGCGATGCCACAGGAGCATATGAGCTGATCGCTACAGCTGGTCCTGCATTGTCAGGGCAGATCTTCAACATAGGGACAGGTGTCCAGACATCTATAGCAGAGCTTGCGGAGCTGGTCAGGGATGTTACTAATTCAAAGTCAGAGATAGTCTACAGGCCAGGAAGGCCGGCTGATCTTCTCGCTCTCCAGGCAGACACTTCCAGGATAAGGAATAAGACTGGATGGTCACCGCAGTATGATCTCCGCAGAGGGCTTGAGGAGACTATCCCATGGTATGACAACGCCATCGCCACAGGAGCGATAGCGGGGGCAGCAAGATGAGGGTGCTTGTGACTGGTGCAGCCGGACTATATGGAGTGCATGTTGTCCATGATCTGTTGAAGAGGGGGCACGAGGTGATAGGAGTCGACAACCTTAGCAGAAGCTACCTTATCGAACCACCTTTCATGGGAGGAGACCAAGAGAGCAGGCAATTCACCTTGATAAAGGGGGATTTCTCAGACATCTCTCCTGAGCAGATCGATGACTGGGATCTCGACAGGATCATGCATCTCGCTGCATTCGTCTCAGTCCCAGAATCAGGAAAGACCCGGGCAGATTCCACCAACTATTTCATGAACAATGAGCTTGGGACCTTCAATCTTATGCAGACGCTTCTCCAGACAAGGAGCAGGCCGATGCTCATATTCGCGTCCAGCGGGAAGGTCTATGGTGTTCCTCAAAGCGATCCTGTCACCACAAGCCATCCACTGCAGCCTGCCAATGTCTATGGTGCGACCAAGCTGGCTGCGGAGATGCACTGCATGGCAATGAACATCGAGAAAGGCTATCCTGTCGTGGCTGTAAGGAATTTCAATACGTATGGCGAGAACCAGAATGTGGCGCTACCGGATGCGGCAGTCATCGCCCTCTTCGCAGAGAAGGCGATCAAGGGAGAGCCGCTGATAGTCCATAATGACGGGAGCCAGAGCAGGGACTTCATGTACGCAGGCGATGCGGCACATGCCTATTCGCTGCTTGCAGAAGCAGGCAAAGAAGCATCTGGCAGAGTATTCAACCTATGCTCTGGGAAGAGCACGTCGATACAGGAGCTGGCAGATACAGTTGTCAGTGTGACTGCATCTCATTCCCCTATAGAGCATGTGCCTCTGAGATGCGCTGACATGGTATGCATGAGAGGCGACTATTCCTCCCTGCATGAAGCCACCGGGTGGATGCCGATGCATAGCCTTGAAGAAGGACTTGAGAAAACCATCAATTGGTACAGGCAAGCCTTATCGCTCAGGACCGCTCAATGAACGCAGGATAGTTCACTTGATCCGTGACAATTCAAGCCTCATGAGCGTCTCATCTGTGATCATGTAAGCGGTCTTCTCAGCTTCAGCCAGGTCCCTGATGAAGATATATCCTTCTACCACTGCTGCCAGTTCCAGATCCCGGTCCTCGACCCTGCTCATCGCCGCGATGACATCTATCGATTCTCTGTACATCTGCTTATTGATCATGCTGTCAGCGATACCTTTTAATCCTTGATCCTTCAGCACTGTCCCGCTTATCTGGGAGACTGAATACAGGGCTATCTCATAATGACCATCAATGACAGCCTGTCTTGCAAGCTGATCCAGATAGTGGTCTCGATCCCGGGAGAGCGATAGGGAGGCTATCATGGTGTTGGCCTGCTCATACATCTTCGAGATCAGCATCGATGAGATTATCCTTGAGATGCTACGGTCCCTCCTTGTGTCTGATATCGAGGATGCTGCAGAGACTGCTGCTGTATAGTCGCCTTGCTGAAGCAACCTTTCGACCAGGATATCGAGGAAATGGTCCCTTCTGTCTTCTGTGCTGAGCGAGGACAATACAGGTATGCATTCCTGATAGAGCCTTTTATCAAGCATGTTCATGACTATATGTTCGATGTTGGCATCCCTTCTCGGATCCGAGTCGATATAGGCAGCCATATCCACTGCTGCGAGATATTCTTCCTGCCGGAGGGATGCATCGACAAGCTCTTCGATACCTCCATACCTGAGTTCATCTCCTGATATGGATGAGAAAGCCTGCAGTGCTCCATCCATGTTCTGGCTGTTGACAAATACATGACCTGTGGCGTTAAGGAGGATGTCTCTCTCCTCGACTTCCTGGACAAGCGCTGCGATACTTATCGCATTCTCCACATTGCCCCGGCTCGCCTCAAATCTCGACATGACGGTTATCGTGTTAATGTAGTAGCCTGAAGAAGAAGGGATGTTATACAGCTCTGACCTGGCCCAGACAAAATCATTCTGGTATGTCAGGATGTCGATGGTCATCTCTGACCAGATCATGTTCCTGTTCTCCTCATAGTTTATCTTCCGGATGACTTCCTTTGCCTTCTCATACTCATGCCGTTTCACATAGTCGGACGCTATCTGCACAATCGTCTCCTGGCTCGTGCAGGCAGGGATCAATAACGATAGGCTCCCTAGGAATAGCAACTTCAGGAAATCCCGGCGGTTGGGTGGCTTCATCGGGCTCATTCTCCCACCTTGAGTATCCAGTTCTGCTCAGCGCCAGATGCACTATATAGGGAGTTTGTGACTGCGATCCCGGCAAGCCCAGCGTTCGCAGCCTGCTCCCTGACCGATGCTGCCTGACGGACCTTCATCTCAAGACTTGATCCAGGGTCATAGGTCGCTACACCGTATGCTTTCACTTTATCGACTGCCCAAGCGAGCTCGCCAAGGTAGGGATATCTGTAAGTCTCTCCTTCCATGAGAAATACCGGTTCCAGAAGGATCGAATCCTGTGATGTGAGGCCGGCTGCTTCTATGACCCAGCGGGGCCTCTCAGCATTCATGAACAAAAGCAGATGCTGCTCCCTGGCTGCCTCTGCGGCCACCATCGCTGTCTGCGCTTCAAGGTAGCTAGGACCGACACAGTCGTAGAAGACTCCGCTTGCTCCCATATCCCCCCAGGCATCCACCTGTTCGAGCACATAATCGATATCAGGTTTCGGTTCGCATCCCAGATTCACATAGCCGAACACATTGCTGCCTTGAGCCACAAGCTTTCTAATCATGATGACAGAATTCTCATGCTCTTCGTGACCTGGAAGATGCAGGCCATCGCCGAGTATGATGTTCTCAAAGCCGTAGAATTCCCTGATAGCATCTTCTACGGAGGTCTTACCATTAACGCGAGAAGGATAGCCATAGTAGATCGCAAGGTCTGTCGGAAGATCGGGGCTCGCGCCGCATCCTGATGGGAGGAAGAGACCTAGGAAAAACAGGCCTGACAGTTTCAGGAAATCTCGTCGTTTCATCTTCGCCAGTTCAACTTGTTCGCATCAGGCCCTGAAGCGCTGTAATGCGGACCTGTGAATGCCAGTCCTGCCAGCCTTGCATCAACAGCCTTATTCCTCGCAAGCTTGAAGAGCCCAGCCTTAGCTTCACCCTCTGCTGATGGGCCGTAGGTCGAGACACCGAAGACCCTCGCATGATCGACTGCCCAAGAAAGCTCGTCAGGAAAAGGGTAGGAGTATGGATTGCCCTGGTCAAAGAAGATCGGCTCGACAAGGAGAGAATCATTTTCAGATATCCCGGCTGCATCTGACGCCCAGACCAGCCTCTCTGCATTCAGGAACAGGGAGAGGCCTCTGTCCCTGGCTTGAGAGGCTGCTTCATACACTTCGGTCTGATCCAGGTATGATGGACCCACACAATCGAAGAATATGCCTGAGACTCCTGACTCAGACCAGGCATCGATGCGGCAGATGACCTCTTGCGACTCATGGCGCGGAGGGCATCCCAGGTTCACATATCCGTATACATTCCTCCGTGAGCTGCACAGCCTGCTGATGATATACACAGATCTGCTGTGATCAGCGTGATTCCCGAGTTCCAGGCCTGCTCCCAGGATGATATCATCAAACCCGAGGAAGGTATCCACAGCCATCTCGAGATTACGGGAGTGGTTCACCATAGAAGGATAGCCATAATAGATAGCCAGCCTCCTCAGCTCCTGCCCCCCTGTGTGCGACCTGGCCATCACGATCACATCCTGAGGAATCTGCGGCCTCTTTCAGTCAGGAAATGGTAATTGTTCCTCCCCTTCCTCTCAATGCGTATATAGCCTTTAGCCCTGAGCTCACGCAGCCATCGGTAACCTGTCATCCGGGATATCCTGGTCTCAGATATTATGCTCTTTGTGTTGATGAGCCTATGGAAGATATTCCGGTCAGATATCAGTTTCAGGATGGCGCTCTTCCTGTCTTCCATCTGCGATTCCGGTGTGCAGGGCAATTCCCTGAGCTCCTCCTTGAGGAATTCTTTCTGCTGTTCTGTGAACAATTCGCTCCGAGTGCAGATAATGGCAATATGATCTGACCTGGTGATGATATCCCCTAAAGCGTATATGAAGAGCATAAGTCTCGGGAAACCCTGGCTCATAAGCACATAATCCAGCCTCTTTATCAAGTACACAACAGGCTTGCTTTCACAGCTTCCCCTAAGCTTGGTGAGGATGGTCTCGATATCCTTGTCAGCCCTTATGTCTTCATTGACAAGCCTTGTGCCATCGCATATGCGTGCATATTCTGAAGCATCAGGAGCGGAGAACGAGATATAGCAGCAGCCCCCTTCAAGGAATCTTCCCGATCTTGGTGTTGCTTGAGGCGAAGATAATAGTGGGCGTTCGTCTATCCTCTGCATAGCGATCTGCGTCGCTTCAGGCATATTCCATCTTCTGCCTGGAGAGGGGATCTCCCATGAAACATTTCCAGATTCATCAACAGACACATCCAGACTTCTGTCAATCAGTTCGGTCATTTTGGTACCTAGCAGCACCGGATGACTTTCTCTGCCTTGAAGTCATACTGTTTTCTCTACCGGAGAAATGCCTAAGAAAATGTGATAGATATCCTATATCAAGTGATGGATTTCTGTGAGATATGCTTCTTATAAAGATGCTTATTTTTCAAGCTTATCGAGCTTCGGCCTGATTACCAGCTGGCAGTATGGACTGCGCCTGTTGTTCTCATAATAGTTCTTATGATAGTCCTCTGCAGGATAGAATGCTTTGAGCTTCTCGACCTGTGTCACGACGTGCTTTCCATGTTCGCTCTCTGCTTCCCTGATCGCATGATCGATATCTCCCAACTCACCCTCATCATCGTAGAATATCGCAGACCTGTACTGTGTCCCTATATCATGGCCTTGCCTGTCGATCTGCGTGGGATCATGGATAGAGAAGAAGACCTTGAGGATCTTTCGCAGGGAGACTCTGGCAGGATCGTATTCCACCTTGACGACTTCTGCATGCCCAGTCGTCCCTGAGCAGACCTCTTCATATGTCGGGTCCTCCTTGTCGCCGCCAGCATAGCCTGGCTCTACAGAGGTCACGCCTTCCAGTCGCTGGAACACTGCTTCAGTGCACCAGAAGCAGCCTCCTCCGAGGACTATCATATGCTACTGTGAAGGCCTACGATGTTTCCTTCTGTGTCCCTTATCATCGCTATCCATCCTGCGCCTTCCATGAAGGATTTCGGGTCGATGATCTTCCCTCCTGCAGCCTCGACCCTGGATAGGACTGTGTCGATCTTTCCTTCGCAGCTCAGATAGACCCGTGTGCCATTCTCAGAGGGATGGTTCTCAGGTCCAGGGGGGACCAGAGCGCCTCCTGCTCCTTCCATCCCCACCATCGGGAAGAATCCGTAGCTCTTTCCTTCCATCTCATCGACGCGTATGTCTTCTCCCAGGATAGTGCTGTAGAATCCTACTGCTCTCTCGAAGTCTGCTGTCGGCAGATCGAACCAGACGACCGCATTTGTAACCATGAATCTTTCGCAGGGAAGTATTTTTATAATGGTTGCCACTTTGATGGAAAAGGAAATGAGGATAGCAATCACGATCATCCTTGCCTCGCTCCTACTGTCTTGCACAGTCCCAAGCAAGGAGACGGGGGAACAGGCAGATGAGACGCCTAGCATCATCATCTATTCGGATTTCGAATGCCCTTACTCCAAGCACTTCTATAGTGAGATCCTTCCCAGGTTGAGGGAGGACTGGATCGACAACGGGTCTGTCAAGCTTGTGTTCAGGCATCTGCCGCTCAACAGCATCCATCCCAATGCTCACAAGGCTGCTGAAGCAGCAGAATGCGCGCGCGACGAGGGGATGTTCTGGGAGATGCATGATATGCTCTTCGAGCATGGAGCTGGCGACATAGATACGCTCAAGACATATGGCAGGGAACTTGGCCTATCAGAAGAATTTGTTGCATGCCTTGACAGCAATGCGACCAGGCAGCGTGTCATCGATGATTTCTATGGGGGGATAGGATCAGGCGTGAAAGGGACTCCGGCCCTCATCATCAATGGCTCAGTCGCTCCTCCGATGCGAAGCTATGAGGAGCTGGATGCATACCTTCGTGATACACTATCGTAGTGCGACAAAGAAACTTTTTATATTGGACTCAGCTACAGAGCATATGCCTGACACAAAGATACTCTCCTTCCTCAGCAGCAAGAAGGGAGGAGCGACGCTCTCAGAGATCGCTCAGGCGACAGGCCATGGAAGGGCTACAGTCGGCAAGTACCTGGAACTGCTGAAAGTGCAGGGCAGAGCTGATTTCTCAGGTGTGGGGATGGCAAAGGTTTGGTTCCTCAACCCACTGCCCAGGATCCTTGTGGTAGATGATGAACCTGGCCTCATAAGGCTTGTGCGGCTTTCATTGCGAGAATATGATATCGTCGAAGCGCAGGATGGCGTGACTGCGCTGGAGAAAGTCAAGAGCAGCACGCCTGACCTGATAATCCTGGATATCATGATCCCCAGGCTCTCAGGCACAGAGGTTTGCAGGATACTCAAGGAGAATCCTGTCACCCGAGGGATACCTGTACTCATGCTGACAGCCAAGGATGAGCTGAAGTCCAGGATCAGCGGCATCAAGCTCGGCGCAGATGATTACATGGCGAAGCCGTTCGATGTGATCGAGCTTCGTGCGCGTGTCAATTCGCTCCTGAGGAAAGATGGCGGGAGGAATCCTGTCACGAACCTGCCAGAGGTCCCTTCTTTCGACGGAAAGGACAGTGTCGTGAAGGTCGAGATAATCGGTCTTGAATCCTACAGGCAGAAGCAGGCCAAGGTGAATGAGTTCATGAGGATCATCGCCCAGGTCCTCGTGCATTCCTGCAAGGGATGCGATATCAGCCACAATGGCAATTGCTTCTATGTCGCATCAAGCGGGAACCTATCCAAGACGATAAGGGATTCGCTTGAAGAGATAGTCCCATTCCTGGACATCAAGGCCCAGGTGAATGTGAAGGTCCTCAGGAAGGAAGAGATGCGGACCTTGGGATCCTGATGATGATCCTTGTTCCCCTTACACCTGTATCGAGCTTGATGTCTCCCCCGTGAGCTTCGACAATCCCTTTGGCTATGGCCATGCCAAGCCCTGTCCCCCCTTTCTTGTCGCTAACAAATCTCCTGAATACCTGGCTCCTGAGATGAGCTGGGATTCCAGGGCCTGTATCAGAGCAGATCATGATCGCATGCGAATCTGTCGCATCCAGGCCTAATGTCAGGATGCCCTTGTCAGCCATGGCCTCACGTGCGTTCTTGCATATGTTGAAGATAGCCCTTCTCATGCTTGATGGATCTATATCAACCATGCATGAATCCTGGATGTCCAGTGCTGTACAGATGCCGGATGCCTCGTATCCAGGGCTAAGCTCAGAATGAAGGTCGCTCAGGAATCTTCCTGCATCGACCTGCTGGATAGACAGGAGTGGAGGCTTGCCGCTGAGATGATCGAGGAGATCCTGGATGATAGAGAGTGTACGCTCGCTCTGGAGGAGTATCATGCTTGAGTTACTCTGCATATCCTCCCTGCTTAGCTCGCATGCCTGGGAAAGCTGTGCGTAGCCGGAGATCATTGTCAGCGGAGTCTTGAGGTCATGCGCCAGCTCAGAGAGCAGGGTCAATGCGCTCTGGAGCTTCTCCTTCTCGATAAGTTCCTGCTGATATCTCGTTATCTCACTGTTCTTCTGCTGCAGTTCCTCGACCTTTTGCTCAAGCTTCGCTATGGTCCTGGAAAGCTCCTGGTTCTGCTCTTCCATCAGGACCTTGTAATCCCTCGCGATGATCGCGTTCCAAAGTCTTCTCGCAAGCCCTGTGCGCTTCCAGACTATATGCCATTCGCATGACCGGTCTCCTTCTCCCATGCAGGCGATATCGATGACCTCAGCAGGCGGAAGGTCGAACAATGTGGGGATCGAAGAGAATATGCCTTTGCAAAGATCGCACCCGTTCTTGTACAACACGCTCGACCTTCCGAAGCGCTGCCTGAAAGGTCTTCTCAAAGTGCTTCGCATGATCGCCTTTGTCGGGCTGCATCTGATGAAGGACATCTGGATCTGGTTGTTGTACCTGTTGATGAAGCCAGGGAATTCCCTATAAACGAGCTCTGGGCTGCCCAGGTATTTCCCGATAGTCACAAGCCCTCCCTGGTTCAGCTCGAAGAATGAGCGTCCCACGCTATGGCAGAACCTCGGATCATCGGTTATCCTTTTCGCTATCTCATTTATGGTCTGGTAGATCTCATAGGAGATCCAGGTGCCATCATCATACAGGTGATCCCTCGTGAAAAACTCTCTTCCTACGCACTTGTTGAGGATGCTCACGAGGCGCGACATCCCCTTCCTCCCGCTGATCCTCTCAAGATAGCGCAGGCTGCTCCTGATACCGACGCATTTGGTGTGCTTGTCATCATGCTTGTACCTATAGCGGCCGATGATAGCTTTCACCTGCCTCGCTATCTCATCATCTTCGATCCAGCTTCACCTCCTCCACAACCTTCAGGTGCTCCTTGAAATGGCTGTCGAAACTGACATCATCCATCAGACAGGGATGCTTGACCTGTGCATCATGGGCACCTTTGGAGACCAGGTGCCTGTGCCGGTCATGATAAGATCCTTCGCGCACCCTCCTGAGTATCGGGGATCCGAGACGCATGGAATCCCGCTTGATGCAGTATTCGATATTGAGCTTGCGCAGCCTCGCATCGATGCCTTCAAGGAGTGCTCTCATCTGGCCTGTGGTGGTATGATCATGGAACTCCACATAGAATGCATAGCATGGTGGCTGGGCCCAGTGCACGCATGCAGTGAAAGCCTCGACAGGCAAGCAGAATTCGTGGGAAGCCTCCCTGACAGCAGCCATCACCTGCCACTCTGAGAGCTTCTCTCCGGCGATTGACGCGAAATGCTCTCCCTTGTGCAGGAACTGGAGGACAGGACAGCGCTTCCTGAAGCCAGTGACGCGGACGATGTCGTTCATGTCATACCTGTAGAGACCGTTCGATGCTGTCAATATGATGTAATAGTCACGGCCTTGCTCAAGGCTATCAGCATCGAAAACAGGCGGGTGCTGCATATCCTTCTTATCAGCCGGGATGAACTCATAGAAATGCGATCCCAGGGCGAGCATTCCTTCGCCGCCCTCATCAGAGAACGGCACAGTCATGCTTCCTTCAGTCGCCATCATGCCTATGTCCCTTATCGGCACATCTTTGAAATATCTCTTCATCTGCCTGAGATAAAGAGGCATGTTTCCCTCTTTCCAGCACGCGATGAGCTTCAGGTCCCATATGTCCTTTGCGAGCGGCTCATCGAGAGATTCGAGGAATGAGGCCCTCTTCGGATCCGGTCTCACCTGTGCAAGGAGCCTTCTCATTATCGCAGGCTCGATGTCTGCGCTGATCCTCCCTTCACGGATATCTGATGCAGCCTTGCGCATATGCTTGAGAGCATTCCTGTATACAAGGAGGATCATGCCTGGATTTGGTGTAACGATAACGCTGATGTCCTTTGCGAGCATGAACCTTGAGATAACATAGTATCTGGACTCATAGTCGCTGATGCTGAAGATGGCTGGGTCGAGCACGTATCTGCTCCTGACAAGCCATGGCTGGATCTCCTGCAGCAGTCCTGACACAGACCCATAAGGGATCCCTGACCCAGTTGTCCCCAGGTTGGAAGGTGAGACGAATGTAGCGATGCGGGACAGGATACCGGGGTGGGAATCCAGAGCCAGGCAGATCCAGCTCAGCCATGATCGCCTGTATTCTGATATGAAAGAGGGTGTGATCGGGATGAACTTGGGCTTTCCTGTCGTGCCGCTTGTGATCCCGAACATCAAAGGCCGATCCTTTGTGAGGATATTATCTTCTCCATCCTTCATCCTCTCGATGCATGGGCTGAGATCCTTATACTTTGATATCGGCACATTGAACTGGTAATCCCAGATCGTACGGATCGAATGGAAGGAATGCTCCCTGCCGAATTCCGTGTCCCTGTTCTCCCTGATGATCCGAAGGAGCGTAGGAAGCTGTGAAGCAGCAGGATCAAGGCATGCCTTCTCGAGGCTTCTTGCGCTAGGGAGGGAAGAGAGATAGGCCAGGAGACTGAGAAGGACCATGGGTCATCCTTCCTCCTCGGCGATATTAAGCATTGCGGGCCTGCATCATGACTATGCTATTGTCCTTATCTCGATCATATCTATCGCTCCCGACACATCGCCGGTGAACTCGAAGCTGAATGGGTATCCTTCGGGCAGCCTCTCGCGTGTGAAATCATATTCTGCATCTGCTATGCGCTTCAGCCTTTCTCCTCTGACCTCGTAGAGCTCTGCCCTTGTGCTCTGGCCTATCACTTTCATGTCAAGCTCATAGGTCTTCCCTTTCTCGAGCCTTGCCTGATCCGTCCCTATGCCGCTTGCTATGTGCGGCTCATAGGCCTGCTCGAAGAATCTTGTGACAGGATATACTCTCTGCAACCCGAACCTGTTATACTGGAAAGAGAAGAATGCTATCGCCTGGTCGTGGCCTGGATCATACTTGTCCTCGAAATCATATGCGACCCTGAAGAATGTGTTCTTCCTGGGGTTTGTGTAACCTTTCCTGAGCCATGTTGGGATGAATCTGGTGTAATCGGTCCCGACCTCATCGATCCTGAATCTCACTCTCATAACGAAATCTGAGGGTGTGCCTGCTTCTGAGATGATCCTCGTATGATCTCCGTTCGATGGATACTGGGTCTGCCTCACGTTCCGTAGGCGCATCCAGCCAGCCTCGCACCAGAAGACGCCGAACTGAGGAAGGCCGTGCGGCGAATACCACTTGCCGCCTGCAGGATTCTTATGCCTTGTGAGACCTGGCTGGATCCTTGGTTTCTCCACCAGGAGAATGTCCTGATATGGACTCGGGCGGACCCAGTATGTGATATTCGACATGTCAAGGCCGAGGGAACTGTTGAATTGATAGATAAGAAGGTTGGTGCCGTCCACTATCATGAAGTCCTCCCATTTGAGAAGCGTCTGATTGTCCTCCAGGAAGAAGTCGAGGAATGCATCATCCTGCTTTATCATGTTCTCGGATGGGTCAAGGCCGACATTCTGGAGCCCTTCAAGGACAGCCTCCTTCCCGTGGCTGTCGATCAGGACAAGGTCTATCCTGTCCATGTCACGCCTGTCATCGACGTGTGCCCAAAGTGTGATCACCCCGCCTTCCTCCCAGGCAGAGATGTCTGTGCCTTCCTGCTCCAAGGCCTTTGAATATGCTCCGCATGCGTCGAAATCTTCGAGAAGGTATGGCTCTGATTGCACAGAATCGAAGAGTGGCTGCCTTGCGTATGCGATGCTGTCATAGACAAAGAAAGGAAGCCCAATAAGGAGGACAAGGGCAATAATCCTCACGCCTGTGTTCATCTTGTCCCCCATCCTTTGTCCTTGATCGTCAGGAGGGCGACAGGATACAGCCAGAACAATCCGAACTCATGGAGGAACGCATATGGTATGGAATAGAGCGAGAGCTTGCGATTCTCCATGAACAAAAAGAAGTTCCGGATGAATGCTACTGTCACGACAGTCATCACAAAGACAGGTATAAGCAGCGGATCGATTATCAGATAGGCAATCAGCGCAAGCCTGAGAGCTATGCTCCAGAAAGGAATGATGAGATTCAGGAGCACCTCGACAGTCAGGACAAATGAACGCCGCATGGAGTAGCTCAGCGCGATGAAGCTCTCCCTTATGAATGATTTCTTCCATCTGAGCTGCTGGACAAAGAGCCTCCTGACAGTTGTCGGCACTTCTGTGTAGCATACAGAATCCTCGATGTACTTGACCTTGTGGCCCTGCATCAATATGAGGTTCGTCAGATGCCTATCGTCGCCGAATGTGCATTCCTCCCCGAGGAACCTCTGGCTAGTGTAGCGGTGCATGCAGCTGTCCATGATCTTCCTCCTGTATGCTGACAGGACACCGCTGCAGCATGTGACTATGCCATGCGCATTCAAAGATTTTCGTTCGATATTGAATGCGTTCCAGTATCTCGCAGAGATCATCCTTGTGAGGAAATTCTCATCTTCATTGAGGACCTTCACATTGCCTGTGGTCGCAGCGAGCCCATGATCCCCGATCATAGGCTCGACAAGCTTTATGAGAGCATCCTTGTCGATTATTGTGTCTGAATCTATGGTGACTATGAATTCCCCCTTGGCATGGGCAAAGCCTGCCTTCTGTGCCATCCTCTTCCCCTGGTTCGGGAAGTATCGTACGAGGGTAGCATCCGGGAACTCTGACCTTACCATCTCATAGGATGACTTGTCAGGAGAGCCGTCGTCTACGACGACAATGTCCTTGTTGCCATCGGCAGCGATGATGCTCTGTATGGCCTTCCTCAAGATGCCTGGATTCTCATTATAGAAAGGGATGATGACTGTCATCTTCTGGCCGTCGTACCTGCCGGTCTCGTGCTTGGCAGAGAGCTCAGAAAAAAAAAGAAGGATGAACCTATACCAAAGATACGAGAGTGTCAGCACGACATATATCTTGGTATACAGTCCTAACATCCTAACTCACAAATATCGGCGAGATGAGTGTCGCTACTATCTTGTTGCCGTGCACGACCTGGCAGTCGTCCCCTATGCTTGCGCCGAGGAACTCTTCGATCTTGTGCTTGTTCATCGGGACGCCGTGTATGAAGAGGACATCGACTGATCTGTCATCGACATCATAGCTCTTCTCTTCAGTCACGTAGCTTGATGACAGCATCTCTGCCTGCTCCTCAGTGACTGAGCAGACATAGTCCGCCTTGATGAACCTGAGCACCTTGGCGTCGAATGCCGAATCACTCACATGGACGAGCGAGTCCCCTCCGACCATCGATGCCGCTTCTGCTATGGCTGCCTCTGCTGTCACCAAGCCTATGCTCGAGAATGTGAATCCTGCGAGCAGGCTGAACAGAAGCAGATAATGCCCCATTCTCTTCCTTTCCATATTTCACCTCTTTGCTTTCTGAGATGCGCTGCGTTTTCATCGGATATAGCTCACGCTGATCCAATAGCAAGCAACGATTCTCAACCTAACTACTGTTACGGTATTGTAATACAATATTGTAATGCCTATTTAAGCTTTATCAAAGTGCAGAAGCATATGGACATCTAGAAGAAAATAATTGGAATAAGGTCAGGCAGTCTCGAAATATGCCTGCGCGTGCTGGCAGACAGGACACTTCGAAGGTGCCTCTGTCCCCTCATGGATGTGTCCGCAGTTCCTGCACTTCCATCTTGCTGGAGAGTCCTTCCTGAACACATGGCCGGTCTCGACATCCGAGAGAAGCTGCCTGTACCTCTTCTCATGCTCGACCTCTACTTTTGCCACAAGGGAGAACACTCCTGCGATCTCATAGAATCCCTCTTCCTTTGCTACCTTTGAGAACTCAGGATACAGCTGGCCCCATTCCTCATGCTCTCCTTCCGCAGCTGCCTTGAGGTTCTGGGCAGTCGTGCCGATGATGCCTGCCGGATATGAGGCTGTTATCTCGACCATCCCTCCCTGGAGGAACTTGAAGAACAGCTTCGCGTGCTCCTTCTCGTTATCTGCAGTCTCAAGGAATATCGCGGAGATCTGCTCATAGCCTTCCTTCTTCGCGACACTAGCGAAATATGTGTATCTTGTCCTTGCCTGGCTCTCTCCGGCGAATGCCTTCAAGAGGTTCTTCTCTGTCTGGGATCCAATGAGTTCCATGTGGCCTGAAAAGGTGCTGCTGCTTTATATTGATTTTGGGTGACCTCTGCGCCATAGCATGGAACGCTACTGTGATAGCTATCCCAAAGCATCAAGCTACTTCAATAGACACCTATGACAGTCCTGCATGAAATACATAGTATTGCTATTGCTGCTGGCGTCGTTCGTCGCAGCTGCACCGGTAGGGACAGAAGAAGTCAGGACAGCAGGGAACACAGGTTTCACCGATCTTGTATATGATGATGTGACCGGGGAAGTGGCTGGCTGGGTCCGTTACAGCATCGAAGGGAAGAAGCTCCACACGACATGGGTCCTTGATAATGCCAAGCCAGGGTTCTTCTACCAACTGAAAGTCCATTCTCTCGGGGAGGACACAAGGCTTGCTGATGCCTGCGACGACACAGCGTACTGCGGGACCCACCTTAGCGGAGACAGCTATCTTGTGATGGATACAGAGCAGGCCAATCCGAAAGGGAAGGTCAGGGGAGGAGTGCAGGAAGAAAGGCTCCCTGCAGGAGATTATGATGACATGTTCTTCGTGATAACTGAGAGCCAGGACCCCTGGCCAAGCGGATCGACCTATGCAGGTGCCAAGGACCTGTCAGATTTCATGATACGCTGACAGCTTCGATGTCTATTGTCTTTGATTCTTTCTTTTCCTTCTTCTTTCTTTCCGTCAACAGGTGGACTATCGTGCATGCCGGGATGAAATCTATGAATGGCAACAGTTCCTCCAGCCCTCCAAGAGCTGCGCCAGGGAGGGTCTTATATGCGATCAGGATCCATAGGAACTGGATAGGGGCGAAGAATATGTCCAGGAATTCCCCCAAGAACGGGATGAGATATGAGACATAGCCCAGCATATCCAACGCTATAGATATCGCAAGCTTGAGTGAAGATCGCATATGCTCTGATAGACTCACCTGATGTTAAAATCTATTCCTTCTTGCATAAAAGTCATAGATGGATCGCTTCCTTCTCGATCTCTTCCAGCTCTGATGAGATGATCGCCTTCTCTATCTCTATGAACATGAGCACCATGCTTGATACGAATACTATGCTGACCCAGTCCAGAGGCTCAAGCGGAACAGTGTGCAGGAGATCCTGCATAGGCGGGAAGTATATCGCAAACAGCATCATCACGATCGAGATCATGATGCCGACGATCAGGGAGGGATTGTTGAATATCTTGGAAGAGAATATCGATTCATGGAAGCTTTTCGCATTGAACACATGGAACAGCTCGAAGCAGATGAGTGTGGCGAAGGCAATAGTCTGCGCCCTCGGGAAAGAGCCTTTCTTTATGACGATCTCCCAGAAGAAGAGGGAAAGCGTGCCGAGGACGACGATGGCCATCACGTGTCCGATCTTGAGCAGCATGTAGTAGTTCAGGAGACCTTCTTTCGGATTCCTGGGCTTCTGCTTCATGATCGATGCAGGCGGCTTCTCAAGGCATAGCCCGATCGCAGGGATATCGCTTGTCACGATGTTTATGAAGAGTATCATTATCGGAGCGAGCGGAGGTATTATGCCCAGGAGCCCAGCCATGACTATGAGCATCACCTCTGAGAAATTTCCCACTATCAGGAAATATATGAATTTCCTGAGGTTCATGTAGATCGTCCTTCCCTCCTTTATGGCTGTGACGATCGTCGAGAAATTGTCGTCGAGTATCACCATGTCTGCGGACTCTTTGGCGACCTCTGTCCCACGCCTGCCCATAGCGATGCCGATGTCTGCCCGCTTGAGTGCTGGCGCGTCATTGACTCCATCCCCGGTCATCGCGACCACATGCCCCTTCTTCTGCAGGGATTCGATGATCCTCAGCTTCTGGAACGGAGTCGTCCGCGCATAGACAGATATGTGGTCCACTCTCCTTAGGAATTCATTATCATCTATCTTGTCAAGCTCTTCACCCGTGAGGACATCATCAGCGTCGCTGTAGATGCCAAGCTCCCTTGCGACAGAGATGGCAGTCAACCTGTTGTCGCCAGTTATCATGACTACCTTGGTACCTGCTTCTTTGCATTGCTTCACCGACTCTACTGCAGCGGGGACAGGGGGATCCCTCATAGCCACGAGCCCGACGAATATGAGGGATGACTCGACACGATGCACCTCGTATGTCCTGCCTCTGTGCTCCTTGTATGCGAGCGCAAGCACCCTCATGCCCAAGGCAGCGTATTGGTCGACCTTGTTCTCCAGGATCCTGATGGTCTTCTGATCAAGCCTCCTGATCCTGCCGCTGGAGAGGCATTGCGTCGATTTCCTCAATATGTACTCCGGCGCACCCTTGGCATATACGATAGGCATATCCTTTATCATGTGGACTGAGGACATGCATTTCCTGACCGGGTCGAACGGGTGCTCATGGATCCTCGGGAAATCCTTATGCATGCTCTTGCGGTCAACGCCTGCCTTCTGGGCCATCACGATGAGCGCACCTTCTGTCGTCTCTCCATCTATCCCCCACTCAGTGCCCTGCTTCACGAGCTCAGCGTTGTTGCAGAGAGTGCCTATCTCGATGACCTTGGATATGCTTCCATGCTTCCTCGGATCTATCTGCTCTGTCTCCTTCATGAAAAGGCCTTCAGGAGTGAATCCATCACCTGTGACTGCGACCTCGGCATCAAGCGTGAATATCTTCTCGATGACCATCCTGTTCTGCGTCAGCGTGCCTGTCTTGTCTGAACAGATGACAGAGCATGATCCAAGCGTCTCTACAGCTGTCATCTTCTTTATCAGGGCATTCTGCTTCGCCATGCGCTTCAGCCCGACAGAGAGGGCGACAGCTATCACCGCCGGGAGGCTCTCAGGTATCCCTGACACTGCTACCGCGACTGTGAGCATGAGGAGCATCTCAAAGCTCTGACCGCGAAGGAGGCCTGTCGCAAGTATCGTGCAGCACAGGACGAATATGATCACTGAGAACTGCCTGCCGAGCCTGTCTATCCTGTTCTGCAGAGGTGTGTCTGTCTCCTTTATCCTGGACATTGCTTTCGAGATCTTCCCTATCTCAGTATCGAAGCCGGTACGGATGACGATGAACCTGCAGTGGCCGCTGGTGACATGGGTGCCGGAGAAGACCATATTGGACTGGCCTGATGCAGGCACCTCTCCTTTCAACGCAGCATCGGACTTGCTCGCAGGGTAGGATTCGCCTGTCAGCAATGATTCATCTATCCTGAGGTCGCTCTGGCTGATGACCCTTCCATCAGCCGGCACCACGTCGCCTCGCTCCAGCACGACTATGTCGCCAGGGACTATCTCGTGCGCAGGAAGTATCTGGATCCTGCTGCCCCTGACGATCCTGGCCTTCCTCGGGGAGAGCTTCATTATCGCCTGCATGTCCTTGTCAGCCTTGAACTCTTCGATGAATCCGATGAGCACGGTGAACAGTATGATGATGAGGATGACGAAGAATTCCTTGACATCGCCGATAGCAAGGGATATTCCTGCTGCAGTCATCAGGACAAGTATGACTGAGTTCTTGAATTGCCTGAAAAATATCCTGAAGCCTGAGCTCTTGTTCTCTATCGCCTGGATGTTTGCGCCATGCTTGTCCCTGCTGCTCCTGACCTGATCAGGCGAAAGCCCTGACTCAGCATCGACAGAGAAGTCCTTCAGGATATCATGAGCAGACTTGTTGTATGGCCTATCCATCCATCATCCATTGAGCGCGGAGGTATATATAATTTTCCTGGAAGGTTTTCAGAAATTATTTATCTCATCACAAGAACCTGTTGGATATGAAGGTCGAAGAGGCAGAGTGGCTCGACAATGAGACAAGATGGCTGGACAGGTATCTGCCCAGGAAGCATCATGGCCTAGCGCTTAGGCTTGTGATACTGTCGCTCATCCTGTTTGTGCTCGCCTTGAAGTTCTTCAAGATATTCATTGTCGTAATCCTATTGCTCGTGACAAGCTACATACGGTTCAAGAGGGAGAAGAAAGGCATCCCTATAGAGATCGAGCCGACCTACCTCCTTACTATCGTCGTGTTCCTCGCGTATGGATTCAGGATGGCTGTGCTATTCATCGCGCTTCCACTCCTCCTCACTTCCATCACGAGAGGATTCGGGATCTGGATGATGTTCAACTTCATGAACAAGTTCCTCGTGCTCCTTGGGGTGATGGTCTTCCTGCGCTTCTCGAAGGACATAACACTGCTTGTGTTCATCTCGACAGGACTTGTGCTTGCCGCAGACCTCCTCACTTCCAGGGCACGGCAGAAGATGGGGCAGCCTTTCTACGAGATCATCGTCAATGTATCGACGAATTTCGTGCTGAGGCTCGTCTATTTCTCGCTCTTCCTCGAGCCTGCCGTGATCCTGCTCACGTCGGTAGCATGATGGATAAAAAGAAAAAGATGGAAAACGTCTACGCTATGCTATACACTATCTGGATGCTGCTTGAGACATCTACCTTCTGAGGGGATATCATGGCTCCTGCATCCATCGCCTTCTCCATCATGTCCCTTGAATTGTAGACTGCAGGAGCATAGTAGAAGTTGCTCTCCTGTATGGTGATCACCTTGCCAAGCTTCACGCCTGTCGCTTCTGCGATGTTCTCAGCCTTCGACCTTGCGGCTGCGATAGCCATCCCAAGAGCCTGCTCCTTTACCTGCTTCTCAAGCTCCCTTGTGAGTGTGAAGTCGATCCTGTCCACACCGTTTGCCCCAGCTGTGATAGCTGCGTCGACATACTTGCCTACGTTCGATATGTCTTTTGTAGTAACCTTGAGAGTGTGGATAAGCTCATATCCCTGCTCTTCTGATCTCATGTCCACAGGATTCCACTCATACTTCTTGTGCAGGTTGTAGCTGCTTGTCTCGATGTCCTTCTCTGCGATGCCTGCTGCCTTCAGAGCAGCGATGACGTCTGCGGTAAGATCGTTGTTCTCAGCCTGCGCCTCCTGGGCAGTCTCTGCGTCTGTTACGATGCTAAGATATGCGATCGCCTCATCTGGCGTGACAGTCATCTCAGCATTCCCTGAGACTGACATCGATTCCTGCGTGTCCTGCTTATCTACAGCGAGGACAAGCACGACTGCGATGAGTCCTACGATGGCCACAAGGCCCAATAGATTGTTCTTTTCCATGTTTACACCTCGATATGGATTGAAGCCAGGGTATAATAAATACTATGTGATGATTGCAGGCTGGATTGAAGTCTAGAACCTGCTGTCTGATCTTTGGGGAGGACCTTTGACCCAGCCATCTGTCGCTCCAGATCTGTGGTCGAACATCTTCACATAGGGCTTGATGTCAAGGAGCGGAGTCCCATCGATCATGTCTGCACCTAAAAAATGGATGACATTATCTTCGATCCTGACGATCTCCACGATCGAGAGCCCCAGCGGATTGGGTCTTTTCGGGGCTCTTGTCGCAAAGATGCCGTGAGGAGCATCATCCATGAAAGGAGTCACTGTGAGTGAATATCCAACTGACATGTGGAACTGATACAATAGTATCATATGCGAGAAAAGATCCAGGTCCTTCAGTCCCTCTGAGAGTTCCTGAGAAAGGACCACTTTTCCCGGTGAGCTGCAAAAAGAGCTCTGTATAGGCATGTCCTCTTTTGTCTTGAAGCTTGTGCGGATCGTTCCGATCGCATCCATCGACACCATCATCGTCGTTGATAATCCCGGCAATAAAAAGCTTCGGGTTCTTTAGAGCATAAGTGCGTTTTTTTAACACAACACTCGCTTCAGGATACTATGATGAGCATCAAGGGAGTAGAAGGAGAGCACAGGAGCATCTGGCTTGAACCGGCGAAGGCAGCATATCCTCAGGCCAGAGGAGACTTGAGATGCGATGTCGCGATAATAGGCGGCGGGATCACAGGGCTCACCACAGCATTCATGCTGCAGGGCAAGGATGTGATGCTACTTGAGGCTGGAAAGATACTTGAGGGGGTCACAGGCCATACGACTGCGAAGCTGACGAGCCAGCATGGGCTGATATATCATGACCTGATAGAGAGGTTCGGGAAGAAGAAAGCTAAGATCTATGCTGATGCGAATGAGAAAGCAAAGGAATGGATGGCTGGATTCGCTATTGATCATCCATGCGATCTCGAGCGCAAGGATGCTTTCGTGTACACAGAGAAGGAGAGCGAGATGGAGGCGATAAAGGAAGAAGCGGATGCAGCCTCCTCCCTTGGGCTGCCGGCGGATGCAGTGAAAGAGGTAGGACTGCCGTTCAAGGTGAGAGGGGCTCTGCGGTTCAGGGACCAGGCGCAGTTCCATCCTATCAAGTACCTGAGGCAGATGGCGAAGATCATCAAGACCCCGATATACGAGCAGTCTCGCGTGATGTCTGTCAAGGAGGATGGAGGGACATTCGAACTCCAGACAGAGCATGCCAGGATACAGGCGAGGATGGTAGTTGTCGCGACAAACTTCCCATTCAATGACACCTCATTCTTCTCTGCGCTCACAAGGCCGACCATGTCCTATGTCATGGTCGGAAGGTTGAAGATGCTTCCTTCAGGGATGTTCATCAGGGCAAGCAGGCCTCTCCATTCGATTCGGACAGTCAGGCATGAAGGAGAGGAACTTCTCCTGTTCCTCGACGAGACACATCAGACTGGGAAGGGAGGAGACACTGCTGAGAGATACAGGAGCATGCAGGAGCAGATGAAGGAGTGGTTCGATCCTGAGATACTATACTATTGGTCGACACAGGATTATGAGCCATCAGATGATGTCCCGTTCATCGGCAGGTATCCAGGGAAGAAGAACATGCTGGTCGCGACAGGATTCAAGGGATGGGGGCTTACCCATGGGACAGCTGCTGCGATGATATTCAAAGAGCTCGCAGAAGGCAGGGAGCATCCATGGCTTGAGCTGTACGATCCGATGCGCCTGAATATTGAGACACTCAAGATGGCAGGGAACCAGGCAGTCGAGGCTGTCAAAGGATTCGCATCGAAGCTTGAGGATAGGCCAGAGTTGAATGATCTGTCGCTTGGCGACGGGATGATCGTCGAGCTGGATGGCGAGAAGGTCGCTGCCTACAAGGATCCTGATGGCATGGTCACGAAGCTCGTTCCCTCATGCACCCATATGGGCTGCGAGGTAGCATGGAACAATGCTGAGAAGACATGGGACTGCCCATGCCATGGATCAAGGTTCTCGCATGACGGCAAGGTGTTGCATGGTCCTGCAACCAAGGGATTGAGGAGCAAGGATGAAGATAGACCTCCATTGCCACAGTGATCATTCCCCTGATTGCCTCACACCTGTCCAAAGGGTCCTTGTCCTGGCGAAGGAACGGGGGATTGATGTGCAGGCGATAACTGACCACAATACGATAGATGGTGCATTGGCAGGTATCCCGATCGCCAGGAAGCTTGGCATCACATTGATAGTCGGGGAGGAGATAACGACAACGCATGGTGAACTCATCGGGCTGTTCCTCAGGAAGGCTGTGAAGAAGCATCTTTCCCCTGAGCAGACAATAATCGACATAAAATCCCAGGGAGGACTTGTGCTGCTGCCTCATGGGTTCGATCCCTTCAAGGTCAGCAGGCTGAGACCTAAGTCTCTCTCGAAGATCAGCAAGTCCATCGATATCGTGGAGGGATTCAATGCGCGCGTGTCATATCGGCATTTCAATGACAGGGCAGTCAAGTGGGCCAAACAGATGGGGCTGCCGATGAGCGCTGGGACTGATGCGCACAGGGAGAAGGACATAGGAACAGCGTGGGTGGAGGCGCCAGACGCCAAGATGAAGAGGCCGCTGGATCTTGCCAATGCCCTCAGGAAAGGCACGATAGAAGGCAGATGGGAGAATCCTCTGCTCGCATTTGTCCGCAAGCAGTTCGGAGACTTGCGGATAAGGATGGGATGGAGATGAAGGTAGCGCTTGTCATAAATCCTGCATCTGGCAGGGATTTCCCTATCCTTGCTGTAGCCAACAGGTTCTTCGTCGAGAACAATATACAGTGGGATGCTTACATCACAAAGAAGGATCAGGAACTGGACTACGTTGCGGTGAAGGGCTATGATGCTGCAATAGTTTATGGTGGAGACGGGACTGCATGCAAGGTGCTGACCAGGATCGGAAAAGAATTGCCTATCCTCATACTCCAGGGAGGGACTGCGAATATCCTTGCAAAAGAGCTTGGAATACCGCAGGATCCAAGAGAGGCTCTTGAGCTCCTGAAGAGGATGGAGGTCAGCAAGCTGGACAGTTTCACTGTGAATGGGAGGGATGCTGTGATGGCAGCTATCAGGAGCAATATGCTCACAAGCATAATCCGGACTGGAAGGGAAGAGAAAGAAGCGCTTGGGCAGCTCGCCTATGTCAGGAATCTACTGGAAAACACTGAAGAGAGGATAACACGTGTCGACATGGATATAGATGGACAGAAAATTTCTCTTGATGCAGCTGCCCTGATAGTGACTAACATCTCAGCGATCCCTCTTGTGAGCGCCACATCCCAGGCAGGGATCAGCTCTCGCGACGGCATGCTAGACCTGATAATCGTGAAGGACCAATGGGGAGGTGTGCTTGGCGACATCGCAGGCAAGATTGTGGATCGCGAGGCACAGAAGATCGAGCATCTCCAGGGGAAGGAGATAATGATAAGGACAGAGGGAGAATGGAATATCGATGATAGGATATATGAGGAAAAAGAGCTTATCTTCAGGATCAGCGATATACCTTATCTGGTCATCACAGCCTAGATCTCGAAACCATACTTGCCGTAGAGCGGCGTGAACATGAAATCGCCAAGAAGCTCTATCTCGAATATCGTGCCATGTTTCATGCCCCGGACCATCACCTGGGTGTCCTTGTCTCCAAGGGGGGCGATTATTATGCCGCCTGGCCTCAGCTGTTCGACAAGCTCTCTGGGAAAGTCCTTCGCTGCTGCTGTGATCATTATCTTATCGAATGGGGCCTCATCTGGAAGTCCCATAGTACCATCCATCTCAATGACCTTGACATTCTGGATGCCTGCGCTTGAGAGCTTCTCCCTGGCTCTCACGACAAGCTCAGGGATCACGTCTGTGGTTATCACTTCGGAGGCGAGCTTGGCGAGGATAGCTGCCTGATATCCTGAACCTGTGCCTATCTCAAGTACCTTGTCATCCGGCTCGATCTCAAGGGCAGATGTCATTATCAGCATCGTAGAAGGCTGCGATATGGTCTTCCCCCTCATTATCGGGAGAGCGACATCCTCGTCAGCCAGGAATGACAGCTCCTCAGGTATGAAGCTTCTCCTGCTCAGAGATTCGAAGGCGGAGATCTCCTCTTCAGGAAATCCCATCTCTCTCCAACGCTTCGACAGCTCACTCATCAACAACTGATGCGTCCAAAGATTGAAAACACTAAGGTTTTGAATCAGAGATGGAATCAGACCTGGTCTTTATCCTCCATATCCACCATGTCGCTAAGAAGCTCTACCTTGAAGGAACGACCGAGCTTCTCCCTTCTCACCACCTTCTTGTATTCCAGGTTAGTGATCACTGCAGATACCTTGGACTTCGACCATTCCAACCTGCGGGCTATCTCCTTCTGATTCATCTTCTCATTGTCGGTCCTCAACAGGTCGATTATCTTCTTCTCGTCAGGCGAGAACAGGGTGGATGGAATGACCGGCAGTATCGGCCTCGTGTCCCTCCTCGAGAACCTGCCTGCTGCGAATCCCAGCACCAGGCAGAAGAGGCTTGGCCATATGATGAGATGAGGAAATCTCTCCTTTGTCTTCTCGACAGGCTGATAGTACTTGATAGAGTAGATCTTAGGAAGCACTGGGCTCTTCTCTGTCCATTCGACGATTATGTTCTTCCCGTCTGTCCGCACATCCCTCGGCTTTGGGACGATAGGAGGGTCGCTCTCATTCTCCTGCAGCTGGATAGTGTAGCCTTGCGGGATAGTCACCGAATAGACCAGATCCACTGGAGAAAGCGAGCTGAGCTTCCTTGTGAAAGTGAGATGCTGAGGCACCTTCTCGATCGCGCCTAAGAGAGTGTATTCAAGCTTCCATGAGCAATGCGTGCAGTTGGCCTGGATGCTCGTCCCTGAGAAAGGAACGCCATCAAGCATGACATTGCTGGCGCCTGAAGGCAGTGTGAGGTTGAATTCGGTCTCATTGTCGAGGTAGGCCTCGATGAGCATCGTCTCATTGACAGTCAGATCCTCATCCAGCTTGTCTGACACTGAGAGCTTGTCTATGCTTATCGCTGCATAAGAAATGTTCAGAACTGTCAGGAACAGTACCAGAAATATTGGCTTTCTCATGCGTCTCCCCCCTTTTTCTTGATGACAGTTCTAAACTGTCTCACTGGCAAAAAATGCCTTCCTGCTATTTAAAGATTGTTGGGAAAGAACATGGGTTTCGTAGGTCTGCAGAGATGATTAAAATACATGGGCAGCCTCAGCAGGAAGCAGACCAGAGATGGTCGGAGGGAAACAATGATGATAAGGAACTACGATCTTATGGGAGGGAATCTCGAGCTAGAGCTCATGGACTCGCAGGAGTATGCAAGCATCATAGCGCAGGACTGCTATCATGAAGGGAGGAGGCTGCAAGAGATATTCGATCCTCACGATCCCGATAGCGAACTGTCTCTATTGAACCGGAAGAGGAGGATGGCAGTCTCACCAGAACTTATCGAGGTAGTGAAGCAGGCGCTCAAGCTCTGCGAGGAGACAGATGGACTATATGATGTAGCGATGGGCAAGCAATTCCATGAGCTTAGGAAGGGTAACACGATAAGCAGGATCGGTGGATCCTACAAGGACATAAGGATCCTCCCAGGAATGATCGAACTTAGGGGGCAGGAAGCGATGCTTGACCTCTCAAGCATCGCAAAGGGATTCATCATAGACAGGCTTGTGGATTTCCTGCGTGCGCATGGGATTAGGTCCGGTCTTGTCAATGCCGATGGAGACATGAGGATATTTGGAAGGGAGGAGATAATCGAGGTGCAGCATCCGACGGACATGAAGAAAGGAATCTTCCCATTCATCCTGCAGGATTGCGCGGTCGCCACATCAGGCGAGCAGTGGAACGCAGACCACATCCTCTATCCCAAGGATATCGTGTCAGTAAGCGTGCTAGCAGAGACACTGATGGAAGCTGATGCCATCGCGACCTGCATAATGGTGCTCGGAAGCGAGAAGGCAGAGAGATTCATGAGGAGAAGGCCGCATCTCAAGGTGCTTGCGATCGACTACAGGATGAACTCGATAATATACAATGGTTTCGGTGGGCTGCTCGCGGAGGTGTGAATCCTCCCTTATCCTGTACAAAGAAATAAAAAAAATTACCTCTCGCCTGGCGGCGGCACATACTCCGAAGCGCCTCTCCTGTACTGGCTGTAGAACTGGTACCAGGTGTTCGGGGCTGGATCCGGAGTACGGGCAGGCGTGTCGTAGACGACCATTATCCCTTTCATCCCTATCAGGACGACCTCGTTGTATCCGTCGCTGTCTGTATCAGCTACAAGGACAGGCATGAGCTGGCCCATGCCCCTGACATCCACATAGTCTATCATCCTGTATCCAGAATCATAGACGATCAGGGGGTAGTCCCTCGTGCTTCCCTGGTTTCCTGTAGCAGCGAGGATCTCCATATTGCCGTCTCCTGTCACATCGCCGACCTTTGGGGGCCAGGCGAGATGATAGCTGAAATTCTCCTCGTGATCGAGGGTCCCGTCCACAAGGTCGAAGACGACGAAGTTCATCGGCGCATTGTCGGGATATCCTGTTGCCATGATCGCCTCCTGGTTGCCGTCATTGTCTATATCATGGACAGTCGCAGTTCCATGAGTGGGAAGGCGCCTGTTGGAATAGTCGGCGATCGTGTCACCGTCTTCATCAAGCACAACCGGACCCATTATGGTGATGGGCTGCGCGACAATCTCAAGATCATCGTCACCAAACACATCGGCGATGACTGCATGTGGGCTTGAATGCTGCATCCCTGGCTTGTTCCAGAGAAGATCAAGGGTATCAGCATCATAAGCCTGCAGGCCTTTGCCAGGGAAGTTCCTTGGGTATCCTTCTCTGCGGTCACTGACGTACAGCTCGTAGTCCCCATCGAAGTCGACATCAGCGATCGCGATACCGCCCCAGCAAGGATGCAGGAGCCATGTGCTGTCAAGTATGTTTCCCTGATGGTCAAGCTTCGTGACAGCTCCATCATAATCTGAGATGTCTCCTGACCATGTCGATGGAGAAGTGTCTTCGGATGCGAAATAGATCTCAGGGTATCCATCCCCATCGATATCGTGTGATGCGATAGGGAAGAGGCTCTGGCCATCACCGCCCATCTCCTGGCTTGTCCATCTGATGGATCCATCTCCGTTGAGCGCCCTGAGCCTTGGTCCGTTCATGCCATACAGCACCTCAGGTGTCCCGTCCCTATTGAGGTCCGCAAGCTCAGGCGAAGTCTCGACAGCGCCTGACCTGTTCCACTCGATCTGGCCGGTCCTCCCGTTGACAGCGACAACATTGTATCCGGCGACCATCACGATCTCCTGCGTGCCATCATCATCTATGTCTCCCATGACAGGGATTATCTGTCCGTATGCGCTGTTCCCTATCGTGATCCTGAATTTCTGCTGGAGCAGGCCTCTTGTCATGAATGAGAATGTCTGTTCTGTGCTGTCGCCCTCTGAGTCTGTAGCAGTTATCCTCCAATCGTACTCATGGTATGGCTGAGTGACATATGCTGTCCCGCTCACAGAGAACCTGCCGGATGGCTGGTCATTCCATGTCCTGATGGTCCTCCAGCCTGTGCCGTCATCGAGCCGGAATGTGATATCCAGGAGCCCTCCTTCGGGATCTGTTATATCAGCAGCCATCGCGGATAATAGGGCTACTGCCGTGGCATCATCAGCTGGCGAGGGATTCGTTATCGCAGGAGGGTTCTCCTCAGTCTTAGTGCGGAAGGAATATTGAGCTACAGTCTCATGCATGGTGTCTGATGCGGTGACTCTCCAGTAATATGTCGAGTCGTACCTGTCCACACCTTCTGTCCCGGCATAGACAGTGACAATTCCATCAGGGTCTGTCCCTGAAGAGATCGTGGCCCAGGAGTCTGTATAGAGATCGATCCTCCATGTGATCGGCTGGCCTTCTGGATCTGATATGTCAATCCTCAGCTCAGGATCCAATGGGATGTCTACAGAGCTGTTCTCCGGGTATGGATCGGATATGACAGGAGCATCGTCTACGCTCATTGTGGTGAAGTTGAATTCCTGCCTTATCTCCTCTCCTGATCCCTCTGGGTCTGATGCGGTCACCCTCCACCTGTAATATGTCGATTCAGCAAGATCATCCACCTCTGCCTGAGCTGTACCTGTACCCTCGATTGTTCCGGTGCCGATCGTATCCCAGGTATAACCGGACCTTATCTGCAGGGACCATGATACATCATCGCCATCTGGATCTCTCACAGTCGCTGAGAGCGTGGGATCAAGAGAGACACCTGTCGCGTCTGCTCCAGGATCCGGGTCTGTTATCATAGGAGGCAGGTTCTCTGATGGCTTTGTAGTGAATGTGGATGTGACTGATGAGACCAGTCCCTGCTGGTCCTCTACAGTGATCCTCCATGTGTAGAGGGCTGAGTTCTCGTCTACCATGTCTGCTATGGCAGATGCCGTGATAGGACTGTTCCCATCTCCTCTGCCTAGCACCATCCATGCTTCTCCCATCCAGATATCGATGGTCCAGTTCATGAAGCCATCTTCTGGATCAGTGAGTGTAGCCGAAAGCGTGGGAGAAAGAGGCACATTCATCTCTCCTTCCGCAGGATAGACAGCAGATATCGCAGGCACCCCGGAGGCCTGCTCTTCTTCACCTACTGTGTAGAATGAACCTGGGTCCTGCTGGTTCTGGAATGATGCCCTTATGAAGTCCAGGCCTTTCGCATTGTCTGATATCCTTATCTCATCAAGCCTTCCTGAGAAGTATCTCCCCCCGTTCACCCTGTCACCTATATACGTGGGGCTGTCTGGCCAGGTTATCGAGCCTGATGCCTGGGAGATCAATGCTCCGTCAACATACAGCCTACCGACAGTGCCGTCGAATGTGCCGACAACGTGATGCCATTCCAGCGACGCTGCTGGTGCGCGTATGAACCTGCTGTCATAATACATCTGGAATTCGCTTGATGGCCCATAATACTGGACAAAGCCGCCATGGTTGTAGGGATCCCTCTGCGAGACTATGTAACCTCTGGTAGGATCAGAGAATGCCCAAGCCTCGATAGTATAAGTGCTCTGTTCGAGGATGCGTGGCAGCTGTATCCTGTCATTGACTCCATCGAAGCTGTAGCATCCGTCAGCGACACCAGTGGCGCCTGTGCTCACCCCGTTCAGAGCAGTGCCGTCGTAGGAGCCTGTGGAATCGACGACTGCGCCTGATGTCTCATCCAGATGGTATACAGCTAGATATTCTTCCCATACAGCGCTCGCATCTGACATGCTTGCAGCGCCAGGGTCTCCATAGTACATATACAGCACAGTGTCCTGTGTCGAAGAAAGCTCGGGCAGCCTGACCCAGGCTGTGAGGCTTCCTCCTCCTATATGCTCTATCTCGAAAGGAAGGACAGTGATACCATCAGAATCTGTGAACAGGATGTCAGAGCCATCAGCATTAATCTTCTCCATCATCCCATGGTCATCTATCTGTATGAGGAGCGGAAAATCCTCGATAGTCGCCTGCGTCGGACTGATCGTGAAAGATCTCCTGTAGTCGAACCTGTCATCATACCATCCAGCATCTGAGATGAGGAAGAGCTCGGATTCAGTCATGCTTCCTGTCTCGGTACTCACAATCGCCTTGACATCGAAATCACCTTCAGAATCATCGACAGCTATAAGGTAGCGTCCATTGCTGACTTCTGTTCCGCTCCCAGAACCGCGGTCTGGGAATGTCTCCACCGTGAAATTCACTCTCTCGCCAAAGTCGCTGATGTCAAGGATTATCCCCTCCTGGGTGTGCATGATAGCTGCTCTTGGCTCCAGCCTATCATCTTTCTTCCCAGCCTTGTCTTTCTTATCTTTGTCAGGGTCTCTGCCTTTGTCGTCACTTGCGGCTGCAGCAAATTCTGCTGTCAGCATCATCGCGATGGCGAGGATCGCCAAAGCACATACGTACGCCTTCCTCATCTCAGTCCACCCCCTGGTTGCCATATTCCATACTAGATTCCTAAAGAATTGAATTGCACAACTAGCGAAGGTGGATTATAAAAATCTTGACTTATCAATAAGCAGGTGTTTAAAAAAATAAAAAAGAATTCTCGACGCTAGACCAGGGCCTTGACAGCCTGAGGACCAAGCACTTCGCCAAACACAACGAGCTCATCGATGCTGCCGATGAAGTCCCTGCCCAGGCTTTGTCTGTTCCCGATAAGCACGTCCTCAGATGACTTGTCCATTGATGGCGCATCAGCTGAATCGACAAGGACGCCATCGACATATAGAGCAGCTTTCCCTCCTCCCACTGCGAAGGCGATCCTTGTCCATCTGTCCAGAGCAAGTCCGCTATGAGACACCAGGGGAGTCCACTTGCCTGAGGAATAGATTCCTGCCTCAAGCTCTTTGTCTGCGTTCAACTGCACGAGGAATGACCCTGGCTGGGATACTATGTAGCCATGCCTGAATTCCTCAGGCCTGATCCAGCTGCTGATTGTCAAAGCATCAGGAAGCTTGATTGCATCGACAGTGACCTTGTCACCACCGTCAAACCTGGCAGCTGTGCCTTTCATGCCAATCCCAAAGGAAGCTGATCCCATGTCGCATGAGTCTCCTGTCACACTTTCTTTGCACTGATTCCTGTCGAAAGATATCGACATCAGCGTGGCAGGCTCACTGGTCGTGTCCTCATCTGTCGGAGACTCTGTCGAAGGCTGCTCAGAGGCTGATCCTGAGACCCTCACAGAATCGATGATCCCGTAGAAGTCCCTCCCAGAGCCTTGCCTGTTGCCTATTGTAAGGACAGTGTCTGACATGTCCGGCGCTGCTGAATAACCTATGCTATCGACAACTGAGCCGTCGATCAAGAGCTTGGCCTGCGCCATGTCGTAGGTGAATGCGACATGCTGCCATGTTCTCGTCTTAAGCGGGGCTTTCGACCTGACAAGCGGAGTCCACTTGCCAGCTACCCAGATGCCTGCCTGCAGATATCCGGATGAATCAGTCTGCATCATGTAGGCTCCTGACTTTGCGACGATGTACGCGTGCGAGAGCTTCGAGGGATTGACCCATGCAGCTATCGAGATATGCTTCAGGTCAAGGGATGATGAATCGCTGACCTCTATCAGGTCTCCCCCGTCCATGCCGATAGCTTTTCCTGATATCCCGGAGACATAGCTTCCTCCTTTCAGGACACCATCGTTGTTGCTGCCGGAAGAATCCTTGCATGTACCCTCAAAGTCCATCACAAGGACTGAGCCTGAGCATGCACCGCAGTCCCTGCTGCATGAAGAGCAAGTCTCTCCTGATTCGCATACGTTATTTCCGCATGCAGGCGCAGGCGGCTGGCATGCACCGCAGTCTTTGCTGCACGAAGAGCAAGTCTCCCCAGATTCGCATACGTTATTTCCGCATGCAGGAGCAGGGGGCTGCGATCCTGAGCATGGCACAGCTCCTACATAGCTTCCTGTGGATGACATGGTGCAGGCAGCGCTGCCTGATTTCGGCGCAAGATTCCTGTTCTTAAGGTCTGTGAAGACAGGATCCTGGTTCTTGCTGTGCGCGTCCCACTTGCCGTCCCATGCTGAGCTTGCCTTTGCTGCAGAAAGGCTCGTGTAATCTTTTGAATTGGAATCAGAGTTCCAATACCTGAACAAGCCCCTTCCATCTGTCCTGTAGTAGAGGTTGTAGTCATACAGCACTCCATCCGAGGAAAGCCCGCTCTTCTCCAGAGCGCGCTGGTTCGTGGAATAGAAGATGTTGTCCTTCCACACAGTGTTCCTCTGGGTCCTTGAGTTGGATGTCGTCGTATAGACTCCTCTTCCCACGCATGTGTTGTGCGTGAAGTCTATGTTCGATGTGGAGATGCTGTCGATTATCTTGAAGCACTCGCCCACATCTGTGCTCGAACCTTCCCTCCTTATCGTCTTATCTGCGATGAGGATGTTGTCATAGACCTTGCACCTCTTCTCGTTGGCATTCACTGGAGCGAGGCTTATCGCGACAAACGAATCATAGATCATGTTGCCGTAGTACGCGCCTCCGTTGCAGTACTCCTCGATCTCGATAGCATCATCGATGATGTCGTGGATGATGTTGTCATGGACCTTCACATCCCTGAACTTCCCGACGGACTTTGAGAATGTGTATATGCCATTGAAATTCCCTGATATGGAATTGTGATGGATATCGAAGTTCTCGTAGTTGTCCTCGAGGAACATCGCGCTCGTCTCCATCAGGCTTCCTTTCATGTCCTCCCAGGCCCAGTCAGGCCTCCTGAATGTGAGCATGTTGCCTGAGATCTCGACATTCCGGGAGCCTCGCGCATCGATGGTCTTGAGTCCTCCCCTGATCATGTTGTTCTTTATCTTGATCTGGTCAGAGTCCCTCACATAGATACCTCTTGATGCTGCTTCGAGCACAAGCCCTGATATCTCGATTCCTTTTGAATTCCTTATCTCAAAGGCAGTGTTCCCTGAGATCTTCATCTGGCTGGGATTCGTGGATGAGCGGACATACAACCTCCTTGCTCCTGAATCGTAGAATATCCCGTCATACCCAAGGCTGTCAAGCTCTGACCTTGTCTTGCATGAGAAGAGCGCAGTCCCATCTGCTTTCTCTCCATACCATGTTGTGCTAGAGCTTGTCACAGATGCGCTCCAAAGGTTAGAGCTCTCCTGCTTCCATGAAAGGCTCTGAGCAGCTGAAACCACTGGAGAGCCAGAGCCTCTTATCACGATGCCTGGACTGAAAGTCTTTCCTGATATCAGCACAGTGGAATCAAGCTTATGGTTCCCCCTTATGGTTATCGTGTCTCCTGCCTGCACAACGCTGATAGCTTTCTTGATCGTGCAGAAAGGAGTGCGTGATGCCTGATCCCGTGTTACGGAATCACTGCATCCAGAAGTATCGACAAATATCTCATTTGCCGCAGCAAACTGCATAATGCAAAAGAACAATAGAGCTGCAGCTAGTCTGAATCTCATGATGTTCCCTCCCTCTTAATTTATTTTCTTGATGCCCTTCTGATAGGACAGCCAGATCGTCTGATAGCTCCTGTCAAGGTTCTCTGCTATCTGACTGAATGTCATCTTCAGCTCTTCCCTCATGAACACAGTCAGGCTCTCAAGCGGCCCGAGCTCCCTGTTCCTGAAGACAGAGCATCTTACGCCTTTCACAGGCTTCTCGATCCTGAAGATCCTCTTCCTCTTTTCCCTGGCTTTCTGATAGGATGACCAGACAGTCTTCCTGTCGCGGTTCAGGAGATCGGCAATCTCTGCATAGTCCAGCCCAAAGTTCTCCCTAAGGCATTTGACCGTCACTTCCAGAACGCCCAGTTCGCTATGCTTGAACAAGGGCAGCGGAATCTCCGGCTCAGCCGGCGGCCTTTCGCTTTCATCCTTTGGAACGTATACTCTGATCATGATTATTTAAACTTATCTGTTCAAATTAGGTAACGAGTATACACATATCTATATTAGTATTTAAATTTTATCTGGATTTATATAATCTAGTAAGACCCTATATAATCAGATGCGACATCTATTAGACGATAAGGGAGCTGACACTTCCATGAGATTTTTTTGCGCCAAAGCCAAATGGTTTTATTCTTGAAGGGCAGAATCCACTGCAGTTAGGTATATTGCCGAAACGCCAGCGAAGACACCAAGGCAAGCAGGAAAGATCTGGCTGAATGGGGGTAAGACTATGGTCAAGGTGCTTGTCACAGGCGGAGCTGGATTCATCGGCAGCCATCTATGCGAACACATCCTGGATCAAGGGGATAGGGTAGTCGCCATAGATGACTTCAATGATTTCTATGATCCTGCGAGGAAAGAGAGGAACATATCAGGCCTTCTCAGGGAGCCGGGATTCAGGCTGTACAGGCAGGATATCACAGACGCGAGGGTCATCGAGAACATATTCATGGTCGAGAGACCTCAGAAGGTCGTGCATCTGGCAGCACGCGCAGGAGTGAGGCCTTCCCTCCAGGCCCCTGCGCTGTACATGCGAGTGAATGTCGAGGGGACTGTCAATATCCTGGAAGGATCCCGCAAGCATGGTGTGAAGAGCCTTGTCTTCGCCAGCTCATCAAGCGTGTATGGCACATGCGAGAGGCTTCCCTTCAGGGAGGATGATGCGACAGGCGACATGCTGTCGCCATATGCGATCACCAAGAGATGCGGGGAGATGCTCTGCAGGCTCTATCACAAGCTATATGGGCTGGACATCGCATGCCTAAGATTCTTCACAGTCTATGGCCCGAGGGGGAGGCCTGACATGGCACCCTACAAGTTCGCAAGCAAGATACTCTCAGGCGAACAGATCGAGAGATTCGGTGATGGCAGCTCAACAAGGGACTATACGTATGTCGGGGATGTCGTAAAGGGCATAACGGCAGCCATGGAAAGGAGTGGCTTTGGGATCTATAATATCGGAAGCGATAATCCTGTGAGCCTCAATTCGCTCATATCAGAGATAGAGAAGCAGAGCGGAAGGCTGGCATTGATCAAGATGATGCCAAGGCAGGCAGGAGATGTGGAAGCGACATGGGCAGACCTGTCAAAGTCCAGGGCTGATCTTGGGTATTCATCATTCACAGGGATAGACCAAGGTATCGCTTCGATGCTTGGATGGATGGAGGAGGAGCATGCGATACCGCAGGATGCTTGATGATGCCGGCCACCTCCTGACTGGCCAGGCAGGAAACATCATCACAGGGCTTGCCTCTACCGTGCTCCTAGCCAAGCTCCTGAGCGTTGAGGACATGGGAAGGTACTCACTTTTCTTTGTGGTGGTCAGCCTTGCCATCAGCCTGGGATTCAGCTGGTCAGACACATCTGTGGTGAGGCATGGCCGGGAGGAATACATGAAAAGAGGCAGGATCAACAGGTCATTCTGGGCCAGATCATACATATTCCTGCCGGTGGCTGCTGCATTTGTCCTCCTGTTCATCCTGCTAGGTGAAAGGATAGCCGGATTCATCGGCGTGAGCACCTCGTTCCTCCCATTCCTCATCTCCATATTCGTGCTCAACGGATCACTCAATTTCCTTGAGAAGATATTCAGGAGCATCGGTCTATTCAGGAGAAGCGCATATGTCCTCCTGATGCAGAAGGCACTCTTCCTCGTATCACTCATCCTCATGGCTGCCGGAACGATCCCCGCGACACTCATGACAGTGGTCTTCATGTTCATGGCAAGCCTCCTGATATCCTTCCTTGTGAATCTTCGCGGGCTTGACAGGAAGGTCTTCATGCCACACGAGTTCGACAAGCAGCAGTTCAGGAAGATATGGGATTATTCCTGGCCTCATCTCATAGGATTCTCAGGATTGTATCTTGTCAACAATATCGACCTGCTTGTGATAAGGCAGTTCCTCGATCTTGAGAGCGTAGGGATCTATAATGTCGCATACAGGGGCTTTGCGATACTTACCGGGCTGATAATGGTCATGCATACTGTGTTCCTCCCTTACATAGTCGAGTGCAGGGCAAAGGGGCGAAGGGATGAGGTCGATGGATACATCGATCGGGCGCCGCTGATGGCATCAGGCTGGCTCGCGCTCGTGGTGATAGGGATCTTCGGATCAGGGATGGTCGTGAGGCTCCTGTTCAGCGAGAAGTACCTGCAGGCAGTCCCTTCGCTAAATATCCTGCTTGTGTCCACTGCCTTCTATTTCATCTCAATATACATGCTCCCTGTGATAAATGCGTTCGACCTTGTGATCTTCTCGCAGGCCTTCAATCTGCTGAAGTCAGGGATAAATGTCATAGGAGATATACTTCTTGTGCCGAGGGTCGGGATCATCGGAGCAGCTTACAGCACGATGATCGCATACGCCTTGAGCTCTGTATTGTCTGTGGCTCTTGTCATGACCATGAGAAGGAGGTTTCTGCATGCAGATCGAGCTTAGAGGAGGTGTCGCCTCATCAGGAGATGTGTCTGTCTACCTTGACGGAAGGATTATCTGCAACAGGAGAGGGACCCGGATAATCAAGGACGGTGCAGCTGTCAGGATCGATACTGATCCGACAGGGATCGACAAGGTATATTTCGGCATGTTAGATGGAAGGCTGCTCATAAGCTCCAGGTTCAGGGATTTCTCTCCATGCGGGATATCTGAGAAGCATCTGATGGTGCAGGCCCAGCTCGGATTCGTACCTTATCCATTCACTATTTTCAATGGGGTGAGGAAAGCTCCCCCTGGACTTCTGACAGTCTACATGCCAGGCACAAGGCCCAGGTATTATCCCTCAAGGCTGGAGATGTTCTCCGGCAGGAGGATGGCCAACCTCAGGGAGGAATTCGTGAGGATACTCAAGCACGAGTCACCGAGAAGGATGATCTCAGAGTTCAGCGGTGGTTTCGATTCCCTGCTGCTGTCATACATCATCCCTCCGAGATTGTTCATGCATTATAGGCAGGAGGACGTCGATCCAGGCGCATACCGCTGGATATGCGATTCAGCCTGGCTTTTTGTCGATGACAATGAAAGATTCGATGAAGGAGATGTGCGGAGATATTTCAGCTTCGTGGATGAGCCGTCATGCGACTCCGCAGGCTTCGCTGAATACCTAATGATCCGGAAGCTTGCGGGGTCCAGCGATGCGGATGGCCTCCCTGTCATGAATGGCCAGGGAGCAGATGGCCTGTATCAGACTGACAGGATGTATCTCAAGACCCTCATCACTTCGATCCTGCCTGAGAGGCTGAGGAGGAGGCTGGGGATCCCCGGGATGTGCGAGCGCTTCCTTGCTGCGCTGCCTGCCCTCGACCATGAGACGATGGACATGATCAAGGCCTATTCCTCGATCGAAAACGATGTGCCTGCCAGGCTCTCAGCACTTGTCGTGATGCTGAAATACTCGCTGCATGGCATCGAGAAGATAAGAGTCGCTGCAAGGGCGTTTGACAGGAAGTATTATCTGCCATTCATGTCAGAGGAGATGATCAGGCTTGCATATTCTGTCCCCTCATCCAGGAAAGCGGGATATCCGATCGGCAAGAGGAAGCTTAGGCAGGCATTCCCTGAGCTAAGGAATTATTCACGAGAAGCATTCTCTCCAGACGGGCTTAAGAAGAGGCTTGCTGGAGAAAATGGCAAAGAAGCATATCATCGCTACTTCCTGAGGAGATGGATCGAGAGCATGGAGGTGTCGGGATGAGGATCCTCCTGGGAGTGAACAGGTTCCCTCCTGATTTCAGCGGGTCAGGACTCAGGGCATACAGGCTTGCACGAAGGCTTTCCAGGAAGTTCGGCCACAGGTTCACAGTCATATGCGATTCGAACAGAGGCTCCACCACGGAGGAAGGGATGCATGTCATCAGATTCAAGGCCGGGCCTGAGAGCGGCAGGAACTTCCCTGCGCACATCTCCAATATCCACAAGGCACTCCAGCACATGCGGCTGGATGATTTCGATGTGCTGCATCTCTTCTCATTCCCATGGATGAACAGGATGCTCCTGGCAAGATCAGCCTGCAGAAGGACGATACTGGAATGCACGCTTGACGGACATGATGACCCCTCAAGCCTGCTCATGAAAGGAATCAAGAACAGGATGGTATCTGCATGGACAAGATCACTGCTAGAGAAGGTATCTATCTATGCGGTCGGCTCAGTATCAAGCCTCAGGAGCTGTGTGGAAGCATCTCTGGATGTGAGCAAATGCCTCCTGATACCCAGGGCAGTCGACGAGGAAGTCTTCGCGAAGCATGACATATCGGACAAGAACAATATCCGCAGGAGGCTTGGGATACCGCTCAGGAACAAAGTATTCCTGAATATTGGGCGGATACAGCAGCGCAAGAACCAGGCCTTCCTTGTCAGATCACTGGCGAAGACATCTTCGGAGAGCGTGCTGCTCCTCATCGGTCCAGCAGGCGAAGATGAGTATGCGATGAGGCTTCGCAGGCTGATATCTTCCGAAGGGCTGGGCAACAGGGTCTTCATCCTCGGGGAGAAAGAGAATGTGGAGGAATACATGGTCGCCGCAGATGCCCTCCTCCTGGCATCTGAGGCAGAGGGATTCCCGAATGTCGTGGCAGAAGCCCTTGTCTCCGGGCTTCCGGTCATCAGCACGGGGATAAGGTGCGTCCGGCCTTTCATAACTCCTGAGACAGGCTTGTATGTCTGCGGTGGTCCGCAGAGGTTCGCGAAGGCACTTGACATGCCGATCAGGTACGACAGGGAGAAGATACGCAGGATCGGGCTAGGGCATTTCGCAGCCAGCAATGTGGATGCATTGTACGATGCTGCATACAGGTCGCCAGGCATCATCGCGAGGTCAGTGAGATGAAGAAACTCTATGTCTATTCTGCAGCGCTAGGTTCTGTGATGATGGTATCGAGGTTCATCGCCATGTCGCCTGTCATAAGCACACTGCTGTTCATCACAATACTAATCCTGCTAACGATATCATTTGCCAGGAAGGACTATGATCAGTTCCTCGTCACGTGGCTTGCTTTCTATTTCGCAAGCCCGCTACTGCAGCTGCCTTTCACTGAAATCGGAGGCCTTGGGATACTGAATGGGATCTTCATTTTCCTTATGATCCTCCAGAGCAGGGATGCAGGGAGCAGGCTGTTTGCGATCATAGGGCTCCTTGTCCTGCTCGCATTCGCGCATCCAGGCACAGGATCGCTGAGACTTGTCCTGTCACGATTGTTCATGTTCATCTCGCCTCTCGTGTTCTTCTTCTACAGCCAGAGGCTCGCGAAGGATATCGAGGGCGTGCTGACTGCATCAGTCGTGATAGCGCTTGTCAACCTCCCTCTGGCGATCTATCAGGCAGCTATCCATCCTGTATGGGGGACTGTCGCAGACTGGCGTGGCACAAGGATATATGGCAACCTGTTCTGGCCTAACTCGTATTCAGTATATCTGATCCCTGTGCTCTTGTATCTATACTATAAGATGAGAAGAGATGCAAGTCTTCCAGCAGGGATCGCGTTTGTCGCACTACTTTTCGCAGACATCATGACATATTCAAGAGCAGGGATGCTTGGACTCATCGCAGGGATAGCTGTCCTGGAGATTGTCGCGGCCAGGAGGAAGATGCTGATTGTCGCCGGCCTTTCTCTCATCGCCCTCTTTTATGCGGCGAATATGGATCTGCTGGAAGAGCACCTGACACCAGCTACGATCTCTGAGAGGACCAACCTCTGGGATGATATCACACCTGGTCTTGAAGGGAATATGCTTCTCGGAAGCGGGATAGGGAGCTATGAGTCCTTCAGGGAGAATGTCCCATTCCAGCTCTCGACGCATAACACATATATCACGCTCCTGTTCGAGATAGGGCTGGCGGGTCTCCTGCTGATAGTGTACTTCATCGTGTTCGCGATCGCCAGGATGCATTCTGCTTCGCAGGGGATAGGCCTTCCTGCTCTCGGGGTCGCGCTCGGAGCTGCGCTCATGCTTGTCAATCTGGTAGGGGAAGCAGGATTCTCTCAAGTGGTCTCGCTCAACAGCTGGATATCGCTCGGTCTGATGTATAAGGTGGCCAAAGGGGGAACACGATGACTGGAGCAAACATCAGGGGCAGGAAGATGAGGATACTGCTCCTTCTCGTGAGGGCTGACATGGGCGGCATGGAGAGGCAGCTGCTAAATCTCCTGAAAGCCAAGACATCGCATGAACTGATACTCGGATTCCTGTACAGGGGAGGTCTTCTTGAAGACGAGTTCATGCAGCTGCCTGTCAGGAAAGTGCATTTCGATAAGAAGGGCGCGCTTGATCTGGGAGTATATCTGAAGATAAGCCGCTTCATCAAGGATGAAAGGATCGACGCTGTCCAGAGCTTCCTGGGGAACCATCATGCATACATTAGCAGCCTGCTTTCAGGGAAGCCTGCCATAGGAGGAATAAGGTCGACAGCAGCGCTCAGGGGAAGAGGCGGATTTGCCAAGGAGCTGCTTCTCCCTATGCTGCTTGCGAAGACTGGCAGTGTGACAGTCGTCTCCAACAGCTATGCAGGAAGGGATCTGTTCGTGAAGAAGGGATTCCCTGTGGAGTCGCTGCGCGTGATACCAAATGGCATCGAACCCAGGTTCAGGGATGGAGACAGGGCAAAGGCAATCGCTGAGCTGGGCCTCAAAGGGAAGAAGGTCATCGGCACAATAGGGAGACTTGTGCCTCAGAAGAATCACGAGAGGCTCATCGATCTTTTCGCAGAATCAGCCAGGGAAGACATGGCCCTCCTGATAATCGGCGATGGGCCGCTGAGAGGATATCTTCAGCAGCGGATAGACTTCCATGGCCTTGAGAAGCAGGTCATCATGGCAGGGGCAAGGAAAGACATACCAGACATCCTCGCGGCGATAGATGTCTTCATCTCGCTTTCTTCTGATGAGGGATGGCCGAATGCGATAGGCGAGGCGATGCAGGCTGGGAAGACTGTGGTATGCCTTGACGCAGGCGACATAAGGGAGATGATCCGGGATGGATGCGAGGGAGTCATCGCAGCAGATGCAAAAGATGCGATGTCAAAGGCGATGGATCTCCTTGATGAACCGCTGCTGCGCGAAGAGATCGGCAGGTATGCAAGAGATGCTATGGCAGACTACACGATCGAGGAACTAGCCCTCAGGTATGACAGGCTATATGCAGAAGTGGGTGAGATGGGATGAGGATCCTCATCATAAACCACAGGTTCTTCGTCTCAGGCGGGCCTGAAAGATATATGTTCAAGCTCATAGACCTACTTGAATCGAAGGGACATGATATCGTGGCTTTCTCGATCAAGTCCAAGAGGAATGAGCATTCGGTCTATGAGGAGCATTTCGCGGATCCTGTCGGGAGGGACGGCGAGGTGTATTTCAGGGACCATAAGCCTAACCCTCACACCATGCTAAAGCTCCTCGCTAGGCAGTTCTACTCATACCATGCCCGCAGGAAGCTTGAGCAGCTGATAGATCTGACAAGGCCTGATGTCTGCTACATACTCCATCATTTCTCGAAGCTGTCTGCGAGCGTGATAGACGCCTGCTCGGACAGGAGGATCCCTGTCGTCGTGCGGCTGTCTGATTTCTTCCTCGCATGCCCTTCATCGCATCTCTATCGGGACGGAAAGGTGTGCGAGGAGTGCTTCAGTAATCTGGGTATGTCGGTAGTGCATGGATGCGTGAAAGGCTCGCGGTTACTGTCCCTGATCAAGGCTTCATCCCTCGCCCTTCACAGGGCACGCGGCACATACCGGAAGGTGAGCTGCTTTGTCTGCCCTTCGCAGATCATGATAGAGAAGACGAGGAAGATATATCCTGGGCAGAGATTCGAGCATATCCCTACATTTGTCGATCCCAAGGATCCCTCTGAGCATGACAAGGGATACTTCCTCTATGCAGGAAGGATCGAGCCTGAAAAAGGTGTGATGACCGCTGTCAAGGCAGCTCGGATCGCAGATGCGAGGCTCATCATCGCTGGAGATGGGAGCATCAGGAAGGATGTCGGTTCATACATCAAGACACAAAGGCTCCATAAGGTCTGCATGGCAGGTGAACTGCCGCTCCACAAGCTTGAGAGGCTCTACAAGAACTGCACAGCTGTGATAGTGCCATCAGGGTGGCCTGAGAACATGCCGAATGTTGTCCTTGAAGCGATGTCGCATGGCAAGCCTGTCATCGCGAGCGCGATAGGATCCCTCAGGGAGATGATCGTTGACAGGAAGAACGGGCTACTTTTCGAACCAGGAAATCCGCGCTCGCTCTCCAGGCAGATGAAGGTCCTAGGAAACCGGAACTTGAGAAAAAGCATATCTGAAGCGAGCTATCGAAGCTCGTTATCGTATTCGCCGGAAATGCATTATCAGAAGCTTATGAGCTGCTTTTCGGCAATCGGGGGTGGCCGGTGATGGAGGCATTGATAGCGATCACATACAGATGCAATGCGAGATGCCATATGTGCGACATATGGAAGCATCAGACAAGACCAGAGGAAGAGATCAGGCCGGAGGATCTCGAAAGCCTGCCAGGGAATATTAGGTTCGCGAACATAACAGGAGGAGAGCCATTCCTGAGGAAAGACATAGGGAAATTCGTCAGCATCCTCCAGAAGAAGACAAGGCGTGTCGTCATCTCCACGAACGGATACATGACAGATGCGATACTTGATGTCGCGAAGAAGAATCCGGGCATAGGTGTGCGTGTCTCGATTGAAGGATTACCGAAAGCAAATGATGAGCTGAGGGGTATCAAGGATGGATTTGATCATGGGATAAGAACCCTTATAGGACTCAGGAAGCTCGGGCTCAAGGACATAGGTTTCGGGATAACAGTCAGCGATAGGAACGCAGATGACCTGATGGAACTATATGGACTTGCGAAATGGATGGGAGCAGAGTTCGCCACAGCTGCCACCCATAACACATTCTATTTCCATAAGCATGATAATGTGCTCCATGACAGGGAAGGGATAACCAAGGGATTCAAGGAGCTTTCAAGCGATCTCCTCAGATCATCCAAGCCAAAGGATTGGTTCAGGGCTTACTTCAACTATGGTCTCGCAAATTATGTCAATGGGCACCGGAGGCTGCTCCCATGCAGGATGGGGACTGATGTGTTCTTCATGGATCCGAGAGGCGATGTGTATCCATGCAATGGCAATGCGTGGAGCATGGGGAATATCCGCAGGAAGGAGTTCAATAGGATATGGCATGGCGCTGAGGCAAGGCTTGCTCGCGAGAAGGTGAAGAGCTGCACGAAGGGATGCTGGATGATCGGATCCGCATCTCCTGCGATCAAGCAGAACCTGCACAAGGTCCTACCATGGATCATAAGAGGCAAGATCCTCGGGATAGACTGGAGGAAGGTCGGATGAGGGTCGCCATGATCGGTCTCAGGGGGATACCTGCTCTCTCTGGAGGTATCGAGACTGCTGTCCACAACCTGGCTCCAGAGCTTGTGAAGCAGGGCGCAGAGCTGACAGTATATGCGAGGAGCTGCTATTCTGACACAAGGATAAGGGAATTCAAAGGGGTGAAGATAGTCCATCTCCCTACATTGAACACGAAGCATACAGAGGCGATTGTCCATTCTACGCTTGCGACCGCGCATGCGATGATGCATCCGTTCGACATCGTGCATTTCCATGCCATGGCAAATGCCCCGTTCTCGATCCTGCCGAGAAGATGCGTCGTGACACTGCATGGGCTTGACTGGAAAAGGGAGAAATGGGGGAAGGCGGCACAATCATATCTGAAGCTCTGTGAGCAGCTGCTCGCCAGATGGCGCCATACGGTGATCTCAGTGTCTGAGCCTATCAGGGATTACTTCAAGGAAAGGTATGGGATGGAGCTCACGTACATCCCTAACGGAGTGCCGATCGGAAGGAGGAGGAGACTGTCGAAGCTCCGGAGGTTCGGAGCTGAGCATGATGGTTACTACCTCTATCTAGGCAGGATAGTGCCTGAGAAAGGCGTACATCTGCTGATATCTGCATTCAGGAAGACGAAGACCGACAGGAAGCTACTGATAGCAGGAGATGCGAGCCACTGCGAGTCCTATCTGCGAGAACTGCAACAGTCAGCATCCGATGACAGGAGGATAATCTTCACAGGACCGCTTTACGACGACGAGAAGGATGAGGCTTTCTCGAATGCGCACCTCTTCATCCTCCCTTCCACTATAGAGGGCATGCCTATCGCCGCCCTCGAAGCGATGAGCTATGGCACATCCCCCCTTGTCAGCGATATCGAGGAGAATGTGTGTGCCACAGGCGGGCATGGCTTCAGGTTCAGTTCCGGGGATGAGGAAGCTCTCTCCAGCGCGATACATGATCTTGACGTAAAAGACCTGAGCGAGGATGGGACGCTCTGCAGGGATTATGTAGGGAGGGAGAGGAACTGGGAGCATGCAGCTCATGAGACCATGAGGGTCTACAGGGAGGCGATGGCGTGAACCTCTACTTCCTCGGACTATATTCCTCGGATGTGATGCTGTTCACAGGGCTTGCTGCAGCAGCGATAGCTTTCCTCGGCGGTGAGAGGTTCTATTCCCAGTATTTCGTGTTCGGGCTCATGGTGCAGATACTGAACCATTCCACGCTCAACCTGTACAAGGAGCGGCGGATCATCTTCAATGACACAGACTTCCTGAAGCTCCTCTACTCTTCAAGTATCACTTTCCTGATGCTCTCAGCATTGGTCATCCTGTTCCGGCCTGAATTGAGACTCATCGTCGTGACAGCAGTGGTCCTGGGAGCGAACCTGCTGCTTGCTTCTTCTTCAAGGATCATGATGCGTGACCTGATGGTATTCATGCGCAAGAAAGGGAGTGACAAGAAAAGGGTAGTGATATATGGAAAGGATCTTGAGGACATATGCGCAAAGATCAGCGATGATGAATGCCTTGGCTATGAGCTCTCAGCGAAGATCAATGACATTGGCAGGCTAAGAGAAGCGCTTGATGATGCAGATGTCGTCTTCATGACAAAGGAACATATCGATGAGGAGCTGCTGGAGCTGATAGTCAATAATCCCAGGATCACGTGGAAGGTCATCCCCTCAGTCTCCAACCTGATAATTGATCCGCTCATCCTTGATGAGTTCAGGGATTATCCGCTCCTGAATGTACGGCTTGGAAGGAGCAGGAGGGAATACCTGCTCAAGCGAGCGCTTGACATGATTGTCGCAGGCCTCTTGCTCCTGCTGTTATCTCCGTTCCTCCTATTGATCGCGGTCCTCATCCGTCTCGACTCGCCTGGGGGGGCATTGTTCAGGCAGGAGCGGTTAGGCAAGGACCTATTGCCATTCCAGATATTCAAGTTCAGGACAATGTCGTCTGATGCGGAGCAGGTGAAGAGATCGCTCTCGAGCGAGACCAAAGGCTTGTTCAAGATCAGGTCTGATCCAAGGGTGACGAAGATAGGGCGGATCCTGAGAAGAACTTGCCTTGATGAGATTCCCCAGCTCTTCAATGTGCTGAGGGGTGAGATGTCGATCGTCGGACCAAGGCCGCATCTTGAGTCAGAGCTTGCGACCTTCAGCGGGTGGAGGATGAGGAGGTTCAGCGTGAAGCCTGGGATGACCGGGCTATGGCAGGTGAACGGCAGGCATTCGCTGAACCCTGACAAGGCGATCCTGTATGACATATACTACACCTGCCACATGTCACTCTGCATGGACCTTATGATAATATTGAGGACGATCCCGGCGATCGCTCTAGGGAGAGGGAGGTACTGACAATGGGCAAGACAATATGGTTGATCGTGATGTCCGGGCTTCTCTTCGGGGCTGCAAGCTATGACAGGATGGCGCATCTCATCAGCCCGGATGCGCTCCTGTTCCTGGTCTATGTCCTTGCAGTGGCGCTCGCAGGCCTTGTGGTCGCCTCACTTAGGAAGGAATACGAGATGATGTGATATGGAAGAAGACATGAGAAAGATTGTCAGGACAGCAAGGAAAAACTGGAAAAGCATTGCGCTATTGTTCGTATTATCGCTAGCGTTTTTCACCATCATCGGCGGCAGGGCACGCTACACTGCACAGAGCCTTGTGGCTGTTGATGGCCGGGAATCCATGCTGCTGCAGACCTCATCGAAGATCCCGACAGATCTTGAGTGCGAGAAGGAAGTGATATCCGGGCCTGTCATGGACATGATAAACTGGAGCGAGTATCCCAGGACTGAGATCGATGTGGCAGTCGAAGGGAACGCAATAAGGATCATGAGCACATCAAGGGATCCTGAATCAGCCAAAGGTGCAGCGAATGCGATGGCAGAGGCCTATGCCTTGCATGCGCATGAGAAAAAGACGGCATACGCGCTCCAGCAGAGAGAGCAGATCTCGCTCCAGATCGCCTCCTACAAGCAGGAGATTTCAGCGATAGATCCAAATGACGAGAGCATGCTAGAGGCAAAGGAGAAGATGTATGGGAAGCTTCTGGACAGGGCAGAGGAGCTTGATGTGATGATAGGTGAGGAGGAGAACCAGGCGCGGATAATGCAAAGAGCGGTGCTTGCGGAGAAGACAGGAGGACTCTCTTCCGGGCTGCTCTCAGGGGCAGCACTTGCCGGACTGATCGCTCTTGGGTATCTGCTGGTTATCGAGCACAGGAGCTAGAGTTCGAATTCCTCGATGAAGTCGATTATGTATTTGTATCTCTCCAGGAACCTGAAACCCTTGTCGGTCAGTGAGATGAACCTGTTCTTCTTCTTGTCTGTATCTTCCCTGACAAGGCCTTTGTCGAGCAGGTCCCTGTAGTACTCATTGAAGCTCTGTGAGGATATGTTGGAGAACCGGAGGAGGGGTGTCATCCTGATCGAATTCCTGTTGTCGTGGATGATCCTGAGGATGCTATGGATTATCTCAAGGCGATCCCTTTTCTTCATCCGACAACCTCTTCCTTATCCTGATCACTACTGAAAGGAATATTATCACAGAGATAGCATACAGGCCGAACTTCAGCGGGAAATTGAAGAATCGCAGGGAGATCGCGGAAGTCGAAAGCACCCAGAAGGTGAACAGTGATATGTATGTCACAAGGTTCTGGGCAGAGAGATGCATCCTCCGCTTCCATAGCACGTATGTCAGAGAAGCGATGAATATCAAGGTCTGGATGTAGACCAGATACATCGAGGTCTGCGCCAGGAGCACGACAAGCGTCGAAAGGAATGCGATAGTATGAAGGAGGATAGAGATGATTCCTTCCTCGTCCTTGGTCCCTGCCATCGCAATTATGATGGAGAATATAGCCATCGTGGAAAGATAGCTCACAGCCAGCAGGCTGAGGGGGAAGACAACCCTTGGGAAGTCGAGCCCGAAAAGCTCTCGGGAGAACATATAGACAATATGGACGAGCCTAAAGGCATAGGCAAGCGCGAAGAAGAGGAAGATATTCCTGAAGTGCCTAATGCCCTTGTGTCTTGTAAGATCATAGATCTCCTTGGTCTTCCAATATATATACAGCGAGATGCCGGAGATCAGCAGGAAATAGACTAGCTCGATAAGACCGATCTCGATAGGCGGACCCAGGAATCTAGGCCCCATCCCTGGTGGCATGCAGTTCCATCAGGCTCTTCAATATATAAAACCTGTGGACGCCAGATGCACACCAGCTGTCGATATCATTTATGAAGGAAGGCCTGCAAGCGATTCATGGTGCGATGCACCGGAGGCTACAGAGATGAAACGAATCGGGATGATAGCGCTCCTTTTTGGAGTGCTCGTGGCGGGAAGCGCGCTAGCTTATGGCTTCCATAGCGAGGAGGAGCGGACAGCCATCCAGGAAGCTGTCGAGAACAAGGACTATGATGCAT
>CAYTWW010000007.1:0-33635 GCA_964441565.1 uncultured Methanosarcinales archaeon | reverse complement strand
TCGAGAACAAGGACTATGATGCATATATCGAGGCGGTGGGCACACAGATAACTGAGGAGGAATTCCTAAAGATGGCTGAGGATAGGATGATGCCAGGTATAGGGATGAGGATGAGAGGCACTGGGATAAGCAGGTGCACGCTGCCTTGAATCAAAGTCTTCTGTCGATGTGGACGCTACGTCCACATCATTTTTATATAGTACGAGGCGGATTTGAATCTTCATGATCAATATGCTCTGCAGGATGCTAGGATGAACCTGGTCTCGCTTAGAAAGGTATCCAAGATATACAGGATGGGCGATGTGGAAGTCCATGCGCTGCGAGATGTGTCTGTGGAGATAGGCCGGGGAGAATTCGTAGCGATAGTCGGGCAGTCAGGGAGCGGTAAATCAACGATGATGAACATAGTCGGCTGCCTCGACACACCTACTAACGGGACAGTGTTCCTGAAGTCGCATGATATCTCGCTGCTCTCTGAGTCAGATCTCTCTACTCTCAGGGGAAGCGCTGTCGGTTTCATATTCCAGCAATACAACCTCATCCCTAACATGACTGCGCTTGACAATGTCATGCTTCCGCTCGAGTTCCAGGAGATGGACGACAGAGAGGCCAGGAGCAAGGCTAGAAAGATGCTGGAGGCTGTCGGACTCGGGACGCATATCTTCCATCTCCCATCGCAGATGTCAGGAGGGCAACAGCAGCGAGTATCGATCGCCAGGGCACTAGTCACAGATCCCGAGATAATACTTGCGGACGAACCGACCGGCGCTCTGGACAGCTCGACAGGTCAGGAGGTGCTCGAGATACTCCAGAAGCTGTGGTTGGATGGCAAGACCATCATAATGGTGACCCATGACCAGAATCTTGCTCTGTATGCTAAGAGGCATGTGGAACTGAGGGACGGCAGGGTCATCGACATACGATCGAACAAGAACATGAAGAGGGTGAAAGCATGAAGAAATATCTTATCATGATGATACTTATGGTCTCCTTAGCAGGAGCTGCGACAAATGATGCCAGGATTGTGACGAGGATGATCAACCAGGATCCTGATCCTGCAGGGACAGGCGACATAATCGAGGTCAGGATCGGCATCGAGAACTATGGTGACCTGGCAACAGGAACATATTCTGCAGAGATCGTCCCCCAGTATCCCTTCGGGATAGTATCCGGAGAAAGCGCAGTCATAGAGGTCGGTCCATTTCCTGGAAACCTTGCTGGCAGCAACATGAAGATAGTGAAACTAAAGGTCAAGGTCGCTGGCGATGCGAATGCTGGGACATATGATCTGCCGGTCCTGATATACGAAGAGGGAAAGAGGGACCCGGATGAGAAGATGCTCTTCCCTATAGAGATCGAGAGCAGCGAGAGCGCAGAAGTGATATTCATCGACCAGGTAGAACTGATACCTGGAAAGATAACTCCGATGAAGTTCACAATAAACAATGTCGGAAGCTCACCACTGAAGGATCTCACATTCCAGTGGGAGAACAGTCAAGACATCATCCTCCCTGTCGGCTCTGACAACACCAAGCATATCAGATACATCGATGTCGAGGAATCAGCTGAGCTGGATTTCAATGTGGTCGCGAGCGCGAATGCAGATCCAGACCTGTATAAGCTTGACCTGACGCTGAGCTACAGTGACCCGGCGACAGGAGAGGATAGGATCATTGCTACCAAGGCAGGAGTATACGTGGGCGGCGCGACTGACTTCGATGTAGCGTTCTCAGGTGTATCAGGCGGAGAGTATTCATTCTCTATCTCGAACATAGGTAGCGTCTCAGCAAGTTCTGTGACAGTGAGGGTACCTCAGCAACAGGGGTGGACAACGAGCGGCAGCAATTCAGTGATAATCGGGAATCTCAATGAGGGAGATTACACAATCGCAAGTTTCACACTCGCTCCTGCAGGAAACATGTCCGCAAGAAGGCTACCTGGAGGCAACGCCACAAGGAGCAATGCAGTGGACCTTGAGATCATCTATACAGATTCAAGGGGGAACAGGAATACGCTCGAGAAGAGAGTGCATGTCACAGAGGGTCAACCGACAATATCCCTCGCAGGGGCTGGTGCCATGAGGCAGAGGACGAATCCTTTTGCCCAGGCATGGCAGACAGGCAGGTGGGTGCTGCTGGCAGCAGTCATCTTCGCGGGATTCCTAGTAGTCAACAGGAGATACAGGAAAGGCAAGCTGAAGGATCCTGACTACACTTATGGCGATGCGGTAGGTGAGATGTTCGCTAAGAAGAAGAGGAGATGACAAGCTGAGCCTCGATATCAAATGAGACTGTCGAAATCGTTCAGGCATGCGCTGAGCATGGTTGTCCATGCGAAGGTAAGGAGCTGGCTCACTATACTTGGGATTGTGATCGGTGTGGCAGCTGTGATCGCGATAGTCTCGCTTGGGGAGAGCCTGCAGCAGAACATCGGTTCGCAGCTAGGCGATCTTGGCGGCGACCTCCTGACACTGCAGGCAGGCAGGTCTAGGGCGATGATGTTCATGAGCGGTGGAGGGAATAGGATGATTGTCGGTGGAGGATCATCAGCCTCCACTGAGGAAGTGGTGCTTGACAGGACCGACCTCCAGGTCCTGAAAGGCATCGATAACATCAAGGCGATCGACACGCAGATCAGGGGGAATGCCGAAGTATACTATGTCGCTGAGAAGGGAAGCGTCAGCATCATCGGAGTGGATACGGCTGCCTGGTCGCAGGTGACTACAGAGGAGATAGCGGCAGGGAGGATGCTTGGCCCAGCTGATGCGAACGTGATCGTCATAGGAGGGAGGCTCGCAGACGGATTCTTCAGCAAGGACCTTGGTGTGAATCAGGTGCTGACAATAGAAGGAAGGCTCTTCAGGATAGTCGGGATCCTCGACAGCCAGAGCAGCAATATCTACATGCCGCTTGAGCAGGCGTATTCGATCCTTGAGGACAGTGAGAAGGATGTATATGATACGATAATCATCCAGATAAAGGATGAGGACAAGCTCAATGAGACGATGTCGAAGATCGAGAGCAAGCTAAGGATAGCAAGGCATGTGACTGAGGCGAAGCAGGATTTCTCCATCTCTTCAAACAAGGTGATGGCTGCCCAGCGCAGCGAGATGATGTCATCGCTTACAACATTCCTCACGGCCATCGCAGCTGTAGCGCTACTGGTCGGAGCAGTAGGTATCGCGAACACCATGTTCACTTCAGTGCTTGAGAAGACTAAGGAGATCGGGATAATGAAGGCGATAGGCGCCCGCAATTCCGACATCATGATCATGTTCTTGATGAATGCTGCACTCATCGGGCTCATAGGTGGGATAATCGGAATAGCGATAGGTGTGATGCTTTCAGGGTTCCTCCCCGCGATGATGGGGGCAGGAGCCATGCGCTTCGGGGCAGGCGGCACCTACATAAGCATCAGGAGCATAATAGTGGCTGTAAGCATGAGCGTCTTCATCGGCATGGCCGCAGGTGCAATACCTGCATATCAGGCCAGCAAGCTGAAACCAGTGGACGCACTGCGATATGAGTGAAGCGATTACCGTCAAGCTATGAACGAAGTGAGATTGCACCACGATATGAGTGAAGAGAGATTGGGAATCAAGCTCATGGCTTCATCACGACCTTGATGCAGCTGTTCTCCTTGTCCCGGAACATCCTGTAGGCCTTCGGCGCATCGCTCAGCGGGAGTCGGTGCGTAATGACAAATGAAGGGTCTATCCTGCCATCGAGAATCAGCTGCGCGAGCTTATCAAGGTAGCTATGCACATGGGTCTGCCCCATCCGGAGGGTGAGGCCTTTGGCAAAAGCTGATCCCATAGGGAACCTGTCTATGAAACCTGAATACACACCAGGGATAGATACTACTCCTCCCTTCCTGCAGGATTGGATCACATCACGCAGAGCAGTGGGGCGGTCCTGCTGTATCATCACCTCCTGGGTTATCTTGTCGAAGAAATCTGCGACTCCATGACCTGATGCCTCCATCCCTGCTGCGTCTACGACTGCATCAGGGCCTTGGTTCCCTGTGCGTCGTTTCAGGGCTTCGACGATATCTTTCTCGTCGCCGAAATCAATTATCTCAGCACCTGATGCTGCTGCCATCGCAAGGCGCTCCTGCACCTTGTCGATCGCTATCACGCGCCTTGCTCCAAGGAGGAACAGCGACTTGATCGTGAACTGCCCGACAGGGCCTGCGCCGAAGATAGCGACTGTCTCTATCCTTGTGCCTTGCATGGCATTCTCAGCAGCCATGTATCCGGTGGGGAAGATATCGGTGAGAAAGAGGGCCTTCTCATCCTTGATATCAGGCGGGACATGGAATGCATTGACATCCGCATCTAGCACGCGCACAAATTCTGCCTGTCCTCCAGGTATGCCGCCATAGAGGTGCGAATATCCATACAATGCAGCACCAGAGTATCCGTACAGTGCCTCAGCCTTCTTCTTGTCAGGATTCGAGTTCTCGCAGAGCGACCATAATCCTTCCCTGCAATAGAAGCATGCTCCGCAGCAGATGGGGAAGGGGATGAGCACACGGTCTCCCACCTTGAAGCGAGTCACTTTCTCTCCAACCTCAGCAATGACTCCCATGAACTCATGGCCAAGGATATCACCTGCTTTCATGGAAGGGTTGTAGCCATCATAAAGATGCAGGTCGCTTCCGCATATGGCAGTATTCGTGACCTTCAGTATCACGTCGCTCTGCTTCTCGATCCTGGGCATCGGCACTTCATCAACAGAGACCTTTCCCACACCCTTGAATACAACGGCTTTCATAAGACAAAGAATAGCCTGGACTGATGTAAAAGGTGGGCTTTGCCTGAAAAGTTATGGGAGATAGTCATCCAATTTATACAATTCCAGCAGTTCCACAATCGCATGGCAGAAGACCTTGAGATCGTACGCATCATCGATGCGCCCCGGGAGGAAGTATGGAAGGCATGGACAGAACCGCAGAGACTTATGGGATGGCATGGGCCGAAAGGTTACACATGCCCGCTTGCGAGATTGGATGTCAGGGAAGGAGGAGAATCCTTCACAGCCATGCAGTCATCAGAAGGAGACATGATATACAGCAAAGGCACATACACAGAAGTCATAAGGCCGGCAAGGCTCGTCATCACCGATTCTTTCGCTGACAAGGATGGCAACATCGTCTCTCCAACATATTACAAGATGGGATCCGAGTTCCCTGAGCAGATGCTCCTCGCGCTGGAATTCGAGGATCTTGACGGAAGGACTAGGATGACGCTACGGCATATGGGGCTCGCGAAGATAAGCGCGGATGACAGGAATGGGATGGAGCAGGGCTGGAACGAATCGCTGGACAAGCTGGAGGAGAGCCTGAAGACAAGGTTCACTGCGATGGAAGACGAGCTGAGAGTGGTCACAGAAAGGACATTCGATGCCCCTAAGGAGAAGGTATTCCAGGCGATCACTGACCCCGCCATGGTCCCCCAATGGTGGGGTCCAAGGATCATGGAGACGGATGTCGAGAAGATGGATGTGAAGCCTGGTGGCAAGTGGAGGATCGTCCAGAAGGACCCTGAAGGCAAGGAATATGCTTTCAGAGGCGTGTACAAGGATATCATCCCTGGCAAGAAGGTCTCTTACACAATGGAATGGGAGGAGATGCCAGGGCATGTGCTTGTGGAGACGATCACATTTGAAGAGAGGGGAGGGAAGACAAGACTCATCGATGAAGCGAAGTACGAGAGTGCGGAGGACATGAGGGGGATGCTTGAGACAGGCATGGAAAGCGGTGCGCTCGAATCCATGGAAAGGCTTGCTGCGCTTGTTGAAGGCTAGCATATTGATACACATAGGCACGAGCGGATATTCCTACAAGGAATGGAAAGGCAAGTTCTATCCAGATGACCTGCCAGCGAGGAAGATGCTGGAATTCTATGGGAAGAACTTCAATACTGTGGAGATCAACAATACCTTCTACAGGATGCCTGATGAAGCAGTCCTGGAGGGATGGGCGGAGCAGGTCCCTCCTGATTTCAAATTTGTGCTGAAAGCTCCGAGGAGGATAACGCATTTCAGGAAGCTTGATGATCCTGAGTCAGTCTCTCACCTGTTCAAGGTGGCAGCTGTCCTTGGCAAGAAGCTTGGACCTGTGCTATTCCAGCTTCCTCCCTTCCTGAGGAAGGACATAGCGTCACTGAAAAAATTTCTTGACTCACTGCCTTCAGGACATAGGGCAGCGATGGAATTCAGGCATGCCTCATGGTTCGATGATGAAATCTTCGGTCTCATGCGAAAGAAGAACGCTGCGCTTTGCGTCGCTGATGCAGATGATGACATTGAAGTGCCTTTAGTGCAGACAGCTGATTTTGCATACTTCAGGCTGAGAAGGCCAGATTATTCTACTCGAGGACTGGAGGAGTGGGCAGGCAGGCTTGACAGCGAGTCTTATGTGTTCTTCAAGCATGAGGACGCTGGCAAGGGCGCTGAGTATGCGAAGATGATGCAGGAGATACTTGAAAAGAGACATCATGAGATAGATGGGACAGAGGGGGCGACGGCGTGAACATAAGAGAACGGCAATCGCAGGCCTTGGTGATTTTTTGCCATGGCAGCATCATGAAAGGAAGTGCCAGAGGCTCCCATGAACGGTTTTGTGCAGTGAAAGGAGTAAAAAGAATTTTGAACTTTTTCGTAACTGAAAATTTCATTTTTGAATTGTGGTAAACACGTTACTGAAAAAAAAGAGACCTGGAAAAATTAAAGACGTTTCTTTCTTCCGATCGGCGAGATCGCTCACGCCGAATATCGGAATCACGAGATACTTCGAGTGATACGAGGACGCAGTCCTTAGTACCTTGGTGATTATTTGAGGTAAATCGGTAGTCACGAGAGGATTCGAGTGGCACCAGGACGCCAGTCCTCAGTGCCTTGGTGGATTATGGTATCGGAAATAGCGAGAGAATCTGTGTGGCGGTCTTGAGCATTATTCCTGAGAACCTGTTCCATTGTTCCCTCTATTCCACCGTCTATCATATATCCATCAGCAAAATCCAATCATTTTAAATACTGCTGAGCAATCCCAAGGGCTATTTCAGACGAGTTGTTAAGCCGGAGGCGGTCACGCTTCTGGTGATGGAGATGCGAAAGCATGCTCAGAGCAGCTATTTCTGAAGGAGAAAGAAAATGAGATCAGACGGAGATAATGGAAGGTCCAGAGGCGGTTTCGGCGGCCGAGGTAATTTCGGTGGACCAAGAGAAATGCACAAAGCTAAGTGTTCAGAGTGCGGCCAGGATTGCGAAGTGCCATTCAAGCCAACTGAAGGCAGGCCAGTATATTGCAAGGATTGCTACAGCAAGAAGAGGCAGTACTAAAATGAAAGGCACAGTCAAGTTCTTCAATGCATCAAAGGGATTCGGATTCATCACAGCTGAGGATGGTTCAGATTATTTCGTTCATCTGACTGGACTCAAGGCTGGTGTCACCCTCAAGGACGGAGCTGAGGTCGAGTTCGACGTCGTCCAGGGAGACAGAGGTCCGAAAGCAGCTAACGTTTCAACCCTTTAATTTTTTATTTATAGTATTTTGTCATAATTCTCAAATAATATATCAGAAGAAGATTATTCAGCGGCATATCCCTCCTGCTTCCTGGTGATGAAAGATGAAGATATTCGTGATCCTAGGAAGCGTGAGGAACAATCGCTTCGGTGAAGAGCCTGCGAGATGGATACATGAGAAACTCAGGAAGAAGGGTATCGATTCTGAGATCATAGACCTGCGTGAACTGGAGCTGCCGTGCTATGATGAGCCTGCAGGAGGGCCGCTTTCTGTCAACCACAATTACACTGTGCCTGGCGCAGCTGAGTGGGCAAAGAAGATCGGGGAGGCAGACGGATATGTGTGGGTCTCTCCTGAATACAACCATGGTTATCCAGCATCACTGAAAAACGCACTGGACTATGTCTATTTCGAGTGGAACAGGAAACCTGTGAGCTTTGTCTCCTATGGGACAGTGGGTGGCGCAAGGTCGATTGAACAGTTGAGGCTTGTCGCGATCGAACTCCAGATGGCACCGCTCAGGAATGCAGTGAACATATGGAAGCACTGGACACTTCCGGATTCGCCAGACAAGTTCGCGCCATACGAAAGGGACGCAGATGCACTGATCGATGAACTGATGTGGTGGACAAAGGCGCTGAAGGAAGCGAGAGAGAAGTGATATTCTTTTCTTTTGATCTGACGGATACTATCTGTTGAGAAACTCTTCTGCAGCTCTCACCTCTTCTGGTTCGATGCCATGACCACCATCATGCCGCAGCACACTCACTTTCGCTCCATTCTTCCGAAGGTCAGCTACCAGTCTCTCAGCTGCCTGTGGATCCACGATCGTGTCGTTATTGCCTATTGTGACAAGCACTTGTGACGAGCTTAGATCTGCTGGAGGGAATGCAATATTCGCAGGATGCAGGAGGATCGCTCGCTTCGAGACTTTCGCATCCACTAGAAGGCTTGCTGCCATGTTAGCTCCGTTAGAATAGCCAAGGAGGCATGTCTCTCCTTCGATCTTCCTGCTGAATCCAGATATGAAATCAGACAGGTCCTTTGTCCTCCTGGCAAGATCCTCCATGTCGAAGGTCCCATCTTCTAATCTTCTGAAGTATCGGTTCATCCCATTCTCCATGACATTCCCCCTGATGCTAAGGATCGCCATCCCTCCGGCGATCTGCTCGGCAAGTGGGAAGAGATCATGCTCATCTCCGCCTGTCCCATGCAGGACGACGAGCAGGTCCTTTCCCTCCCTGAACCTGGATGAGTAGGTCATATCTCAGGAAGGGCCTGCTCTATAGTAGCCCTGGAAGGCTCCAGCCATGGAGGAAGAACAAGATTCTTGCCAAGCTCAGACTCGCTCTCATCAATCATCATCCCTGGTCCGGATGTGGCCAATTCGAAGAGGATGCCGCCTGGCTCCCTGAAGTAGACAGAAGTGAAATACTTCCTGTCTATCTGCGGTGTCGGTGCCAATCCTCTGTCTTCGAGGAGCCTGCTCATGTCCATCTGCATGCTGCTTGTGCCTGCATCGAATGCGATATGATGGATGGTCCCGGCTCCAAGGATGCCTTGGGCAGGAGAATCCTGGAATCCTACTGAGGTTTCATCCACATGCAGAAGTCTCAGTACCTGAGATGTTCCTTGCCTTGCTGATGAGAGTATCACTGATCTGAAACCTCTTATCGCATGCGTCTCAGGGATTGCCGAACGTGCAGGCCGTATAGGCGAATCATCCTCCGCAAGCCTGATGCAGAGTCCTTCAGGGTCATGGAATCCGAGCTCTCCATCAATGTCTTTGAAAGGGATCCCATGTCTATCCAACCTGTCTATCCAATACCTTCTCGATCCTCTCGGGATGCTGTAGGCAAGGCATGTCGCCTGGCCTTTCCCACTCTCCCCTCTTGGCAGATGAGGCCAGACAAAGAATGTCAGGATAGTGCCAGGTTCACCTGTCTCATTGCCGTAGTAGAGATGATATGATGTAGGATCATCGAAATTCACTGTCTTCTTGACAAGCCTCTGGCCAAGCACATTGGTGTAGAAGCCGATGTTCTCCTTCGGTTCAGCGGTTATCGCTGTGATGTGGTGGAATCCTTTTACCATCATAAGCTGGAATCTGCAGTCAATTTATGTGTTAGGCTTATAGGATAAAGGGATGATCTCGAACCCGCATCTCTCAAGCAGAGCAGCATGGTCTGTGACCAGGTAATCGTTGACCTCATTGTTCTGATAGCTCAGGAAAAGCAGGCTGGAGGATACTGCTGTCAGCATATCAAGCCTATCTCCTTCTGAAGCGTCCTTGAAATCTGAGATGAATCTGCCTGAGTCAGAGTATCTCCTGATTATCCTGAAGTGAGAGATCCTCGGCAGCAGGCTTGTAAGGAGAGGATCATCAAATGCAGGGACAACTGCGAACTCCGCAATCCCTGGGTGCTCCATCAGGTATGAGGCTCTAAGCTCATCGTTGAGGACCTCTGCGAAATATTTCCTTGCAGTACCGATCTGCGATGCCAGAGATTCCATGCCTTCTATCTGCATGATTGCAAGATGTCTCTGTATCAAGGCTTCTTCAGATGGCCTGAAGAATCCTTTCCTTATCATATGCGAGAGGGCATCTTCTGAGTTCCCATCTACTGCATATGTCCTCGGTTCCTTGAAATCCACGACTGCGCTCTTCCCTCCGTTATGGAAATACCATGAATCTCCTATTATGCAGGATGACAATGGGATGCTGGCCTGATTGGAGTTGCACCTGTATCTTGACAAGGATCCAAGCTTCTGCCTGAGGACTATTCCTTCCTGGACCAGGTCCTCGAGTCCTGGGCCGAGGAGCTGCATCGGTTCCTCCAGAAGGTTGGAGAGCTTGTCCTGCAGGGTTATGAATCTGCTGACTGATCCTGAGGGCGTATCCAGTATGACATCAGCGACTATCTCGCCGGGAGCAGGCCGGGTCGCTGCATCCTTCCCTCCGATGGTGATATGCGGCCTGACAACGACTGCCTCCCGTAGCGTGAAATCCCTCACTGCAGGAGAGGCATAGGCGAAGGCCAGCACAGGATCGAGATATGCCTGCGTGTCAGATCTTCCTGCCTCGATCTGCGCTGGGGATACGATGACTATCGCAGGTGCTGCGCTACCCTGGATATCTATATGAGCATCTGTTATCCTGTCCCTAATCCCCAGGCTCTCAAGGGCTTCTGCATAGTGACCTTTCTCTTCTCCCTCCAGCTTGTACAGAGGGGTATGCCTGACAACAAGTGTCCTAGGGAGGAGCGAGAGCATTGGATCCTCCTGGACAGGGCCGGACATCTCGACCTGCTTGAGCTCATACAGGTCCCTAAGGCGGTGTATCCTCATGCGGCATCACTTCCTGGAGGATGCTCCACCTCAAGGTATGAGAGGAATCTCTGCAGGCCATCCCTAAGCTTCGCTTCTCCTGATCTCCTCTCGATCTCCATCCTGCTCTTTATGTAATTCTCTGCCTGGCTGATTATGTTCTCCCTTGTTATGAGGCGGCCGAGCTGCTCATCCCTGTATGCGACATGCTCAGCATATGGTCGTCCGATAAGGTCTTCGGGGACAGTGAATTCCCTCCTTATCTGCCTGCATATATGCGTTATCTCCCTGTTGTTGAGGGGAGAGGCGAGGAAGTATTCTCCTATGCTCTGCCAGTCTTCTGCTGGCATGTATTCCTTGTTCCCTCCTTTTGTCAGGATCCGCTTCGATAGCTCTGCGAAGTCAGCAGCATCTGTGAATCTCTGGGCGTGGACAATCTCGTCGAATAGCCTGCTCTTTGTCGCATCATCGATGCCATCGATGTAGTTGGCATCCATTATCGAAACGAACTTGCCGTTCCTAGGTATGAGGGAGCCATCGAACATCCTGAAGTAGACAGACAGGGTCTGCCTCTGCTCTGCTGAGAGCCGCTCGTCCTTCCTGCTCAGGAAGATGTTGTCAGCATCTGCGACATACATGAGGACGATGCCGGGGAAGCTGTTTATCTTCTCCGCGAGAGCTGCTAGCTCATTTGCAGTCTTGTTCTGGAAATGCGATGCATAGTCGGTCGTGCTGTGCGTGAATGCCCAGAGAGGTATGCCCTTCTGCCTGCAGAGATCGGCAAGGGACTGCACATAGCCATGGACCGTGAATGTCTTGCCTGTGCCTGGATCGCCATACATGAAGATGACTCCGGCAGGATCATAGGGGTTCTCCTTCCTCTCAGGATCATATGCAGCGAGCTTGAGCATGTTGTTCCACAGGACCTGCCCCATCTCCGTGTTCCCTACGACATCCTCTCTTGTCACATCCATGAACTTCTCATCGACATCGACTACATCGAATCTCTGGGAGAATACGCCGTCCTTCATCGTATATCCCTTGTACTGGATGGCCATTCCTCCGATGCCTTCCCTTGCCGCTATGTCCTTGTGCGTATCATACTGGAACTGATTGATCCAGGTTGTGTATATCGCCTCGAGAGCGAACCTCAGGGTCTCATCATCTTTCTCGCTTCTCAACAAGCGGAGATCAGATGCTACCTGGGAAGCCAGCATTCCTGAGAGCTGCTGCCTGTTCTTGCTCGTGTCATACATGCCGAATGTGAGATTCTTGGTCGTCTCAGCCTTGCTTCCTCCCAGCAAGGCGAGTCCTGTGTACCCGGCGATCTGGAGCGCATACCTGTTCGAGAGGAAGACAGCTTCGCTTATCCTTGACTGGAGTTCGTCATGCTCTGCAGTGTCAGGCTCTAGGTGGCTGAGCCTCTGCTCAAGCGAGAGTATGTCCATCGCCTTCCTGAGCTCCAGTGATGCAAGCGAGAATATGCCTATAGCTTCTTCGAGGGAACTGAGGCACTGGAGCTGAGCAGGAGTATTCTTCGTCCCTCCAGAGAACATCTCAAGGACTATCCTGTATACATCGGACCCTTTGATCGATCCGATTATCTCCTCCTTCTCCTGCGCTATCGCATCGTCCAGTCTCATGTTCCTCACCTGTATTCAATTATGCGCACATTGTCTCCAAGGATGGTCCTTGACAGTCTTGCTGAATATCTGGCTGGGCAGGCGATGTATTCCTCGATCCTGTCCTCCCTTGGCACTATCTGCCTGAGGTTCCCATCTATGACCTCCTGGCCTGATGAGAGGGCAGAGGCCCTTGTGAGCCTGATGAAGGTTGCATCGCCATCCTCGTCAGATATGGCCTTGCAGGCCGGAAGCGAATCAGACCCTTGGAGATCTCCTCCTGTGTAGGGGGAGAGCAGTGCCTTTGTGACATGGACAGGATGGATGCTTGGGAATCTCTCATCAAGATCACGAAGCACATACCAGGCGGCATTGCCTGTAGAATAATTGAGCGCCTGCATCAGCCTTGGATCGACTGTCACAATACCGTCGCTTTCTGACAGCAGCACATCAGACCTGTCCTGGAGCAGATCTATGCTGTAAAGCTGGAATGCCTCCAGGCTTGGGGTGTAAGCTGCGAAAGATATGTTCCACAGCTCCTCGACTCCCATTACCCTGGTCCTCTCTGCCTTTATCCTTATGTCTGAACTTTTCCATCGGAGGATATCAGCATCGACCAGGTGCTCAAGGTAATGCCTTCTCGAAGCATCGTCTGCGATGATCTGTGTCCTTGCTGCCACGTCATCTACAGGTATCATGTCTGACATAAGCATGCTCTGGAGCGTCGATGCAAGAGCATGATAATCCGGCATCTTCGACAGGATGGCTGGAGCATCAGACTTCAGCTTATGGAGGGCTATCAGATCGAATGTCCCAGGAAGGCCTGATTTCTCTCCAGGCCTGATATCCTGAAAATAGTCCATCCTCCCATGCTCATCGATTGATGGACCGAACCAACGGTATGTCTCTCGAATGTCTCCTATGAGGGTGGCAAGCCTGCCGTTGACCTTTTCTTGAGGAAGATTTCCAGGCTGACCAGATGAGAGGCTGAGCTGCAGTGTCTCAAGCACTGCATCCAGCCTTGCCATGTACTGCTTCCTCTTGGTATTGTCCATAGGTCCTCCTACTCATGCCTCGCGTAATGCGCCCCGTTCGGAGCATAGACGCTCGTGACAGATTCAGCCCACTCCTTCTTCAGGGCGCTGAGCTCTGTCTGGTACGCCCTCACTTCCTCTTCGAGGCTTGCAAGCTTCTCAGGATCATAGACATTGGTCCTGAGCATGTCGAAGGTCTCCCTCCCCAGTATGGTGACAAGCCTTGAGTTGTGCTCAAGCAGCTTGTTGGATACAGATGCCACCTTCTCCAGCGCGGATCTCATCTCCAGCGCACCATGGCCTGCTGTCGTTATCTTCGCCTGCATCTGGAAGACCGGCATCATGTGCCTGATCGCGAAATCATACTTGATCTCAAGCTCAGACATGGAGTCGATCAGCTGCGAGATAGCAAGATAATTGACCTTGGATGCAGCTGCAGCACCCTTAGCAGACTGGACCCCTTCAGCATAGCGGAGCATGTCCCTCCTGATATCAGACACAATCCCTTCTGCGGCAAGCTTGCCGTCAAGGACGCCATGCTTGATGTCGAGGACCTTGCTCATCTCGTCTGTGAGCCTTGCTACCGCCTCAAGGTCTCCCTGGGATTTCGCTGAGCGGACATCTGTCTCATATCCCAGGAGGACTTCCTGGATCTCAAGCAGCTCCTGCTCCAGCTTTGAGAGCTCTCCTTCAGCAGCTGCCATGTCTGAACCTGTGTTGTATCCCTGCCTGAGGCTGTCGATAAGCTCCCTGTCGAGGTACTTCATGTGCGAGATGTTCTCCAGCTGCATGCCCTCGGCATTGTGCTTGCCCTTGACTGCTGCCTGATACTGGTCCTGGAGCATCTCAGCCATCTTGTTGACAAGGATCTCGATGGTCCTTCCCTTCCTGTCGAATGCTCCTAGCTTAACATCCCTGACCTTCTGCTTATACCCCAGCATCCCGAAGAATGAGATCGCGACCGCCTCAGGCAACGAGTATATCCTGTCTGATCCCGCGATGTTCTGGAAATCGACGTTGAGCTTCTCATATTCATCAGCGAGATCTATCAGTTCGAGCTGGATGGCAGCAAGCTCCTTATGGAGATCCTCCTTTCCTGTCTCCGAGAAATTGGATGTGCTTATGCGCGAGACGTCCTGCCTTGTGGCAGCAGTCCTCTCGAAATCCCTGTGCACAGATTCCCTATGCATCTCCTCTCCATAACCGTATTTCTTCGCGAGCTTCTCAAGCCTGGTCTCAGTCTCCTGTGTCATAGGTGACCACCTCCATACAGGAATACGGCTGGAAATTACTTGAACATTATCATGATATAATACTAAAGAAATATTATATTCGAATGTTTCTCAACTGTACATCTGGCCTATCGTCTTCCCTACATCGATGATGACTTCGCTTCCCAGCCTCTTGTAGTCTATCTGCATGGCACTCGCCTCAGGACCTGCCTCCTCTGCGATCCTCTTCACGATCTTTCTTGTAGCTGCATTTCCGTCAACGAGGAATATCCTTAGCCTGATGTATGGGTGGTCCCTGAACATCCTTGCCGCCTTAATCGTACGGTCCATTATGTCTCCAGGTCCAGCAGGCTCTCCGTCAGTCACAAGATATGCTATCGATGGCTTGCCTTCACATTCTTCCAGGAGCCATTCCAATGCAAGGTCTGTCCTTGTGTAGCCATCAGCCTGCAGGTTTTTCAGGAGGTATAGCGAATCGACCTTCTCTGCAGAGGTGCTGAACAATCCCATCGAGATCCCGTTCTTCCTGTCGAGCCTCTCCAGCAGCGCTTTGAGAGCGAGTGAAGTGTCTCTGGCGACATCGAGCTTGTGGCCATCCATGCTCCCGCTCCTGTCTGTGATGATGGCGCTATAGAGGCTCTCGACATGGCGCATTGTCTCCTTGCCTGCGATCATCGAAGGATATTCTGGATAGGCATGCCCTTTTGTCCTCGCATATATCAAGCTCTGCGTCCAATCGACGAGCGGAAGCTCTGAAAGGTCCTCGATCTCATCCCAATGGGACACAAGCCCAAGATAGCTCTGCCTCAGGTTGGCGTAGAATCCAGGAGTCCCCTGCTCGATCTCTCCGAGTATATCATCAAGGCACATGTTCTCGATCCTGGATGCGATGTATTCCTCATCATAGGTCAGCCTCCCGTCTTTCTGCTTCCTTACGAAGCGCGATGATTCCAGATGCTTCCTCAATGATTCTGCGATGATGACAGATGGATCTGTGGCCTGCAGTATCTTCTGCCTCTCGGAAGCGATCATATCTTCTGCTTCCTTCACCTGGTGGCTGTATGTCCTGGAGAGAGAGACCTTCTCGCTTTCGAGCTTGGCATCTGTTGTGGCGGCCTCAAACCCGATCTCCTGGGCTTCCTGCCTTGACTTGTCCAAAGCCTCACCTGCCTGCTCTGTCACTGCGGCAGTCTGCTTCAGCTCAAGAGCTGCCTGGCTGATGGCTGCTATGGTCTTCTTGTCCTCCTCGATCCTTGCAGCGTAGCCTGCCATGATCTCGGTCAGCCTATGCTCATACCAGGGTGATCTGAAGGCCTTCCCGATACCAAGCCTCGTCTTCAGTCCCCAGGGGATCTCCATGTATTCATTCACAAGCCTCCTGAACACCGGCTCAGAATCATACCTCTTGACCAGCGATCCTATGTCATCCATCTGCATCGCCTCCGAAGATGCCACGGAAGAAGCTGATCATCCTTGTGTAGAGGCCTGCTTTCTGTCTTGGAGCGACGGCGGTCGGAAGGACTATCTCTTCCACCTCTGCGATAGGATCTGTGCCTGTCAGTTGCGCGACGATCATGTACTTCTCCTCTCCGATCTGTCCAAGGTCGCTCCTGACCCGCTCCCGCAACTGTTCCAGGCTCCTCTGAGCATGCGAATACTGGGTATAGTTCTGTTCAATGCCAGCCTTCACTGCCTGGAGCCTCTCCTGCGCGTATCTCTTCTCCTCCTCCTGCTTTTGGGTCAGCTGCTGAAGCGAGGACTTGTACTGATCCTCGTATGATGAGATGATCTCTCTTTTCCTTTCCTCAAGATCCTTCTCAGCCACAGCTTTCCTGAAATTCAGCGATTCTGCGAGCTGTCCTTCCGCCAGCCTGACAAGCTTCCTGTCTTCTGTCAGCGACTCGATAGCCTCCTCGAGCCCGCTCCCATTCCTCCATGCCCTTATCAGGATGTCCTCTATCCGATCATCAACTGAGGAGAGGTCGATGTAGCCATGCCTGAAGAGACCGCAGTCAGCCTTGGCATAATCATCGACATCCATCGGTCATCACCTGCATGAGCAGTCTGCTCTCTTGTCAAGCAGATAGCTGACAAGCTGAGTGGTCTGGACCGGACCCATGCCTGCGAAACCTGGCTGCTCACTGTACATGAAATCCATGAAAGGGTAGAGCAGCCTCGCGAAGTTCTGGTTTGTGGCGTAGGCATCCTTGATCCTTTGATGCGCGACGGCGATGAACGACGGATCCATCTCATAGGCAGCCAGCTCTTCCTGGAACTTGTCCTTCGCCTGCGGCACCTGGGTCGAAAGCACTCCTATGTGCCTGTAGACCTTGCACCACCATACATCTTCCTCCCCCTGCAATATCTTCGGGAACTCTGCCTTGACCCACTCTGCGAGCTTCTCCTTCATCTCAGAAGCAGAGGCAGGATTGTCTTCAGACACCCTTGACTTGAAAGCATAAGATATGCCATAGATGGCATATTCCTCTGTCGCGATCTTCCCTGCATCGGTGAACATGTCCTCAAGCAGAAGCCTTGCCCTCGCTGCATCCAGGGCGTCGAGCTTGGACCTGTTGCTTGCTGTGATCTCGTTCTTGCCTGGGCCATCATATTCTGCCCTGAATTTCATATACAGGACATCGACTGCCCTCTCGACAGTGACAGGCATCGGGATCTGGCGGAGATCGATAGGGACCATGGTGTGCGTGTCACCGATCTCTACTTCCCTGACATCTCCCTTGTCTTTGTGATATGCCCTCTTTGTCACTTCATAGCTGACATCAGCATCCTCAGGATATCCTATGAAGATGTAGACCATCCTGTCGTTGAGGGCTCCTGAGAAGTTCCCGAGTGTATTTGAGGTGCCGATGACCATGCCATTGGCTGGATAGCTGAACCTCAGCTGGTCAGGCTTCACTCGCTCGTTCTCAAGCGCCTCAAGTATCCCGTCAAGGGCCTGAGGCCTGAGCTTGTCGAGCTCGTCCATATGGAGGAGTCCGTTGTTAGTCCTTGAGAGGACGCCAGCATGGAAGCCCTCAGGATCATACTCGCTCTCCCTGCCTTCTGTCGTCGAACCATCAAGCTTAGGGAGCTTGTAGCCTGTGAGATGCATCCTGTTGAGCTGTATGGTGCCCTCGACAAATTCTATCCCGAAGCCTTCGCCGAACTTTGCCACCCTCACCTTGACATCTGATGGCTTAGGCGGATGGAATATGCCTGTCTCCCTGAATCCGGGATCATACTTGATCATGCATTCAGGACATGGGGGGACTATCTTGGCATACTCTGGATCGAACACGCTGTAGGGATTGCACTGCACCTGGCATCCGTCTACTGTGAATATCGTATCCTGGTTCTCTGCAAGGCCGATGATATCCCTCGCCAGATTTGTCTTCCCGGATCCAGGCGGTCCATGCAGGACCATATCCTTGCCCATAAGGAGCCCTACCAACACTTCCTTGGCAGCCATGGTATTGAGCACTGTATGTGGAAAGAAATCGAGGAGCACTTCTGTCATCACTTGGCCTTCCTTGTCTGCCGGCTCCTCCTGGCCGAGGCTTGATACCTCAAGGTTCCCATATAGATCCTGCAGGTTGAATGTGAAGTTCTTCCTGTTGCCCTGCAGGGGGTTGTCGAGTGCGATCCTTAGCGTTCCTCCCTTGTACTCAGCAAGCACAGCTGTCGTGCCTTGCGGTATCATGACATCCGCGGTCTCTGAGCCATATGTTCCACTGATGAATGCGCGGCCCCTGTACTCCTTGCTGAACCTGGCCTTATGCCCCAGTTTCGGATCGACTACAGCGCCCGGCAACAGCTCATAGTCCTTGCCTGTCAGAAGTATGATGGTGTCGGGATTCTCATATGTGCCATAACCTGGGTGGACCTTCCCGCTCAATGATGTCCCATCTGAGCGTCGTGCCTGCCACTCTACCTGGTATCTGTCCCCTTCTCCTATGGCTATGACCTTCCCTTCCAGGTCATCGTTCCTGGAACGGACCTTCATCCCCTGCCTGACTGTCCGGGAGATCATCTCAGGATCGGTGATGTTGGTCCCTTGCGTGATCGCAGGATACCATGTGCCAAGCATCTCATCATTGATGTCAGCACGGACAGAATCCCTGAGTCCCTCCAGCCTTTTCTTGACTATGAGAGAGACGAGGCGTGAAGCATCCTTTGGGATTATCCCAAGCCTTATCAGATCATCACCTGAACCCACTCCCGAATACTGCATAGGCATCACCAGATCATTATAGCCTGTAAACTTATTAGAATCTGGTGAAAGGATAATAATAGCAAGTAATTATATTCGAATGTAAGAGAAGTTAGGTCTCAGTCTATCTTGAGTGCCCGCATGATCTTGTCAAGCTTCCTGTTTATCATGTCGAGATCAGAACTCGACGATGAAGGAGATGAATGCTCCTGAGGCTTCTTGTAGCATCTGCTGCAGAAGACAGGCCTTGTTCCATTTGGCTTGAAAGGTAGCTCGAACTCCTCGCCGCACCTGCTGCATGCTGCGATGTGCATCTCAGGCCTTGGCCTGTCTTCTGATCGCCTGAATGGCGGTCCCGTCCTCCTGGTTCTTCGCATAAGTGTGCTGAAAGCCTGCATCGTATATAAAGATATACTTGCAGAAAGATATTTAAGTGCAGCTGCCTAAGGAGTCTGTATGAAAACTGCATCAGCATTCATCTTCTGCCTCCTCCTCGCATTTCCGATCGCAGAGGCAGGCATCAGTGATATGGTAGGTCAGGTATTCGGACTGTTCGAGACTCAAAGGATCTGCCTTGACTCAGATGGCGGGAAGTATCCTGGAATCCCCGGTTCTGTCGTGGTGCAGAGCGGCGATACCAAAAAAGAGTTCCCTGATGCATGCAAGAACTCGGACACACAGGTAAGGGAGTACTACTGCAGGGATGATGGCAGAGAGAATCCCAAGACCTATGATTGTCCAATGGGCTGCAGGGATGGCGCATGCATATCGCAGGGATCATGCGGAAATGGTGTGAAGGATAGCGGGGAACAATGCGATGACATGAACGACAGGCAAGGGGATGGTTGCTACAACTGCAGATTCGAGCTGCCTGAGGGTATGTGTCTTGTGGCCTGCGGAACATGCGACGATGATGACGCCGATGGTGACATACCTGATGATGACATACCTGATGATGACACACCTGATGATGACTCTGATGACGACGATCCTGGTGCGGACGAGGAATCCTGCAGGACCAATGAAGATTGCGGACAGTCAGAGAGGATAGGGGTGAACTGCGAGAATGGCGATGTCTATGAGACATACACAGCTCCTGTCTGCAGGAACAGCATGTGCGAGATAGGCTCAAGAAAGGTCCTGGCTGAGGATTGCGCACAAGGGTGCCATGATGGGAGATGCATAAGAGCAGATTGCGGCAACAGCATCATCGAGGAAGGTGAAGAATGTGATTCAGCAAACCTCGGAGGGAAGACTTGCTCTGGACTTGGCTATGAGGGAGGAAGCCTCGGTTGCGCAGGATGCATGCTCGACACTGCAGCATGCCAGAGGAGCGCTTCCGGAGGGATATGGATCTCACAGCAAAGACTGCAGGCATTGCCGATGCGAGGCGCTGCATGGGATGCGCTCCTGGCAGATGCTGATAAGGCGGCAGGAGTGCCTGACCTTTCAGACCAGGATGATGAGACAAATGTGATTGTGATGGCAAAAGCGCTTGCATTCGCAAGGACAGGCACTGTCAAATACAGACAGGAAGCCGAAGAAGCCATCGCCAATATCGCTGGGAGCGGAAAATACAATGGAAGGGCTCTTGCTCTGGGAAGGGAGCTGGCAGCATATGTGATCGCTGCGGATCTCATAGATCTTAGGACCAGCAATCCCTCGCTGGATTCAAGGTTCAGGATCAAGATAAGGGAACTATTGACGACAGGGACAGACAGCGGGCCGAAGAATCTTATCGAGTGCCATGAGAAGAGGCCGAACAACTGGGGCACTATGTGCGGAGCAAGCAGGATCGCTGTGGCTGCCTACCTCGGTGACAAGGCTGAGCTTGACAGGGCTTACAATGTCTTCCTCGGTTATCTTGGCGACAGATCGAGATATTCTGGATTTGTGTATGGGGATCTCTCCTGGCAGTGCGATCCGGATCATCCGGTGGGCATAAATCCCACAGGCTGCCTGATAGATGGACATGATGTCGGCGGTTCCCTCCCTGAAGAGATGAGGAGAGATTGCTCATTCAGGTGGCCTCCGTGCAAGTCAGGATATAATTGGGAAGGACTCCAGGGAGCTCTTGTCCAGGCGATCCTCCTCGACCAGCAAGGGTATCCAGTGTGGGATCAGCAGGACAAGGCCCTCCTCAGGGCATTAGATTGGCTCTACTCTGAATCTATGAGGTTCCCAGCAGAGGGAGACGACACATGGCAGCCATATGTAGTCAATCATTACTATGGGACAGACTTCCCTGTGTCAAGCCCCTCCAGAGCAGGGAAAGTAGCAGGATACACAGACTGGACTCATGCTTGAGAGACCTGTTCTTCACTTTTTTTAAAGTATCATCCGATAGGGTGTCATTCCATAGGATAACCGGCAAAGTTTTTATATAGTCTCTTCCGGACTGCTCGCATGCGCCTATCATCACTTGAGACTGAGCTCCTGAGGCAGGAACTGAGACCTCTTATAGGACTGTTCACTGACAAGGTCAGGGGGATTGAACCTATCTGCCTGCATAAGTATGGCTCTATGGCGACTCCTGAGAATCCCGAGAGCATCATTGTCGCATTGACGCAGCCGGAACAAGCCAGGCATGCTGTTGAGCAGTATCATTATGGAGAAGAAGCCTCTGTGTTATCAGTGATCATCAGCAGGGACGGCGTAGTAGCGGATCCTGCGCTGGTCGCAGGCATGCAGCATGTGCAGGGACAGCTTAGGTTATCTGAGGGATGCTACCCGCTTGACCTTTTCCATATGGATGGGCTTGGTATAGGTGATAGGATCTCCACGATAAGGACAGATCCTGCGCTTGCTGCGAAGTTCCCTCGCCCCTGGACCTTATATGCGGCCAGAGAGTTCGTCTCAGGCAGCCATATCGTGGCCTTGTATTCAGGTGAGAGCTTCCTGTTCCAGCCGGAGCATCTGTCCTGCCTGCTCACAGAGGAAAGCCTCAGGGCTTCATTTCCTGAAAAAGATTATCACTGGTCAAAAGAGGGGAGAACAGCTGCCTTTGTCCCACACGCGCTTGGAAAGTATGATGTCATCGACAAGCAGACAGGAGCGAGGTGCGAGGTGATGCCATGGCTTGTACCTGGCAAGGTAGTGAGGGGAGAAGGCGATACATTGTACCATGTGACATATGGCAAGGGGCTGCTTGTGGGCAGAACTTCAGGAATTCCGGGCATCCAAGTCAGAACCTGATATACATCTCCTTTAGTCTAGGCTCGACGAATAATCGGAAATCCTCCCTCTCGAACCTATATCTGGCAAGTGGCTTGTAGACCTTTGCGAATGCCTTGACAAACGGATTGTCGATCTCCTCGTATTTCCTGTCTATGAACAATGAGAGGAAGTTGAGGGAACGGATCCTCTCCTGCTCTTCATCCGATAACCAAGGGAAATCCGCCATGTCTATGCCATACTCGCTCCAGCCTTCCAAATCCTGCGGAGCCTTGAGGCCATGTTCGACTGCCATATCGAAAAGCTTGTTGCCTGGGAGCGGCCTGTAGCAGTGGAGGATGCTGACTTTCGCGAGGGGATTCTGATCGAGGAGCTTTAGGATGAGGGCTTTTGTCATGTCAAGTTCGCTTCCCTTCTCCCCAGGGAAGCCAGCTATGAAGGAGTAGAGAGGGGGGATCCCTGTCATGGAGAGCTTCTTGGCTGCATCCAGCACCTGTCTGCTTGTTATACCTTTGCTTATCATGTCGAGGACCCTATCGCTGCCTGATTCGACACCTATCGCGAATCTCTTCATGTTGCTCTTCTCGAGGAGGCTTAGGTATTGGCGATCCATCCGTATCACGTCATTGACACGGCCGCACGTATTCCAGAATACATCCAGCTTCTCATCGATGAGCCCCTGGCTGAATCTCTCCATGCGCTTCATGTCTATGAATGAATTCAGGTCCTGGAACTCGACACCGTCTATGTGGAAATCATCTTTCAGCCTCTTGATCCTTGTGAGTATGCTTTCTGCGCTTATCGCTCGCCATCGCTTGCTATGCTCATATGTCTGGACATAGCAGAAGCTGCAGTTGTAGGTGCACCCTCTGCTGGTCTCCATCGCGAACATCCGCCTGCCATCGAACCTCAGGATGTACTTCTCCATGTCCAAGATGTGATATGGGAGATCCGGGAGCTTGCTGATATCAACAGGGGGAGCAGGTGGATTCTTCCTGATCTTCCCTTCTTCCTTGTACCAAAGGCCTCTCACATCTCTTAGTGATCCTCTTCCTGAAAGGCTTCTCACCAGGTTGTAGAACGAATTCTCTCCTTCCCCCTCAATAAGGAAATCTATGTTCGGGTCGCTTATCGTCTGCTGTGGAAGGATGCTGGCATGGACCCCTCCCCAGACGACGGGGATCTCGCTCTCATCCTTGACCATGCGGGATATCTCAAGGGCATGCTTTATCTGCTCACCTGTCGTAGATGTGATGCCGACGCACAAAGGTCCATTAGATAGCTCCCTGAGAAGCTTTCTCTTCCAATCAGGCTCGATCCTCTGGTCTATTATCCTGACTGAGAATTCCTTCTCGACAAAGACTGCGATGCTCAGGAGGCCGAGAGGAGGATACTGATGCACCATGGACTTGTCCAGGAAACTTGACCTGGGGAAGACAAGCACGACATCTGCCATAATCAAATGCGTAAAGCAAGATCATATAAAAAAACTACCTGAGACTTCCTCACTCCAGCCTGGATCTCACCAATATTCTGATTGAATCCATTGTCCTTGGGTGGATCAGACAATGGGCTGCTGAATATCATGTCGCCAGGTATCCATAATCAACAAGCTGCTGAGATGACCTTATCAAGCGCAGGCCTTTGGCATGCAAATGCGATAGTATAAATTAATTGCAGGGAGCTCAGGCAGGATAGCTCACTTTCCTGTCATTCACCCTGGCAAAGCTTGTGATCCTGTGCACACGCTTGGACGGAAGATGGAGGACTTCGAGTCCTCGTGCAGCCAGCGCATCACCGATCAGGGACCTGTGGCATCGGTAAGGGTTCCCTTCTGCACACATCAGCACGATATTCTCCGTCCTGCCCAGATCGATCATCGCATCAAGCTCTGCTTCGAATCCCTCGGTCTCCATGTAGTCTGCGAACCCGCGAAAGCTGTCATTCTTCCATGCATTCTCCGAATCCTTCCTTGGTTTTCTAAGTCCTCCAAGCCCTTTAAGGTGCAGGTATCTGATGCCGTGCCGGGCCAATGTCTCTGATAAATTCTTCTGTTCGAATTCCGGCCTGGAACCTGATCTTGGGATCGTCCTGATGTCACCTAGTAGTGTGATGTCATTCTTCCTGAGCATCTCAAGGAAGCTTTCGATGCTTCTCGTGGAATAGCCTGCCAGGTATATCATTTCCTGTAATGTGACGATGATGTCAAAAAAGCTTTGGCTTTTGCTGGAAAGATTTTTATCCATGAATCCCTGTCGATGCATGATGAAGCGGATATTCTACTTCTCAGGCACAGGGAATTCCTTCGCTGTCGCGAGGGATATCGCAGTGGGGCTTGATGCGAAGCTTTCTCCAGTGCTGAAGATGGGTAAATGCGTGAAGGCTGATATGATAGGGTTTGTCTTCCCTGTGTATGATTTCATGGCCCCCAGGATTGTGAGCGAACTGATAAGGAAGACACAGCTTGATCCAGGATATATCTTCGCTGTCGCGACATACGGGATAAGGCCACTCAATACGCTGAAGAGATTTGGACAGGATATCGATGCTGCAGGCGGCAGGCTGTCAGCAGGATTCGCGGTGCATATGCCGCATAATGCGCTCGGGCATCGCTTCATACAGGGTGAAAGAGAGAAGCTACTCCTCGGATGGGAGAAGAGAAGAGCAGGAGTGATCGAATATCTGAGATCGCGCAGGAGCGGGAGGATCGAGACAAGCTCTTATCCAGGCCTGCTGCCAGCTTTAGCAGGCGACATTCCCTCCCTTGCGCCAATCCTGTGGCAGGGGATGCGTCATGGCTGGGAGTCGCTGAAGTTCAAGGTGGATGAAAAATGCAAAGGTTGCGGGACATGTGTGAAGGTCTGTCCTGTGGAGAACATAAAGATCAAAGGAAAGCCTGAATTCTCTGACAAGTGTGTCAGCTGCTTTGCATGCATCAACTGGTGCCCGAAGGGAGCGATAAACATCTCCTCCCTCACAAAGGGCATGAGGAGATATCATCACCCTGATGTGAAGCTGAGGGATCTGATATGAAGTTCCCTCTGGTCGGGGTCTGCGGACTCTCCTGCAGGCTGTGCCCCAGCTATCACTCTCAGGCTGCGAGCAGATGCGAGGGTTGCAAGAGCGAGAGCAGGATGGCTGTCGGCTGTCCCTTCATCACCTGCGCGAGGAAGAAGGACGTGGAATTCTGCTGGGACTGCGGGGAGGACTGCGAAAGGTGGAGGAAGCACAGGGAGGCAGGGAAGAAGGTGGACTCTTTCAAGTGCTACCAGAAGCTGGAAGATGACATCGCTTTCATAAAGGAAAAAGGTGTGCTGGAATTCGAGAAGACACAGAAGGAGAGGGAACAGCTGCTGAAATCCATGCTTGAGATCAATGAAGGCAGGTCAAAGAGCTACTATTGCATCGCTGCCACAGTGCTGGAGATTGGTGAGCTTGGAAAAGTGATTAAGGAAGCGCGGAAAAACGCACAAGGGATGGAGATGAAGGAGCGCGCGAAGGTATTGCATGGACTGCTGGATGCTGTGGCGGAGAAGAAGGGGTATCTGCTGAGGTTGAGGAAGGGTTGAAATACTTGCTACTTTCTGATACCTAATTATTCAGAAAGACCCAGTCTTTACATCTCCAGCTCTCTTATACGAGGCGACGATCACGCCGTTTGGAGAAGATTTGCTCTCTAAAAGCTCAAATGCAGCTGGGATTGTGCCATCCCCGAATAATCGCTTTCCATGGCCGAGTACTATTGGGAATATCTTCAGGTACAGCTCATCCACCAGATCATTCTTCAGCAGAGTTTGGATAAGATTGCTGCTACCGTGGACATAGAGATCAGGTCCAGTCTCCTTCTTCAGATCCTTTATCTCATCCACTCCTCCAAGGAAGACAGAATTATTCCAGTCATGCTCTTTCAGGGTTGTGGAGACGACATACTTCCTCATGCTGTTTATGCCAGGCCACCCAGTCTCATTCTCTGGCCAGTAGGAGGCGAATATCTCGAATGTCTTCCTCCCCAATAGCAGCTCAGAAGGCTTTGCCATCTGCTCTCCCATGACCTTCCCCATGAAATCATCGAAATATGGCACTGTCCAACCTCCATACTTGAATCCTCCTGATGGATCCTCCTCTGGTCCACCTGGTGCCTGCATCATGCCATCAAGTGTAATGAAAGAAAGGACAATTATTTTTCTCATATCATCACCAATCAACAGGATGAACTGAAAAAATATATGGTTGATTGCTATTGGGAATAATATTTGGAACCACTCTGGACAACTCTAACTGAGATTCTTAAAATGTGGAACATCCACATAATGTCGAGCAACAAACCAAAATAAAATGATGCTTGAACAACCAAATCAGGAAACCATTAGACATTCCTTTTTTTCCAATAAATCATAGCCGGTAATGTTATCATTTTGTTCAGGAAACAAGTGGGTGGTGATGACAATATGAAAAGAATAACGCCTTGCATATGGTTTGATAGTGAAGCTCTGGAAGCAGCGAACTTCTATGTATCTGTCTTCCCTGACTCAAAGATCACACACATCGAAAGATACTCTGTCCCGACTCCATCCAACAAGCCGGTGGGAAGCGTCATGACTGTGACTTTCGAGATCATGGGAAATGAGTTCATGGCCTTGAATGGTGGCCCTCACTTCAAGCTCAGCGAGGCAGTGTCCTTCATGATACCATGCGAGAACCAGGAAGAGATGGACTTCTATTACAGTAGATTATCTGCAGATCCTCAAGCTGAGGTGTGCGGTTGGCTGAAGGACAAGTATGGATTGTCATGGCAGTTGATCCCTAAGGGATTCGATGAGATGATGTCTTCACTAGAGGAAGAGAAGAAGGCCAAGGTGATGAGCGCGCTCCTTGATATGAAAAGGATCGACATGGATGCGCTGAAGGCTGCGATGGAAGGATGACTGGTCAATCCTCTCTTCTTGTCAGATATGTGGTCTGCGCATATTGATAGATCCTCTCCGCCAACTTAGGATCAGGCGCCGACTCGAACACATCTATCTTGTCTTCATACCATCTGAATATGTCTATCCTGATGCAGTATGTGGACAATCTTTGGCTGGTCCTAATGTGATCAATCGTCCTGTCTGCATCGAAACATGCATTAGCAAGATAAAGGAGCAGATTAGTCTGACAGTATGCAAGTCCTAGATTGTATTTTTCCATGGCAGGATTGATGGGTGCCTTGAATTCAAAGATGAATCTTCCTGAAGTGTAATCTGATCTTCCGACTAACTTCACCTCAGGGGATAAGCGCATAGAGACCTCATCACCTTTCCTGGAATAGAACTGTGACAGGTTCGATTCACAGAAATGCCCGAAATTTCCGATAGCAATGAATTTTCCAGACTTTTTCAGTATGTTGTCTCCTGAAAGGTCAAGTGAGTGATCCTTATTGTATATGAACTTGATGTGATCCATCAGGTCATCTTTGAACTTCGGATATCGTGTATAGCATATCCCCTTCGGCTTGATATTCAGCAGACGCATCAAGGAGATGAGTGAAGTCTTGACTATGCTCGGCAGCTTTTTTGGTAAGATGGAGTCGATCTTGATGTGGTTCGCAGTCCTGAGATATTCCTCTGCACTGACAGTCCTCACAAGTCCTGGAACCTCGAACTGGGGGTGAACCTTCTCAAGATAGTTCTTGCAAAGACCGCTTACTCTGATAGTCTTCATCAGTTCCCCCAACTTTTATGCTATTCTTGCACATATTCAAATTATTGCTTTATGCTAATCGCTGATGCCTGGAACTGGAAAATCAAAAAAAGAGCGAGGGGAGAATCGCCCGCCCATAGGGTATGAAGCCTATCTTCAACTGCCTCCATCATTACCTCCTTCTTGTTTTGGTTGTATGACTCCCAACTTATCTTTATATCCTTTATCTCTTCCTTTAAAGTCTTTCTTCCTCACTAAATGATCAATCTTATCCTTCTCTGAGGTTACCAGAAAATTCAAATTTTTGAATTCCTCTTTCTTGTCATTGTAGCAGGTGATAACCTTCTCATAAAGGCTTTCAATGTCCTTATTAGAAATATACCCTAAGGAATGCAACAGCTCAAGTCTCTCTCTTAGAGGCTTCATTCTGGGGAAATTCTCTATAGTTATGTCGAGATTATCCAAGCCATATTCTTTTCTCCAGAGCTTATTCCAATCAATGATTGCCCTTATCGTTGTCTCAAAGTAGTAGCCGGCAGCCAGAGAATACACCACACCTTCTATTCTTGATGTTAACAAATCCCTGGGGTCTAAAATAAGGTTATAACATATTCTTAGATTATCCAGGTCTTTCTCATCAGTTCTTCCCATTGTTAACGAATATATTAGAAACTTCATGAATTCAGTATCTGCAACCTCAGGCTTCTGGTCAGAAACGACATTTTTGTATTTCAGATAGTTGGATTTTGAACCAATTTTCAGTAACTCTGCAAGTAAGTCAGGATTCTTAAGCAATTCAAAAAACACATAGGAAATCTGAAGCCCACTTCTATCAAGCTGAGAGATGATACTCTTTAAGAAAGGGATAATATCAGGAAAGCCCTCTTCGCCCATGAATTCAGTGAAAATCCTTATCCTTGTAACCCGAAAATAATCAGAATTCACAAATCGCTCTCCCAAACCTGCTTTGTATAAGTATTCAAATATTTTTGTGAAAGCCTCTCTGTCTTGTTTTAACCTATAATAAAAGGGTTCACCGCCTGGGCCAGTTGCTTTTACTCGATCCAAAATGCCTTCATAATAAAGAGCCGTTAAAGCCCTTGACATGTTTCTTCCACGGTATGACTTCTTGACATCAGGATTTAGATCAGGAAAATTTTCAGGTTTTACCCATCCGTTTAGGAAAGAATGCTTCTTATCAAACAAATATCTTCTAAGGTTATCAGAGTTTTTCGCTCTGAAGTTAAGTAAAGCGAGTATGACATTTCTCTTTATCTCTCCAATGTCAACAGGTGGTCTTCCCTGCCCTCGTTTGTTTTCCATATTGATATTAAATATAAACCTATATTTAAATCTTGTGTTCTTCGTATTTAATTACGAAATACCTTCTTAAGCATACTACCTTAAACAACAGTTATGACAAAATCAGATATCAGATTGAAGCCCAGATCGATAATTCAAATTAACCGATCTGCATTCATCAGCCTTCCACAGTTCTGGCTGGCGCATCATTCGCTAAAGAAGGGAGATAAGCTTTGCTTGACTCTGTGCGAGGATAATACCCTTCAGCTATCTCCAGTAGGTGGAGAATGATGGAAGAAATGGAGAAGCACCTGGAGGAGCAACTGCCCCTGCATGTGCAGCAGTTCAGAAAATTCTATTTCAAGTATATGGAGAGCTTGAAGGAGGATAAGGATAAGCCTGCCAATAAAGAGGTGTCGCCAAAGTGAAGGCGAAAGCATCTCAGTGTACTGGGTTAAATGATATTGACCAGCGCCTCATGCAGGTAATCCTGGAGAACCAGTGCCTCAGTTTCAAGGAAGTGCATGGTCTGGTCAATTCGACGGATAAGATCAGCTATAAGGCACTTAATAAGAGGTTCAACAGGCTCGTCAGCATGGGTCTCTTGGGGAACAATAAATCAAAGTTTTCCCTGGAAAGTTGGGTCACAGAAGAGGGAAAGCGCATTCTCCATAACATCCGGTGTGTCTCCAATGATCCTATATGTAGGACTCATAACCTGCTTTACAAATGTGAGATAACTCGCCGACCAGACCACGCATTCAATGGCTTCAGAATCATCAAGAAGTTGAGGAATGCAAAGTATCCGCAGTGTGCCAAGGAGTACACAAATGGCATCACTGTCCAGGCATTTGATAGAAGCATCACCATAAGGGTGAAAGAGATCATGACTTTTGATCCCTTCCAGGCGCTTCATGAGGGCTTTGAAAAGGTGATAGAGACCATAATCCTTCTTGAGAACGAATACAAACCTCTGAGGATAGCTTATCCTCACTTTGTCTCTAATGTCCTCCAACAGCATCATGCATTCAGGAATAAGGCTCTTTCCAGCCTTTTTCAATCATTTAAGATCAAATATAGGAGTGAGGTGTTACATGTGGATAGATCGAAAGGAATACCTGAGTGTGAATTTGTAGGTGTAGACGCTGCTTACAGATTCTCCAAGCTTGTCGAGTTCCTGGAAGGCATTAGCAGGGACAGCTTTGACATGGAGAGACTAATGGAGGACTATACGAAATGAACACTAAGAGATACACATCAGGACAGGTACTCCACCTATTCAACGGAGAGATAGGAACAGTCAACGAAGCCGAGGAATATGCTATTTGCCAGGCGCTGTCGATGCTGCCGGCGACAATGGTCGATGATATTGCGGAGAATGTCTGGTTCATCAGCATGGCAGGCCTTGATGGTCTAAGGGTGACTCTCGAAGGCATCAGAGCGAAAGCCATGATCATACTTAGCCAGAGCTTCAACGACCTGACAGAAGAGGAACAGGTTAAGGTTGTCTTACACGAGGTAGGTCACTACATTGATAGGAGCCCACTTGGAGAGTCGGCTGCCGAAGAGTTTGTAGATAAGTATTATATGAAGTAAACATGACAAACATCGATAACGTATTACAGGGTAGCGATGGAAAATCAGAGGAAGAATTCGCTTCCTCTCTCAATACCGCTCTCACTATCATCGAGGCCAGGTTCACATTTAAAACATTGAAACTGATCCAGGCGAGTGAGACAAGCAGAGAAATATTGAAAATCATCCAGGAACATAAGGGAATCACCACCACCCATATCCTCAATTACATATCCCTATCGAGAGGAAACCTCTACAGGCATCTTAACCGGCTGGAAGCAACACGCCTTATCGAAAGGAGAAGAACCGATGTCAGGCTATCAGGCAATGCCGAACTGTACCATCCCACAGGCACCTCGTTGGCTGAAATGCTTGGTCTTAGCGACTTGTCCTTCCTTGAAAAGAACCCAGAAGGCAGAAGGTTCCTTGCAGAGACCGATAAACTGCTAAGCAAAGTTGCCAGCAGGTAGGTATGAGGATGGAAGTAGATAGAGTCTTCAATGAAGATGTACTGGAAGGCATCAAGAAGATTCCAGAGAGGAGTGTTGATGCTGTCATAACAGACCCTCCTTACTATGTCGGCTTCAACAGTTCCTATACCGAGGGAGGAAGACAAGATTGGGGGAACCATACCCTCATGGTTCCCCTTTTTGATTTTCTGTTTGCTGAATTCATAAGAATCCTAAAGAAGGACGGAAGGGTCTTTATGTTCTGTGACTGGCGTACATACCCTACACTTTACGGTTGTGCCTCCAAATACCTGCGGATCGCTAACCTCATAGTATGGGACTATGGCTGGATAAAGGCAGGGAACCAGTTCAGGTTCTCCCATGAACTTATCCTTCATGCCGTCATGCCAGAGGCAAAGCCACCTAAGGACAGGAGCATGCCAGACGTGTGGAGATTCAAACCAATCAACTATACTCAGGAAAGGAGACATCCTGCGGAGAAACCTGAGGAAATAATAAGGAAGATGCTGGAAGAGACAACAGAGGAAGGTGATTTGATTCTTGACTGTTTCCTTGGGTCAGGAACAACCGCTGTGGCCTGCAAGCAGCTCAACAGGCGGTTTATTGGCTTTGAAATCAATCCCCTGCACTTCAAGACAGCATTGTCCAGGCTGAACCAGTCAACAATCATGGAGTACCAGGATGAAGTTTGAGAACCATGCAGTCCTCTCTTCTGCTTTATTCGTCGTCGTCCTTATTGGACTAATCCAGTTTAAGATTGTCCTGTCAGTAGAGCAGATTGTGATAGGATATGTCTATTACATTGTATCTGCACTTGCACCTGATCTTGACTCCAGCACCAGCTTCCCACTTAAGGTAGTCAATAGGCTTGGCTATCTCTCAATAGCTATCCTTATCATTATTGAGCAGACTGGGTTTGCACTGGCTGCCGCAATCATCCTCTTTTTTGTCCATACCCTTAAGCACAGGGGAGTCCTCCACAACTACCTGGTGGTGCCTCTTGTGTTCTTATCTGTACTGTTTTTCAGCGACGAGAAGTTGAATGCCTCTTTTGCTGCGGCAGGGTACTTGTCACACTTGGTTATTGATAGTATATCAAATAGGAGTATGCCTCATAAAATTTATTAAATCTTTTTTATTATTAGTACGCAATGTTTATAAGTGGTACAGCTTCCGAGGGAGATAGAGAAACCTATAGGAAAGAATTTTTAAAAAAAGGTCAATCAGAAATTTCAAAGTTTCCAATTCTCTATTCCATATTAAAGGATTTTCCAGAATTCAAGGTTGAGAACTACGATTTCAACTTTTTTTTGTTGCTGGCATCTTCTGCAAAATATGACCCTTTCTTGAAAGCACCGAACAATGATTCTCTTGCAAGATTACAGAAATATGAAAAGTTACTGTCTGAGATAGGACTTTTGGAATATCCTTCAGCTAAAAGAAGGGACATAATTGCCAAAATGAATAGTTTTGATTGGGATCAGAATCATACACTAATAAAGGAATTTGAACTTCTGATTCAGTTAAGAAATAATCCAAAGCTATCAGATGTTGTCTACAGTAACTTTGAAGACAGCAACCATGACTATAGATTTAGTGCAGGAGGAACAGAATTCAATTTGGAGCTAACTTCCCTGGGTAAAAGTAAGCCCGCAAATATAATGGAAAAAGCCTTTAACCAAGCTGCCAGGAAGATGATTGTTGATTTACCTGGCGACAAAGTTCTACGGCTTGACATCCTGACCGATAAATTATTGAATAAGGACTCTGCAATGGACGAGGATTATATAATTAACCTGCTTACTTCTTACTTTAAACGATTGTTGCCAATAATTGTTGTCAAATGTAATGGTTTTTGTATTTTCAATTTCAATTTTGGAGACCCAGAAAAAAGCCTTTTTGAATTCAAAGATATTTTCAAGTATTACGATCAACAAGGTGAGAGACTGTTAGAGTTGTTGCACACCCCTTCGGGAGTAGATTATCTAAAGAAAACAAAGCTCCATCAATTGATAGGTTCTCCCTTTAAAGGATTTACATATACTGATGCAAAACCTGGACTAAAACTTGTTGAAGTTACAAGTAGTTTTTCATATCCCTCTGTTGCCCAAAGCCTGAGAGAGACAGCACTTCTAAAACAACTAAAAAGAAGTATTGTGGCAAAAATTAAGAAAAATCAGCTTGATTCTCAACAGAACCCAATTCTTATAGTGCAATTCAATGACTTACTTTTTAAAGGATACTCAAGGAAAGATGAGTTATTTGGAGAGGAGTATTTGAGCAAGTTAAAGGGGATTGTTATGGAAGCATTTGAAGAAAATATCTCTAAAAACATATTGGGTTGCATTTTGATAGAAGACTTTTTGTCATCTGCAAAGTTCATTAGTAATCCAAAAATATCTCTTTCTCTTGAGATTGCTAAGACTATTCGGGAATTTGCTTCTCTTTGTTAGCTGAAATAGTTAGTAAAGCCTAAGATCAAA
>CAYTWW010000006.1:8032-152713 GCA_964441565.1 uncultured Methanosarcinales archaeon | reverse complement strand
TTTTTTGGTTCTAGCCGATATCTTCCCAAAAAATGCAAGGCAAAGATTTCCCTTTTATCCATTCAGTGGCCTGCAGCGGTGATAAAAGGGAAACCGGGCATTGGTCCTGGCCAATATGCAGGCCTCCTTTCCTCCATCCTGTCTTAGCAACCTTTAAATAACATCCCGAAATAATCCCTGTGATGCTACCAGTCCTTGTTATCCTCTGCATGGTCGCGCTAATCGTCGCCTCTATCATGGACCTCAGGAAGAGGGAGGTCGCAGACTGGCTGAATTATTCTCTCATAGCTGCAGGATTCGGAGTCAACCTCATCTATTCCCTCTATCATTGGGACAGGACATACATCCTCGAGAGTGTCATAGGCTTCGCATTCTCATTCATATTATCACTGATCATGTACTACTCAGGCCAGTGGGGCGGGGGAGATTCGAAGATGCTCATGGCGCTTGGAGCCTGCCTTGGCCTGCCGCTCAACCTCGACGCATTCATCCTCAAATTCTATGCGAACATCCTTTTCGCAGGAGCAATATACGGGCTTGCCTGGATGCTTGCGCTCGCAGCTTTGCATCACAAGAAGGTTGTCAAGCATATCCGCCAGATATCCTCAGACAGGAAGCAGAAGATATTGAGATACGTCTTCTCTGGTCTTGTGGCGCTCCTCCTTGTCGTGATAATCGTCACTCCTTCCTATGTCATGGATACATTCGCGAAGCTGATATTCCTGAGCCTGCTGCTCTTCGCCTTGTTGCTCCAATACCTGTATCTGCTGGCTAAAGCAGTAGAGCAGGTCTGCATGATCGAGGACATCCCGGTCGAGAAGCTGACAGAGGGAGACTGGATCGTCAATGACGTCGTCGTAGGCGGCAAGAGGATATGCGGCCCAGCTGACCTTGGGATCGAGAAACGCCAGATCGAGCAACTGAAGAAGCATCATATCAAGAAAGTCACAGTCAAGCAAGGCATCCCATTCATCCCGAGCTTCCTCCTCGGCTACATCTATACCCTGATCACAGGCGCGATCATGTTTGTCGGACTTTTCATCTGATCAGGCTATTGATAGCGTTTCGCCACCTTAGTACCTTTCGGCAGTATCTGTATCTCGCTCCAGAATTTCTTCTTGCACACAGGAGGCAGCATGACTTCTCTTATCACAGGGTGATGCCTGATCCTGTCAGTCTTCGCATCCATATCAGCGATCATCTTGCCATCATACAGCCATTCTTCTCCCTTGGGCCGAAGCGGGACAGAATACTCACGCAGAGTCAGTTTCCCCTCGTAATTAAAATAATGTTCAAAATAGCTGAGAGCAAGTTCCCGCAGGTTCCTGTAGACTGGGCTCCTCCCTCTGAGATTCATGAACTTGCTCTTTGCTAGCGATCCCAGATGCTTGCCATCCCTGTAGACACAGAGAATATGATCCTCATCATCCGGCGCCCGCAGATCGATGATGAATGTATCCTTGCCCTGGCTTAGGAGGACAGCCATGGCAAATGCAGCCCCTTCCATGCAATCCCCTTTCCTCTGTCTCAGGACTTCGATGGGTGCAAGCCTCCCCTCGTATGTATATTCCAGATTGTCGAGGAACTCCTGCAGCTTAGGAATAGTAATATTCCTGATGAATCTCCTCTCCTCAGCAGTGAACCTGTCAAGCTTGATCAATTCATGTCACTGCGATGCCAAGCTTGCTGATCTTCCTGTACAAGGTCCTCTGGCTCATGTCAAGGATCCTTGATGCGCCATCGATATCAAAGTTCGTCTTCTTCAGCGCATCCACGATATATTGCCTCTCGAACTCGCCGAGAGCATCATGGAAAGGCAGCCTCTCTGCGATAGAAAGCTCTTCAGAGATATCCTCTATCTCTTCTGACAGTTCAACAAGCTCAGGCATCTCATCGATAGTCTGCTGCAAGGTCTCCCTGTAATAGTATGAAGGCTTGATCATCTTCCTCCATTCCTCTGCATCAAGCTCAAGCTCGTCGAGGAGCCTGTACACATGCCTCCTGTTTATCTGCGCTGTCGACGCGACCCTGCTGACATTGCCGAGGTTCAGCAGCAAAAGGTCCGAGAAATAGTCCTTGAGGAATTCCTTCTTCGCCTCCTTGTACGGCTTCTTCAGGTCGTTCTCGAGGAGCTCTGCCAGCCTCTCGATGCCATTCCCTTTGACAGCCTCAAGCAGGTTCGATATGTTCATGACGAAGGTTATGAAGCTGGAATTTATAAAAGTGATGTAGTGGGAGGAATGGTATTAGATTGACTTAGTATAATAAAGTCTGCTTAATTATCGAAAAGTATGTTCCCGATCCAAGGACGCTTGATCTGCTAGTCTTCATCACTCACTCCAGCAGATGCCGTTCCTCGACACCTGAGAACAGCGTGAGTCCTATCGCTGCCCCTCCGAGCACGAGGAACGCAAGCCTCAGCGAATGATCAGCCAGCAGTCCTATCATAGGATTCACGACGACCAGCACAAGCCTCCTGAACATCGACACAGTCGAGATCACTGTGGCTCTTTTCGGCGAGGGGATGTGCTTGTTGAGATAGCTTGAGAATAGCGGCCCTCTCGATAGCCCGAAGCCTGCACCGAGGACTGTGCAGGCCACAAGCACATATCCGATTGGGAATGCTGCGCCGATCAGGAACATCAGCCCTGTCAATACACCTGTCGCTGCAAGCACCTTCTTCTTGCTCCCGATGATCTTCTCTATCCTAGGGTTTAGATTGATGAATGCTATCTGGCAAAGCACCATCCCCGCATGCACAAAGCCAAACATAGCGATGTTGACCCCTGCTCCAAGGAGCGCAGGCTGATACAGCCATATCCAGAAGTATGCCACTGTCGCTATAGATATCATGTCAAAAGCAAGGATCATGAGCACCTTCTTCCTGAAGAAATACTGCGTACCCTCCTTCATGATGCTGAAGTATTTCCTCTCGCTCTTATGTGAGACAGCAGGCTCCTTGAATGTGAGCGAGATTAATAGCGCGATAGTCAGGGGTATGGCAGTCAGCATCATAGGATACTGCACACCGAAGCTTGCGATCGGCGCACCGATGAGCGACCCTATCATTATGCCTGCGAGATGGAAGCTCTCGATCCTCGCGAAGATGCCTTTGGACCCAGACTGCATCTTCGCTTTCTTCAATGAATCATAGACTAGCGCCTCCCCTGCGCCAGATAGTAGCGACACATGCAGCGCGAACAGGAACTCTCCAAAGAGGAATACCCAGAAAGATGGATACGATGAATACACGAGGACTGCAGCGATCCCGACAGCGCACGAGAGCACTATAGACGTCTTCCTCCCCCATCTGTCAGCGATAGTCCCTGTCGGTATCTCAAGTATGAATATCCACAGCATGAACCACGACTGGAGGAACAAGACCTGCGCAAGCGTGATCCCTCCCCACTCTGTGAAGAACGGCACAAGCACAGACGAGAACAGGAACATGCCTATGAAGAGCGTGAGGAGATTCGCCTTCCATATATTCCCCTTATAGCTAGCCATCACCCAAGTATTGACTATCGGATATAAAAAACTTGGGAGGATGATGAGTCTCAGATAAGAATCGCCAAGGTGCTCAGGACTTGCGTCCTGGCACCCTCCAGGGTAGCCAAGACGAAGTCTTGGTGTCACTCGATTCTCTCGTGGTACTGATCTTCCTAAGTAATCACTAAGGCTTCCGATATCACGCGACAGAAACAGTGATCGGAATTAATCGACGTAAATTGTTTTTCCAGATCTCTTTTTTTGAAAGGAGATTTTCAGGACAGAAAGACGAAAGACTCTTTCCTTAACTCCCATCACTACACAAGCTGTGTGATACGGGAGCCTCTGAGACTAGCTTTTGTCTGACCACTGATGAGAGAGAGATGTATCAAGAATAAGATATGACAAAAACAAGGAAACTTACTTTCGCCTTGAGAATTTCTTGCCAGAGCCGCTCCTCGCGGTCCTTGGTCCACGAGGACCACCGCTGCCACGAGGACCGCTTCTCTGGCCACTTCTACCGCCCTGGCTCCTTCCACCGCTTCTTTCACCATGGCCTCTGCCAGATCCGCCTCTCCTGAAGCCGCCCTGGCCTCTTGGTCTCTGCACATGCGCACTCCTGGATTCTGCGCCTCTTGAATTCATGGCACGGTCGCTGTGGCGAGGATGGTCGAGGATAGGTATCTTCTGCCTGATCAGCTTCTCGATATCATCGAGGTATCCGCGCTCATCAGAAGCGCAGAAGCTGTATGCTGTCCCCTCAGCACCTGCCCTTGCGGTCCTGCCGATCCTGTGGACATAGCTCTCTGGCTCATTCGGCAGATCATAGTTTATGACGTGGCTGATGCCTTCCACATCTATGCCTCTGGCAGCGATATCTGTGGCGACAAGCACTCTCACGATGCCTTTCTGGAACTCCTTGAGCGCGAGGGTCCTCTGCGCCTGGCTCTTGTTCCCATGGATGGCGCTCGCATCTATCTTCTTGTTGTTGAGATGCTTGGTGACCTTGTTCGCCCTATGCTTGGTCCTTGTGAAGACAAGCACTCTCTGGAGGCCTTCCTGCCTCAGTATGTCTGTCAGCAGCTCATCCTTGTTCTCCTGGTCGACGAAGAGGACTCTCTGCTGGGTCTTCTCGACTGTCGTGGCCTGAGGGGTGACAGCGACATGTGCAGGATCATGAAGCATCGTCCTCGCCAGCTGTTCCACATCCTTTGACATGGTCGCTGAGAAGCAGAGTGTCTGCCTCTTCTCAGGAAGCTTTGTGACGATCCTCTTGACATCATGGATGAATCCCATGTCAAGCATCCTGTCTGCTTCGTCAAGGACGAAGAACTCGACATGATCAAGCTTGATGAACCCCTGCTCCATCAGGTCCAGGAGCCTTCCAGGGGTGGCGACAAGTATATCCACGCCACGCTGCAGTGCCTTTACCTGTGGCACCTGCCCGACTCCACCGAAGATGACTGTGTGCGTTATATGGAGGAACCTGCCATATGCCTTGCAGCTCGCCCCGATCTGCGCAGCAAGCTCCCTTGTCGGAGCAAGTATCAGCGCACGGGGAGACATCGTGGGTGGGATCTTGTTCTTCTCAGTAAGATGCTGGAGCATAGGGAGGAGGAAAGCAGCAGTCTTTCCAGTGCCTGTTTGTGCGATGCCCATCAAGTCCCTTCCCTGCATAAGTACAGGTATCGCCTGTTCCTGGATAGGGGTAGGATTTGAATAGCCTTCTTGCTTGAGAGCCTTGATGAGCTGATCGATCAGATTGAGTTCTGTGAATTCCATGATACGAGGGTTTTGCTCGTCTATATAAGTTTATGGGCAGATTTCATCGAAAACCAGTAGTATTTTCGACTGACTCTCCTTTCAGGTCGAATGTCCCTGCATCTGTGATCCTGACTCTCAGTCTCTCACCCAGATTGTGTCTTCCCTGGACCACGACAGGCTTGTAGGCGAAGTTCCTTCCCATCATCCTCCCTTTTCCTGGCTGGTCGATTATGATTTCTCCCTCCCAGCCTATCCATCTCCTGTTCCTTGCTGCAGATATCGCTCTGAACAGCTCAGTCAGCTCTCTTGACCTGCTGTTCGTCACTCTGCCAGAAAGCTGCTCCATCATGGCTGCGGCAGTCCCAGGCCGCGGCCAGAATCTGGAGATGTTGAGCACATCAGGCTGCAGCTGCCTGACAAGCGCCATCGTCTCCTGGAACTCCTCGTCGGTCTCCCCTGGGAAGCCGCAGATGACATCTGAAGCGATTGTGATATCAGGGAACTCGCTCCTTGCCGCATCGACAACAGTGAAGAAGTCCGCTTTCGAATACTTCCTCCCCATCTTCTGAAGTACTCTGTCGCTTCCGGCCTGCACAGGCAGATGCACGTACTTGAACACCTTCTTGCTCTTGAATGCTTCCAGGAGGGAAGGAAGCAACGGTAGGGCGAAGTTGGGATTGCACATCCCCACTCTTATCATGAAGTCTCCCTCGACGGAAGAAACATCTTGGATCAGTTCAGGAAGGCTTGATCCGATATCCATGCCATAGCAGCCCATGTCCTGGCTTGTCAACCATATCTCCTTCGCACCAGAAGATACAGCGCTTATCGCCTGCATCTTGATCGCATCAGGTTGGTACGAGTCAAGCTCCCCTCTCGCCTGCTTCACTTTGCAATATGTGCAATTGCCAAGGCAACCCTCGCTCACAGGGATTATCTCCACTGCAGGATTCCTCCTGGCTTTCGGTATCCCAAGCCTCTCAGCCCTCCCCTCAGATATGAATCTCTTGCTTTCGCCAGAGATAGCTGAATCGCAAGCCTGGACAATCATATGCAGCGCTTCTGTGCCGATGACTGTGTGGTCTGCGAATCTCTCCTTGTCTGCTTCAGGCACGCAGCCGGCTAGGACAAGAGGCTTTCCTATCATGCAGATATCCTTCATGAAACTTGCTTCAGACCTGTTCTTGACAGTGCAGGAATTCACGATGACAACATCAGCATCCTTGACAGCTCCTGCGCGATACTTCCCGGATGCGAGAAGATAGCCTGCCATGACCTCGCTGTCAGCCTGATTCAAGCTGCAACCATAGGTCTTTATATAAAACAACCTCATGACTTCCTGGAATCCATGAAGGGATATAAAACTAATCCGCAAGTCCTCCTTGTTGAAGAAGGGAAGATCCTGCTTGCGCGAGTGCTGCTGCATTTCGACCTGCCTTTCAAGAAGTATCCGGAGTTCGGGGTGTTCTCTTATCTGATCCCATGGAGGAAGGGTGTCCATGTCTTTGATGCAGGCCCTGCCATAGACCCGCTCGAGTACTTCCTGGGGATCAGAATAGCAAGGCCTGACAACAGCTCCCCGATCATTGACGCAGTGAGGGATCTCTTTCCGAAGAAGCCTATTACAGATATCATCCTCTCTCACTATCATTTCGACCACAGCCAGAACGCTCCTCATCTGCAGAAGAAGGCGCACGATGTGTTCGGTATCCTCCCTCCTATCAGGCTGCATCATAATGACATCGAGGACAAGCGCTTCATGTTCGCTCCATCAAGCCTGCGTCTGGTGTTGGAGAAAGCAGGCAACAGGAGCTGGAAGCTGGGGAAGCCTCTGGAGGAAGGGAGGCTCGAGGGCACAGGTTTCGATATCATCCACACACCTGGCCATACCAGCGGGACTGTCAGCCTGATAGACAGGAAGAGGAAGATCGCTATCGTCGGCTATTGGGCAAGGAGCCAGCCATTCTTCCTCGATATGGCGAACTCCATGATACACGAGGACAAGAAGAACCTGAAAGATTCAAGGACCCTCTTCACCGATGATCTCACTTTCTACTACCACCATCCGAAGATCTACCACTAGCCCAGGTGAAGAATCCGGTCATCGCGAATGCGGTGAGAGCCATCATCGGGATTGTGATATACCCATAATCGAACGAATATGTGACTGCGCAGCTCACTTCGCCAGGCCCGCAAGCATACGAGGAAGGGAACCGCTGCAGGTAATAGTGGAAGACGCTGATCGAACCTCCGATCAGCGACAGGGGCACGATGTAGCGTGCGATCTTCCTGTCTCCCAACAGGATGGACATGCCGATGAGGATCGGCTGGGGATACATGAATATCCTCTGGTACCAGCATAGTTCGCATGGCTCATATCTCATGACCTCCGAGAAGAACAGGCTCCCAAGTGTCGCTGTGAGCGCGACAGCAAGCGCAACATAGATGTATGCCTTCTTGAGTCCTCTGCTGCCTTTCCAAAGATATATTGGGACATAGAATAGGAGGAACACATGCGAAAGCAGGGTCAATAGAGGCAGCATGAAAAGTATGATCTCCATCCCTTTGTATCCAGCGATCCTGATTTATATACATTTGCGCTATTGAAAATCAGGCAACAACAAATCTTTTAAACAGCACAAGTTTTCACAAGATAAGTGATGGATGTCCTATCCAGTCTTTCTGTGCTCCCGGGAGAACGCTCTAGATGCAGCCAAAGAAGAAGATTGAAGTCGGCAAGCTCCTGAAGGACAATCTCAAGATCATCCTTCTGGGCCTGATAGTCTCGATAATATTCAATGAGTACCTTGTCAGGATCATCCTCTTCGTGACTCTCGGAAACCTTGGCATCTGGTCTCTTAGGATCACGAACTATCTGCCCAACCTGAACCTTGAGACAATCAGCGCCACAGCAGTCCTCCTCGCCTTCAGGTATGACTGGAAGGTCGGAGCATTATTCTGCGTGATATTCATGACTGTAGGGTTTGTCAAGAACGGGAAGCTTAACCTCATCTCGATAACTGTCATCGCCCTCGCTTGCCTAGGCGGAGCTATCGGACAGCTGATAAGGTCGCTTGGCTACAATGATTTCGGATGGGTCTTCATAGCGACGATGTTCATCAAGAGCATCCTGAGCATCCCTATCATGCAGGTCGTGAATCCTAACCTCGGGAAGAACGTGGGCCATGCGATACTGGATGGATTTGTCAATATCTTCCTTCTCGTGCATGTTATGACAGCATTGAATAGCCTGCTGGATCTATTCCACCTCTACTGATTATGCCACAGAAAGCATTAAATACTTCTCAGGATAGACATAATGGGATGAAGGACAAGACAAGGCTGGAGAAGGCCATAATCCATAATATGGTGGAATTGTCGCCGAAGATCCGGATCCGGGACATCATGAAGAAGGATATCAAGATCCTCCATGATGATGATTATGCGCAGTCGTTCCTGCAGACGATCTCGAACTTCTCGATAAGCGGAGTAGTCATAGTCAATGAGAAGGATGTCCCTGTGGGCATAGTCTCAGAGGGCGATCTCCTCAAGAAGGTCTTCCTGAAGAGGAAGGATCCTAAGAAGGTCAGGATATCTGAGATAATGACCCCTGAGCTCCAGACAGTTTCGCCTGATCTGACCATCGACAAGGCAGTCATGATCATGGACAAGAAGAGGATCTCGAAGCTTCCTGTGATGGAGGACAAGAAGCTTGTCGGCTACATCACGAAGACAGATCTCCTCGAGAGGCTGCATGACATCTATTCCCACAACAGGAAGCTCCTCTGGCTAGGCCTCCTCAATGTCATCCTCATGCTTGTGATCGTGATCCTAGTGATCGACTTCTACATAAAATGAGGGTGAGAAAATGAGGATCCTTAAGATCCCGTCATCCTGCGGCGCCCTTGGGAAGAAGGAGGGGCAGGAGCAGGCCCCTGATGCCATAGCAGAGAGGATGAAGTCCTTCCATCTGAAGGAGACAGGACTTCTCCCTGTCCTGGATTGTTCAGAAGTGGCTGTGGATCAGCAGGATATCCAGACTACAAATGATGCCATCGAGGCAGCTGTCAGCAAAGCTGATGCGCCTCTCCTTCTCCTCGGCGGTGATCATTCGATAACATACTCGGCATTCAAGGCTTTCTCGAAGAAACATCCAGGCGCAGGCCTTGTGATATTCGATGCGCATCCAGACTGCCAGGATGATTTCTCTCCTCCGACCCACGAGGACTTTGTCAGGGTCCTCATCGAAGAAGGCCATCTGAAGAAAGAGAACCTGCTTTTTGTCGCTCTACGGAGCATGCATGCCCTGGAGCATGACTACATAAGGAAGAACAAGATCAAGGTCTTCTCCATGAGGGAGATAAGCCAGGATGGAGCGGCAGAGGTCTGCGATGCTGTGATGGCAGCAGCGAGGCTATTCCCCTCCTTCTATCTTTCGGTCGATATCGATGCTGCAGACCCGGCATTCGCGCCAGGTACAGGCTACTGCGAACCAGGCGGCCTCACTTCAAGAGAACTAATCTACTTCATCCAGAGGCTCAGGCTCCTAAAGAATCTCCAGATGGCTGATATCGTCGAGGTGAATCCGATCAGGGATCCCGATGGACTCACTGTATCACTAGCAGCAAGATTGGCTATCGAACTGATATAGTATATGTGTTTGGTGCCATTTTTCTCTGAAATATAATTGAAATATTTTTGAAATATTGCTTTTCCAATTTCTGATTATGGATCTTGAAGACAGGGCATTGGTCCTGGCAGGTGGAAGAGGAGAGAGGCTTTACAACCTCACAAAAGAGCGTGCCAAGCCTGCGACCCCATTCGCAGGCTTGAGGATAATCGACGGCATACTCAGCAGGCTGGTGGCAAGCGGCGTCCGGAGCATCGACGTGATCACAGATCTGTACTTTAAATCATTGACAGATCATCTCACAAGATGGGATAGGGCGATGGGTCTTGACGAAGGGATACGGAGCACAAGCATGTACAATGTCGCATTTCCACATTTCAACAGAGGCAGCGGCGATGCGATGTATATCTACTGGTATGGAAAGCAATCAGAGAAGGAGGGCTTCAGGAACCTGGTCGTGGTGAGCGCTGACTTGATCACAGACATTGATTTCTCTCAGCTCATTGCTTATCATGAAGCGCAGAAGTCAGACCTCACCCTGACAGTCAGGAAGGTCCCTACCGAAGAAGCATCGAGATTCGGTGTGATCGAGGTAGACAAGGACTGGAATGTTATAGGATTCGAAGAGAAACCTGCTGATCCCCGTCCGATACCGGGCGAGCCTGGCTTTGCCCTGATCAATGAGAACAACAACATCTGGAAGAATGATGCGCTAGACCATGCTTTCAGGAATCTCATGCCTGGGTCAGAGAAGGCGAGGAATGATCAATCTTGCGACATGGTGGTCCCTCTCATCGGAGGACCATTCAGGATAAAGGCATTCGAGCATGAGGGATATTGGGCTGACGTGGGGACGCTCAGGCAGTATTACGACACATTGATGATGCTCACAAGCTCACTTCCCGCACTCAATATCTACTCTGAGGCAGGGAAGCTTATGAGGACAGTGATCGACACTCACCTTGGCCAGGGGGTCAAGGTAGCGAGGCCTTATGGGGTGATCAGCGGAGGGACTATCGCCAACAATGGGACGATAATCAGCGGAACTGTCGATGGCAGCGTGCTTGGCTATGGGGTCCAAGTTAGGGAGAAGGCAGAGATCCGGGATAGCGGCATCTTCAACCGGGGAGATATCCAGGAAGATGCCTTGGTTCGCAACTCTATTCTTGATAAGGATGTCTATGTAGGCAGGGGAGCAGTGATCGATCCAGCGAGGTTCTCCGACCATCCTTCCTACAGGATCGCAGAGCTTCCAGGAGGGCATCTTCTTGTGCAGGCAGCATGGGATAGGACCGAGATAGAGCCGCTACTCAATGGCAGGATGTTCATCCCTCAGCTATACATGTCAGAAGGCAGGATGGGAGAACGAAGGTTCATGGAGGCAGTCCTCACTCCTGAAGACCAGGGAAGGATAGCAGTCTTCTCGAAGTATTCGCATATACCTGATGGCCATGCATTCTAGAGCCTGTGCTCGACGAATCTGACCTTTCCTTTGGAGACAGCCTCGCCTATCTGCTTCTCAGTCTTTGTCAGGTTGCTGTCCCCTGACTTTATCTCTATGAAAGCGATCTCGTCCACTTCTCCCTGCGAAAGTCCCTTGAACACTATCAGATCCACAGGCTTTCCGATGAACCTGGCGTCAGAAGGATCATATGGGAATCCAGGGAGGAATGGGGCAAGCTGCTCTGATAGCTGCCCCTTGAGGACAGACCTCGACCTCCCGAGGCTGTCTTGCGTCAACCTGGGCAACCTTTCCTTCCATCTCGCATCGCTCGCCAGCTCTCCTCCTTTCCAGCCTATGAGATAGCCGATATAGAGGAAGAGCATGAGCGCAAGGATGAAAAGCAGTTCCATGGCTGAAGCTCATGCGAAATGTGTTATTAATCTTTGCTCTGGCCACTTTTTATACTTTAACAAGATTTATATAATACTCAGAGTTCCTGAAAATGAATTTGGGGGTATCGGCAATGAAAAAAGCATTTATGCTTATAGCTCTGCTGTTCATCGCGACAGCAGCAGCTCAGTCTACACAGGTAGTTCCTGCGAAAGAAGCACCAATAATGCCTATGAAGGCAAGTGTCATGGCTCTGCAATCAGACGGATGCGGGGATGTGCCTTCTGTCTACCATGCAGGTCTCAGATGGGCCTGGGCATCACCATGTTCAGGCGGCTGCGGCTCGGTGTCACCAAATGCTGTCCCCGGCTGGAGATACGCTACAGAAGATGAGTGGGCTAACAGGCCAGCTCCAGAAGATTTCCAGACTGAAGAAGGCTTCCTGTGCGCTGCGTCATATTTCGATTCTTTCTACACACACTGCGACTATTCAGATGCAGTGAGCGGATATGTCACAAGTCTGCCTAACGGTGATATGTGGGAGAGTTGGTATGTCTGCGGAGCGCAGGCACCATCAGGCGATGTTCCTGAGTTCGGCGTCTTTGCAGCTGTCGGCATCCTTGCAGTAGCAGGGATCTTCGTCGCCAGAAGGCGATAGATTTTTTCTTTTTCCTTGTTTCTAGAATAACGCATTGAGGACAGATGCTCCTACTATGATTCCTCCTATGATATATAGGACTGCGACTATCACGAACTGTAAGAGCCATGCGAAGAACGCCCTGATCGGGCCAAGCTTGAAAGCCCACATGTAGATGAACAGCAGCACTATGAATGCTAGTATTCCTCCCCAGGTCTCGAAGAAATAGTTCACAAGCGAGACAGCAAGCCCGCCGATGATGTTGATCAGGAACGTCTTCAGGATGCTTGTCTTCCCTCCCAGTGCCTTGACAGCGAGATATAGGGGAAGAGCAGATATGATGATCGCCCCAAAGGCGACTACGACAAGAGCGATTGTTCCAAGTACCATAAGGCAAGATGCGTGATGCAGGATATATAATTGCTTCCGCTTTGGTATAGAAGGAATATAAGTGCGTCGGCCGGGACTTTCGTGAGATTTGGTCTCTTTCGAACCCGGGTCAGGTCCGTGGCAGGGACCTATCCTACCACTAGACTACCGACGCGAATCATTCACGAGAAACTGGAATCTTATATAAATCTATTGCTCCCTTTTTAGCCCTTGCTGTATGCATCTTTGATCAGCTCAAGGACTGCGAGGATCTTTGTAGCACCATCCTTGTCGAACTCAAGGCGTATCCCTCCCTGAGACATCATCACCTTTTCATCCTTCCAGAGGAGCTTCCGCTTCCCTCTGTATGTCTTCTCCTGCCTCTTCAGGTGGCAGAGTGCTATGCTCTTCTTCTTCTGGCCGGAGAAGAAGCTCTTCAGCTCATCTATCTCTACCAGGTCAGGCACGATCAACTCAAGATAGAATTCTCCGCTCTCGATGACGATGAGGCTTAGGCTGTCCTTTATCGAAAGCCTGATCTCTGCCATCACATTCTTATTGATCTCAAGCCCATGCATCTGGACTTCGTAGAGGACCATTGGCCTTTCTTTCTAGGAATCGCTTATTTAAAATTTTCTCTTCGCATGATAGCTGCTCCTGACGAACGGCGCACAGTCGACATGCAGGAATCCCGTCGCTGCCTTGCCGATGGCCTCGAACTCTTCCGGCGTATAATACCGCGCTACCTCCGGATGTGATGCAGAGGGTCTTAGATACTGTCCTATCGTCACGATATCCACACCATTCTCCCTGAGGTCTCTGAGTGTCTGCATGATATCTTCATCAGTCTCCCCTAGTCCGAGCATGAAGCCTGACTTAGTCACCATCCCTCCTTCCTTCGCCTTGCGGAGGAGAGCAAGGCTCCTCTGATAATCTCCCTGCGGCCGTACAGTCGCAAACAGCCTGGCCGCGACCTCGATATTGTGGTTGAGGACAGTCGGCTTCGCCTGGGTCACGCTATCAAGATGATCTATGAAGTCAGGGATGAGCACCTCGATATCAGTCTCAGGCATCCTCTCTCTGATGGCTTGGATGGTTCTTGCGAAGTGGCTGGCTCCCCCATCATCCAGGTCATCCCTCGTAACAGAGGTTAGGACCGCATACTTGAGTCCAAGCTCTGCCACCGCAGATGCTATCCTCTCAGGCTCCCCAGGATCAGGAGCCTGCGGCTGCCCATGCTTGACATTGCAGTATGAGCAGTTCCTTGTGCATGTGTCCCCAAGAAGCAGGAAAGTCGCAGTCCCTGAGTCCCAGCATTCCCCCCTGTTAGGGCATGATGCCTCCTCGCAGATCGTATGCAAGCATCCCTTCTGGATGATATTCCTGACACGGCTGTAATTCTTCGAATCAGGGAACTTCTGGCGTAGCCAGGGAGGAAGACGTTGCATGGGGTTCGAGAATCAAGGACTGAATAAAAATCCTATGGTAAGGACGCACCTTTATTTCTTCTATCTACTAGGACTCCGACTGGTAGCTTTTTTGCCTCTTTTGTCCTTGTCACTACCCTCTCCAGAAGGTATTCCATCTTCTGCATTGGATTTGCAGGTAGATCCGCAATATCATCCATGGTCAACTCTCTACCTGTGAAATAGGACAGGAAATTCAGAGCATTTACATGAGCTGCGAACTCTCTTGTGCATATGTCCAGAACTTCGACGACTGCAAGCCCATGCTCACTCGCAAGCGAGGCTTCTGCAAGCATATCTCCTAGCTCGGTGTTCTTCTTGTCTCTATTAGTTGGCCCCTTTGAACCGATCCAGGTTCGTCCGATGTATGTGACACCTGGTTCTCCAGAAAGTTTCCTGCATATGTCTTCCATGTTGAAGCTTGTACCATCATGCCTCATCGGCAATTGCTGTCCAGGTGGTGTGAATGGGGAGGGTTGTCCACCAGTCATCCCATAATTGAAATTGTTCTGGACGACAATAACCAGACGATCTCCTCTCCTTGCGCACTGCTCCAACTCCCCCAAACCAATGGAGGCATCACCATCTCCAGTGACAACATATACTTTTGATCCTTCAGGCATGGCTTCCCTGATACCTCTGGCGACAGCAAACTCTCCACCATGGGTGAAATTCCTAAGATGCACCCTAAGGTCCTTTGGATCAGAAGTGCGATACAGAAAATCAGCTGGATCTTCCTGGTTTGTATACCTTGTGACTTTGAGAGTCTTTGGTCCTCCATTAGAGAATAATTTGAGGAGATAATTGCTGAACCTCTCTCTCTGTCCACAGCCGATTCCCGTCACTCCTGCCCTGTAATTCATGTCTCCTGTAGCTTCAGTCTGATAAGGCTGAGCACCTGGAAATCTTGCAGCAAGGCTGTCATTTGCTCTTTGCAGTAAGCCTCCATTTGTCATAGCTATAGTATCACAGAGAGATGACCACACGATCTTGTGTCCGCAGCCACCACACAAAGTCTCTTTTGTTGGTGAATCAGCAGCAGACATCTGATTAGCATGCTGGACTGCTGGGATCTCCATGATCTGATCAAGGGTCTCGTATCCTGGAAAAGTTACTATTTGTATTGGTCCAGCCTGTGGTCCAAGAATCTGTAATCCTCGGTATGTTATCTTAGATCACCTGCGAATAGATATCCTGAGGTGTAGGTCTGTTCCCGATGAAGTATGGGATTACCTGGAAATCAAGTTCTGGCTTTCCTTCTCTCAGTCGTTGGTTATTTGCCTGCTGGACACACAGTTGGATATCCTGAGAGAATTGTCCCATGCTCATCTCGACAACCACAACCTTGTGTCCCACTCCTGCCAGATAGTTCACGACTGCTCTTTGAGGAAAAGGTTTGATAGTATATAGATCGAGACTACCCATGCTGGCACCATTGTCCAGACCTTGCAGGACAGCCTGGTCATTGACAAGATCCATGGTCCCCCATCCGATCAGTGCTATCTCAGGTCTTTCCTCTCCTGTAGCTCTCATCAGATAGGGTCCAACTCCCTTCCTGTCTTCGAGGAGCTTCAGCATCCTGGACCTGTAGAGGGCAGTCAATGTCACAGGATCATTGTCAGGCTGACCAAAGACATTGGTCGCGAGAAGCGAATCTACAGAAGCGACTGAGTCTCTATAGTGTGGCAGAGGTGACACTCCGGTGCTTGTGAACATATGGGGTTTCACAAGACCTGCAGCAGTGGAGTATTCTCTCTCGAAGAGAGGCAAGCCTTGCGGGATTGTGAGAGATGATTGGAAAGAGTCGAGATATGCATCACCTACAAAGACTCCTCCCATGTGGTATGCTTCTGTCAAATTGATAAGGTGTCTCATCTGGAGATATGCGAGATCAAGATGACCAGAAGATGCGATCACTGGGTAGTTGATGTCGCCGTGGGCAAGGTTCTGAATGAATGCATAGCCTCCCTGGCTTGTCATAGTAGGCCTTCCAGTACCAGGTCCCATCCTCATCATGACAGCGAGAGGGAAAGGTACCTGATATATGAGCGAAGGAGCGAGTGCGGACTGGAATCCTTTGGCAAGTCCTTCTTCAGCTGAACAGCAGAAGACACGTCTTCCTGCCAGCGCCATCCCTAGCGTAGTTCCAAATACAGATTCCTCATGATTCGCCGGGAGCCAAATAGGAAGCATATGAGAAGGAGTTGTAGGATCTGCCTGTAACATAGATTGTCGTTTTTTAACTATCCCTGCCTGCATCGCCTCCATCAGCTTTGTCGCAGGTGTGATGGGATAACCAGATGAGCAGTCATTGCCGCTATCCAATGCAGACATCGCAAGGACTTTCGAACCAGTCGAGAATATCACTCCTTCTTTTTTCTGATCAAGCGTGATCTGCATAGTATGTGATACTGAGCAATAACCAAGATCAAGGGCAGCAACATTCTTTTCGATAACTGTTGGACTCTTGGTGCTGAAAGCATTCCTCACATATCCTGAGAAGAATCCCTTCTCCAGCCCGAATGTCCGCTCAACTGCTCCAAGCATTGCCATGTTTCTGGCTCGTGGTGTATCTAGCTTACGGGTAATCGATGTTCGGTCCACAGGGATCAGGGTATATTCTTTTCCCTGTGTAAGTTGTTCGAATTCATGCATATCTATTGATGCATCATATACTATGATACCGTTCCTCTCAAGCCTTGGAAGCCCTTTCTCTACAGCCCCCCTATCAAGAGCGACGATGCAATCCAGGGAAGATGGGTCATGGAAAGCACTGGAAGGGGAGATTGTCATATACTCTTCCACCAGTCCTGCTCCTTGCTCAGAAGGATACTGGCTTGTTCTTTTCACATCCATATAATCTGCAAAAGCTGTGGCAATGATATTCCCCAGAGTATTGGCTCCATCAGAAGTCTGTCCAGCAACAAGGATCCGGGTTTGAAGCATGTATCTATTCCAGAATGACAATATTGCTATATATATCTTCAGTAGAACATGATTAAACCAAAAGGTTCACCACCTTAAATCAGGTTCCCTCGCTGCCTTCACTCCATCCAGGAGCTTGACAGGAAGCGTGTGCGGCGCGTTCTTCACTGCTTCAGGTGTGAGCTCTGCCTCCATCCTGATCCTTCGCATGGTCTCGATGAATCCGTCCATCGTCTCCTTGCTCTCAGTCTCAGTCGGCTCGATCATCATCGCGCCATGGACTATCAGGGGGAAGTAGATAGTCGGAGAATGATAGCCATAATCCAGTAGCCTCTTCGCAATCTGCGCTGTAGTCACACCATTAGGCATGCCTTCATCTGAGATCACAAACTCATGCGCGCATCTCCTGTCATAAGGCAGCCTGAAATCCTTGAGGAGGACCCGCATGTAGTTAGCGTTGATGACTGCTCCAAGAGCAGCCTTCCTCAGCCCTTCTGCTCCAACAGACCTTATGTATGAATAAGCTTTCACGATCACTCCGAAATTCCCGAAATATGAATGCACCTTCCCGATGGATCTCTCATCAGTAACCCACACATATCGTCCCTCCCTCCATGCGACATGCGGGCCTGGAAGGAGTGGGGCAAGCTCAGGAGAGGCCCCGATAGGCCCAGAGCCTGGACCGCCGCATCCATGCGGAGTCGAGAATGACTTGTGCAGATTCAATTGTATGAGGTCAGCGCCAAGGTCGCCAGGCCTTACCATCCCAAGCATGGCATTCATGTTCGCCCCGTCGATATACAGGAGCGACCCGTTCTCATGCAGCATCCTTGCTATCTCTGTGATATTAGTATCAAATAGTCCAAGGGTATTAGGGAAAGTAAGCATCATCCCTGCGACATCTGCAGTCAGTACAGATCTGAGATGCTCAAGATCCACATTCCCTCTGCTGTCAGACTTCACTTCCTGGCATACAAAACCGCAGTGGGCAGCGCTCGCTGGATTCGTCCCATGCGCGCTGTCAGGTATGAGGATGATCCTCCTGTTCTCATCCTTTGAGATGAAGTGCGCCTTCATCATCATCACGCACGCGAGCTCTCCATGCGCGCCTGCAGCTGGCTGGAGTGACATCGAATGCATCCCTGTTATCTCAGAGAGCATCTTGTCCATCTCAAAGAGGACCTGCATGTTCCCCTGAACCGCATCCTCAGGGGAGAGAGGATGGCTGGACGTGAAACCTTCAAGAGCAGCAAGGTCCTCGTTTATCTTCGGATTATACTTCATGGTGCATGAACCAAGAGGATAGAACCCATTGTCCACTCCGAAATTCTTCCTTGACAGGTTTGTGTAATGGCGCACGACATCAACTTCAGATAGCTCAGGCAGCGGCAGGTTCTCACGCAAAAGCCCCGCAGGATAATCAAGCTCCATCCAGGTCTCTGCTATCTCCACAGCTGACCTTCCCTCATGCGACAATTCTTTCAGGAGCATCTCACATCCCCTCCAGTAGCTTAGCAAGCCTGTCGATATCCTCGAGCTTCGTGCTCTCAGTCGCGCAGAATAATAGGCAACCCTTCATATCTGAATAATATTCCTCAAGCTCAAGTCCGCCCACAAACCCATGTGCTAGCAGCTTTCTATTGACAAGCCCCGCATCATCGCATCTGATGACAAACTCATGATAGAAATGATCTTTGAAGACCTCCTCGAACATCTTCAGTCCAAGAAGCTTCGATTTCAGCAGGTGCGCTCTCCGTGCGCTCTCCTTTGCGACATTCCTGATATTCTTCCCAGCGCTGGCGAGGTACACAGCAGCAGACAGCATGCATAGCGCCTCATTCGAGCATATGTTCGATAACGCCTTCTCCCTCCTGATATGCTGTTCCCTTGCCTGGAGTGTGAGGACAAAACCCTTCTTCCCTTCAGAGTCGACAGTCTTCCCGACAATCCTTCCCGGAAGCATCCTTGTCAGCTCCTTCCTGCATGCCATCATCCCCAGATACGGCCCTCCGAAGCTCTGGGGTATCCCGAAGGCCTGGCCTTCAGCAGCCACGATATCTGCACTCATCTCCCCAGGTGACTTGAACAAGCCAAGCGACGTCGCATCTGATATCGCCTGGATGAGAAGCGTGCCTCTCTCATGCGCCTGTGCGGAGATATTCTTCACATCCTCGACTATCCCGAAGAAGTTCGGGCTCTGCACGATGACTGCAGCAGTCTTTTCATCTATGTTGAGATCCGGCGTCCTCCCAGCCGGACAGCTTATCTCGATGAGCTTTATGTCACCTGCTTCAGCATATGTCCGTAGCACCATCCTGTAGAAAGGACTCACCGCCTTTGAGACAAGCACCTTGTTCTTCCCTCTGCTATGCGCGACAGCCATGGCCATCGCCTCAGCGCATGCAGTCGCCCCATCATAGACAGAAGCATTAGATACATCCATCCCTGTCAGGTCGCAGACCATGCTCTGATATTCGTATATCGCCTGGAGGATGCCTTGCGACATCTCAGGCTGGTATGGTGTATACGCAGTATAGAACTCGCTCCTCGATGTCATATGCCTGACGACCGCGGGGATGAAATGCGAGTATGATCCAGCACCCCGGAACACTGGCATATCCCTGTTCTTCTGAGAGATGCCCTTGACAGTCTCTTTCAGTTCCTGCTCAGCCATCCCGTCCGGGATAGCGAGCTTCCTTCCGAGAGTCTCGACCTCGTACAGCTCTTCAGCAGACCTTACACCAATCCTCTCAAGCATCGCTGCCTGGTCTTTGCCAGTGTTCGGGATGAAGTCCATCTTATCCCGTCAGCTTGTCATACTCTTCAGCAGACATCAGGGAGCCGTCAGCTTTTGCGATCCTCACCTTCGCGATCCAACCCTTTCCATAGCAATCCTCGTTGATCAGCTCAGGATGGTCAGACAAAGCTTCGTTCACCTCTATGACCTCACCGTCGACTGGTGAGAACACGTCGCTGACCGACTTGACAGACTCGATGACGCAGAACGGCTTTCCAATCTCGACCTTCTTGCCCTTCAGGGGGAGCTCGACAAACACTATGTCTGTGAGCGCATGCTGCGCGTGCTCTGTTATCCCGATAATGCCATCATCTGTCAGCCATTCATGCTCCTTTGAGTACTTCCTGTCTTTTGGTGTTTCCATCTTTCCCTCCATTGAATTTGTAGAAAGGCCTGTCGACTACCTTCGCCTGATAGGCCCTGTCCCTTATCATGATCGTGATCTCTTCTCCGCTTTCGATCTGCTGCTCGACAAGCGCCATCCCTATCCCTTTCCTGAAAGTAGGTGAGAATGTCCCGGAAGTAACATGCCCAGCATCAGTCTCCCTGATCCTGACAAGATGGCCTGGGCGGGGGACTGAACGATCGAGCATCTCAAAGCAGATCAGCCTTCTCCTGGCCAGCTTCTGGAGAGCGGTCTTCCCTATGAAATCCTTCTCCATCTTCACCTGCCATGAAAGTCCAGCTTCCTTCGGCGTTATTGTATCAGAAATTTCATGCCCATATAGCGAATAGCATGCCTCTGTCCTGAGTGTGTCCCTCGCCCCGAGCCCGCAAGGAAGGAGTCCATCCTCCCTCCCTGTCTCAAGAAGCGTAGTCCATACATGTGGCGCATCCTCTGATGCGGTATAAATCTCAAATCCGTCCTCTCCTGTATATCCTGTCCTTGAGATGATCGCCTTCTTCCCGCAGACCTCTGCTCCGGCGAAGTGGAATCTCTTGAGGACAGACACATCAGAATCGCATACAGCACTTAGTATCTTCTCTGAAAGTGGTCCCTGGAGGTCTATCTTTCCCATGCGAGCAGACATGTCAGTGATCTGGACATCGATTCCGGCTGCGAGGGATTGCAGCCAGGAAAGGTCTTTGTCAGTATTCGAGGCGTTTGTCACGACCATGTACCTGTCATCCGAGAACCTGTAGATGAAGCAGTCGTCGACAGTCCCTCCGTTCATGTTGCACATCGTGCTGTACATCGCCTTGCCGTCGACAAGCTTTGACATGTCGTTGGTCATTGCCTTCTGCAGCAGCTTAAGGCTGTCTTTCCCCCTGATGTCAAGCTCGCCCATATGGCAGATGTCGAAGAGTCCAGCACTCTTACGTGTAGCAGTATGCTCCTCGATCACATTGGTGTAATGTACCAGCCAGCGAAATCTACGACAATAGCTTTTAGTTTCAGATGTTCCTCAAAAAGTGGTGTGCGCGTGCCCATTCCCCCTCTGGGCGGTGAATGATGCACAGAATAAAAATCTATTGGATTATTGGACCCACAGGGTTCTCCTGTAGACTGCAGTTTTTCCGCTGCATCCATGATGGCAGCCAGATTTCCATAATCATAGATTTTATTAATCTCACATATTTGTGTTGCGTCTATGATATACGATGCTATTGTCATTGGGAGCGGGCCAGCTGGCTACACTTGCGCGATAAGGGTGGCGCAGCTGGGGGGCAAGGCTGTTGTCATCGAGAAGGATCTGACAGGGGGGATATGCACCAACTGGGGATGCATCCCTACAAAGGCGATGATAACAGCAGCCAAGGTCGTCGACACTGTGAAGAAGGCGGCAAGACTTGGCATCGAGATCTCTGAACTGAAGGTGAACTTCCAGAAGATCATGCAGCATCGTGATCGTGTGGTCTCGACATCCAGGAAAGGCATTGAGAGCCTGCTTTCGCAGAATGGGATCGAGCTTGTCAGGGGGGAAGGAAAGCTCATATCAGCTGACAAGGTCCAGGTCGGTGACAATGTCCTGGAAGGGAAGAACATTGTCCTTGCGACTGGATCATCGCCCCTGATACCACCTTTCATCAAGCTGTCGAAGACAGTCCACTCCTCAAGCGAGTTGTTGCAGATCGACCATATTCCTGAGAGCCTCACAATCATCGGAGGAGGAGTCATCGGCCTTGAATTCGCGACGCTCTTCTCTACACTTGGAAGCAAGGTGACGATAATTGAGATGCTTGACCGCATACTTGCCAACTGCGACCCTGAGATCTCAGCAGAACTTGAGAAGAGCTATTCCAGGGCAGGTATGAACATCCTGACAAAGCACAAGGTCCTTGCTGTCGAAGGCAACACAGTCAAGCTCCAGAAGCTTGAGACTGGAGAAGAGCTGGAGGCAAGATCTGAGGTGATACTTGTCGCCATAGGGAGGAGGGCGAACATAGCTTCAGAGATGCTCGATGCCGTCGGGGTCAAGTATGAGAGGAACGGCATCAGTGTCGATGAAAAGATGCGCACTTCTGTCCCTAACATATATGCTGTGGGAGACGCCAATGGGAAGAGCATCCTTGCGCATGCAGGCATACATCAGGCAGAGGTGGCGGCAGAGAACATCATGGGGCATGATGCATCCATGGAATACACTGTCCCTGCATGCATATACACATTCCCGGAGGTCGCGGAAGTCGGCAGGCATGAATCTGATGTGCCTGGCGCGAAAGTTGGCAAGTTCCCGATGATAGCGAACGCAAGGGCACGCTGCGAAGCCCATTCAGACGGCTTTGTCAAGGTCGTCCTCAAGGATGATGTGGTCGTTGGCTGCCAGATGATCGGCCAGAATGCCACAGAGATGATATCAGAAGCAGGGCTTGCTGTGAAGAACAGGATGAGTGTGAGCCAGATACTCGACACCATCCATGCGCACCCCACGTATGCAGAGGCATTCAGGGAAGCTGTGGCAGATGCGGTCGGCAAGGCGATCGACTTGCCGCCGAAGAAGTGAACCAACTGGCGATGTAACTCTCTGGTTGATTCTCGCTCTCCGTTGCATTTAATAACCACCCGTTCTTTTTTCCATACATGCGTTCATCTGTCGCGCTGAAGAATCCTGGCATGAAGCTCCTCAAGCTGGAGCTGGAGTGGGATGAGGGGTTCATCAGCGATATCCGGATCAGGGGCGACTTCTTCATGCATCCGGAGGAGTCTGTCTATGACCTTGAGAGGGCACTCACAGGCTCAAGCATAAGCTCTGTCCTGCAGAATGTCAGGGATTTCTTTGAGCAGCAGGATGTGGTCCCTTTTGGTATCGATGCCAAGGCGATCGCAGATGCGGTGGCAATCGCACAGAAATCTTAGTTCACGTCCTCAAGGACTCGTGAGAAGCGTCAGGTCCCTCATCGGCATCCCAGCCCGATCCGCAGCTGCTGCAGATTATCCTGCATAGTCTCGATGAATGTCCTCCCTCCTGTCTGTGAATGGCTGGGGGAGAGCTCGAGCACCTCTGCCCCTGTCTGCTCCGCGATCACCTCAGCAGTCCTGGGGCTGACAAGATCCTCGAAGAATATGTATCTTATTCCCTGTTCATTCACCAGATTAGATAGTTCCCTCACTTTCATCGCAGAAGGCTCGCTGTCTGGCGAGAGCCCGAGGACGGCGACCTCAGTCAGGTTGTTATCAGCAGCAAGATAGCCGAAAGCAGAATGCCCTGCAAGAACCAAAGTCTTTGTATCGCAATCCTCCAGCCCTTCCCCGTAAGATTGCTGCAATTCTCTGAGTTCCTGATTATAGGCATCAGCATTCGCCCTATATGCATCAGCTCCCTCCGGATCTATCACCGTGAGCTGACGCGCGATCTCATCGACGATCCTCATATCATTCTCAAAGCTGAGCCAGATGTGGGGGTCATATCCCTCATGGGACTCCTCATCTTCATGCCCTTCTCTGAGCTCAGACACTGAACTTGCGGCAAAAGAAGCAGCCTTCTCCGAGGCCATCTCCTCTGCCCATGGCTCAAGCATCGGTGACATGTAGATGAACAGGTCTGATCTAGTTATTGCGATGATATCCTGCGGGGATGGCTCGAATGTATGAGGGTCGCTTCCTCCCTCGATGATGAGCGAGACGTCAGCCCTCTCAGAAGCGACAGCTGATGCGAACTCATGGAGTGGGAAGATTGTTGTCGAGATCTCTATCTTATCTCCCTGGGTAGGCATCTGGCAGGATATCAGGAACAGAAGTGTCAGTACTATTGCATATTTCATCTGTCTGGTGGAGGCAATACAATTATATATTTATTACTGATATGACGCTGCAATGAAAAGAAATAAGAACTTCCTCGACAACCCAGGCAAGATGGAACCCTGGCTTGTATTCGCTCTCCTGTCTGCGATAAGCGCAGCATTCGTAGCGATATTCGGTAAGATCGGCTTGTCAGGCATCGACTCGACAACAGCCACAGCCATCAGGGCAGTCATCATGGCCATTTTCCTCGTCGGTGTCATAGCAGTCCAGGGGAAGCTGGCCCAGGTCGCTCCGATACTCCAGAACTCGAAAGCCCTTCTCTTCATCGCCTTGTCAGGCATAGCTGGAGCGCTGTCATGGCTATTCTATTTCTTCGCTCTCAAGACTGGAAAGGTCTCCCAGGTCGCGCCTGTCGACAAGCTCTCAGTCGTCTTCGCGATAATACTGGGTCTGTTGATATTGGGGGAGAAGCTGACCCTCAAAGTAGGTATCGGCGCAGCGCTCATCGCAGCGGGTGCGATAATCATAGCGCTCGCTTGACAGATTCCAGGTACTGACATAGTGTTTGATAACTTAGTCCGCTGAATGATGTGGTGATCATATCAGGTTTGAACTCAAGTTGTTGTAGGTCTTTCGATGTGTAGAATTTTGTGACCAGAGCGATGACATACATGCCAGCCTTTTTTGCAGCTTCGATTCCTGGAGGCGAGTCTTCGAAGACAATGCAATTGGACGGTTTCATCCCTTTGGGCATGATTGTCAGATAGACTTCAGGATTGGGTTTATGAGCTTTGATATCCTCTCTCGTGACAACTCTATTGACGAACTTGAATTTTTCATCCTGATACAGTCCAAGAAGTCCAAGGACATCCTCTGTCCTTTCCCTGCCTGATGAGGTGCCGATTGCCATATATGCATGATGTCCAGCCAGGTCCTCCATCAATGATTCCAATCCCTCTGTCGGCATAAGCCTCGGCATGATCTCTGGATACGATCCTCGCATAAGTTCCAACTCATAGGAATTGACCTTGGACAGAAATTCCTCAAAAGGATCAGTCAGTTCATATCTTTCCCTTAGGATCTTGTGAGTAAGAGTGAATGGGTTTCCAATAAGATTTCTGAAATCCTCATCGCTGAACGAAATATTAAGCCGGCGGAGATAGTATTGCACAGCAGCAGAAGCATATTCAGGACTGTTGCACATCGTCCCATCCACATCCCATAGCACTGCGAAGTCTGGCATGATGCAGTTGGGTTTCCTTCCTATTGATAAATCTTCTTTAGATACTTCCCTTGAATGTGCAGATTGATCTCTTATGATGTCCTAGTTCAGCTGCACGTCTTGTCTATCTGCCTTGTCCTCCTTGATATCGTTCATCATCGCTCAGTAGAACGCTCTCAGGCTGCCGAACTGCCTCTGGATATCATGCAGATGATTATTCTTGTTAGAGGCGGCCAATCTTTTTGCGACCTCGTGGATCGCATCCCTGGCTTGCCTGTATCTTCCCAGATCTCCCCTTCTTGGCAGTGGACTACCTTCAGAACCAGGATCTCTTATAGCATAGGTTTCCACACCTGATGCTTCCTTATATAGTGAGCATAGATACTCTACGGACTTGATCGCTTCATCAAAATGCGGCTCTCCAGGCGCAGCGCTATACAGGCTGACCGTCTTATGGCAGTTTGCGACCAGCTCAGTCGAGATGAGCTTCATCCACTGGGGTGATATGTCGATCCCAAGCTCCTCCATGACTGATATGATGCCGGGGTGTGGTCTCCGATTGTATTTCAATCTGAGATCCACCAGGCTGGCTGCGCTTATAGAATAAGGTCCTCCTGCCAGATGATTATAGAACCCTTCAGCCATCTGGCTCCTCCCCACATTTGCCGCACAGAGGAAAAGCACATCATACAGCTTTTTCTGTTCTCTGAGATCGCGAGGGATGTAAAGCATCTCTAGGACTGCACCGCTGATCCTGTGCAGCGGTATCTCTCCGGATGTCCTGTACTTCATGGCTTCATCATAGAAGAACCTTTGGTCATAGAGCATCCTTGTATCAATCTTCCTGCTCTCAGCCCAATCAGGTATGGAATCAAGCATGACAGGGGCGATAGCTCTCATCTGGGCAGGATCCCTTGTCAGGATATAGGTCAATGGATTCTCTTCAGAGAACTCAGGCAGCAGCCCGAAGGAAGAGAAATTCCTCATGTTGATGTGGTTCAAAGAAGTGACATACCACCAGTAGGAGAAAGCGCTGGTCCCATCCTGTGATAAGCCACGTCCATCAAGGAATTGCTCCATCGAAGGCAAGACCCCCTGACTATTTGCGATGCCTTCAAGGTCTGCATGCAGCTCATCAGGGAGTTCAGTGAAAAGGAACCTGGTCGGGATGCCTTCATTGATGCGGACTTCCTGCCATGCAATATCTGGCTCTGCCCTGAGCTCTTCATTTATCTGTCCATTTTCCGATCTCCCAAGCTTCCTGTACCAGTTCAAGGGCATGTTCGATAGGTTTGATGAGTAATATTTATGGTTGAGGATTCTTGAGGTCAGCGCTCTACCTTTCTTTTTTGCGACCAAAAAGAAAGGTAGCCAAAGAAAAGGTTATCTGATCAGCATGTAGATGAACGGGGAGAACGCAGAGAAGATGATCATGTTGAATATGAAGTTCGTCCCGGTATATGCGACATTGTCTGTTATCGGCAGGCCGATTATGAACTTGGATATCGAGAACATGACAAGATTGTTGACGATGACGATTATGAATCCGAGCAGTGGCAGCCCTACCCATGAGAACCAGTGGGCGACAAACGCTCCGAGCACATAGGTCGCTATCATGAACAGGTGATCGACAATCACAGATCCAGTATAGACGCTTGCGATGATCTTCGTCGTGACTGCCGCAAGTATCCCTGCCTGCAGCCCAAAGGCGAGAGTAGCAAGCACAGTCGTGAAAGTCGAGAGCTCGAAATCAGTCGGCAGTCCCTTGTCCAGCTGGAATGTCACCAGGTTAGCGTTGAAGAAGATCGCCAGACCGATGAAAAGGACCATCTTGATATTCACGAAGAATGAGAGGACTACTAGCGCAAGGCCAGCCATGAGGATCCTCTTGATATAGCTGCCTTTGATGAACTGCGTATATTTCCTCTGCATCCCCCATCGGTTCGATTCTTGCGTTATAAATATATTGTCTGATATTCCACAAACTTTGACAATAATGTCTAGAATAAGACAAATTTATATATCGCATCACTATCATCATCAACATGCGCAATATAGATCCTTTCCAGACAAAGCTTTGCCTGTTCTTTGACACAACACCATATGAGTTCGATCCAAGGGATCTCAGGAAGATCTCATGAGGCTGATGAGGACTCGCGCATGAACATCACCAAGCTCACAGAGCAGTACATCCGTGAGCACCCAAGCATCCGCGACTGCCTGAAGAGCGGCCTTGTGAATCATTCTGCCCTGGCAAGGAAGATAATGGCAGATACAGGCGCAGACAGGTTCGATGCGGTCCTCGCAGCATCGAGGAGATACAAGGCAGCCATCGAGGACTCTAACGAGGAGGGAATACTCCGCATCCTCAGGAAGAGCAAGCTTGAGGTCAAGAACAGGATGATGATAGCTGTACTTGAGAAGATGCCTGACTTCCGCAAGATCCTTGAGATCGAGCAGGAGATAAAGAAGGCGAAGGGGCTGCTGAACATAATCGAGGGATCAAGCACAGTGACGCTTGTGACCAACTCGGAATTCCGTCCAGTCATCGAACGCATCAAAGACAGGCTGATATCAGTCACTGACGACCTTGTCCAGATAAACCTTGTCTGCCCTCCTGAGATCGAGACGACTCCTGGAGTCATAAATCATGTCTACTCATTCTTTGCGCAGAGCGGTATCAACATAGTGGAGGAGATGAGCTGCTGGACAGACCTTATGATAATTATCGCAGAAGATGACCTTGCGAAGGCGATGCGATTCCTGAAGTTCTGACCTATAGGGAAAGTCTGTCAAGGAACTGCGATATCGTGCTGAAGTCAACATTCATCAGCGCCACACCTGAGATCCTCCCTCGTATGGCAGCGACAGTCTCAATCGCGATGACGATACCTTCATCTACTCCCTTCCCATCCATCCTGTCGACGACGGGTTGAGGGATGCTTATTCCCAGGTTGCTCTGCGCTAGCTGGATGGCATGCTTGTGGTCCCGCAGTATTATGATGCCAGCGATTATCCTGATATCCGCAGGCATCTGATTGCAGAATGAGAGGAACCTCTCAGTGTCGAACACTGGCTGGCTGATCATGAAACCTGCTCCGCTATCGATCTTCTTCCTCGCCTTGAGGAGCTGCCCCTCAGGAAGATCTGAGCCTGCGTTCACAGCGCAGCCTGCGAAGAAGCTTGTGGGAGAAGACAGCTTCTTCGAGTTCATCGCGGTCCCTTCATTCATCGACCTGATGAGGGAAAGGAGCTGCACAGAATCGAGATCATAAACCCTTCTCGCCCTCTTGTTATCTCCAAGGCTTGGCGAGTCGCCTGTGACAGCAAGGACATTGCGGATGCCGAGAGCATGCGCTCCGAGGAGATCAGATTGCAGTGCCAGCCTGTTGCGATCCCTGCATGCCATGTGCATGATCGGCTCGAATCCTTCCCTCGAAAGGATCGCTGAGTAAGCGAGCGATGACATCTTCATCATAGAGATGCTGTTGTCAGTCACATTGATAGCAGAGATCCTTCCCCTGAGCGGAAGCAGATGCCCGATATCCGCGACAGGTCCTCTTGGGGGGATGGCCTCGATGCATACCGCTTTCCCTTTATCAAGATCCTCCCTGAAGCTCATCTGTGCTCCCTCGCGACCCATGCTTTTGATAGCTCATCAAGCCTGCCCTGCTTCCTCATCCTTTCAAATATCAAGGCCCAGCCGCAGTCCTTGTCTCCTGATTCGCATTTCCCGCCATGCGAACCACCGCATGGCCCATTCACCAGGCTCTTGTTGCAGCATGTGATCGGGCAGATACCACCGAACTGGTCAGCGATGCAATCCTTGCACAGCGCGCATCGCTCTGCGAACTCCCCGATCCTCCTCGTGACTGCCGCATGCCTTGTGTCATTGCAGGTGAAGCATGGCTTATCTGACAAGTCCGCGACAGCCTGCAAACCTAGCCCGCACGATGCTGCGAGGATCGCATCGTGCTCAGGCAGATCCCTCAGGGCGAGCCGTACAAGCCTCATGTCGCAAGCAGTCTGTACCACTTTCTCGAAGATGACCTGCTTTCCGTTCCCTGAGAGCCAGGCAGATAGTTCCCTTACCTCTTCCTCTCCACCGGTCCTGCAGATTGTCGCGCAATCCCCGCACCCAAGGATCACGATGCGCTTGTATGGCTCAAGCCTCGATAGGACTTTTGCAGGATCCTTCCTCTTCGTGACAATCATCTAGAATACCTTCTTCACTTCATCTATCGCAGCGAGCGCGTCCCTCGCATAGCCGGCTCCTATGGAGTCTGCGAATTCTCCGCTCACCACTGCGCCGCCAATGATGACCGGAATCTCCAGCCCTTCCTCCCTCAGGAGCTTCACGACCTTCGGCATCTCTTTCATGGTTGTCGTCATGAGCGCAGACAATGCCACAAGCCCTGCATGATGCTCCTTCGCAGCCTTGACTATCTCTTTCTCATCCACGCTGGTCCCAAGATCGATTATCCTGTAGCCATGGCTCTGCAGGAGCGCGATCACGATGTTCTTGCCTATATCATGGACATCATTCTTCACGCTTGCGATCACGATCGTCCCTTTCGTGGCCTCTGTCTGTTCCAGCCTGGATTCAATCAGGCTGAAAGCCTCTTTCATGGCTGCAGCAGACGCCATCACCTGGGGCAGGAAGACCCTGTTCTCCCTGAAATCTGCTCCGACCTTTGACATCGCATCGATGAGGATCCTGTTGACATCCAGGGCATCCATATCCAGAAGGGCTTCTTCTGTCGCTTTCCTGATGCCGGATGCATCGCCTGTGATGAGCGACTGCTGCAACTTATCTTCTATAGTCAGATCAGATGGCTTCGGTGCATCGCCCCTCAGGGTCTGGTCCGAGAATTGCTTGATGTAGCCCGAGAAACCTTCATCTTTTCCGAAAAGGGCGCAGTATGAGTGTCTTGCCTCGTTGATGCGTGCATCCAGCGGATTTGCTATCGCGCATGATAGACCTGAGTTGAATGCATGGGCCATGAACTGTGAGTTCAAGATGATTCGCTGAGGAAGTCCGTGAGAGATATTGCTCACACCAAGGACTGTCAGGAATCCTTTCTCCTTCAGCTCAGCCACAGCTGTGAGAACCTGCTCAGGAGAATCAGGATCAGTAGCGACAGCAAGAGTGGCTGTATCGATCATGATATCATGGATGGAAAGCCCATTCTCCCGGGCTTTCGCAATCAGCTTGTCAGCCATCCTGACCTTTTCTTCAGCTGTCGCAGCCACTCCCTTCTCATCCACGCAAAGGCAGATGAGAGCAGCACCATATCTCTTCGCAAGCCTGAACACTTCACCAGAGTCCTCACCTGCATTCGCAGAATTGACAAGCGGCCTGCCATTGGATTCGATGAGCGCATCCTCAAGAGCTTCAGGGTCGGTAGTGTCGATGACAAGCGGACACTGCACACGCTCCTGTATGACAGATACAGCACTCTTTAGTATCTTGGCTTCATCTATCATAGGCATCCCAAGGTTGATATCTATCATGTCTGCACCTGCCTCTTCCTGCGCGACAGACTCAGGGATGAGGACAGACAAGTCTCCCTGCCTTATCTTCTCCTGGAGGGCTTTCCTGTTCGTCGGATTTATCCTCTCGCCGATGATACTTTGAGGACCATCGATGGAAAGCTCGATCGTCCTTGTCCTGGAGGAGAGCATCATGCAGCTTTTGACATCTCGTGTGACCGGTCTCTTCCCTCTGCACTTCTCAGCGACCTTCCTGATATGCTCAGGTGTCGTTCCGCAGCAGCCTGCCGCTATGCTTGCTCCAAGCTCCAGGAACTTATCGTAATAGGAAACGAATTCCTCAGGTCTGACGTCAAAGACTGTCCTCCCGTCGACAAGCCTCGGCATCCCTGCATTAGGCTTGACCATGAATGGCTTCTCGCACTTCTTTGAGAATATCTCGGCGACTGCGAGCATCTCCCTTGGACCTGTGCTGCAATTGGCTCCGATGACAGATGCTCCCATCGCGCCTGCCACACTTATCAAGGTGAGCGGATCAGTCCCGGTGGAAGTCCTCCCTGACTCTTCGAATGTCATTGATGCGATGACAGGCCCTTTGAAATGGTCTTTTGCTGCGAGGAGAGCCGCCTTGAGCATCCTTATGTCTGAGAATGTCTCGAATAGGATGAAATCAGCGTCAGAGCATGCATGCACCTGCTCGCTGTAAAGCTCATATGCATCATGGAAGGAAAGCTTGCCAAGCGGCATTATGTAATCCGCTGCCTCGCCGATAGATGCGAACACGAATGAATCCTTTCCAGCCTCGTCTACAGCATCCCTTGCGACAGCGATTGCAGCCTTGTTTATCTCAGCAGTCCTTTCCCCAAGTCCGTATCTGGAAAGATGATGTCTGTTAGCTGTGAATGTGACAGCTTCGATGAGGTCTGCCCCAGCCTCGAGGTACTGCTTCTGCACTGACTTGATCAGCTCAGGTCTCGTCACATTCTGGAGATATAGCGACTCTTCCTCAGGATACTTGCCTTGGAAGAACGTACCCATGGCTCCGTTCATGACAGCTATCCTCTTGCCTATGAAGCTTAGAAGGTCCATCCCACCTGCAGTTGCATGACTGCAATATAAAATTAACTACACATAATATTCTTAAGAGAATCAGCATCACTGCGTTTTATGAGACCGGAGTCAGGGCAGGAGATCAGGAACCACAGGTTTTGACCGGATTTCGGCTACTTTTTTATTTCCCCCCGTCTTTCCTCCCGGACATGGATAAGCCAGAGCTTCTCGCCCCAGCACAGGACATGGCATGCGCAAAGGCAGCATTCGACGCAGGCGCAGACTCTGTCTACTTCGGCCTGAAGGAGCATTCCATGCGTGCGACAGCTTCCAATTTCACCTTCGAGGGCATGGCTGAGTTATGCGAGATGGCGCATGCCAGGGGGAAGGCATGCTATCTCACGCTGAACACAATAATATATGAGCATGAGCTTGGGCAGGCGGAGCAGGCGATCCTCGCAGCAAAGGCAGCAGGGGTCGATGGGATAATCTGCTGGGACTTCGCTGTCATACAGCTCTGCAGGAAGCATGGTGTGCCTTTCCATATATCCACGCAAGCCTCGATCTCGAACTCTGCTGCCGCAAGGTTCTACAAGGAGTTTGGCGCAGAAAGGGTCGTGCTCGCGAGGGAGTGCTCGCTCTCCCAGATAAAGGATATATGCGCAAGAGGCCACAAGGTCGAGGTCTTCATCCATGGAGCGATGTGCGTCTCAGAATCCGGGCGCTGCTTCACATCGCAATTCCTCTTCGGCAGGAGTGCCAACAGGGGTGACTGCCTCCAGCCTTGCCGCCGTGAATACCATGTGACTGACAATGAAGAAGGTTTTGAGCTTACGCTTGACAACAGGTTCGTGATGAGCGCGAAGGATGTCTGCACGATAAAATTCATAGACAGGATGATCGACGCAGGTGTGAGCTGCCTCAAGATCGAGGGGAGGACAAAGGGTGCAGACTATGTGAGAGTAGTTGTCGAATGCTATCGTGCGGCGATCGATGCTCATGCAGAGGGAAAGCTTGACGACTCTCTGAAAGAAACGCTCTATCAGAAGCTCCAGTCAGTGTACAACCGCGGCTTCTCAGACGGCTTCTATTTGAAGAAGCCTGGCGTGGAGGACTTCGCCAGGCAATATGGATCTATCGCAACAAAGACAAAGCTCTACACAGGCACGATCGCGAATTTCTATCCAATAGCCATGGCCGCTGACATCAAGGTCGACGACAATCCTCCCTCTGTCGGCGACGAGATAGCAGTCATCGGCCCTACCACAGGCTGCCACATCCAGAAGATAGATTCCATGCAGGAGGATGTCGGAAAGCCTGTGGAGAAGGCTGCGAAGGGAATGATCGTCGGCATAAAGGTCTCAGAAATTGTCAGGAAGAACGACAAGGTGTATGTGATCAGGGAGAATGAGAGTGTTGTGATCTAGGAGTTCAACAATTCATTTTATCCACCTAACGAATCTATGCACTCTCTCCGAACATATCAATAGAGAACCTGCATGTCATCTGCGGGATCTTTGCATTTTCCTTCTCTATCACTTTGAGCAGTCCTATGCCTTCAAGATACCTGATATTCCTGTATACGACCTCATAAGGTTTATCCATTTCCTTTGCTAGTTGGTATATGCTCTTGATGTTGTTCTTGTAGATCCTCTTAAGGAGCTTGATCCTTTCAGTGCTGAATACTTTGGCGAATGTCTCAGGAGTCATGACAATGCCAGTCTCTACTGTATCAAGAGATCCCTCCCTTACCTTTCTGTTGATAGCCTCATTGTATCTTGAGACTGATTCGACAATCCTTATTTCGCATCTCATGTTTTTTCTCCGAACATTTCATTGAACTTCTCTTCAAGTATTCTTGAGCTGATTCTGATAATTTCTTTCTCTGCTTCTTCAAATGACAAAGGGACTCTCTTGATTTCATCACTGCCAATGATATGGATATGGCTTCCAGGAGTACTATCATGCAGATAGTTATCGATCCTGCAAATCTGCAGCCACTCCTGACCATCGAAGTAGAGTATCTGAAGTGCCCACTTCATGATCTCTGGATGCTCCTCTTCTGATTCTCTCTTCATAAGGTTCTTAACAAGCCTGATCTTTTCACTGAAGAAAATATTCCTTGATCAGCACCTTCATTCCACCATATGACTTATCAAATCAGATATTTAAAATTTTCTTTTATCTCAGCTTTAAATGGGACAGAAAGACTGAGTGTTCACTTCAGCATATCCTTCAGCAATTCCATTGGCGAGTTCTTCAGGAACTTGCTCCTTGACAGCACATGTATCTTCTGGACATGCGCCTTCATCTTGAACCTGTCCAGCTCCTCTATGTCCTTGAATCCGAGGACCAGGATGTGTGTCAGCTCTCCCTCATTCACCTCGAATGCGCCGATGATGTTCTTGTCAGAGAGGATCCCGGGTTCAGTGATGCTCACAAGCGCCACAGCGAAGATGTCGATCCCAATCTTCTTGTAGTCGACTATCGTCCTGTAGCCTGCGATGTATTCCTTCTCCAGTTTCAGCCTGATCTTCCTCGCGCCCTGGGTCGATATCCCTGTCTCGCGCGCAAGCTCTGCGTCAGAGACACGAGCATTGTCGAGGAGGAGGTTGAGTATGCGTTTCTCATTCTTGGTCAAGGTTGTCATTAGGAACATTAAAATAATAACTAGTTTAATTGTTTAACGCATTCTTTTTAATCATCCTGCCCTAGCGTTGCTTATATGAACTTTGATAAGATCCATGACATGCTCAGACCTGCACCCCACGAGCGCATAGTACAGATTCTGGAGAAATCCAGGCAGCTGAGAGCCCTCGACACTGAAGAGGTGGCAAGCCTCATCTGCATCGAGAGGGAGGACGAGCTCTCGATGCTCTTCCAGGCAGCACATCACATCAAGGAAGAGATCTATGGCAACCGGCTCGTACTTTTCGCTCCGCTGTATGTCTCAAATGAATGCACGAACAACTGCCTGTACTGCGGTTTCAGGAAAGACTCCAACATAGCAAGGAAGACTCTTGACGAACAGCAGATCAAGGCAGAGGTCAGGGCGATACTTGAGCAGGGCCACAAGCGCATCCTCATGCTCATGGGAGAATCTGGCGCCTACAGGTTCGACCGTTTCCTCGATGCGATAGATGCAGCATATTCAGTCACAGATTCCAAAGGGTCGAGTCTCAGGAGGATCAATGTAGAGATAGCTCCTCTTGAAGTGGAGGAATTCCAGAAGCTCTCGAAGAAGAAGATCGGCACATACACAGTCTTCCAGGAGACATATCATGAGCCGACATACAGGAAGATGCATCCGACTGGGAGGAAGTCGGATTACCGCTGGCGCCTGGAAGTCATGGACCGCGCCCTTTCAAACGGGCTGCATGATGTCGGAATCGGTGCATTGTTCGGTTTGTATGACTACAGGTTCGAGGTAGTATCGCTTATCGAGCATGCCAGGCATCTTGATAAGAAGTTCGGCGTAGGCCCGCACACGATCTCAGTCCCAAGGATAGAGCCAGCATGCGATGCGCCTGCAGCGATGGATATACCTCATCCAGTATCAGATGAAGATTTCGCGAAGATTGTCGCAGTCCTGCGTTGTTCTGTACCGTACACAGGCATCATACTCTCGACAAGGGAGACTGCGGAGATGCGCGACCGCCTTTTCTCCCTGGGCGTGTCTCAGATCAGCGCAGGATCAAGCACAGAGATAGGCGGGTATTCAGGGAACGCGGACAAAGCAAATACCGAGCAGGTGGGGGAAGGCCAGTTCTCACTTGGCGACCATAGGAAGACCTGCGAAGTGATCTCCTCAGTCATAGAGCAGGGCTACATCCCTTCGTTCTGCACAGGCTGCTATCGCCGTGGCCGGGTGGGCAAGGATTTCATGGACCTGGCAAAGCCCGGGCTGATCAAGCTGCACTGCCAGCCAAACGCGCTCCTGACGCTGAAGGAATACCTGATGGACTATGCAGATGACAAGACTAAGGAGGACGGCGAAGCACTGATCGTAGAAGAGCTGGAGAACATCCCTGACCCTGTCAGGACCCAGAAGACGAAGAAGATGCTTGCACAGGTTGAGAAAGGTGAGAGGGATCTGTATTTCTGAGAGCAAGCCAGGCAACAACAGTGGCGGCGATGAGGCTGGGGAAGGGCCCTACGGGCTCCCGAATAGGACACCAGGCAGCCCAGGTGTCCGTCGCCTGCCACTACTGTTGTTGCAGACCCTTTTCGGAAATGCTGCACATGGCTCTTTCAATCATTCCATCCTGGTCCGTCGCCCTGCCATGATAAAGAATTTTTTCTATGCAAACTAAGATGGATCACTACGATATCATCAAGCTTCTCTCATCAGAAGGGAAGGAGCATGAGGCTCTCATGGAGAGAGCAAGGTCAATCAGGGACAATGCTGTTGGCGACAAAGTCTACATGCGGGCACTCATAGAATTCTCCAATATCTGTGCGAATGACTGCCATTACTGCGGCATCCGCAAGTCAATTGAAGTCCGGAGATACAAACTGGCGATCCCGCAGTTGATGGAGGTCGCAGCTCATGCATATGAAAAGGGCTACAAGTCATTTGTCCTCCAGTCAGGTGAACAGCGCTCCTCATCCTTCACCAGATATGTCACAGAGATCCTCACTGCGATCAAGCAGTCATATCCAGACACTAGCATCACGCTCTCAGTTGGTGAGCAGGACCGGGGATCATACAAGGCATTCAGGGAGGCAGGTGCAGACAGATATCTCCTGAGGATAGAGACATCAGATCCCAGTTTTTATGGTTCCCTCCATCCGCGCAGCATGTCATTCTTGGATAGGAAGCAGTGCCTCATCTGGCTGCGTGAGCTTGGATTTCAGGTAGGGACAGGTGTGATGATAGGCCTTCCAGGCCAGACAACAGAGATGCTTGCAGCGGACCTTGAGTTCATCAGGGACATGGACATCGACATGGTGGGCATGGGTCCGTATGTCCGCCACAAGGACACCCCCATGAACTCCCTGGATATCCTGCCTGACTCTGATCGTGTGAGGCTTGCTCTCAACATGATAGCTGTCCTGCGCATCATGATGCCTGATATAAACATCGCATCAGCCACCGCGCTACAGGCTCTTGATCCTGTCGGCCGGGAGAAAGGCCTCCTCGCAGGAGCGAACGTGGTCATGCCGCTCTTCACTCCAGCAGAAGTGAGGAAAGGCTACCAGCTCTACGATGGCAAGCCATGCCTGGAAGATGGCTCATGTGTAGGCTGCATCGACCGGCGCATAGGATCAGTCGGGCTCAAGTCGAGCCATGAAGCTGGACATTCGATGCACTATATGAAGAGGATGGAAGACTGATGGAAACTCTCCTACATCTGCCACAGGAAGGAAGCAGGGAAGGCAACAGCAGCATTGGCATCGGCGAGCGTATGCGAGTAGGTGACCAAAATCGCAAAGTGATTTTGAGTCCGAAGGACTGGGCAGCCCAGGTCACCGTCGACCTACCAGTGATGCTGCTGTTGCCTTTTGATGTTAGAGCTGGTGTGGGACCAATGGCCAAGGAGAACTTAGAATTCCTGGGCGGTACTTTGTGAAGGAAGATGATAGAACGCGACATAATCGGCATATTCGGGAAGATGAACGCAGGCAAGTCTACTTTGATGAACCTCCTCACGCAGCAGGAGACAAGCATAGTGGACTCTCAGCCAGGCACGACAGCAGACACAAAGGTCGCGCTTTTGGAGATCCATGACATCGGCCCAGTCAAGCTCTTCGATACTGCCGGCTATGATGAAGAAGGACGGTTGGGAGACAAGAAGAAAGAGAAGGTCATCTCTGCCATGAAGGAATGTGATCTTGTCCTTGTGGTGCTTGATCCAAGAGAGCCGGATGTCCTCCTTGAGAAAGAGATCATCAGGCAGGCAAAGGAGCTAGACAAGCAAGTCCTCATCATCCAGAACACATTCGGCACGCAGGAGAGCGTTCCCTTCCTCCCTGGGGAACACACCATCTCACTTGATGCGAAGCATGATCGGCAGAGGCTCCTTGATTTCATCCTGCAGAATTACATCCCAAAGACCATCAGCACCCAGCTCATCCCTTTCCTGAAGAAGGATGCATTCTACATACTCAACATACCGATGGACTCTGAGACCCCTCCAGGCCGCTTGCTCAGGCCGCAGCAGATGGTCGAGGAATACATCACAAGGAACTGGGCATATCCTGTCCTCTTCAGGATGGACCTTGGGAGAATTAGGTCCGGCGACCAGAGCGAAATGCAGAGATTCAGGGACCTTCTTGAGATGATCAGGCCTCACGCTGTCATCACAGATTCACAGGCCATGGATATCATGCCTGGGCTTGTGCCGGAAGATATCGGACTCACGACATTCTCAATCATCATGATAAACCACCAGAGCAGAGGACAGCTTCAGAGGTTCGTGGATGGTGCAAGGCAGCTGGATTCTATCAGGCCGGGAGAGAAGGTCCTGATCGCTGAGGCCTGCAACCATTCCAGGATAGGCGAGGATATCGGGACAGTCCAGATCCCTAGGATAATGGAAAAGAAGCATCCAGGTGTGATTATCGAGCATGCTTTCGGCAGGGAATTCCCCCTCCCTGCAAAGTTGCGCGAGTACAAGCTCATCGTCCACTGCGGCGGCTGCATGATCTCATCCCAGAAGATGGCAGCACGCCTCCGCGATCTTGGAGAGGCAGGTGTCCCTATCACCAACTACGGTGTCATCCTCTCTCACCTGAATGGCGGGCTGGAGAGGACAGCCGGATTATTCAGCTGATCTCAGGCAATCCTGAATATGCGACATCAGCTGCGAGCGCAAGCTCAAGGTCCTCTGGGGAGATATTAGGTAGAAGTCCTGACATAGGCTTCACAAGCGCGACAAGGACGCTGGGTCCGATCCTTATCCTGCTGTAGTCATTGTCAGGATGGTGTATCAGAGGCTGCCTTGGCACTATCGCTGTGTCCAGGCCTGTCTGGGCTGAATATCTCATTGCAGCCAAGGCAGCAACAGGAAGTGTCTCGCCAGAGGTCCGTGCGATGTAGCTGGCATTGGTCATAGGATCATAAGACACAAGCTTGCCAAGACCAAGGCCTTCAGGTCCCAATAGCACCTCCCATTGCTCAAAAGCTGTCTGAGGCCCTGAGGAGATGATATGGTCGAGCGTGCCGTCAGCGAGCCTGTATGGGACCATCTCCCCCTGCTTGACTATGTCGTAGATCAGGACGTTGAGGTATATCATCGACAGGAAATCGGTTGCCTGTTATATAATGGCTACGCTATTGTTCAGAACAGCACAGCAGCAGGGCTTGCCAGCGTGCTTATCAGGAAGAAATTGAAGAGGACATTGATGATGTTTCCAGGGAGATCCGAGAATATCTTGAAATCCTTGAGCATCGCGTTGAAGAAGATGTATCCTGCATTCAGGACGAGGACTCCCGCTCGTCCTGCGACTCCGATACCAAACCCGCTCAAGGTGAAGACGAGCGCACACACGATCGTGTACATTCCTATCTTTATCAGGATCCAGTGGCAGAACCTGCCTGCAGCCACAGCTGATATGATGACCATTATCGCGGCGCAGGATATCGCAGCCCATGGCCCCACATAGAATGCGATGAGTATCGTGAAGAAGGTCTTGAGCTCAAGGCCCAGGGAGATGGGGACCATCCTCTTGTATATCTTGGAAAGACCCCCGATAATTGTCAACAAGGCTAGCACAAGGCTCATCTTTGGAAAGAAAAGCATCCTGTTTAAATTACTTGTCAGCCAAAACCTCCTGCATTTTATATCTGCCTGGTCATGCAGGTCAGATGGCTTCGCCATTCCTAGACTACATCATCCAGGACCTGCTGCACACGGTGCGGGATAGCCCTCTGGAGCACAAGATATCTGGAAAGACCCTGTATCCTCAGGTGACAGCTGGCTATGCATTGATGGAGGACACAGGGATACCGCTTCTTGAGCAGTATGATCTGGCATCCAGGAAGGCGATACTTGCGGCAAAGGCAAGCAGCCAGAGGGGACTTCGGATGGCTCAGTTCAGCTATGATCTCCTGCAGGAAGAGCTATTGGCCCTAGACCTTCTGAGGGATAAGAACCGTAGGGAGGAATTGGAAGGGATCCAGGCATTCGTGGAGCAGGAGGGATATCTCATGCTGGATCCTCGCCTTGTGAGGCTTTTCAGGAAGGACTTGGGCCCAGGAGGAGAGCTGCGCGAGTATTATGATCGCCTGCGTGTGCTTGACATATTCACCTCCCTCAGCCCAGACAGGGAATATGCTGAGAATGTGAGGCGGAAGACAGCCAGGGTCTTTGAATTCCTTGCGACAGGTGACACCTTCCCTCCTAACGACATGCAGCATCTTCTCGCAAGAGACACAAGGAATCCTCTCCTGGTCACTCGTGGGGAGTTTGTGAGGGCGATGATGGAATCCGATTCCTCCTGGTATCTGATCGGCATAGATTTCAAGGAGTTCGATCTCTCGAACAGGAGATCGATGGAGAAGTCCTCCCAGGTCCTCATAGGGAAGACAGAAGAAGAGCAGGACAGGCTCCTCCTCGATGTGCAGAAAGATGTGGACCGAAAGATCATGGATGCGCAGGATAACCTGATAGCAGATCTCGCTTCCGGCCTGGGCATCGCCCAGGAAGGCAGGATGCTGGGCCTGAGGGAAGGCGATGAGCTTTTTCTTGGTATCCGGGTGAGCTATACTGGGTCTGCAGGGAGGAAGATAGCAAGGGTCCTCGAAGAGTCAAGGGACATGCTTGTTGAAGGTTTCCATCAGGACTACCGGGCAGCTTTCACAGTATTCCACCCGAATGAGACCAAGTCCTACCTGCCAGGCTCAGGCATGGTGTGGGGCAGCCCTCTTGTCAATGCACTGGAGAGGATTGATGATGGGCTTAAGCAGGCCAAGCTCCTTGAGCAGCAGGGGATAGACAAGGTTCTTTACCTTGAGCATACTCCTTACTCAGCCTACAGGAAGAAGGATGAAAGCATCTCGAGGGACAGAATGGTCGATAATCTTGTGTGGATATCCGCAAGCCTCAATAGCGAGACAGAGAGCGCTTACTTATGGCGCAAGGTCGCAGCATACATAATCGAGGGAAGATTATACAGCTCAGATAAGTATCGGGGATTGCTGCGCCAAGCTGTGATGAAAGTCACCCCTGCTCGTCCTCTTCCTCATGTGATCCGGGGATCAGCTGTCATGCAGCTCGTCTTCGCAGGCTGCTATGATCAGTTAGATGAGGAAGGAATTAGGAGAGTAGGGAGGAGGGAGCTAAATACTGTCAGCTATGAGATGACAAATGAGGAGATAGGGAGGATGTATCGTGTGGTGGGGGCTGAGATAGAGTCGCTGCAGAGCGACCCGGATATCCGTTTCATCGACATCGCCCCTTTGTACATGAGGGCTGGTGACCAGAGATTCCATATCTTCCCCAAAGTTATTTAAACCACTATGTAATGGTTTCAATGCATGATCCTCAAGTCCCTCCGTCTTCAGAACATCAGGAGCTATGCAGACGAGAGGTTCAATTTCTCTGAGGGCAGGACACTGCTCTCTGGTGATATCGGCAGCGGCAAGTCGACAGTCCTACTGGCGATAGAATTCGCCCTCTTCGGGATCCAGCGGGCAGATGTATCGGGCGCATCGCTCCTCAGGCACGGGAAAGCGAGGGCTGAAGTCGAGCTGACGATGATGGTCGAGGGAAAGGAGATAAAGATTATCCGTACGCTCAAGAGGACAAAGGGGAATGTCGCGCAGGATTCGGGATATATCATCGTCGATGGCAGGAAGACTGAAGGGACTCCTGTCGAGCTCAAGGCCATGATCATCGACATCCTCGGGTATCCAAAAGACATACTGACAAGGTCGAAATCTGTCATCTACAGATATACTGTCTACACACCTCAGGAAGAGATGAAGGAGATCCTGAGGGAAAGCCCTGATACGAGAAAAGAGGTACTCCGAAAGGTCTTCGGAGTCGACAAGTACAAGGAGATAGAAGAGAATTCCAGGAACTATTGCCGGGATATCAAGAAGACCGCAGCAGACCTTCGCCAGCAGGCTGAGCCGCTGGGAGAGAAGCGCAGTTCGCTCTCAGGACTTGACACACTCCTGTCTGAGAGCATTTCACTGCAGAATGAACTCAGGACCTCTCATGACCTCAGGGAGAAAGAAGTGAAGGCTGAGAAGGAGAAGCTCAAGCTGCTTGATGAGAAGGCAAAGGAACTGCTGAAGATCGAGAGCAGGCTTGAGATGCTTGAGAAGCAGCTGGAGGAAAGGCGCTCTTCCTCTGAGCGCCGTGCGATACAGATATCTGCCAGCACTGGGAAGATAGAGACAGCTGAGGAGAAGCTGGCAAGCTATGAGACGATAGGCCAGGCTGTGAATGAAGAAGAGCTGAGTGTCGAACAGAGGACTTATGAGACAAGGCTCTCTGACATGCAGAAGAAGAAGGCTGTGCTCCAGGAGAGGCTTGTCAATGCGACATCCCAGATAACCACGCTTGAGAGGGAGATCCAGTCCCTCTCACATATATCGAAGGAGCTGATCGTGAAGAGGCTGCAGGCAGATGACCTCCGCACGACGCTTGAAGAGATGGATGCATTCTCGAAGCAGCTTCTGGAGGATGAGAAGAGGCTTGAGCTTGTCAAGCTGAAGACGAGGGAGAAGTCGCTTGGCATATCAAGCTCGAAGAAGCTCATATCAGAGCTCCAGGGGATGAAGAAATGCCCGCATTGCCTGCAGGAGATGGACGAGGACCATCGCCGGGAGATGATAGGAAAGAACCAGGAGATAATCTCAGCTGCTGAAGATGCCATCCGCAAGCTCGACGCCACGCAGCGTGTCGTCGAGAAATCGATACAGGCAGGGAGGCAGAGGATCGAACAGCTGAGGAAGTCCCAGAACGATCTGTCCAGGCTGGATGCAGAGATAGCATCGATGCAGAAGGAAGTGATAGGGATGGAGGAGAAGCATAAGCTCCAGTCAAAGCTTGAGAATGAAAGGAAGACACTCACTCAGGCGATCTCTGAGCTGCCTGATGAGGCAGGCTTGAAGAAAAGGATCTCAGAGCTTGCTGAAGCACTACGGGAAGCGCGCCTGAAGAACAAGCTCTTCCATGAGAAGCAGCTCCTCTTGTCGTCGGTGGAGAATGAGCGCCAGAACCTCGCGAAGCTCACGAAGGAGGAGGAAGAGGCAAGACCTCAAATCGCGAAGCTTGAGAAGGAGATAGATGAGACAATCCCCTGTCTCAGGCAGTCTGAGGACCTGAAGGCTGAGATACGTGCCATGAAGGAGAAGATAGACAACATGTCAGAAGAGGCACGTCAGGCAGAGCTTAAGCTTGCAGGAGAGAAGAGCCGCCACGCATATCTTGAGAAAGAGAAGCAAAGGATATCAAAGGAGATCTCTGCTCTCGAAGCCTTAGAGAAAAAGGCAGAGCATATAACTGAGATAAGGTGCTGGCTCGAAGAATTCTTCATCCCACTCATGTCGAGCATGGAAAAAAACATATTGGGAAGCGTGCATGCTGATTTCTCTGCAGCGTTCAGGGAATGGTTCTCTATGCTTGTCGACGGGATCGATGTCTCTCTCGACGAGAGTTTCACTGTAAAGGTCTTCCAGGATGGATATGAGACAGAATACGAGAGCCTCTCAGGAGGGGAGAAGACATCTGTGGCCCTCGCATACAGGCTTGCTCTCAACAAGGTCATAAATGACATGATCGCGAAGATAAGGACGAAGAGCATGATAATCCTCGATGAGCCAACCGACGGATTCTCGTCTGAGCAGCTCGATAAAGTAAGGGATGTGTTCGACAAGCTTGACATGAAGCAGGTCATACTCGTCAGCCATGAGGCAAAGATAGAATCCTTCGCAGACAGGACTGTGAGGATAATCAAGACAGAAGAGGGGAGCGTGATCTCCGCATGAGTCTGCGTATGAGCCTATATATCATTATAGTGTCTTGCATCTCTCTGTCGGTTGTATCGTCCTGCTGTGCGTTGTTATCATCATTTAGGAACGACTGTCTATCTATTGAAAATTTGTCATTCCTAGACGTTCTAAATAATTCTCTCGAGGAGAAAGCTTCCTCTTCTCAGAAAACTTTATAAAGGAGTGAGTTAATACAAGACCTAAATTAAGAGTGATTATAGTCCACACGGACAAGAACGTGTCGATTATCATGCTCTTAACAGCCTAGAACAAGTAACACGGAGGTGTTAAAACACATGAAAGTTAAGCAGGCAATAAAGAAAGTCGTTGCCCTTGCTGCGGGTGCTGGCATTGTCGGCGCCACTCTGGCAGGAGCAATGGCACAGGATCTGAGCACATACCCTCAGCCATTTGTACAGAACGGGGTTTTCTCAGATAGCGTAATAGTCGTAGGAGAAGCAGCAAGCCCATCGGATGTCCTTGGCGCAATCGAGATCGCAGCTAGCCTTCAGGCAGCAGCATACTCAGTCAGGCCAGTCGAGGTCTCTGGGATCACATCTTCTACTGCGACAGCAGGCGTGAAGATCCAGAAGGGCGGAAACGAGTTCAATATCGGCGAAGATATCTATGATATTGACACAGAGTTCACTGCTGACGATATGGAAGACATCCTTGAGGATGGCACATATTCTGAGAGCAAGAGGACAAAGAACACCGAAGATTATGAGCAGAAGCTCGCATTCACGGATGGAAATGCACAGCTGGTCTTCGGACCTGAGGACGATGATCCTGAGAAGGTAGACTTCTATCTCCATCTGGTCGACTCGCCTCTGTACACATACACGCTTGAGTTCAATGACTATGTGTCATTCGACCCAGACGAGGTCAACGATGAGTTCGAAGGATCAACAATAAAGATCCAGGGTAACACCTACACCATCACCGAGGCAGGAGTTGACGGAAACGATGAGCTTGATGAGCTTACCCTCATGGCAGGCGAGACTGTAAGGTGGATGCAGCAGGATCAGCCTCTCACAGTCGGAGACAATACGATCATGATTGTCAACGTCGATGAGAATGGCTTCAAGTGCGGAGTCGAGGTCGACGGCGTCATGAGATGGGTCGATGTCGGAAGCACTGAGACCTTCGGATCAGGAGACGATGCTATAACAATCGGAGTCCTCGATGCTGTCACAGTCCATTCAAAGGACTATGATCAGGACACATGCGAGATCTCGATCGGATCGATGGAGATCGAGCTTGACGATGGTCAGGAGATCAAGGTCGGCGGAACAACTGTGGAAGGAGCAACTGTGGCTTTCACAAACTCAGACGCAGGCGAATGGACAGGCTTCACAATCACATATGAGCCTGAGGACGACATCTTTGTCGCACCTAACGGAGCATGGTCTGATCCTGTCTTCGGCAACTGGAAGCTCCAGTTCGCAGGAATGGCAATGGAGACTGAGACACTGACTGTCGCTACAACTGCAAACAAGGGAACATTCAAGTTCCTGAATGTCGAAGGCCTTCAGGTCGAGATGCAGACAGTCGACGACAACACAGATCTCGGATGGGGATTCAACAAGGATTTCCTCGGAATGGTCTTCGATGGAAACGATGATGAGACAACCCAGGCAATGCTCATGAACAACTCAGATTATTGCGATGGTGTCACAGATGCAGATGAGTGCGCAGGCATAAGGATGCTTGTCGTATCTTCAGGGCACGAGGCAAGGGTCATCGAGATAACAAATATCGATGAGGATGCTGAGAAGGTGAAGGTCAAGGACATCACCAAGGGAACTGCCACATCTGACTGGAAGCTTGCTGACGGAAGCGGACTTGTAGATGTCGGATTCACCTCAATCGATCTTGAGGTTGACGGTGATAACCACTTGCTCATCGCAAATGAGATTGTCTATGGCGACATCAAGACAAAGAACGAGGCAATCCTTGTTCTTGAGACTGTCGATAGTGATAGTGTCAGGGTAACCCTGAGTGAAGACGAAGGAGGAAACGCTCCTGCTACAGATGTCGTCTTCACAATCGACCTGGAAGACGAGGATCAGGAAGTGACCCCAACAGCACCTCTGTATGGAATGTATGATTCTGAACAGGATTCAGACATCCAGAAAGGAGCAACTGCATGGGGAACAGTCCTGACCTGGGACAGCGAGGATAAGGACGATCTTTCGATTGTCTATCCTGTCGAGCAGGCTTATGGCGAGGTCTTCCTGACACCTCTCTCTGCAGAGATAATCTCTGGCGGAGCAGGAGCTGTCAACGCTGAGAAGATCAACGCAATCCCAGTCGGTATGGGTAAGCTGGATAAGGATGCAGAGGCACTGACAAAGAACATGATCGTTGTCGGCGGACCATGCGTCAACACAATCGCAGCTGAGCTTGCTGGAAACCCAGCAGATTGCGCTGAAGGCTACGAAGCTGGAAAGGCAAAGATAAAGATGTACACAAGGAAGGGCAAAGCTGCTCTCCTTGTCGCTGGTTACAGTGCCCAGGATTCACTCGGCGCTGCGTATGTCCTTGCTGACTACGACAACGAGGCTTATGATCTTAGCGGATCAGAGGTCGAGGTTGTTGTCGCTAGCCTGACAGACATCGACGTAACAAGCGTTCAGTAAATCTTTAATTTTTTATTTTAATTTTCTTGATTCTGATTGATTGACTGCAAACTCGACTTCTTGAGAAATTCTTGATCGACTAGTTGCTTGACCGTTTTTGCTAGAGAGCAGCTGCCCAAGGCAGGGACTCACGCGGAGGAAGCTATTGATCTGCCTTGGAACAAAAAAACGTTATTTGAGTTTCAAACCCCATGTCCTGCGCCAGACCGGAGGAGGATTAGAATAAGATAGGAACTAATGCAGCTGTAAAAGCATTTCAGTCTTAACTGAAATGTGCTCAAGACGATTGAGTCTTGATATGCTAGATATCTTTTAATTCCTAAGTCTGCTCGATTCTGAATATGTCAAGCACTTGTTCCCCTAACTTTCCTCTTCATTAGCCGAGAACCAACATGTTCTCGGGCTCTCCTCTGCGAAATCATTTGTTCCAACAGACAGCTGCCCAAGGCAGAGGGACACGCAAAGGAAGCTATTGACTGCCTTGGAACTAAAAAACGTTATTTGAGTATCAAACCCCATGTACTGCGCCAGACCGGAGGAGAATCGCATCAAAGAAGAACTTGGGAGCGAAAGACTATCTCGGGTGTCTAAGCGATCACGCCTGTGAATATGCTGTCCTTGTCCCTGATGATCCTGACCTTTATCCTGCCTTTTCTCATGCAGTCCGGGACTGTTATGACTCTTCCTTCTGCCACTGCGAGGCAGGAGCCCTTTATCCTGGTCTTGCCGACCACTTCTGCTGTGACGACCTGTCCTTTCCTGAATGGCTTGCCAAGCGCCTTGTCAGGCACAATGATAGGCTCTGGCAGAGAAGTGAGATCCACGCCGTATTTCTCTCCCAGCTCATCGAGCTTCTGGAAGAACACTTTCATGGGAAGTGGATTGACAGGCCGCCTTCCGAACCTGTATTCGAGGAAATTCTGGATCAGTATCGGTGCGCGAATGCTTTTCGAGAATTCGATCAGCTTCTCTATCTCCTCGTCATTGATGCTCGGGATGTAGACTGGGGCGATGATGAGCTTCGCATTCTTCGCGATATGCTCGCATGCCTTCTTGACCTGCTCCAGGGGATAATTCCTGCAGGATATCGTGTCTGCCATGTCCTTCGAGAAAGCGTTCAGTGAGATGTGGAAGTGAGTAAGCCCTGCCTTGATGAGCTCATCTGCCCTCTTGACCGAGATCATGGTGCCATTTGTCGCGATCGATATGTCCTGAACCTTCTTGTTTGCGCGCAGGTCAGCGACAAGCTTGTCCAGGTCAGCATACATGGTCGGCTCTCCCTGTCCGCCGATGTGTATGTTCACAAGATTCTCTTTAAGCGCGATGATCGGTTCAAGCTCCTCTATCAGATATTCTTCCTCGACGACAAAATCAAGTTCCCTCCTTGATTGGTTGACAGAGCAATATATGCAGTCGATATTGCAGAGAGTGATGGGCTTCAGCTCGATCATGTTCGTCGCCCGATCGACGATGCCGAACTCATTGCTGCCCAGGAGAGGGATCCCTGATGCAGAATGGATGTATGTCGCTGGCTTGCCTGCATTTGATCGCAGTTTCCTGAAATGCTTCTCCAGGAGGAAACCGAACTTGTTCTCAGGATTTCTCTTGTCTGGGAAATCTATCGCATGCTGCTCTATCCTGAATTTCCCTATGTCAAGGAGCTCTTCATCAGGGATGATGAAGTGGAAATGCTCGAGGAACGTGACTTTTACTCCCTTTTCCTCCTCTGAGAATCGTAAGTTCCTGAACGAAAGCTTGCCCATGGGATTATGAGTTGCGACGATGAATTATAAAGTTTGTGATGCCGTTTCTTTGTAAACTTTCTTGGCGGCTGTCAAAGAAAGTTGAATAGCTTTTGGTCTCGGGCCTGACCTAAGAAAAAATGATTCATTTACTAAGCCCGATTATAATTTTACTCGTCACTTTCTTTAAACCCCAAAGAAAGTGACCAAAGAAGGGGCTCGAAAGAGATATATATCACCTTTTGTTCTGGAAACGCATGAATCTTCTCACTTACGAGGCCCTCTATGAGATAATCAGGAAAGAGAAGACCTCTGAGGAGATCCAGAAGCTTGAGCCAAGCATCTATGGCATGATAATTGATTACGTCGCCATCAAGAAGGACCAGATGAAGTCCTCAGAGGATAGCGAGAAGGAGAAGCTGAAGGTCCAGCTCCAGAACACGAGGAAACTTGTCAAAGAGCTCTTCGAACGCAGGGAGAAGAAGATAACGACCCTTGCCATCAACAGGAGCCGGACAAAAGAAGAAGTAGGGACAGGCACCCTCCTCCCTGAAGAGAAGAAGTTCCTCGCTAAGCTGGAAGGGGAATTGGACAGCTACAGAGGTTCTGTCCTCCTCAAGCTTCTCAATGGCACCATGCCTGACTATGTCGAGCATGGGGAGTTGACTCATGCAGAGCCTGCAGAGCTGCCTTCTGCTCCAGAGCCTGCCGGGCAAAAGGTCCTTGTCTGCTTCACGCAGGCGCTTCCTGTATTTGTCGGACCAGAGCTTGAGACCTACGGTCCTTTCGAAGCAGGCGCCCAAGCGAGCATTCCCGCGGAGATAGCCGAACTTCTCATCTCTAAAGGCAAGGCAGAAAACAGAAATGTTTAAAAGTCCCTTGTTTTTTCGTGGTATGAATGAAACTCCCAAAGACAAAGAATACATATTGTCCTACTTGCAAGAAACACACTACCTCTAAGGTAGTCCAATCCAAGAAAGGCCAGGCAAGCTCTTTGACTTATGGTTCCAAGTTCAGGGCCAGAGCCAGGGGCAAGGCCAGGGGAATGGGCAACCTCGGAAGGTACTCGAAACCTGCAGTGACAAAGTGGAAGAGAGCTGGAAAGAAGCAGACAAAGAAGACAGATCTCAAGTTCCAGTGCAGCGAGTGCAAGAAATTCCATCTTCAGGCACAGGGTTTCCGAGCCAAGAAGATAGAGATTGTTTAAATTTTCAAATTTTATTTCTCACTGTTTTAGCCAAAAATTTCGAACCTATCATCAAGTTCTACAAGTACTCTGCTAAGTCCAGAACAGAAGTAGGGAGATGCTGCTGTACAAGGCAGAGTAATCAAGCGAAGCAATTGAGTGCACCTGCCACGAGGCTCCGAGTGGCACCGGGACGTTAGTCCATAGTGACTTGGAAATATCGAAGTTCAAGTTCTGTTACTCCCAGGAATCTATGTGAGCGCCAGACCGGAGGAGCATTGAGGTAAAGAAGAGCCAGTGCAGCTGCAAAAGTGCTAGATATCTTCTAATTCTGGTTGCACTGGAAATATGAGCATTGAGCACTTTTCCTTTTACGCTTTATTCTTAGCCGAGAACCCATTGTTCTCGGGCTCTCCTCGGCGAGCTGCTTCTTTCCGTCCCAAAGAGCAGCAGCCCAAGGCAGATATCACGCAATCAGAGCACATGACCTGCCTTTTGAAACAAAGAACTTTTTGAGTATCATTTTGCACTGCCTGAGCCAAACCGAAGGAATATCAAGTTAGATAAGAGCAGATGTACAAGTGCTAGATATCTTTGGATTCTTTTCAATCCTGTCAATCTGCATCTGCACCGAGAACCCATTTGGTCTCATTTTCGCGTTCTGAAAATGAGAGTTCGAACGAAGTGAGACGCAAGGAAATTCCGAAAATTTCCGGCGTGCTCAAGAACATGGTTCTTGACATATTCTCGGACTCTCCTCTGCGAGATTCCTTAACCTAAGGCGTCAGAGATTCCTGGCTATATCGTCTTGATATATGTCTCGACGATGACGAAGAACAGGTAGAGGAGGATGAGTGACATCCCTTCCTTCCAGGAGAGGCCATTGTCAGATTCTGCGAATGTCAGGAATATGAAACCGATAAGGACCATGAATATGCTCGATGAGATGAATACGAGAGTGCTTCCCTGGATTGGGCTGATGAGCGCAGTCACTCCGATCACAAGCGTAGAGTTTGTGATGATGCTTCCGACCATGTCTCCGATCGCCATCTCCTCATGCTTGGCCATCACTGCCTTTGTCTGGAACATGAGCTCTGGAAGGCTCGTGCCAAGCGCGATGATGAACAGCCCCATAAGTAGCGGAGGGATCCCCAGCTCGAATGAGAGATACTTCGCATTATCCACTACAAAATTCGCGCTCACTATCAGGAGGACGAAGCTTGCCAGGAATATCAGCACATTCTTGATGACCTCGCTGTGATGGATGTGATGTATAGTCTTCCTGAAAAGCCTTTCCTGCCTTGAGAGAGACCAGAGATAGTAGACAAAGATGCACAAAAGCACAGCTCCATCGAACCTGGAGATGCCTGCCTTCACACCGCTTATCCCGAAGAACTCGAAGATCTTGTGGTCGATCATCATAAGGACGGGGAGGAATATCACGATGAGCATATAGATCAGATCCTTACGGATAATCTTGCTCTTGATCCTTATCTTCCTCGCAAGGAGCGTGACTATGCCGATGACAATCGTCATGTTGATGATATTGGAGCCGATCACATTCCCGAGGGAGAAGATAGGCTGCCCATCCATAGCAGAGACGACTCCTACAAACAGGTCAGGCAGAGAGGTCGACACTGACATGATTATGAACCCGATCGCGAACTCATTGAGCCGAAAGAATGAGGCGATCTTGACAAGCGACCTCACCACGTGATCCGAGGTCTTCACAAGGAAGAAACAAGCCACTATGAAGAACACAAGATGCTGGATGAACATTGAGATTGATGCGTCAAAGCACTATATAAATCTTTTCAGAGCTTGCTTTTCACAGCCCTGTCAGAAATTATCGCAGAATTGCCTGTAGGATCCTCGAGGACAATAGTCAGTGGTTCCCTTCCCCACAGCACTCTCTGGATCTTCTTGAGCATGTTCTTCGCCTTCTTCTGCGCAGCAGGATCATCATCATCCTTCTGTGATTCGATGACATTCTTGACCCTGTTGAGTATTCCTTCGATGTTTGTCACATAGCCATTTGACACTGGCCCTGGCGAGATGGTGACGATCCTTGGGATCTTTACTGTCGCCTGGCTGGACTTCACGACCCTGACCTTGAGATCCTCCTCGCTCTTGTACTCGAAGGTGTACTTGCATGGCTCTCTCTCCTCAGCAGACTCTATGTCTGCGACATGATAATCGCAGTTGGAACAGTCCATCGAGAACACAAAGCATTGGCCGAAGAATGGGATCTCCATCGTCTTCTCCATAAGTGTCAGATTGTTGGTGCTGCACATCGGGCACGGCTGCCCGGCGAGAACATCAGGTCCCTCTTCCATGGGCCTTTGAAAAAGCTAAAGCGTATATAAAGGTTGTGCCGGAAGCAAAAAATGTACAGAAGAAGATTTCCTTTCTCTTCATTGAAGTGGTCTGCAGTGGTGAGAGAAAGGAAAGGAGCATTTTTTGCTTCCGGCCTATCCCTCTTGATTACTCGAAGCAGAAAATGTCCTAGAACTAGGATCCCAGAAACTTTTGTATCTGCGGATGTAAAAGATGATTTCTCTTCACGTGGCATACCCAAAATTATTTAAGGCTGGATGCAGATGCAAAGAAGTATGAACAGCCTCATCATCATCGCCCTGATGGTCGTAGGATTCATCCTCATCATAAAGCTTGTCCACAACGTGATCAAACTGGCTCTCTCCCTTATCGCTCTTGTCATCATAAGCAGCTTGTTCTTCGGTTTCTTTGTGATGAAAGACAGGAATGATTTCAGGGACGAGATGGTCGAGCGCCGTATTCTTCTTGTCCAGGGTGATGATATCACAGCAGGTTTTGATATCGCTGGTCAGGAAGTCACTTATCCAAGTCTGGGCAACATGTCTACCTATCTTGAAGCAGGAGATCTGGAATCAATGGCAGGAGGGAGGACCTTCCTGCTTATCTTCAGCGAGGAGGCATTTGATGAACGCTTCCCTTCCTCCAGGAAGTCTCAGTTCTTCAGCAGTCTTTATGCAGAGCGCTTCGAGGAAGGGGGATATGCATATCTGAAGTCCGAGCTGCGGGCAGGGAATCTCAAAGTCTATCCCCAGGGACCTTACATGACAGCGATGCGCTGGCTGCCTTTCTTCAGCTAGAAAGATTAATATAGTGATCTGATACTGTCCTATACCTGATGAAAAGAGGTATATTGCTTCTCATACTGCTGCTGCCATTCGCAATTGGAAAGGACATCGCATACAGCGACTGGGTATACAACAACCAGACACTCACGCTTGACGGCGCACAGTTCCACATGCTTATCGGAAATGATGGCCATGCACTCATCGTCAAGGAGGGCGATATGCTGGAGACCATACCTCTCGACGCTTGCGGGTCTATCAGGCAGCGTGAGATATGCTTCAATGCCTCAGTCTACATGAGGGAATCGAAAGATTACAAAGCCTTCGTGGACATATATTACGTCAAGTCAGCGGTGACGATAGACCGTACTATCACAAACAATATCCTCAAGATCGGTGAGAAAGCGACCTTCGAAACCGTTATAAGGAACACAGGCACAGAGGCGATCAGGGGTCTCAGATACGTCGAGGAATTCCCTAAAGCGATTGTCATAGATTCTGTCCACGGAGCCTGTGATATGCGCTCATCCAGCGTGGTCTGGGAAGGGAACCTCGCTCCAGGTGCTGAGGAATCATGCGAGTATACCATCTATGCCCAGGATATCATGGACACGACAATCAGGGCAGCTGCATACTACAACAACGGCTTCACTGATGAGATAGCATATTCAGGCACGATAAGGATGTATGCCACGCCAGTGCTCGCCATAAATTTCACATCTGTGCGTGACAGGATGCAGATCAGCCAGATGAACGAGCTGTGGATAAACATCACAAACACAGAGACCGAGGATATAAGGATCGACAGCTTTGAGCTGGAGGTTCCATCAGGCCTGACTGTGGTGGAGACCGGATTGACCAAAGAAGAGGGACTCTATGGATGGCACGGCACTATCAAGCCTGGCGAGACAAGGAAGCTCTTCATGAAGGTGTCTGGCAAGCTGAGCGGCACATGGGTCCTCCAGGGGACCATGGAATACGAGTATGATGGCATAGCCTTTGTCAACCAGAATATCAAGAAGCAGCTCACGGTGGAGGAGATGGGCCTGGAGATAAACCAGAGCATCCCCAACAACCATAAGATCGAGGCGAACCAGGATCTGCTCCTCAGGATAAGGGCAAAGAACCTCAATGAGTTCGCTGATATGAAAGATGCCAGGTTCACAGCAGAGACTGCCCTTTTCTCGATCCAGAACAGGTCTATCCTCCTCCTTGACAAGAACAGGACGACTCTCATCCATCAGATGGAAGCATCAGTCCCTGATGTCAATACTACTACAGTATATCCTATCACGATAAACATAAGCTATTCCTCCCCATTCGGAGAGAGGTTCAGCAGGCAGGTAGTGACGAATGTCATCGTGGAACCGATAAAGAAGCTGGTCATCAAGCAGACATTAAGCTCAGAGACAGTAGAAGAGGATGGCTATGTCACAGTCAAGGTCGATGTGCTCAACCAGAGGAACATGGATGTCCAGAATGTCCTCATCTCCGACCTGGTGCCATCAGGCCTTGTGATCGAAGGACCCACATCTTCCATAATCGATCTTGCGCAGGAGCAGGAGAAGACTGCATACACTTACAGGATCAAGGCACCCATAGTGATCAATGACACATTATTTGAGATAAACACTACAGCGAGGTATTCCTGGGAGGAGAAGAGCTACCTGTTCATGTCCTCAAAGACCCTGAAGGTGAAGCCGAGGACGCTCCGGATCGCGATCTCCAAGAATCCATCCCAGCCCTCAGCATACCTTGGAGAGCTTGTCCCTGTCAAATATATCATCGAGAACAATGAGCAGGATCCTGGCTATGGACTTGTGCTGTTCGCCACTGAGCATGAATTCTTTGATACAGTGAACTTCCACAACTATACGCTCAAGGAGCTAAGTCCTGCTGAGCGCATAGTGATCGAGAAGGAGTTCATCCGTCCCAAGAAGGCCGGGTCCCACACGATCGATGGCTCTATTCTTAGCTACGATGATGTGAACGGCAGGTCTGATGATATCACGAGCGCTTCGTTCGCATTCGAAGCCAAGGAAGGCAAGATCCAAGGACCTGCGATCATGTTGAGAAAGAATGTCGCCGAACCGGTGGTCTTCGCAGGCAATATAACGCTGGTCACGCTGAGCGTGGAGAATATCGGTTCAGAAGGGATCAGCTCCACAATCACTGATAATGGGGAAGCATGGAGTTTCGACCTTGCCCCTGGACAGATGAAGAACCTGTCATACTTCCTTAGATTCGATGAGGAAGGGGAAGAAGCGCTGCCGAGGGCGCATGCCTACTACAGCTATCTGGGCTCAGATCTGAGGGCAGTGTCGAATATTGTCAAGGTCCTGGTCAAGCATCCTTCTGATACGATCGACCTCCCTGAAGAGGAGATCGTGGAACTCAACTCTACAGCATTGAACGAGAGCCAAGCGGTCATTACTGAAGAGAAAGGGCCAAACATCTTCCAACGCTTCATCTCCTGGATCAAAGGACTCTTCAGGAGATCCTGACCACAGGTCACTGGACAGAGGGTCGCGGGATATTTATACATTCACCCCTTGACATCTCCTGGTGATGTATATGCATGAAGATCATGATTATATCGAGCAACTGTTTTTCAAGCAGATGAAAGCGCTGTCAGTATGCGGCAGCACCAAGTGCCTTGCATGATTTCCTGCTAAATGTTTATATATCTTGACCACTTCGCTTGCTCGTCATGGAGACTATCTCCCGGGAACAGGCAGAGGAAGCAGAAGTTGTAGCGAAGCTCAAGCAGGGTGCTGTCGTGGTCTATCCGACTGACACGATATATGGTGTAGGTTGTGATGGCACTTCAGACACATCAGTCAGTCGAGTCAGGGCATTGAAAAGGCGTCCGGACCTTCCCTTTTCCGTCATCGCGCCAGGCAAGGATTGGATCAGGGAGAACTGCCATGTGCCACCAGCAGCCGAGGAGTGGCTTGACAAGCTGCCTGGACCCTATACATTGATACTCAGGCTCAGTTGCAAAGGATGCATATCTCCTATAGTCAATAATGATTCAGATACTCTTGGGGTGAGGATACCTGATCACTGGTTCTCAGGCATCGTGGCAAGCTTGGGAAGACCATTCGTCACAACCTCTGCGAATCTTACTGGCCAGGCATTCATGGTCAGGGAAGAAGACCTTGACCATTCGATCAAGGCTGGGATCGATTTCATGATATACGAGGGACCTAAGGATAACAGGCCTTCCACGATTGTCAGTTTCCTGTCAGGTGAGCCTGAGGTGATCAAGAGATGACCCTTCGGGTGCTTGCTGCAGGGGATATCCATGGGGACAGAAGCCTTGCAGAGAGGCTGGCTGACAAGGCAGAGAAGGAGAAAGTCGATCTCGTGATCCTCTGTGGTGATCTCACTTATGCGGAACAGAGCACAGATAATATTGTAGGCCCATTCGTCAAGAAAGGAAAGAAGGTAGTGTTGATCCCTGGAAACCATGAGACAGTCGCGACGGCAGACTTCCTTGCAGACTTGTATGGTGTCACGAATCTCCACGGCTATTCCATCAGGATGGGAGAGGTTGGGCTGTTCGGCTGCGGCGGAGCGAACATCGGCATGTTCCGGCTCAATGAGAAAGAAATATATGACCTTCTCAAGAAAGGCCATGACAAGGTCAGGGAGATGAAGAAGAATATCATGGTCACGCATGTCCATCCAAGCGGGACCAAGATGGAGCGCTTGACTGATATCTTCCCAGGCAGCGACGGTGTCAGGAAAGCAGTCGAGAAATTCAAGCCGGATTTCCTCCTATGCAGCCACGTCCATGAGGCAGAAGGGATCGAGGAACTGGTAGGAAAGACGAAGGTCATAAATGTAGGGAGGGAAGGCAAGGTCATCGACATATGAGCTTCTTGAGTCCTTCTTTCAGGTCTGCTTCCATCGCAGGGGGGATGTAATTCAATGTTCGCAGGTGATTGATTGCCTCCTTGACTGAACCCTTCTTTAGCGCATCAGCAAGGCCATTGACAGATATGACCGCCCCATTGATCTTTATCGTCTCATTCCTCGTGAAGACTATTGCCTTCTTAGGACATATCTTCGCGCAGGAATCGCATGCTTCGATGCACTTCTCAGGATAGGCAGCATCAGCCTTGCCATGGTGCTTACGGAACACTCCTCGAGGGCAGAAGCTGATGCAGATATTGCATCTTTCGTCGCATAGCGATGTATCGATACGAGGGAACCATGTGCCAGTCATCTGCATAAGGAAGCGTTTCTCCCATTTAATCCTTCTGGACAAGCCTCAATCGAAAAGATTTTAAAACACCTCAGTTTCCAAAGTGGATGCGCCCCGGTGGTGTAGTCCGGCCAATCATTCAGCCCTCTCAAGGCTGAGACCCGGGTTCGAATCCCGGCCGGGGCAGTTTCTTTGCTCTCTACAAATGCCTGATACTAAGATAGTTTCGGCCGTGATTCGAAGACACAGTCACTTACGTTCCTGTGCCACTCGACTCCATCTCGTGGTGTGGTCACTAAATTCACACACAACGCTCAGGCTTAGCCTTCGGTTGCTCCCGAGCCGGGGCAGTTCCTCGTTTTGCCTGCTAAAAGAAGATTCCTACTTCTTTTTCGAAGAAACACAGTAAGAACTCTAGAAACCTTTATAAGCGACTTATTTTTCTTTTGATAAGATGCTAGCTAAACTGAAGTCTTTTATCACTGAATGCAAGAGAGTGCTCAGGATAACCAAGAAGCCAGACAACCAGGAATTCATGAATATTGTCAAGGTCTCAAGCCTTGGCATCATCATAATCGGAGTCCTCGGATATCTGATCGGCTTCGCTATCCAGCTTCTCAGGACGATGGTACAGTAAAATGGAAGAGAGAACATCAGAGATTTTCGCGCTCAGGACCACTGCTAACAGGGAAGATCAGGTCATGGACTTTGTGACAAGCAATGCCCAGAAGAGGAAGCTCGAGGTCTATTCGCTGATCAGGCCTCACGGGATGAGGGGGTATATCTTCATCGAGGCTTCCAAGAAGGCTGAGGCTGAGCAGGCTGCATTCAATGTCCCATATGCCAGAGGCATACTCAAGGATCCTATCCAGTTCTCAGAGATTGAGCACATGCTTGAGCTGACGAAGAGGGAAGTGAATATCCAGAAGAATGATATCGCTGAGATAATCTCTGGTCCGTTCAAGAGGGAGAAGTGCAAGATCACAAGGATAGACAAGTCAAAGGAAGAAGTGGTTGTGGAGCTCCTCCACGCAGCAGTCCCTATCCCTATCACTGTCAAGATGGATGCGGTGAAGGTCATAAGGAGGGAATCGGACGGCAGCATCGAGGATGACGACACTGCATAATTATTTAAATAAAAAATAAATTCGTGATTAGCTATGGGTAAGGAAACAGTTGAGATTCTAATCGAAGGCGGGAAGGCGACAGCTGCACCGCCACTGGGACCAGCTATCGGTCCACTCGGAGTCAACATCGGCAAGGTCGTAGCAGACATCAATGCCAAGACGCAGAGCTTCAAGGGGATGCAGGTCCCTGTAAAGGTCGTTGTCGATACAGACAGCAAGGAATTCACGATTTCCATCGGGACTCCTCCGACATCACAGCTCGTGATAAAAGAATCAGGTGTCCAGAAGGGATCAGGAAGCCCGAACACAGAGTTTGTGGCAGATCTCAAGATGGAGCAGATAATCAAGATCGCTAAGATGAAGGAGACCTCGCTCTTGGGCAAATCAGCCAAGGAGCAGGTGAAAGAAGTCCTTGGCACATGCAGGTCTATGGGCGTCATGGTCGAGGGCAAGAAAGCCCAGGAGACACTCAAGGATGTGCAGTCAGGCATGTATGATCAGAAGATCGCATCTGGAAAGACTGAGATCACAGCAGAAGAGCAGAAAGAGCTCGAAGCTGAGAGGAAAAAGCTCCAGGAAGAGATCAAGAGCAAACACGACTTCTTCATGAAGCAGGCAAAGGGGATTGTCGATTCTCTTGCCGGCAAGGAGAAATCCGAGATCAGGGCAAAGCTCAAAGAGGCGAAGATACCTATGGATATCATCAACGAGCTTGCACCTGAAGAGAAGAAGGAAGCCAAGAAGTAAACATTTCTTTGGCTCCACCGATTGGAACTTGGTTCCAATTTTTGGGAACATAGTTCCCAAGCCCGGAAACCTTTGGTTTCCTATGCCTTGGAAATCTTTTGATTTCCATTTCTTTATGTTGTTCAAAGAAAGGTGGAAAGAATTTCTTTTTCATTGTTCAATATAACTTGAGTGTAATATTGGAAAAATAATCCTACTTCCGCTCGATCTCCACTTCTTCCTGCTGAAGCCGGGACACCTGCCTTATCCTCATCAGGAGTACGTCATAGACCAGGCTCACATTCATGGGGGAGAAGCTGAATTTGATGCACTCCCCTTCCTTGTCCGCCTTGTATTCGATCAGCACATTTTCGATCTTGTCCCTAAGGATTATCGAGTGATAGAAAGCACTATCTGACTCTGTCTGGATCACAGGCTCCTTGCTGAATCCCAGATATTCCAGATACGCAGTGGCTTCGATTGCTATCGCCTTGATTGTCTTTCCCTGTCCAGGGATCCTGGCCACAATCTGTTTTAACATATTAGTAGTAACAACACAAATAATATATAAACTTTTTCATTACTTGAGAGGTACATCAAAATTAGATAAAGAGACCTCTTGTGCTAAGAAGCATGGACATACTCTATTCTGAACGGATATTCTCTAAGTGGCTCACTGTGATACTAGGCTCTGTGGCGGCGCTGATGATGGTAGGACTACTGGCGCAGCTCATACTCGGCCCTCTAGGCACAAGACCTGCTCCTGATCTGCTTCTCTTAGGGATGGCTGTCTTCTTCCTCCTCGTCACCCTGAACTTCACCTTCCTTGAAACCAGATTCACAAATGAAGGCGTGGAAGCAAGCTACGGCATATTCAAAAAAAGCCTGCCCTGGAAAAAGATCACAGTAGTTGAACTGGACACAAGCAAGGCATTCTATGGATACGGGATGCGGATAGGCAGGTACAGGGGAAAGTGGGCACAAGTCTTCAACACGATCGGTGAACCAAGAGTCGCCTTCATATCAGAGAAGTCATGCCTTATAGTCTCGTCAAAAGATCCGGAGCAGATGATAAAGAAGGCAAGAAAAGCTCTGAGAAATTAGTCCTTTTCCCCGATAGCCTTCAGCTTCTTTGTGATCGGCACCTTCTCGCCGCACTTGTCGCATTTGAAGACGATCGCATCGACGCCCTGGTATTTCTTGCGCTTGTATGGGACACTCGCTTCTCCCTGGTGCCTGCATTTAGGGCAGGTGTAGATGATATTGCATGTCAGCGTATCCTCGTATTCCTGCTTCTCGACTGTGTGTCCGCAGCTATCGCATTCGTAATGCTTGGCCCTTATCTGGACCTTGCCATCCTTCCCTCTTGGCTTTCCCATCATGCCCTTCTTGCAGTTGGGACATATCTCCCTCTCAGCCCATGCCTTCACATATCCGTCACCGACTGCCCTTGATGTCCAATAGACAAGCTCTTCCATACTATCTGGTATCTTAAGCGCCATCCTTGCACCTCTTTATCTCGATACATACAGCATCGGCAAGCACCCTGATATAGTCAGGGCACATCGTATGCTCAAAGCCATTCCTGATGCAGTATGAGACCAACGATTCTTTTTCCTCAGCGTTATTAAATCTTGCTATTGCGTCGAAACCTGTCTCCTCCCTGAATACGAGATCATGATCTTTAAGGTCTTCTTTTACTTTCCTGTTCTTCTCTTCAAGCCACTTCCGTCTTCTGGGAAGGTCGAGGAGCCTCCTGCTCAGCTCTGCGTAGAAAGGTTCAAGCGGCTTATGGAACCTCTCCCTCATGAAACTGAAAACTTCATCATCATCTGTGGCCACAAATCCTCCATACCCGCAATCGACAGGCTTCCACTCTCCGAAGCTTCCGACAATAATATCTCCAGCTTTTCCCTCTGGAGAACCGATGCTTCCGCTGGCATCATTTATCAGGAGGATATCTTTTTCCTTGCACTCCCTCTCGACACTTCCCATCGGATGCAGTGCAGAATAGGCAGGCATAGAATTCATGAGCAGGCACCCGGAGGAAAGGCTGCCTGGTCTGATCATACCGAAATCTGTCTCGAGAACCCTGAGACCGAGGTTAAGCCTTCCTGGGAAATGCCTATATGTAAGCCATCCTCCCTGGTCCTGGATATGGATCTGCTTCTCGCCGACGCTCTTCGCATACCTGAGCGCAAGGAATATCGAAGTATTTCCCCGGTCAGTCAGCATGACATGCTTCTTCCCAGTGATTGCCTTCAGGAGCTTCAGGCATTCAAGATAATCAGAGAGAAGCTTGAACAGCCTCTCGACGGGCGCCTTGTCCTGAGTATATACTCTATCAAGATCGATCTTGTCAAGAGGGAGGAACTCATAGGAGGATAGCTCATCATTCAACTTGACTTCTCCCACAGACTCGGTGAGGAAGACATGAACAAGGAAAGGCGCGCCAGGATATTCGACACATGTAAGAAGATGATTCCAAAGCACATCAAGGTCAGTTTCCTCCTTGACCTCTCGCACCAGAGCCTGCTCCAGTGTCTCTCCTTCTTCCACCTTGCCGCCTGGCAGGCAAAGGAGTCCCTTGCCGTTGCCCGCTGCTCTTGTACATAGAAGCAGTCTGCTGTCCTTGTCGAAGATTATCGCATTAACGACATCGGTCATCAGGTTTCGTATTGGTGCCAAGAATAAAAAGATTGCTGAGGCTATCCTCTACGTGAGAAATCGCGGGAACGTCTGCACAAGGCATAGTGATCATGCGAAGCTATCAATTGCACCTGCCACGAGATATTCGAGTGGCACTGGGACTTCAGTCCCTTGTGCCTTGTACATCAAGAAGGTCTTTGAGTCTCAGGAATCGATGCTTTTCGTTCTGAAAGAATGAAAAGTGCTCAAGACGAAGTCTTTACAGATGTGCCAGACCAGAGGAGGATAATCTTAGATGGAGCAGACAAGTGCTAGACATCTATTGATTCTCTCCGCATTGGACATCTGCTTTTTTTCAGCACAAGTCCACTCAACAATATTGACCGAGAACCAACCGGTTCTCTCTGCTTGTGCGAACATGGGACTTCGAACGTCATAGAAATCCAGTATTTCTAGGACCAGAGGAAGAGTAATAGCTCTTCCGTGGCCCAGGAAACAATAGTTTCCGTGTGCACCAGAAGCCAGAGAAAAACTGGCTTCTGCGTGGAGTGAGATTGGCTCTCCTCTGCGAGCTGCTGGTTGCTATCGCCGTCATCCGCCACAGTTTTATATATCCTTAATATTCAGATCCCCATGGACTATTACAGCTCGATAGCAGATGGCTATGATCAGCTGCACGGAGAGGAGCAGGAGAGGAAGCATATCATCATCGCATCAAAGCTTGTCCTTTCCTCCCAGGACAAGCTCCTCGACGTCGGCTGCGGCACAGGCCTTGGCTTCAGGCATTACAAGTGCAGGCTCTGGGGGATCGAGCCTGCTGAGAAGATGGCCCAGAGAGCGATGCAGCATGCAGATGTGCAGGTCGCATCTGCTGAATCCATACCTTTCCCTGACCAATCCTTTGATGTCGTTATCTCAGTGACAGCTATCCACAATTTCCCGGATATCGAGAAAGGGCTGCTTGAGATGAGGCGTGTTGGAAGACAGAGGTTCGTCTTCTCACTCCTCAAGAAGTCCTCCAGGTTAGAGATGATAAGACAGCTCATCCTCAAGCATTTCGAGTTGAAGGAAGAGATCGACGAAGGGATGGATATCATATTATTTTGCAAGTGAATGGCGGTGGGTGTGGGAAGATGAAAATCAAGAAGAAGTGGGACTTGATGACTGATGAAGACAAGAGAAGACTGTCTAAAGCTCTTGAAGCATATTTTCTGGACGAGAAAGGAGAAAGCCTCGATCTGATCGCAGCAGACAGCCTGATTGATCTCTTCCTTGAGAATGCGGCCATAGGCATATACAACAAGGGGGTCGAAGACTCGATATCCTTCCTGAAGAAGAGGATGGAGGATATCGAGCTTGATATGGATCTCCTAAGGAAATAGGCAAAAGAATTATATCATGCAGTACTCTTGCTGACTGCATGTTCAAGGCAGTCTTCAGCATACATCATGGGGGATGTTGGGGTTCGGAGATAAGCCTTGAGTTCCCTTCCCAAAGATTCTCTTCGATCGATGTCAGATGGATCGACGGGAAGGTCTCGCATGTCCTGAAGGTAGAGGGAGATGGACGAGATTTTGACAGTATCCTCACATTCCTCAAGGGAAAGACTTTGAAGAGCTCGGTCCTGTCAAAGCATCCAGGTAGCATGATCGTCCAGACCCTGACTGAGAATGATGAGAAGAATCCAAGTTTCTCCAATGTCTTCTTCGATAATCTTTGCATTCCTCTTGCACCCACCAGGTTCGAAGCGGATCTTGAGATATGGACTCTCGGTTCGCACGACAAGAAGCATCTGGAGCATTCATTCGCGATCATCTCAAGACATCATGCCACAAAGGTTGACTACATCGGCCAGGGAGTTGAGCTTGATGGTCTTACAGAGAAGCAGCGCCAGGCATTCCTTTTCGCACGGCATCTCGGATATTACAGCTGGCCGAGGAAGGTGTCTGCCTCGAAGTTGGCAGGGATGATGAAGATGAAAAAGACAGTCTTCTTCTCTCATCTTAGGAAAGCGGAGATAAAGCTCCTTAGCAGCCTATAGCACATGTTCTACTAAAGGTCTAAATATCAGATATGTATCACTTCAGCTATGGAAAACAAGATAGTAGCAGTCCTGAATGAGAACAAACCGATTGGGACAATCATGAATGCGCTAGGCCACATGGCACTTGGTCTTGGCGCAGCAGCCGGCAGTGAGGAATGCCGGCTCACGGACTACAGGGATGCAGATGGAGGTAGCCATGACAACATCTCAGAGATGCCCTTCATAGTCCTCAAGGCTAATTCGAACAAGATAAGGCAGCTAAGGAAGGTGTGCATCGAGCAGGGAATCCAGTATGTTGATTTCAATGACACTATGACAGTCGGTACTTATCAGGAGCAGATAAAGAGGGCATCAGAGACAAAAGAGGAAACGCTTGACTATTATGGCATCGTCATGATTGGCCCTCTGGAGAAGGTCTCTGAGATGACCCGGAAGTTTTCTTTGTGGAGATGACTGGAGTATGCTGGAAGCTTGGATATTTCCAATAGTTATTTTAACCTGCAAAGATAATCCTTTGGCATGAACATGTTCATCCAGTTCCTCCGCTCTCTCAACCCTGACAAGCACAAGGAGCTCAAGTCAGAGAAGCCATGGAATGTCGCAATGTTCTTCTTGTCGATGTGCATGCTGTCTGGATTCCTTTTGGGAACCATCGTCTCTGTACAGACCTATATGTCGATCATCCAGGGTGGCGCAAGTGTCGATCTCACCATGTCGATTGACCCGGCACAGCCGATAGATATCTTTGGCATGATGCTCATAGGTGGCGAGCCAGGGGATTCGAAGATAGTCGTCTCAGGAAGCAGCCTCTATCTGCGCAGGTTTGATCCTGATCTGCTGAACCGTACCATCTCGCGCGTCGAGGAAAGGCAGTTGGGGGAAGAGATCGCGATGTTCCTATCAGAACCAAATCCTGCCCTCATGCTTATGCTCCTGCCATCTGTAATTGTTATTTTCGCATTCCTCTCTATGATGAGGTACCTGGCCATTGCAGCAGCAGCAATCATTGCCTCGCTGATCCTTAGGAAGCGACATGGTATTGTGAATATCGCGATATTCTCATTATCGACTCTTGTCCTAGCAGAGGCTATCTTCAAAGTCCTCCAGATTCCGTTTGTCCCGATAGCCCTATACCTCCTCTTCTTCGCGATAAGCCTCCTGTTCTCGCATGAGAAGAAGCTAGAGTACAAGGAGGGGAAGAAGCATGCCAGGAAGGAAGAGAAGGTCGATTTCACTCCGAAAGGGAAACTGGGAGATGATATGGAGGTCTACTGATGCTGTCCCTGATCAATCCCAGGCAGACAGTCATTGTGTCATGCAGGGCGCATATGGCGGAATTCGGAAAAGACAATATCAAGGACAACCTCATTGCGGTGGACTGGCATACTCCGCTCTCATTCAAGCCTATGATCTATGGTGTCTCGATAGCGCCAGCAAGATACTCACATGGCCTGATGCAGAAGGGGGGAGTATTCGCAGTCAACTTCATGCCGTACGAACTTGAGAAGGAAGTGCTTGCCTGCGGGAGGAACTCAGGGCGCCACTCAGATAAATTCACCATGACAGGACTGACCAGGGGAGAATGCGAGAAGATCGACTGCTGCTTTATCCAGGAATCGAGCGGACATCTGGAATGCGAGCTCATCGAGGAGAAGCAGATCGGTGACCACACTTTCTTCATCGCAAATGTGCTCGCAAGTGTGAAGAGGGACAACAAGCCACGCCTGTTCCATCTGGCAGGCGACGATTTCACGACGACGAGGAGATGAGATGACTAAGGGAGGAAGGAAAAGAACTGCAAGCTTTGATCCTACACAGAAACCCTCGCTCAAAAGCATGAACCTAGATGATTACAAGAGGATAGTAGAGATTCTCTATGAAGAGATCGCCAGGAAGGACAAGCAGATCGACAGCTTGAAGGAAGAGAACGAGATAATAATGAAGACTGCGGTGAAGGCGCAAGAGAAGAATATGAAGCTGTTGGAAACGATCGAGAAGATGAGGAAAGACTGAGGTCCTATCCCTGCATCATCTTCAATACCTGATCAACTGCCCTTTTCTCAAAAGAAAGTCCTTTGTATGATTGGTCAGGCATATAAGGGAAAGCTTGGTGAAGCAAGTAATAATCCATATGCCTTTCAGGGTGGATCACCAGATCATGTATCCGGATATCCCTTTCTCTATCGGCCTGGAAAGCAAATCTGTGGTCTTGTTTGACAAGGCTGTAAAATGAAGTGATCGATATCCCGGAACCAGAGACAAGAAGGCCTGTCGGGACCACTCTGATCACCTTGTCGTCAGGGATATGATTCCATCAACCACTAGGCGATGAATCTCTCATTCAAGAGATGCTTGATGCTATCTGCAAATCTTCCTTATTTCTCGATGCATATGGCGATTGGTCTTGTGTCACCGACAGCAAACTGAGACTTGATCGGCTCTCCATATCTTTCAATCATCCATTCTTGCGTCATTGGCAGCAACGCATCAAATGGAGTATTAGCCAGTATCTCCATAAGATCCCTTCTTACCCTTGGTCTAAGGAAATCTGGTGTGAGTTCTTTAGGATAAGGGATAGGTTCATCTGCGAACATTGAGGATCAGATAATTAAAAGTATGAGGATGTCTTTGTGAGGAGTAATTTGAATTTCTTTCCACCTTATTTGTCTGGTCACAAATAACAAAGGAAATCAAAGATTTCCAAGGATTTGGAACTTGGAATAAAGTTCCAATCGGTGGAGCCAACACCCGAGGAAATCAGAGATTTCCGGGGCCCACCAGGTAGCAAAGCTACCGGGGCGCAAAGACTAAAGTCTTTTGCGCACAAGGAGCCAGGAAGGCTCCTTTGTGAAAGACTACTTCTTCCCGCAATAGAAATACTTATCGATAGAGATGTCAGAGGGAGCTATCCCATTCCGGTCTATCGGCTTGCTTGCAGGCGGTACAGCTGTTTGTGCAGGTGCCTGCTGCTGAGTTGTGAAAGTAGTCTGCGGCTGTCCTGCTGGCTTCTGTACCGGTGCCTGTAATTGTGATGACCGCTGTGATAGTGCTTTCTGAGCTTCTTTCAGCTCATTGAACTCCTTGATCATCTCATTCATCTTCGAGATTATCTGCGTGATCCTCTCGTCATTCCTTTTCACTGCAGCCTGCAGCAACCTTATTTCATTATCCATATTCTCATCTTTTTCCGGCAGGTTGTTTTTCGTCAGATAATTGTTCTCAGAACCATATATCTTCTCAGCCTGGCTTATAGCTTCTTTTGAAGAGCCGACGACATTGTACTTCTTCAGCTCGACAGACATTCGGTTTAGTTTCTGAATCTTGTTTATATCCATCCTGACCACTAAAAAAACTAGCTAAGAAATAAAAGAAAGTTTTATCCGACGACTTCGATCATCAGGTCGTCGTTGAAGACCTTCTGGGCCTTTGCCTTCCTGATCTGGGCAGATTCCTTGCCCAGGATCCATGGGCTCTTGACGCCTGTGATGATTGTCATGACGCAGATCTTACCTGTCATCTGCTCATTGATCCTTGCGCCCCAGATGACGTTCGCATCCTGGTCCATGCTTGTCGTGACAAGCTCTCCGACCTTGTTGACGTCTTCAAGAGTCATATCAGGACCGCCCTCGATGTGGATGAGTCCTCCAGTTGAGCCTTCATAGCTGATATCCAGGAGAGGGTTTGAAAGAGCGCCCTTCACAGCCTCCTCGACCCTGTTCTCAGTATCAGATACACCGACTCCGATGCATGCAACTCCGCCGTTGGTCATGATGGCCTTGACATCCGCATAATCCAGATTGACGAGCGAAGGCACTGCGATGATCTCTACGATGCCCCTGATCATGGTCGCAATCAGCTCGTTTGCCACAGCGAAAGCCTGTGTGACAGGGAGATTGCCTGCGATCTGCACAAGCCTGTTGTTGTCTATCACGACGACTGTGTCGCAATAGTCCCTCAGCTGCTGCAATCCGAACTCTGCCTTGTCTATCCTTGCCCTCTCGATCTTGAAGGGCATGGTAACGGTTCCGATGACAATGCAGCCCATCTCCTTTGCGACCTTGGCGACAAAAGGAGCGCTTCCGGTCCCAGTGCCTCCGCCCATTCCAGCACAGACAAATACCATGTCAGTGCCTTTGAGTGAGTCCTTGATCTCGCTATGGCTCTCTTCGGCAGCCTGCTGTCCCAGCTTTGGGAAACCGCCGCAGCCAAGTCCCCTAGTGAGGTGATAACCGATAATGAATTTCCTATCTGCAGATACAGTATCCAGGTGAAGCTTGTCTGTATTGACAGCGACAACCTCTGCGCCCTGGATTCCCTTATGGTGAAGCCAGTTGACCATGTTAGAGCCAGCGCCGCCACACCCGATGACCTTGATCCTTACGTTTCCCACATTGTCGAAGTCCGACCTTATCTGTTCCATATTTCCCACCTTCCAGCTATAAAAAAGTCCTCCAAACTGAGTGATTTTAAAATAACCCCCAGGTATATAAACCTTTCTATTTGTATACAAAAAGGTATATTGGCATATTCTTAACATTGTTTTAGCTACTGACAGCCCAATCGCAGCATAAATTAGCTTCCTTTGCGCTTTTCAGATATCATAATAAAGTCGAAGGTGCTCCCAAGCAAGATGGCTGAGAGTTACATAGGAGTCAGGTTCAGGTCTGAGATAATCGGGACACGTGATTCTTCTGGAGGGGATCAAGCTTTGATCCATTGGTCAAAAGAGCTTGCGAGGCTCGGGCTTGCTCCTGACTATGGTTCAGGCAATGCAGGGAACATCAGCTGCAGGGTTGACGGCGGCTTTCTCATAACTCCAACAGCGTGCCACTATGCAGATATGCGTTCAGAAGACCTGTGCCTTATCGTCTCCCTTGATTGGCAGAAGAAGCTGCTCAGGGTCAGGGGGAAAAGAGACCCTTCGTCTGAAGCATTCCTCCACGCGCTCATCTACGAGAAGCGTGCTGATGTCCGGGCGATCATACATGGCCATTCTGATGCGATACTTGGCATGCACCTCCCCTGCACGTCAGATGAGAAGCCATATGGGACCCTTGAACTTGCCCATGAAGTCGAGAAGATCCTCGGGCAGGGAGACATCCTCCTCATGAAGAACCATGGCTTCATCTGTCTTGGAAAGGATCTTGATGATGCTGGGAATAGGATGGTGAAGTTAGCCAATGGTGGATTGACAGATGAAGGATGAAGAGTTCCTGATATATTCATAAGATATATAAATCAACCCAGTTTCTTTCACTCCAGATGGGAAAGAAAGAACGAGAAGAGCAGGCCAAGCAGCAGGCACTGCAGGAGGAACTCAGGAGAGTCATGCTTCCAAGAGGAAGGCAGACGCTGGGTGTCCTTGACAGGAGACTAGGAGGATCGAGATGCAGCGTCAGGTGTCTTGATGGCAAGACACGGGTATGCAGGATCCCAGGCAGGCTCAAGAGGCATCTCTGGGTGAGGGAAGGAGATATAGTCCTCATCGAACCTTGGGAGCTCTCAGAAGATGATAAGGGAGATATAATATTCAAATACACCAGGACCCAGGTGGAGATGCTCCGCAGGAGAGGCGTCCTTGGAAAGCTTGATGAGTTCGAAAGATTCTGATACCACTTTCGGATAGAAATATTTATATAATTCTTTGGCGTCTTTTATTGAATGATTCTTATCGCGCTTCTTGCACTGCATTTCCTGTTTCTCCTGGCAATCATACATAATATGCCTTCTTCGGCTGTCATGATCGAATTCTATGTCGCTGCACTTCTTGTGTTCGCATCTGTGCCACTGATTGTGATAAGGAGGAATCTTCGTGCATACGGTTCCATGGCATTCTTTGTGATCGCTCTACTAAATACGATCTTCCTCTACTTCCAGACCCATTCCTACTTCGTCATAGGCCTGACAGTCGTCTGCGTCTCGGGTTTTGTCTACTCTGTGGAGAACCTCTCTTCCAAGAAGATCCTAGTCCAGACTACACTCTCAGACTACGCAGTCAGGGATTCCAAGAAGGAGGTCAGGCAGACCCTTAAAGTCGCTGAACCTAAAGTAGAACTGTATCACGAGGAGAAGCCAGCTGCACAGCTCCTTATCGCATCCAGGACCAGCGGAAAATTCCATCTCCCGGGATGCAGATATGCCAAGAGGATCATGGAATCTAATTCTCATGTCTTCTCTTCTGTCTCAGACGCTGAGAAGGCTGGCTATAGGAAATGCGTCTGTGTTGAGTGAATTCTGCAATTATCATCAGGACGATCCCAATGGAGAGTGCCGAGTCAGCCACATTGAAGACAGGCCAGAATCCTACGTCGATGAAATCCGTGACATGCCCCACAAACAGCCTATCTACGAGATTGCCAGCGATCCCGCCTGTGAGTATCGGTACAGCATGATACTTGTCTTTCACCTTACCAAATATGAGATAGGCTAGAGCAGCGAAGGAGACCAGGATGAAGACGATGTTCATGCCCTTGAATATCCCCCACGCTGCACCTGTGTTTGCGAGATGTGTCAGATCTAGGATCCCTGGTAGGACAGGCACTGTAGAACCCAGAGGCATATTCTGCCTGATCAGGGATTTAGTCACCTGATCAAGGACTAGGACTACCCCTGCCACGACGAGTTTTTTCCATCTCATAGCGCATCGATGTTGACTATCGGTCTTGGCACCTTGTCATCCAGGGCGATCCTTGGGCAGGCAGTATTGACAAAACACCTTATGAAAGGGAAATTCTCCAGTTGATCATGATCCAGCGTATCGGTGGCAAAGAAATAGAACTTCTTCCCAGGATACTTCTTAGGGAGCAGCCATGCATCAGGCCTGTTCTGTCCAGGCTTTGTCGTGATCAAGACGCCAATCTTCTCAGAGGAGTGGAATACAGCAAGCCCTGCTTTCTCCCGTCTCCTGAGAACCTTCACTTCTTCCTCCCCGACGATGCTTGTCTTCTTCGTCATAGGATCATAGCAGAATACTGGCAGATCGTTTCTTAGTGCTATGGCCTTTGGGTGGAAAAGGCCATCTCCGACATATACAAAAGCTTCAGATCCCGCGTATCTTTCTATGCTGCAACCAAGGACCTGTCCTGGATAGAGCGCATGCCCTGTCTTATGCAGAAGGACCTGCTTTCCCGCCTTCTCCAGCATCGCTCTCATAGAATCTATCTGACCTATGTATTGCACGGTCGTGAACAGTCCAATCTTCTCAGGCAGCTTCTTGACAAGGCTTGCAGGTAGTCTTATCTTTCCTTTGTGCCTTGTCTCAGCGAATATGATCTTCATGCTGCAATTGTGAGCAGCATGTTCTTAATAATGTTATGCCTGGATTGGAGAACCGATCATCCTGTGGTACTCGTGGTACTTAGGATTAGCGTCCTGGTAGCACCAAGGCACTTAGGACTAGCGTCCTGGCATCACTCGATTCTCTCGTGGTTTCCGATCTTACATTACCAAGGTACTAAGGACTGCGTCCTCGTATCACTCGAAGTATCTCGTGATTCCGATCTTCGGCGTGAGCAATCTCGCTGATCGGAAGAAAGAAATGTTAATTTTTCCAGTTCTTTTTTCTAAGAAGCCTAAACTTGTTTTCTAAAAAAAGAGATTTTCAGTTACGAAATAACTATTCTCTCTTGACTCCCTTCACCGCACAAAACCGTTCATGGGAGCCTCTGGCGCTTCTCTCTCAGCTGTCCCCTAACTCTGTCTTCGTCAGTACTTCAGAGTAAATAGAATCTTATTTATAGTCGTGTGCCACAGAAGACCAAGGATGGCGGTAGTATTCGCGTTTGAGATAATCGCTTCACTACTAATCTGTCTCCTCTCAAGTTTCCTTTTCAACAGGATCCTCCAGAAGCTTCATCTCCCAAGGATGCTAGCTCCCCTGATTGTCGGGCTTCTCATAAGCTATTTCCTCCAGGGTTATGCTCCGGCGTTCCAGGTGCAGTTCAGGCAGATCACAGAGACTTTCGCCACACTAGGCATCATACTCACACTATTCTTCCTCGGCCTTAAGCTCAATTTCAATCTCAACCTTGCCAGAGACTCATCCATCATGGCGATAAATGCAGGCTTCCTCCCCTTTTTCTTCGGTGTTGTCGCAACATACCTGCTCGGCTTCTCCCTCCTTGATGCCTTGTTTGTCGGCGTCTGCCTGTCTCTCACAGCCGAGGAGGTCAGCATCGCTATCCTGGAGGAGCTTGACCTTGTCAAGAAACGTATCGGCCTGCTTATCATGGAAGCAGGCGCTCTTGGAAATTTCTTCGAGATCATCGCTATCGCACTCCTGGGTATCACAATCAAGTCAGTCAATCTCTCCCAGCAATCTGATATCCTGGTCGAAGTCGCATTCGAGCTCATCTTCTTCTTTGTGGTCATCGGCCTCACTAGATACATTATCATCCCTATGATCTTTGAGTCATTAGGCAGAAGTCCCAGGAACTCCGAGATATTCCTCGCGTGCTTTGTCGTGCTTCTCCTCATGGGCTTTGGGGCAGAGATAATAAGCTTCGGTTATGTGATCGGAGTGCTTGTGGCAGGTATCCTCATCAAGGATCATCTGACGACAAGCCGCCTGTCGCAGCAGAAAGTCACTGAGGTGATCGAGACAGTCGACTTCGGGATCTTTGAACCCATGATCTTCATCCTCATCGGACTATCTATCGATGTCGCTTCTCTTCTCGAGGATCCGCTCTTTGGCCTGATCCTCACAGTCTTCGCACTAGGGGGGAAGGTCCTTGGGTCGATGATCGGCAGCTATTTCTGCAAGGAATCCCTTAAGCGGGGCGTGCTGGTCGGTTGGGGACTGAACGCCCGGGGTGCGACAGAGCTCTTTGCAGTCCTTATCGCAAGGAACATAGGGGTCCTGGGAGATGAGATCTTCCATGGTGTAGTCTTGATGGCATTGATAACGACAATGGTCTCTCCGATCATCTTCAAGGTACTGGTCAAGAGATGGATCCCTCACGCTGCATAATTCTTAAATATACAAAAATTCTTGATCCTCCTATGCAGGTAGCACAAGACCTTGAACAGAAGATCCAGGCATATAGACATCAGGATGCTGTGCTCCTAAGTGCTGAGCACTTCTATTCATGGACAGGGAGGCCTGATTCCAGGATAGAAGAGACAATCTACAAAGGACTGGATGAGAAATTGCGTCAGAAAGGGATTGTACAGGATGAGAATTCTCTATTCATGCTTTCTGTGCAAGAAGCTGCCAGGAATCTATTCGAGTTCGCATCTGACCGTGATTGCTGCTTCGATGCATATATCGATGGTGGACGGTTCGTGCTGATCACATCTTCCACAGGAATCGATTACACAGAGAATATGCTTGCTGCACTGTCAAGGAGGATAGACATGACAAAGGATGTCAAGGACGCATATGAAGGCGGCCAGGGAACAATCTTTCAGATGGCCTCAGCGAGCCGAATAGGTTTCATCCATGACTACAAGTCACCGAACAAAGACTTCAGCAAGGTTCAGACTGCATTCTATCTTGAGATGCCGGTAGATGTGGATTTCTAAAGATAGGTTTTTGACCTTCTGAAAAATATGTAGAAAAAATCTAATGAAAAACTTTATCTGCTTGAGTCTGCCTGTCTCTCGAGCTCATACTTCTTTGATATAGCAGCTGAGTTCGTGTTGAGATTATAGGCATTGACTATCTCGTCAGCAAGGGCAGTCGTGCTTGTCTTCTTGTTTCCGTAAGCACCCTGATAAGAGCCCTGGGTCATGTACCTGAGCGCAAGATCGATCCTCCTCTGAGGTGCGACCTCTGTCGCTTTTGGGTACCTTGCTCCTCCATATTCGATAGTGATGATCTCTTCCCTTGGTGCTGCATTGACAAGCGCCTGGACAAAGACCTCGATAGGATTCTTTCCTGTCTTCTTCTCGATTATCGTGAGGACATCCTCGACAAGATTGTAGGCAGTGATCGCCTTTCCTGTGTTCCTGTCAGTTGTGACCTTATGCTTCTTGCTCCTGTGGCCAGCGACCATCATCTTGTTGATGAGGCGCTCGACGATGAAGACCTTGGATTTGTAGAACCTCTGTCCTCCGTACCTTGCGCCTGTCTTAGGGACAAGCCTTGGCTGAAGTGTGATATAGTCTTTCAGGCCTGGATCCTTGACCTCGATGCCCTGTGTCGACCATCTTCCGAAAACCTTGATATCTTCCATTTTACTTCCTTGCCTTCTCGAGCTTTCCAGACCTCAGGGCCTGCAGTGACTGGTCGTTGACCTTGATGACTTCCCATCTGACGCCAGGGATATCGCCTTTGGCTCTACCCTTCGCGCCGCCGATGCATTCGATCATGACTTCATCGTGCTCGTCGACGAACTTGCTTGCTCCATCGCCTGGGAGGAATGCGCTGACCTGCCGACCGTTCTTGATCAGCTGGACCTTGACGCACTTTCTCAGACCTGAATGAGGCTGCTTGGCTTCGACCTGCGTCTTCTCCAGGACAATCCCGTTTGCCTGGGATGCGCCCTCCAGCGGATCAGACTTCTTCTTGAGATCGAGGACCTTCCTCTTGTAATCGATATCTTTCCATTTGAACTTGTCCCTCCTAGAGACAAGCTTGTTTCCAGCATTCAAACCTGTTGATTTCTTTCCCATACTAAACAACCTTCACGTCTTTTATCGGAAAATATTTCTTGACAATATTCTCTAGATTCCTGAGGTTTTGGGAATTTCTCCCTATTAATAAGCCTTTTGTTCGAGGATCCTGGCCTTTCATGAGCACTCTGTCGTCCTCGATCTCGACCTCCACTCCTTCAAGCGGATAGGTCAGGTTCTTGACGAATTCTGTCACCTCAGGATTGAATTCCACTATCTTGATCTTCCTCTTCAGCATGAACTCAAGTTTCCTGACATTGACAGCCTTCTTGCCAATCGCCTTGCCTATCTCATTCTCCAATACAACGAAAGTGAGAATCTCATTGTTGTCGACAAAGGTATCCTTGAGCCTGGCCCTGGTCACGTTCTCAAAAAGAGACATGATCTTGAGAAGATCCGCATTATAGGTGATCCTTGACATGGTTATGCCTTAGGCAGACCGATGACAGAAATCGAGAATGGTTTCTTGCAGACTACCCCTAGTTCATCATTCGGGATGTCCAGATTCACGACCTTTGCATCACTGAGCCTCGCATAATGCATGATATCCTGCTTGACACTCTCAGGAGCATTCTTTGATACGAAGACCTCTGCGATCTTTCCGATCCTCAGGCCGCTTATCGTCCTCTCTGTACCGATTATGATATCCTGTTCCTTGACTATCTTCTTGATCTCGTCAAGGCTCCGTGTGATTGTTACCTCTTCCATTTTCGTGTCAGAAATTTGTCCTCCTTATAAAGTTTGTCTATTAGGTTGCAAGGAAAAACCACCTTGAAGGTGGCTCCATGTCACCTATTTCTTAGCCCCCTTGACCACAAGCTCTGGGAGTCCAGTCCCGACAGGGACAGGCTGATTGAGCATCACGTTCTCCACAACGCTGTTTAGGTTGTCTGTCTCCCCTACAAGGCTTGCGCTCACGAGATGCTTTATCGGCGTCTCGAATGATGCCCTTGCCAGGACTGATGCCTTCTCGCTTATGACTCCGTATCTTGTGATACCGGATATCTTGCCTGCGAATGTCATGGTGTCTGCGACAAGCATGATATGTCTGATGTCGACGTTGAGTCCCTGGTTCTCGATGACCTTGAAGACCTCGTTGATGATGGCCTGCCTTGCAGCCTCGATGCCGAGCACCTCGAATACCTCGAAGACGTCGTTTGTGTATACACGTGCCTTGTCGACGAAGTCGAGCTTGAGCACTTCCTTGAGATTGGATCCAGCAGTGATGATGACAAACTCCTCTGACCTCTTGACAGGGAGGACCTGTGTTATCCTCTTCACGCCAGAGACATAGATGCCTTTGATCTTGTCCTTCATCCTGTATAGCTCGCCGAGATTCTCGATCTTGCCCTTGGATTTAAGCACAAGTGTGTCATCCTGCGCCTTGATCGTCACTCCCTTGAATGACTTCTCAAGGAGGGTGATGAGCTTCTTCTCATTCACATCTCCGACAAGCTTCTCCTTGTCGACCTTGATCTTGATGGTCCCTTCGCTTATCTCTATCGAGATCTCGCTGATGTAATCCTTCATGGTCGTCTGCCTGATGGACTGGGCGATCTTCCTTATGTCCTGACCTTCAGAGAAAGGCTTTGTCAGATAGATCTCCATCATAGGTGTCTTGAGGTTTGTCCTCCCATCAAGGATCTCGATGATCCTAGGGAGACCCACTGTGACGTTCATCTCAGCGACTCCTGCGAAGTGGAATGTGTTGAGTGTCATCTGTGTACCTGGTTCGCCGATGGATTCTGCGCTGATTATCCCGATCGACTCGCCTGGCTCGACCCTGGACCTCATGTATTCTGCATACACCTTGTCCATGATCTCCTTGGTCTGCTTCTTCCCGACCTTTGGAGGAAGGCTGTTCTTGACCTCCTCGATGATCTTGATTGGCAGCTTATCCTTATACTCCTCGAATGCGTCTTCCATCATTATCACTCCTGGACCACTGAATCGATGATCTTCTTGATGTTGATCGATCCGCCTTCTGTCTTCGAGACATCAAGGCAGTCGTCTCCATAGTTGAACTGAACGATCTTCTTCGATGCGTTCCTGACAGTATAGTCATACTCGACCTTGAGGTCCTGCATCGCATTTGCCAGCCTTCTGTAGAGGTAACCGGATTTTGGTGTCCTCAGTGCTGTATCCATCAGGCTATCCCTTCCTGTCATCGCCATGAAGAAGAACTCATGCGGCCTGAGACCCTGCTTGAATCCATGCGAGATGAATCCATGGGCTGCTGGCTTGAGATCATTCTTTGAGAAGCTAGATAGCGTCCTCCCTGAATATCCCTTGCTGATCCTCTCTCCGCGAAGCGCCTGCTGACCTACGCATGTTGTCATCTGCGCGAGGTTGATGATGTTTCCTCTTGCTCCTGAGCTGGCCATGACTATTGTGTGGGCTTCCTTGTCAAGAGTTGTAGCGACAATCCTACCGCACTCGTTCCTTGCCTTGTTCAGGGTCTCCAGGATCCTTAGTTCCAGGGTCTCTTCTACGCTCCTTCCTGGAAGCGCATCAAGCTCTCCGCTCTGGTAGCTCTTGATGAGCGTATCGACCTTCTGGTCTGCTCCCTGGAGGATCTCCTTTATCTTCTGGTCATTCTCGTCAGACAGGTCTGTGTCTCCAAGCCCTGTCGTGAATCCGTTCTTCAGGAGGACCTTGATTCCCAGCCTGAATATCTTTCCGAGGATGTCAAGTGTCTGCTGCGGTCCGAATGACTTGTGCAGGTTCCTGATGAGGAGACCGGAACCTGAACCCAGGTTCGCGCTGTCCATATATCCTTTCTTGAGCTTGCCCTTATCTATTATGACCTCTTCCCCGGTCCTTGTCTTTCCCTTGAAATCGAAATCGCTTGGGATGAGCATAGAGAACACATCCCTTCCGTGCACCTTCTCCTTGTTAGGAAGGCCATGGAATTCCTCGACGCCGATGGATGCGAGGAGCTGCTGCGCCTCGTCCCTTGTCATCTCCATGTCCTTTGTGAGGAGATAGTTGCCTGAGATGGCGTCCTGGTTGCATGCGATGATACCAAGCCCGTACCTTGGGGAGATGAGCTGTGTCTGGACCTCCATGAGGATCTCAGCTTCTGCCCTGGCCTCCTCTGTCTGAGGGATGTGCAGGTTCATCTCGTCTCCGTCGAAATCTGCGTTGTATGGTGAGCACACTGCAGGATTGAGCCTGAATGTCAGGTAAGGGAGGACCCTGACCTTGTGGCACATCATGCTCATCCTGTGCAGTGATGGCTGTCTGTTGAAGATGGCGATGTCGCCGTCCATCAGATGCCTCTCGATGACATAGCCAGGCTGCAGCTCTTCCAGGAGCTGTTCCTTGGTCTCGTCTGTGATCTTCTTCTTCTTGCCGTCTGGCCTCACTATGTAGTTTGCGCCAGGGTATTTCTTTGGACCTGCCTCGACGAACTTCTTGACATAATCCTTGTTCCAGTCATTTATCCTCTCAGGTACAGTAAGCTTCATGGCCACTTCCTTCGGCACTCCGACCTCGTCTAGATTGAGCATGGAGTCTGGAGAGATGACTGTCCTCGATGAGAAGTTTGTCCTCTTTCCTGCCAGGTTATGCCTGATCCTTCCTTCCTTGCTCTTGATCCTCTCTGTTATGGTCTTGAGAGGCTGTCCGCTCCTGTGCCTTGCTGGTGGGAGCTGTGCGACCTGGTTGTCGAAGAATGTCGTTATATGATACTGCAGAAGATCCCAGAGATCCTCGATGATTATCTCAGGAGCTCCTGCATTGATGTTCTCGAAAAGCCTCTGGTTTATCCTGACGACGTCTCCCAGCTTGTGTGTGAGATCGTCCTCTGACCTCTCTCCAGATTCGAGAGTGATCGAAGGCCTCATTGTCACAGGAGGGATCGACATGAGTGTCAGGACCATCCATTCAGGCCTTGCGGCATCTGGGTTGAGTCCGAACATCTTTGCGTCATCGTCAGTCATCTTCTCGAGCCTTGTCCTGATCTCGATTGGATTGAGCCTTCTGTCTCCTTCGTAGAATGAATATGGCTTCTCCAGCCTGATCTTCTCAAGCTTGGCCTTGCAGTGAGGGCACTTGGATATTGTCTTGAGCTTGACTATCAGCTCCTTTACCTTCACCCTCTTCGCCTTCTCTCCCTTGACCTTGCCGACCTTCTCGATCTTGTCAACATTCTTCTTCAGGGTCTCGTCAGGGATGAGGATCCTTCCGCACTCCTTGCATGTGCATCTCATCATGTCAAGGATGATCTTGACGAACTTGATGTGGATGACAGGCCTAGCCAGCTCGATATATCCGAAATGGCCGATGCATTCCTTGAGCTTTGAGCCGCAGGTCTTGCATTTCAGGCCTGGATCGATGACTCCAAGCCTTGTGTCCATCAGACCTCCGTCTACTGGATATCCTTCCTTATCATAGAGCTCAGGAGTGACGATCTTGGCCGAAGCCATCTTCTTCACTAGCTTTGGTGAGATGACTCCGAACTTGATCTTATCGACCTTTTTGAAAACATACTCAGTCTCCATTTTATCCACCTAGTATTTGTCCTTGAGGATCAGTTTCGGATAGATCCCAAGCGACTTGAACTCGTCCAGCATCAGCTTGAAAGCATAGCTTATCTCGACATTCGATATTGTCACATTCTCGCCACAGATAGGGCAGAATGACTTGTTCTTGAACTCGTTGTAGACAGCGATGAGTCCGCATTCTTCGCAGACAGGGACGATCGTCCTGTCTGAGTCGAACCTTTCCTTCAGCAGGAGCGATGCTCCATGCGCGATGAAAGTATCCTTCTCCATCTCTCCAAGCCTGAGTCCGCCTTCCTTGGCCCTGCCTTCTGTAGGCTGCCTTGTGAGGAGCTGTATAGGACCTCTTGCCCTTGCATGGACCTTGTTTGCGACCATGTGCTTGAGCTTGAGATAGTACATGTTCCCGACATAGACCTTGGCTGTGAACTGCTGGCCTGTCCTTCCGTTGAAGAAGGTCTCAGTGCCATCCTCCCTGAATCCGAGAGAGAGGAGTTCCTTCCTCAGGTTCTCCTGGGGTTCTGAATCGAAAGTTGTGCCGTCGATGAATCTGCCATTGAGGCTTGCTACCTTTCCGCCGAGCATCTCGATAAGATGTGCCATCGTCATCCTCGATGGGATTCCGTGCGGATTGAATAGCAGGTCTGGCACGATTCCTGATGCGGAGAAAGGCATGTCTGCGTGCGGGACTATCATGCCCACGACGCCCTTCTGTCCGTGCCTTGATGTGAACTTATCTCCGATCTCAGGGATCCTCTGGTCCCTGACCCTGACCTGGACCAGCTTGTTTCCTTCTTCGTTCTCTGTGACGAGGACGAAGTCGACGATGCCGCGCTCTCCGTGCTTGAGGCTCATAGAGCTCTCACGCCTTGAGCTGGTCGCAAGATTGTATTCATCCAGGGAAGAAAGGAATCTTGGAGGAGATGTCTTTCCGATGATGACGTCTCCTTCTCCGACCTTTGCCTCAGGGAAGATTATCCCATCCTCTTCTAGGAACCTGTAGTCCCTCTCAGACTTGTATCCCTTCACATCCTTGTCTGGGATGCTGATCTCGTCGATGAGTCCTCCTGAATACCTCAGCTCTTCGCTGATGACAGGCCTATAATATGTCGATCTTCCGAGGCCCAGGTCGATGGATCCTCTATTGATGACGATGGCGTCCTCCATGTTGTATCCGTCGAATGAGAGGACGGCTACGACCACGTTCTGGCCTGAAGGATGCTCATCATAGTTTGAATAGTCATGCATGATGGTCTTGACGAGCGGCATCTGCGGATTGTGCAGGATATTGACATCCATGTCCATCCTGACCAGATAATTGCTCACATAGAATCCGAGAGCCTGCTTCTGGTTCTTCGCTCCTGCGTTGAGCCTTGTGCTCTGGTTGAAGTTTCCATATGGGACAAGCGCTGCTACAAGCCCGAGGATCGCCAGAGGGAGGATCTCGAGATGTGTGTGCTTCTCAGTGATGTCCTCCTCATAGAATGCGACAAGCGAGCTCTCCTCCTCGAGTGCGTCGAGGTACTCGATTATGCCCTGCTCCACAAGATCAGAGAACTTCAGCTCGTTCTTCTCCAGCTGCTCGATATGCTTCTCTGTCAGCAGTGGAACGCCATTCTTGACGACGATCACAGGCCTGATGACCCTTCCTGTGGATGCCTCTATCTGGATGCTGTCTGTCTTCTCGTCATATAATATATTGACTGATGCCGGGACTTTGTTCTTCCTCCTCTCCTCGACGAACTTCTCGACGAGGACTTTCGGATTCTCTGTCTCAGCGATGAATTTGCCATTGAGGAATATCTCTGTCATCTTATCACCTGATTGTCTTTGCGCCGACTACTTTCAGCGTCTTGATGATCTTGTCCTCTGGCACTTCCTGCGATATGTTCGCAAGGAGAGCCAGGTTTTTCCTGAGTCCGATGTTTGTTCCTTCCGGAGTCTCGATAGGGCAAAGCCTTCCGAGATGCGTGGAATGCAAGGCCCTTGCCTCGAAATTCTCCTGGCTTGTCGACAGGGGAGAGACAACCCTCTGCAGATGGCTGAGCGTCTCAAGGTTGTTGAGCCTCTGGATCCTCTGCGAGATACCCTTCCTTCCGCCGACCCAGTTGCCTGTGGCCATGCTGCTGTAGATCCTCTGTGTCAGGAGCTTATCCCTGATGATCACTTTGATCGAAGGGAATTTGCCTCTCTTGACGATCCTCTGGAAGTTGTAGAGCAGGTCTCCGATCAGGACCTTCAGGTTCACCCTGAAGAGGTCTGCCAGGAGTACGCCTGATAGCTTGAGCCTCTTGTTCATGTAATGATCCTTGTCATCCTCTTCGACGATCCCATGCGTCACTGCCATGTATCTCTTCAGCAGCTTGCACAGGTTGTATGCCTTGAAGACGCGCTCGTTCTTCGTCGTCCCGAGATGTGGTAGGAGATATTTGTCGAGGATCTCTCTCATCCTCTCGATCCTGATCTCCCTGGCCTGTGTTATGCCGATCTTCTTGGCCACATAGTCGAGAGCATCATCCTCTGTCTTTATGTCGACGAATTCGTAAAGGTTGATGAATACCTCGTCCTTGAACTGGGTATCGATGAAATTCATGATCTCCTCGTCCTTGATCAGGCCTAAGGCCTTGCAGACGATGATGACCGGAATCCTCTTGACCCTTGTGAAGGTCAGGTAGAATATATCATCCTTCATCTTCTCCAGGGTGTGCGGGATCTTGTATGATCCATACTCAGAGAAGAGCTTGCCTGTGAACTCAGAGACTCCTATCGGGTTCTTCTCGACAAGCATCTTGTTTGGCGCGAGATCCTCGATGCTGATGAGGACTTTCTCTGTACCGTTGATTATGAAATATCCGCCAGGGTCGTAGGGGTCCTCCCCTTTCTCGATGAGCTCCTCCTTGGACAATGTGCTGAGATGGCAATACTTGCTCTTGAGCATCACAGGCAATGTTCCTATGAGTGTCTTGAATGACTCTCTCTGGATGCCGTCGACATGTGCGCTGGCCTCGATCCATATTGGCGCAGAATAGGAGATCTTCCTGAGCCTGGCCTCGACTGGGTAGATTGGCCTCTTGCTTCCGTCTGCCTCTGTTATCTCAGGCTTTCCGATCGTGACTTTCTCGAAGACTATCTTGAACTCGTCGATAGTGTGCGGGATGATCGTCGGAAGAATCGTGCCGTTCTCGTCCACGATCTTCTGCAGCTCGGACTCGATGAACACATTGAAAGACTCGATATCCGAATTCACGAGCGAGTTCTGCTCGAAATATTTCTTGATGACGATGTTCCTGTTCATTTTGTAACCCTTCTGTAGAATACGGTCTCGCCCGCTGTCGGGCTTGGCCTTATGATCTTGATCACATCACCGATCTCGACCTCGAGCTTGGCGAGGCCTGGATCTGTCGCAGACATCCTAGGAAGCTCTGACAGCGTTATCTTATAATGCTCCAGAAGCGCCTCAGTCTCCTTCTTGCTAAGTTTCACATGCTTGGGAACCAGAATATGCTTGCTTATATCAAAATCTTCCTTCATACGGTGCACACCTACTATTTTTAAGGGTATGGGCCGGACGAGATTTTCGAACATGAAAGTTTCGAACTCGCGACCACCTCATTGCTTCTGCAGACTGTTGGTCCGAAAACCCCCAGTTCGGCATAAAAGTGAGGTGCTCTACCAAGCTGAGCTACCGGCCCAAAGCGCCCTGGCCGGGATTCGAACCCGGGTCAGAGCCGTGACAGGGCTCTATGATAGGCCACTACACTACCAGGGCATTGTTCTTCCTTCAGAGCGCCCTCTGCTTGGTTCTGGCGCGTCTAAAGAAAGTGTTGACATGAGGTTATCGGAAATTGAAGCCCTTTATAAAGCTTGCTATTTCTGGATGTACTAGAACAAGATGCAGGTGTGCAATCATATCATGGCGGCTGAGTTTAATAATCTTTTGCTTCCTTCCAAAGTAGTGCGGTAATAGGCTGGGGAAGGTATTGCCGAATAGACTGGGAAGGATTTATAACTCACCTATGCTTCTGCGCGAGTATGGCAGATGCAAGACGGATAATAACGATCCTCGCGTTGGGGATCCTGTACACATTGTTTGCGAACTTCACGATAGAAGCGGTCCTTGAGCGGCCTGAATATCAGGATTTTTGCCCAGACCAGGGCAAGTACATGGCAAGGCCAGTCGTATCTGGCACCTGCGATATCATGCCTTACGACGAGCAGATGGCAAGGGAATGCCAAGGCCACATTGCCTACAATTATAATGAATCTGGTTGCGAGACTGAAGCATACTGCGAGCCATGCAGCTATCTGTACCAGCAGGCAGAGCAGAAGTACAACCTGAATGTCTTCATAGCATCTTCGCTCTTCGGCATAGCAGCGCTCGCCTTCGGGCTCTGGATGCCGCTCGCAGCCAATGTCGTGAATGAATGGATCGGGTCTGGACTAGTTCTGGGAGGCATGGGAGCGATCCTCACTGGCACAGCCAGGTACTTCGGCGACATGGGCAGGTATGTGAGGCCGCTTGTCCTCCTGGCCGAACTCATCCTCGTCATCTTCCTCGCCTACAGGAAGTTCGGAGGAAGCAAGGCTGAAGCGAGGCCTGATGAGAAAGCAGAAGAGAAGACTTCCGCACGCATTGAATCCAAGCCTGCGAGACGGGTGAGGAGGAAGTAAGTTTCTTTTTTTGTTTCCTATTTTATCTTCAGATTTTCTCTGATAGATCTTTTGGAAGATATTTTGTCCAGCCAGGCGCAGGCGAGGCTAGAGCCGAGCAGGACAAGAGTCTTGGCTGTCTGCCGCCAATGATGGCTGGACCCTAGAAGGTCTGAAAATCTCTTTTGCCTGCATGCCGTTGTATGTTATTTTAAAGGACTCAGATGTTCGGATTATTTAGCGTCCAGCCAATCATGGCAGGGTCGACGGCCACAGGAGTCCGTGGCCTGCTCACCTGGCTCGCCGACCGCCATGGCTGGACAGGATAATCCGATTAAAGAGTATCTTAGCTTGTCTTGTATGAGATACGCAGATAATCTTGTGGCTTGTAGGGGAAACGCAACTCATAGAATGGCGTCCGGGAGAGATCTGAGTCTCCCATGCATCTGTATCTCCCAGTCCACTTGGCCATGTGGATAACATCTGATGATCCTCTGCCAGTCAGCTCCTGCCTTATGATGCCCAGGACTTCATGCTCTGGATTGAATGTGAAGCGGTCCTCAAGCAAAGCCGACGCATCTTCTGGGTTCATCTGACAATTGCGTCTCTCATACAACCTGCCATCGACAGTGCGTTGGACATAAAGCACATCAACAGGAGCACCAAGAGAATTGATGATAGCAAGGGTCTCTTCAAGCGTTGGAGTGGTGATTGTTTCTCTAGGTCTTCCTCCTATCGCCTGGATGGTCCTCTGTATTGCTCTTGACATCCAGATCTCGACCATCAGCCACTTTTGTCCGTCATCCATCTTGCAGGGAAAACATAAGTTATTTTTAATGAATTATTGTCCAGCCAGGCGCAGGCGAAGCGGGAGCTGAGCAGGACAAGAGTCTTGGCCGTCTGCCGCCAATAATGGCTGGACCCAAGATGAACTGAATATCTCTTTTTATCTAAATACATGTGTCAATCAGGAAGAATTGCAAGAGTTTGACAAGTTATTCAAGTTATATTCTAAGGTATATCTCTAAACAGATGGAGATGATTGGGCTATTTAGGTATCTGTATGAGTGGGGCAAACGACTAAGACGCTCGAGTGCACTTCCTAGATTGAACTTGACGATAATTTTTTATAAATTGATATATCAATAACATCATGCCTGAATTTTCAAAATTCATAAAGAAACTTGAGAGTAACACAAATGTAATTAGTGTAGTGGGTTTCTTCTTGGTCTTCTATCTGCTTGATACATACCCTGAATATGTATCTTATTTGAATCAAAATTTTTTAGGTGTGACAATTTCCTTATTCGCTTTTGTTTCAATATTTTATGGGATTATTGTTATCAGAGGTATTATTCGATCCATAAATAGATATAATCAGAACGTCCTTAGAAGGTTAACAAACCAGATCAGATCTCTAAGCACTCAAGAATCAAATGCAGATTCCTTTATAGAAAAAGCAGATATCTGTCAACAGAAAATCCAACTGTATGGAGAGATGGAAAGGATTTCAGGTAGAAACCTTACTGCCTGGTTGACAAAGGCATCATTGGTATATTTCTCCCTTATGCTTTGGAATCTCTTTGCTCCATCACAAATTCCTATTTTTAAGGACCAAATGGTAATATCCCTAATCTTATTCTGGTTCGGTGTCTACTATACACTTAATATTATTCTTTTATTTTACCAATTTTACCACACAAGGTCTTCATAAGAATAAAAAGAAGAATATCTCTAGCTCTCAGCCATCTCGCTCTTGAGCTCCTTTATCCTCTCCCCGAGGAACTCTATCGTCCTCTTGTTGTCGACAGGATTGAGGAGGTCGCCGCATTCAGGGCACTTGAACTCCAGCTCATATGCCTTGTCGAAGTCGACTCTTGAGCAGGCATTCTTGCACATGTAGAAATCATTGGACTTCTCCCTGTCAAGCCTCTGCTTGAGTTCTCTTATCTTGCCCTTCTTGAGCTTGTTGTACTCATGCTTCACTGTATCAGGAGTGAAGTCCCAATAGCAGATGTACCATCCCTTCTGCTTGTCTTTCTTCCTTATGAAATTGGCAAGGTTCGCCTCGAACAGCTTGTACAGGACTGCCCTTGTCTCATGGATATCCCGTTTGATAGCCTTTGCGACGGCGAATTCTGAGACCTTCTCCTTGTCCTTCAGATAGAAGACGACAGGGATTGCCTCCTCCCCGATGACCTCGCCTACAACTTCCTCTATTATCTTATTTGTCAGTCTTTTTTGCGCCATTTTACCCCGAAATCGTACAGAATGACTAATTCTGCAGTAGTATCTTTAAATAATTTTCGGAAATCCTGTCAATCTTAAGCAGTTCCCTATTGTTGATAGGTTTTTCTTTATGATTCCTTGGCTATTAGATGAGGACGATATTTATCATCTCCTGGATTCGATGTGTCAGGGGTGAGAAGATGGATATCTTGCAATCGTTGTCTCTATTCATATTAGGTATGTTGTTCAGTGTCGCAGTCTATGACCTGAGAGCAGCAGATGCCGAGGATTTCTCTGCAAGGTTCGAAGAGATGGGGTGGGAGGTAGTCGAGCGGCAGGTACCGATAGTCGCCGTGACGCCAGGAGAAGGGGAGGGAATGATGGGGAATATGACCGTTAAGCTGATCCCAGGCACTTCTGAGGTCCTGGTCGACACAAACCCATTCATCGAACCGGATCTTCAGTACAGCGCGAATATCGCTGTCCTCCTTGCATCAGAGATCACACATCTCCAGGACATCGACCGTGATTTCATATTCACCTATAACATACCAAGCACAGTTGTGGGTGGAGGATCAGCAGGGGCAGCAGCGACTGTCGCCACTATCGCGGCTTTAGAGGACAAAAGGCTGAGGGAAGACGTCGCTATCACAGGCTCTGTCAACCCTGACGGCACGATCGGCCAGGTGGGAGGAATACTGGAGAAGGCCCAGGCAGTGGCAGAAGCAGGCTTCACGACCTTCCTCATCCCGGATGGGCAGGCAAAGGTGACTTATTATGAGCGAGAAAGATCAGGGGAGGAAGTGGCAGGCATGATGTTCTATCATATGGAATATGTATCCAAGGAAGTAGACCTCGTCGAGGAGGCGAAGGAACTCTGGGGCCTTGAGGTCATCGAGGTATCTGATGTCAAGGAGGCCGCTGAGATCATGCTTGAGTGAACCTTAAATATAAGATGTGAAGCCTGATCCGGGTGGACATAGCTTCAAGATTTTTCAGAGAGGAGCTGCCGACGTCAGGCATGCTCGCGAACCCTGTCAGAGCATATATCTGCCAAAGGCTCACAGGATCGGAAATACCTCTGGACATCGCACTTGAGCCGCGGCTTGATTCCTTTGACGGACCGACATATGAGCAGTGCATCGTCGCTGCCGCCCTTTCTCTGCAGGTGGTAGCAGGGATGTCAGACAGGACTGATCTTTCTCCTCTACTGGAGCAGAAGCTGAGTGGAGGAAATCTTTCTTTTGAGCAGGCGAGAGTTTTCGCAGAGGCTTTTTCTGTTGCGCCAAGAGGTTCGCCTGTATATGACCAGGCAGTGGCGATTTACAGCCGGTTGGGCCTTGGCATGGTCCCGGAAGAAGCTGCAGGATGGGTCGCAGGCCTGCTTCATCCTCCGCAGGCCAGAGACCTCCCTATCGCCACATCAGGCATGGGAGGAGACGGGTATAAGACAGTGAATATATCTACACCTGCGTCTCTCATCTCGGCAGCGAATGGCGCGAGAATCGCCAAGCATGGAGCACCAGCTGTCACAGGTGTGGCAGGCAGCACTGACTTCATGCTAGGCATGGGATTTCCTGTCAATGTCCCCACCAGGAGGATGAGTTCGATTCAGGAAGAGAAGGGATTCGGATACTATGAATTCCTTCTGCACAATCCCGCAGGGCTGACAGCCTTCATGGTCCTCGCTCCATCACCATATGAATTCATCGGCCCTATGACGACTCCGGTACCTGTGAAAGGCCACCTATGCGGCACTAAGGATATGCGCTCCCATGATCTTGTCGTCCAGACCTATCAACAGCTGTTGGCGAGAGGCTTCCTCCCTGAAGGCTTCAGGGTTCTCGTCGCCACTGGTACAGTTGATGGAAAATACGGGATAGACGAACTAGTGAACACAGGTGCGAATTATCTCACAGAAGTCACAAGTCAGGGGGTATATCTTATCTCGTTTTATCCAGAGGATATTGGACTTCCTACAAGGGATTTTTCAGAGATTGCAAGCTTCGCGAATGGATATGTCACAGACAGGCTGGCGAGACTTGTTGCAAGACAGAAAAACATAGAAGCAGTCAGAAGCGTGCTTGAAGGACAGCCAATTTTCCCGGGGATCGCTGATGTCCTGACCATGAATGCGGCTGCTCAACTGGCTCTTTATGATGGTGCAAGCGGAGAGGATCTTATCCCTGCCATGGCTGCAGCTGTCCCTCAGGTAAGGGAGAGCCTTGCAAACGGTCAGGTAAGAGACTACATCGGCAACCTTAGGCAAGCCTTCAAATCCTAGAACAATAATTAAAAAATCAGCCTAGATCAAGCCATCTCCCCGATGGCCTTGCTGACGTCATTGGCAGAATCGAACTTCCTTCCAGGCATGTTCTCAAGCGTGGCGATGACATTCCTGTCAGCGCCTTCGTCCTTCGCGTGCTCGACAAGCTCTTGCTTGGATGCAGGGTAGTCGACTCCTGAGAGGAACTTCTGCACCTGGATAGGATTGACGATTTCAGTCTCTCTCCTGATATCAGTCATCTCATGTTCTTTTCGTGCGGTCATGTTGACAGTCCTGATCTGGGAAGCGTTCTCGCTCTCGAGGGCGTCGATGACATCGGAATTCCTTCCTCCCATCACAGGCACAGCCACAAGGATCCCTCCTTCCTTGATCTGCCTTTCATATTCCTCTGCATCCTCCTTTGGAAGTCCAAGACCGATCAGTGCACCTACTAGCCCTCCGGCCAGAGCACCTGTCAATGCTCCAGAGGCAGTGGTCGCAGCTGCACCTGAAAGACCCAGAGCAGCGGCGATAGGTCCTCCGATAAGAATTCCACCTATCCCGGGGATGGCGATTGCACCTATGCCAGTAAGCAGGCCAACGACACCACCGATGACTCCTCCTGTTACAGCTCCAGTCGCAGCCCCTCCTGCGACATTGGCTCCTGTCTTCTTAGCGACTTCCTTGCCTTCCTCCTTATCTTTCATGATGATGGAGATCTCTTTGGTATCATATCCCATCCTATCGAGCTTGTTGATGGCTTTCTCAGCATCGTCCCTCTCAGAGAAGATGCTGAATACCATCTCAGATCTCATCTGTTCTTTCCTGATGGGTTCCTCTGCAGATCTGGAGGTCTTCTGTGTTGTCTTTTTGCTAGTCTTCTTTGCCATATCATTCACCTCATTTTGACATACCTGAAAAGATACTTGTCCAGGATATTGTCAGATGCATTATTGGAAGCATCCAGCTGATTTAAGGAAGACCGCATCACATAAGCATGGAAGCATATTCTGGCTTATCCCTGCCTGATTAGAAACTTATAAAAAGAAACTCTCAATTTCACAACGATTGCTAAGTGAGGTCGCTCTTTTGTGCCCAGGTCGCTTAGCCTGGCCATAGCGGTGGATTGCTAAGGACGTGGGGTCTTTCAGATCTCCACGCATGGCCTACAAACATCCTCTGTCCGAAAGGACACGTGAGTTCAAATCTCACCCTGGGCGCTTTATCTTCTTTCTTTGCTACCACCTTTCTTTGGAAGGTTCAAAGAAAGGTGGGTCTTCTTTTCAGTTCGGCAAGGATATTCCCAAACATGGCAAGCTTGGACTCTATGTAAGGATCGAGGAATAGCGTGGTGAGATTGAGCCTGTCTTCTGGTGATTTTCCTTAGAAACAATTATATATCCTTTTGTATATATCCTGGACATGAGATATTCCCTAATCCTCCTCCTATGCTTATCTGCATGCACACTTCCTGATTTCCTGGCTCACTCAGATATCAGGATTGGAGGACGGCAGGTCCACCAGCCGCGACAGCAGGTGCAGGTCCAGGATGCTGTGGAGGTTCCCATGGATGACCCCTGCCAGCCGAACAGCCATATGGACAGCAACGGCAATTGTGTCTGCGATACAGGTTATAGGGAGACAGCTGGAAAATGCGTGGAGTTCCACAAGGAATGCGTCTTTGACAAGGATTGCAGCAGGACAGGAGTCGACAGCGAGTGTCAGGGTCTTTACAAGAAGAAAGTATACAGGTGCGACATCCTGACCTACACTTGCATCGGAGGATATGGTCGTGCTGCTGAAGTCATCGATTGCAGGGAAGATTTTGGAGAGAATGCAACTTGCTATCATGGCCTTTGCCGTCCCTGATCAGGGATTCTTGCGTCGTCCACCGTAAGCGAACAGACCTGCGAGTCCCAGTCCCATCCCTACTATGCAGAGAAGGGGCAAGGCATAGTCAGGTAATCCTGCAGCTGGTTGTACTGGCGTCTCCTGTTCAGGCACTGCGCCACCATCGTAGAACAGCTGCGGTCCGAGCTGGAAAGGTCTACCCTCGAGTGCTCCGAGAATATCCTCCTCTGTGCAATTCGGACCTAGTCCGAAGAAATGGCTGGTCCGGATAGCAGCCTCCTTCAGATATGGCGCTGCGTCAAGGCTCATCACTTCTTCAGGGTATGCGATATCACCGCCAGGCACAAGGATGCCTATCGTCTCGATGCTCGGATCATATGCCCTCAGGTCCTCCAGCCCCTCTGCATAGGTGAAGCAGTCAACGGTCTCTCTGTGGACACTAAACCCGCTGTCATACAGCACCTGGTTCTCCAGTCCATCCGAGTATACGACGACGTGGCATCCTCCCTGCGCGTCATACGTGCCTGTGATTGCCATAGGGAGGATGGATAAGAAAAGCGTCCCTTTCTTGAGATAATCAGCGATCTTCGTTCGCCAGCGCTGATTGCCCAGGATTGTATCCAGATCTGACATGCGCAGGAATATGGATGAGACATTAAAAACAAGTCCGCTGGCAACTATGAGAGACTATTGCGGAAAACCTTTCTGCCAAAGCCTGAATGTATTTATTCGGATCTATACAAATCCTGCGAATGGATCTCCACATCATCACAGATCTTGCTGAGCTTGAGGAGCTGCGTCCTGATTGGGATGAGCTGGTGCAGCATTCAGATAGCACGATCTTCCAGTCTTTTGGCTGGAACTATGCATGGGCAAGACATCTAGCAGAAAGATTGCGCATCCTCCTCGCCTACGAGGGAGACAGGCTCGTCGGCATCGCTCCTCTATGCTATCAGAAGAATAAGCTAGTCTTCATCGGCACTCCGCATTCAGATTATAGTGACTTCATCCTGCATGCAGGCAGAGAGCAGCAGATCCTCCCGCATCTCTTCAGCGAGATAGCCAGCATGGGATCATTCGCCCATCTTATGGAGATACCTCAGAGCTCGCCTGCTCTTGCCTTCGCAAGGGACAAAGGCATTGGGATAGTCTCGCATATCTCCGATCGCTTCTCATTCACCGGCGGCGACCTTTCGAAGGTCATGAAAAGAAGGAAGAAGATGAAAGTTTTCGTCGAGCGAGGGGATCTGACCCTGAGACCCGCGATCGAAGAGCATGAGTTCTCAATCTTCTACAAGAAGATGAAAGAGCAGCATATCAGGAGATGGAAGGAGACTGCCACGCCAAGCCACTTCCAGGATCCTAAGGTCCAGGCATTCTATGATTCATTCTATGGCCAGGCCTTCAGGTCAGGGAACCTTCGGCTCTACGGCCTCTTCCTAAGAGAAGAGCTCATCTCTGTCCAGTTGGTCCTTGTCCATGGGGATGTCCACTATGGCTACACACTGACCTATGACCCCGATCACCGAAGCCTATCTCCGGGGATAGCAAACGCATTATTGAGCTTCAAGTCCTCTCTGGGAGAAGGTATCTCAAGATTCGATTTCGGGCGTGGTGATGGAGAACACAAGAAAGAGCTGGGAAATGCTCAGGGAGCGAACTATGAGATCGAGATCCCAGTGGGATCCGATCCTCTCTTCAAGCTAAAGAAGCGTGCGATACAGGGCCTGAGGTCCAACAGGCCCATATATAATGCAGTGATGGGAGCCAGGGAGAACGCACGCTACAGGATAAGGAAGCTGCTTGGGGAGCAGTAACCACAGAAAATCTTTTTAACCCCTTGCAGTTCTGACGAGGGGATGGAATTCAACCCTGATGGCAGCCTGAGGATACCTGGACAGTACAGAAAAGAGAAGAAAGGAGTCAACATAAGGAAGGACATAGTCAGCGAATATGCTCCAAAGAAATGTGTGCTCTCGGTCACCGGGAAGATGGACAGGGTAGCTCCGATCGTGACAGCATTCTCAGGCCAGACACCTATCAAGAAGCTCAGGACCGAGGACGGTTTCGAGGTCGAGATAGGCTCAGATTTCGCTCGATGCAGCGACTGCCGAGAGCTTGTCTTTCGCATATCATCAGCATGCGGAGGGGACTGTTCTGTCGATGAAGGCACCTGCACCTACAAGGGCAGGCAGCAGCAGTTCTCATATGAGGATTATTTTGATTGAACTTTAAATATTTGATTCTATTGCTCTGCTTCGATGCCAAGGCATAGGAAGAGCAAGGCAAAGGAGCTGGTCCATATCGACACGCTCACAGGCGATGCTGTCTATCTTGATCCCTCTTTTGAGTGCATGGTGCTCTTCGGCGAATCAACATATATCCCAAAGCTTGCGAGGGATCTTACAGCCGGGGATGTGATCCTCAATCTGGAATATATTGGCAAGATACACCTTCCTATCGACAGGCTAAGGCCGATCCTGACAGCAGGGTCTGCCAGGTACAGGGAAGCATACAGGTCGAATTACAGGAGTGTCGGAAACATCGAGATGACTCTTCTTTCGCACAGTCTCCTGGGAGGACTCCAGAATGAGGGAGGGCTTGAAGCCATCGTCGCAGGACCAGCCACACGCAGGATCGCCGAAGATATTGCCAAGGTGCACATGATGGCTGCAGTAGATGAATATAATTCCAGGAAAGAGGAATTCGATGTTGAGACAAATCAGTTCCTTGACCCCTCAGATGAACAGGTCGCGAACTGGCTTTCTGGAGCGACTCTGGCTCCGAGAGATTGGAGGTATTTCGAGGCATTCTCCGCTTATGGTGATGGTACGCAGGAGAAGCCGGATTGGAGACAGATGGCCTCATGGAAGAAGGATCCTGAAAACCGATTCTACCGGCAATATACAGCGCTGGTCTCATATCATAGGGTGTTCTCTCAGATACTGAACCAGTTCGAGGATATAATCGAAGTGTCTGGCCTGGAGAAGCCATCTCAGCAGTCAAGGGAATCTTCAGAGCGAATGGAAACAGGATATGCAGATGATCTGAGGGCACTTCTCAGCCGGATGGGGATCAAGCGCAGGGACAGGGCAGTCGCAGTCGTGAGCGGACATCCGACGATCGAGACCGTGAATAAGGAGGATTCTGCTTTCAGGGAGATAAAGGGTTTGCCTGAAGAGGATGCAGGATATCTGGCGCAGGACCTGGGGAGGATGATGAACGAATATTCGCTCCTCCTGGCACTTTGTGCAAAAGCGCTGGAGGATACGCTCACAAAGGATACGAGGGATAGTAAGGATGTCATGCTAGCTGTGTGGTCATACCTATCAGAGGCACTTCCTGAGGATGGGATCCTTGCCACGAATGCACGGCATCATGGTATTGCAGGAGATGCAGGATGGGCCAGGATATTCCTGAAAAATATGGATAAGGATGCCCTTGATAGGAATTATGCAGTTCTCCATGCTGGAAGCATGCCAGTTGATGATCCATATGGCCGGTTCGACCCCGGATTCAGGGAGAGGCATCCGGACTATTCTAGGTTCCGGGATGCTGTGGCAAGGCTTTCTGAGTTGAGGACTGTCATCCCTGCTCGTTATGAGGAGGCAGTCGATCTTGTCAGGAGGATAGGATTCGCCGAAGACTACAGGGCGGGTGACAAGGAATTGGAACAATACAAGTTGACAGGCCAGCAGCTGAGCCTTATGCGCTCTGAGCTTGGCAGGCTTACTGGTGAGCTTGCTGTTTACTTCCAGGGAAACAGCATCACAATCGTTTAGCAAAGGGTTTAAATATTAGAGTTTTCCCGTCGGTTGGATAAGAGGGGAACTGATGAAGAAGACAACCGCGATAGTTATGATGTTTCTCTTGGTCATGGCATTCGCCGAAGCCAAGAAGGTAGAAGAAGTCAAGAAGCCAAAGTACTGGTTCATGAATCCGTTCGACAGGCTATGGGATGCTGTCCTTTCGCTCCAGCAGCAGATACGGGAGATTGGTGAAGGCCTGCAAGGACCTCAGGGTCCTGAGGGTGAACCTGGGCCGCAAGGTCCTCAGGGAGAACAAGGCCCAGCCGGCCCGCAAGGACCGCAGGGTGAGACCGGACCTAAAGGCGAAACAGGTCCAGTCGGTCCTCAGGGAGAAGCTGGAACATGTGATCCGAGCGTCCTTGCAAGGCTTGATGCCCTGGAAGCCAGATTAGCTGTACTTGAAGAGACAGCCATCTTCGCAGAGGTTTGTGACGGAACGGATAATGACAAGGACGGCGAGATCGACGAGGATTTCAGCCTCATGGATGACGAGATCAATTGCGGAGCATGTGGGAATGTCTGCGCTCAGGGAGAGATCTGTGGTGAAGGAGAATGCAAGAAACTGCTCTGCACAGAACAAGAGGTATATGATCTCCTTTCCTGTGCAGCCCCGACAATGGGGATTGTAAGCGGATGCGAAGGTTTCTCAGACACATGCCAGGTATTTGTCGACAGCCTTGAACAGCAGGATTTCATGCCTCTTTTCGCATGCGCATTCCTGAAGGGATGCGAGGGTACTGGGTTTGTAGGATGCCTGCAGGAGGAATGTTCTTCAGAATACTCTGCCTTCCTTTACTCATATGATTCATGTGCTCAGGACAGCGACTGCTATTCCTCCACTTGCAAGGAGGGAGTCTGCAACCAGGGCATATGCATCCAGGTGACTGCTGCAGATGGGACTTCCTGCGAGTCAGATGTCTGCATGCTTGACGAGCAATGCTTGTCTGGCGTATGCAGGGGGGTTCCTGCATGCGATGATTCAGATGTTTCAACTGTGGATTACTGCGAGCCATCAGACGGAAGCTATACCTGCGTATATGAGGTGGATCCAGAACAGCTTGACCAGGATGGAGATGGATATTCTCCGGCAGAGGAAGACTGCGATGACTCGAACCCGGATATGAATCCAGGCACAGAAGATATCTGCGATGGCCTCGACAATGACTGCGACGGAGTTCCTGATGCAGGTTTCAATCTAGGAGAAGAATGCGGCGAAGGGGTCTGCGGTGGAGGCTACATGGTCTGCGACAGCCAGGGTGGTTCAGTCTGCAGCACGATAGAGCAGGCATATCAAGAGGTCTGCGACGGAGTTGACAATGACTGCGATGGTCTTGTGGATGAGGACTATCCTAACGAGCCATGCCAGTATAACATAGGAAGCTGTGTCGTGTATGGAAATATGATCTGCGCAGGCGACGGTGGAATGTTCTGCTCTGGAGATGAGAGCATGTGCTTCAGGTGCGGAAATGGAGTCTGCGACTATGGCGAATGCGAGAGCTGCACAGAAGACTGTGGATGCGATGATGGGAACATGTGCACAGTAGGAGACACATGCGACTCTGATGGTTGTATCCCAGGAGATATGCCGCTCGACTGCGATGATGGCAACTCTTGCACTGAGGACTATTGCAACGCTTTCTCAGGTTGCGTGCATCAGGCTCTTCCAGGATACCCATGCTCAGGAGGCATCTGCGTCCAGGACCAATGCATGAGCATCAATGGCGCGTATTGCTCTGAGGACCAGGAATGCGCCTCAGGATTCTGTGTGGACGGAGTCTGCTGCAACGGTGGATGCGAAGGAACATGCCAGAAGTGCAACCTTAGCGGAAGCATCGGCACATGCTCAGTGATACCGGCGAACCAGGATCCTGATAGCGAGTGCCCATTCCAGGAATGCAGCTATACCGGATACTGCAATGGCGCCAGCTCATGCCAGCAGTATTCCTGCTAATTTTTTCTTTTCTTCCCGAGAATAAGCGTGAAGGCAGCTCCGAACACGAATCCTCCTACATGCGCCCAGAAGGCGACATTCGAACCTGAGTCCCTGAAAAGGGATCCTGCTGCGAAGAAGAGCTGCATCAGGAACCATAGCCCGATCATGATGAAGGCTGGCACCTCAACCCTCCTGTAATAAGCAGCTATGACTACAGATGCCCGGGGGAAAAGGACAAGATAGCTGCCAAGTATTCCAGAGATCGCGCCAGAAGCACCAACAGCAGGTATCTCTGATCCGACATTTGTGAACCAATGCGTGAGCGTCGCTGCGAATCCAGAGAAGAAATACAAGAGGAGGAACCTCACGTGCCCAAGATGGACCTCGACATTATCGCCGAATATCCACAGATACCACAGATTCCCTAAGAGATGCGCGACACCTCCATGGAGGAACATGGATGTTAGGGCTGTGAGGATGCTGGGGGAAGCAGGGATGAAGCCGAATCCCATCACTACCTGCTCCATCCCCATCATATATTCGATTACGAATGCCAGGATGTTTATGCCTATCAGAAACCAAGTCAGTGGGGCTGCGCCCTTCGTCGGATTGATATCTCCAAGAGGGAAGAACTGCGCTCTCTTCATCATCTATCTGAATCTGAAAGGATATAAAAAGTGGCTTCTCTGGATTAATAGTGCTGAGACCTGGAAATTCAACATCCCAGAAAGCTGCTCGCAGAGGAGAGCCCGAGAACCACAGGGTCTCGGATAAAAAAGAGAGATCAGTGAACAAATGCACTAGTGTTCACGCCTGCAATACTAACATGGTCATAAGACATCTAGCGCCTGTACTGCTGCTCTGCATTTCCTTCTATCGGAAGTCTCCTCCTCAGGTCTGATGCTACCACTGTCTTTGGATTACTCTACCTGGGTTCCAAGGCAGGTGCATATGCTGGCTTCGCTCAGTGTCTCTGCCTTGTCCGGCTATCTAAGACTCTGGTCAGAGGTTCAGCGCCTGCTCCCTGGAGGCATTGATTATCTCAGGGATCTTGTCTATCTTCCTGAGGGACTTGATATGCTTCTTCCTCAGGCTTTCTGCCTCTGCCTGGGACATCCCGATGCCTGCTGTATAGCTGATGCTGTCAGAAAGGATCGTCCTCTTGGAGAACGTTATGTCTGATATCCCGAATCTCTCGGGAGAATCCATCACCCTGCTTCCCATCTGCAGGCCGAAAGTGCTTGTCGAAATCAGGTCTATGTTATCTGAGTTCTCCCTGACGAACTGGAGGGTCTCCTGGAATTCCTCCCTTGTCTCTGTGGGAAATCCTGCCATCATGAATATCATGTTGATTATCCCTGCTTTCTTCGACTCTGCAAGGACTGCAGTGATATCTTCCTTCCTTGTGCCTTTGTCCATCTTGTCAAGGACTCGCTGGCAGCCGGATTCGACTCCCCATGCCACAGCCCGAAGACCTGAAGCATGTAGTGTCGGGAGGAGAGGCAGCATCTCCCTGACAGGCCGCAGCTGGCACCACCACACGACATCAAGCCCAGATAGCATCTCTCCGAGCTTCTTGAGACGGCCAGGGGGAAGGCCGTCATCGATTAAGCAGATCTTCCTCATCCTGTTCCTTATGATAGTCTCCCTGATGTCTTCAATCGGCAGCTCCCTGTATCTCTGCCCTCCATGATGTGTGCAGAATGCGCACCTCCCCCATGGACAGCCATCAGAGCTCTTCAGAGGAAAGACAGTCTCTTTTGTGAAATACCTTCCTGTAAGATCAGAGAAATCAAGGACAGGCTTGTCCTCCTTCAGTCTTGCTCCTTTCTCGATGATCAGTTTTATCAGTTCATCGTGCGAGCAAAGCTTATTTGCGTCAAGCTTCGACATGTCAGCTGGTCCTCCTACCACGACAGTTATGCCTGCTTCGACGATGGCTGCGATAGTGTCCCTCGCGAACATCACCTGGCTGTTGTAGACAAGGCTGAGAGCCACGAGATCAGGCTTCTCCCTCATGATGCGCTCTGCAAGCTTCATTGCGTACGGATTCTCCCCATGGAGTGTCTCTTTGGATATCTCTGATAGCCTTCTCCTATGGCTGAGGACGAACTCCCTCATGAGTCCGAAGAACTCCTCCTTCCCGAGCCTGTTGTAGATGTCCGGGAACTCTGACTCATGCCACTCGCAGTTGAGATCGAGTACGACTGTCTCTGCATCTGTCCTCGCTTTCACAGCTGATGCGAGATTCACAAGCGAGTAAGGCATCACAGTGGGAAGTGCTCCAGGAAGGTATGCGATGACTATCTTCATTATCGCATGAGAATTTTTGACATGTTCTTAAGATTATCATCCCTGGAGAGCGAAAATTGAAAAGATGATGTGCTCACTTGGACAAAAATATCTTCTGCGTCGGATATGCGAACTCTATCTTCTCTTTCTCGAAAGCCTTCTTGAGTTCCATGTTTATCTCTTCCTGGACATCCATGAACTTGTTGTAGTCGCTTGAATCAAGATAATAGACCACCTCATAGTTCAGGCTGAAACTGCCGAACTCCTTGAAATGGACCCTGTCAAGCCGCGCCAGCTTGATCGCACCGATGATGTCAGAGACGATCTTCTTTATCTTCTGGAGCTTCCTCTGCTCAGTCTCATAGAGAACCCCGAATGAGAAGACGATCCTCCTCTTCTCCATCTTCTTGTAGTTGTTGATCCTTGTGCTTGTCAGCTCCTGGTTGGACATTACCAGCTCCTGCCCCTGCAAGGTCTGTATCCTTGTTGACTTCAGCCCGATCCTCTTCACCACGCCCATGTCATTCCCGACGATTATGAAGTCACCTTCCTCGAAAGGCTTGTCGAAGTAGATCGAGAAAGAGCTGAAGATGTCCTCTAGTATCTTCTGCAGCGCGAAAGCGATAGCGATGCCTCCAAGGCCTATGCCAGCGATAAGTGATGTGATATCAAGGCCAAGGTTCGATAGCACAAGGAGGACAGCTATCGCCCAGACAGATACCTGGATGAGCTTGCTCATCACAAGCAATAGAGAGCTTTCCTTCCCGTCGGTCCTCCTCCGTCTGTTCGCTTCGCATTCAGCCATGTACCCGATGACCCTTGTCGCAGCCTTCACAAGATAGAAGACAAGTCCGATGAGGAGCAGATAGTCAAGTGCTTTGTCCACGGACGCTGGTAGTTCGAGATAGCCCCCTGAGAGGAAGAGGGATATGATCGCATAGAATGGGAAAGGGATATCATCGAAGAACTCGATTATGATATCATCATAGCCATTGCGCGTCTGCTTGGCAAGGCTCCTTAACCTGGCCAGGATGAGGAACTTGAAAAGATACATCAACAGAAGGCTCCCGAAGAAAATGCCTGCTGCTATCTCATAATCCTGACTTGTGTTCTGCGTCGTTATATCTATGAAGAATTCTTCGATGTTCATGATATCCTCCTCAATAGCCTAAGATAATCGTGCAGATGCCTGGTCACCAGGAAATTATTCCTTACATGCTCGTGGCCAGCTTCACCCATCTGCTCTCTGAGCTTATCATCTGACAAGAGTCTGGAGACGCGCTTTGCGCACTGGTCGACCGAATCCACAAGATAGCCGCTCTTGCCATCCTCTACCTGGAGCGGTATCCCTCCGACCTTTCCTGCCACCACCGGTGTCCTCTTCCATAAGGCCTCGCTCACAGTCAGGCCGAAACCCTCCTTGATCGATTTCTGGATGACGACAGATGAGGCCCTCTGCAGAGCATTGACAAGTATATGGTTCTCATAATTTATTATCCTGATATCCTTGCCCTCCCCCGCGCTCCTCTGGATGCTTTCATATATCTGCTGCCCCTCTGGATCATCAGAAGCAGAAGAACCCAGCATCACCAGCTGGCAGTCATGCTTCCTCCTCACCTGGCGGAACGCTTCCATTACTCCCTGGGGATCTTTCCACTTGTCGAATCTGGAGACCTGGGAGATGATCGGCTTGTCAAGATCGATGCCGAATTTCCGCAGGTATTTTGCGACTGTCGCTTCGCTCAGTTCCTTGTTCTTCGGCGCAAGGGGATCGATCGAGGGATGGATGATCGCAGAATCGATAGGCATGCATCTGCCATATTCCTGCTTCGAGACTATCGCCATGTCATACTTGCTGACAAATCCCTTCAGATAATCCCACGTACAAGGATCAGGAGAAGAGACATCGATATGGCATCTCCACAGCCATGGCTGCTTCTTCCTGTAGCAATCGATAAGAGGGAGAGGCTGTGGATCATGCACAATCACATGATCATGGTCCTCGATATGCGTGAAAAGAGAATTCTGTCTGTTGGTCCCCTCATAGAGCCTCTTCTTCATCCCAGACAGGTTGATGCGGTCTCCCTGGAGGGCATTATGGAACCGCTTGGTTATCGAGAAGAAATCAGGATTCCCTTTGATAGCTCTCCATCCTGTCTTTATGCCTGCGTCGTTGAACAGGGGCACGAGGCTTCCTAGCATCTCAGCGACACCGCCTCCATAATAGGTAGAGTTCACATGGACGATATGCTTGCCATGGAGAGCCTCTGCTTCCTCCATGATCCGGCCGATGCCCTCTTTTCCGATGAATTTCGTATGATCCTTAAGATGGACTTCCATTCTTTTTCAGTAGTTTCCTGACTATCTCGATTATCCCTTGCGAGCTTGCGCCCTCAGTGACCTCATCAGCGATGCGCTTGAGCCTCGGATGCGCATTCCCCACAGCTACCTTGTAGCTTGGCAGCATGAACAGGTCGAAATCATTCTCAGCGTCTCCGACTACTATCGTCTTCTCGGCATCCAGGTTGAGGTAGTCGAGAGCCATCTTTACACCCTGCCCCTTGTTCACGAATTTAGGGAGGACCATCATCTCATCCACATTCATCACATAATTGAGATTCTTTGAGAGATCCTTGAGGACTGCCTTCGCCTTGTCCATCTCATTGGCCCTGATGCTGATAAGCACCTCACCGAAGACTGCCTCAGGCATGCTGTTACGTATCAGCTCCCTGGCACTCTTCATGATTCCAGAATCGATGATGATCGTCTTCCTTGACTTTGGGAAATATATCACGCTGCCATTCTCGCACACTATGCAGTCCCAGATAGCGAATCTCTCTGAAAGATGCTTGACATATTGCAGGCTCCTGCCTGTCGCCAGGATATGTGTAGTGTTAAGCTTTCCCACCTCGAGGAGAGTCTCTTCCCTGACTTCACCTGGGATGTCAGTTAATGTCCTGTCAAAGTCAGTGATGAAGGCATCGACAAGCTCGATATCCATCTTCTCCAGCCGCCTTGTCTCGTCCTTCTCGTGGAGCAGCTTATTGTAGATGTGCACATGATTGTCCACAGTAATGTCCATCCTGAAGTTCTGTGCCACAATCTTCAGGCTCTCCTCTCCCATCTGTTCCCTGAGCTTCCTGTCCTTCAGGAGCTTGATCGCAGCCTCAGCTGTCGCCTTCTCATCTCCGACAGGGACAAGGAGGCCATTAACACCATCCTTCACCTGGAGCGGTATTCCTCCGACTCCTGTCGCTAGGATAGGTTTTCCACAGCTCATCCCTTCTGTTATCGAGAGACCGAATCCCTCTGTCCTTGAGCATAACGCCACCACATCGCATGAATTGTACACTTTCGGCAACTCATTGTAGTCGATGTTCCCTGTGAATACGACCTTCTCCGCAAGTCCAAGCTTTTCAATTAGTTCAAGAACGCGATCCTCGTAGACCTTCCTGGCATCAGAGATCTTGTTGCTCATGGATTTTCCGCCGACAAATACGAGTAGGGCATCAGGCACCTCTTCAAGGATGCGAGGCATCGCTGCTATCAGCTGCTCATGGCCGCTCTTCGGGTCTATCCGCTGGACGCTCATAAGTATCTTCTTCTCATGACGGATGCCATGCGCAGAAAAGACATTCTTCCTGCTGACATCCATCTTCCTGAAAAGATCAGTGTTGCATAGCGGGAATATCAGTTCGCATTTCTCCTTCGGGATCCCCATGCCGACAGCAGCCTGGATATAGTCTGGCGAGGAGAAGATTATCTTGTCGTACTGCACGAGGTGCTTCACAAGGTATTTCTTCAGATGCACAGATATATTCTTAGATAGGGGGATATGCCAGGTGAATATCAGCGGTGTTCCCCTGGGTACATACTGATAGAGATATAGCAGCTGGAAATCATGGATATGGATCACATCCGCTGGACTCTTGTTCAACAGATCACGGACCTCGCTTCCGAACACATCGTTGATATGCACGAAATCATCATATCCGGGCATGTCAAGTGCCTGGGTATAGAATGAATTCTTGTGATCATGGCACTCCTTGTATATCGCTTCCTTGAAAAGAGCATATCCTTTGAGCATCTCCCAGTCCAATGGTTCTTTTGGGACCCTGTGCACCTCGATCCCATCTATCACCTCGAAATTTGGGGTATTGGATGGCCTGAGATGCAGCTCAAGCACCTCGTTGCCTCTCTTCTTCAGTTCCTTTTGGAGATTCAATAGATATGTGGAGACGCCTCCTATATGCGGATAGAAAGACTGGCTGGCGAAATAGATCCTCATTTTGGCACCTCGAATACAAGTATCAGCATCAGATGTATATTTTGTCTCATTATAATCAAAAGCCCGAGAGCAGATAGGCACAAATGCCTGTTACTAAGGGGAATCCTGATGTTATTTAAGTGTTTCTAGCCTTCAGGATAGGTTTTTTTAAGCGAATCCAGAAAGATGCACTGGGTGCTATTGGTCGTATCTTAGAATATTATCCGTCAAATGATAAGATGTGCCTGTCTTTGCCTTTATGTGGTCCAGATTGACAATAATATCTAGGAAATCGGGATGTCATTTCTCCTTCCTAGTGCATGGATCGGCATCCGTAGAGCGAAAGTCGTCGGTCCTCCCCGTTCAGGCAGCAGGCTCAGCTGGAATGCTTCACCGACATCTAGTATGTTGGATTCATTGAACATGTATATGATCCGATGGATCTCAGAATACTCAAGATAATCGTCGCTGTCCGCGAGCGCCTTCTGGATGCAGAACTCAGTGAGGTTTGTGACATGGGGGGAATCTATATGGCATTTTGCAGGATCAGCGGCGATGAAATACCTTGCGGCATGAGTCCCTCTGTCAGAAGAGAAGTATATCGTCATCCGTGTCGTGTCAAGCTCATCTGCGTTGTCAAGGATCCCGACTGTGAAATCAAGGCCCGTGAAGTGATCGTTCTCTGTCACCGCATCCATGGATACGACCTTTAGCCTGTTCACAAGCCTGTCTTTCGTCTCCTCCCCTACCTTGGCGGAGACGCCTCCCATCTCTGACATGCTGGACATCATGTATATGGAGGCTCCGATCGCGACGAGGATCGTGCTGAATAATATGAACAGCGTCCCCATGGCGACCTCTCCTTTACGCATATTGCAGACCAAATCGTGATACTATTTAATTCTTTAGCAGCAAGCATTTTAAACCTGATATGCCTGCCGATAGGATATGGATATCGAAGCGATGGAAGAAGAGCTGATACGAGAGGGGATCGACCTGCGCAGCGCCATGGATCAGTTCGGCAATCCTGTCGATGCGAAGATCCTGCCTCTCCTCATCGTCCTCAACCACATAGGGATAGGGACGACATCTTCTTGTGAAGGCCACTCTCTCTCCAGCTACAGAGAGGGACTCGAGGGCATAAGGATCGTGGAGGAGAAGGAGCATTCTTTTGTGGCGGTCTTGGAAGGATACGTGACAGAGTTTGATGAGGCACCCTGGGTAGATATCAAGGCAGACTCAGCAAAGAAGAGATGGCTAAGAGAAGAACTGAAGGAATTTCCAGGAGAAGTCAGATGGGTACTCAAAGGGGACCACCTCCAGGCCCTCCCGCGATACAGCCTCGCCATGATGCATCGGAGCATATACGAGCTGGCTGACCACCTCAGCAGACTCTGACCCTATCGCAGCAGATCAAGCACCCTTCTCATCAGACGCGTGTCGCCTGCATCCCCTTTCGCAAGCTGGTCGCATTCGAACATCATAAGGATCTCCTCTTTCTTCACAAGGGGGAAGCTCTCCATCCTTTCGATCGTCCGGTCGACCAGGATCTCCTCATTGCCTTTTGCTAGTCTCAAGCTTAGGGCCAGCTGCATAGGCACGAAGTGCGATTCGACGAGCTGTGCTATCCTCTCCTGCTCCAGCTCGTGTCCAGTGAAGAAGCCGGAATCCATCTTCCTGATCAAGTCAGCCCCCTCCTTCTCATGCCCGAAGAATGTATGGTAAGGCTCGCCATGCGACCTCTCCAGCCTCTTGCCTGACTTGTATTTCCTCCTCTTTGTGAGAGGCTTCCCTATGTCATGCATGAGCGCGGCAGCTATCATGTCCCTGTCGTGGGTCCGCTTCCTCATCTCCTCCCCCATACTGACAGAATGCCCATACACATCGAACTCATGATGCTCATTCTGCCACAGCCCCTTGCCTGCCTGGATCGCAGGCAAGGCGAGTATGTCTTCCTCCATGCCCATGACATAAGGGTAATGCAGCCAAAGATATATGTGTTTGCCTGGAAAAAAATATTAACCAGGAGGCAAGCCACACTAATATGGATGCCATCATCGCGAGAGGTCTGCAGAAATCATTTGGTGAGAACAAGGTCCTGGAGGATGTATCTTTCAGGATAGGCACAGGAGATATCTTCGGATTCTTCGGCAGGAACGGTTCAGGTAAGACGACCACGCTCAGGCTGCTGCTGGGGCTTCTCAAGCCAGACAAGGGTGAAGCGCTCATCTTCGGCAAGGACTTCGGAGTCGATCCTGATACGCGCAGGCGTGTCGGTGTCCTTCTGGAAGAGAATGGCATGAGCGACAACAGGACAGCTATCCAGGGCATGAGATACTATGCTCAGCTGTATGGCGTCCCCGTACGACGTGCATCAGAGGTGCTTGGCAGGGTCGGCCTTTCAGGCAAGGAAGACACGCTTGTCGGAAAGTATTCGACAGGCATGAAGAAGAAGCTGGGGCTTGCTAGAGCGTTGCTCCATGAGCCTGAGCTCCTGATGCTTGATGAGCCTACATCTGGTCTTGACCCAGAGGCTCAGCTGGATTTCAGGGAGCTTGTCCAGGATCTTTCCAGGAAGCATCGGATGACAGTCTTCCTGAACACGCACAACCTTGATGAGGCAGAGAAGATATGCACAAGGATCGCGATACTTGGTGACGGGAAGATCAAGGCTGATGGGACGCTTGCTTCCATCAGGAAGAGATTTGGTATGAGGTCGCTTGAGAAGATATATCTGAAGGTGATGGGAAGATGATCAGGCCAGAGCTATTGAAGGTGCTCACGAACAAGAGGACAGTGCTCACAAGCATATTCATAGCAGTCTTCTGGAATCTCATGTATCTGCCATCAGCCCTCTCAGTCTCTCCTGAGGAGATGCCAGCGATACTTGCGAGCACAGGGATCTATGTCGCATCCATGACAGGGCTTTTCATCGCTATGATGTTCTCCAACGAAGTGTTCCTCTCTGAGAAGCGTGAGAGGACTATCGAGACACTGCTATGTTCACCTCTGACAATGAAGCAGATATGGTTAGCTAAGACACTGGCCGCAGGTTCTCTTTCAGCGATTGTCGCAGCGACATCCATGGTTGTCATGCACATAGGTACAAGCGTGATCGCTGGCAGAACGATACTTCCAAGCATGAATGTCCTCACCTATATGCTCATCGTCCTCCCTGTTTTCTTCTTCTCTGTGGTCTCAGTGTTCGGTCTTGTGCAGCTGATGATGGGTATGAAGGAGAGCAGGATTCTCAATATGGTATTCATGTTCATGATCTTCGGCGGTCTCGGGCTTACCCGGAGCCTGATCGGAATCCAGTATCTTTCATGGATGAACATAGGGATATTCCTGGCTGTGGCATCATCTGTCCTTGCAGCCACTCAATATTTGACCAGATTCCTTAGCAAGGAGAAGATCGTCACATCGATAAGCTAGAGGTTGCTGTAGAGCATGTGGAACAGGATCCCAGAGACGACAAGCAGCACCAGGCTCCTGACAAGCGCATACAAGAACGATCTCTTGTAGTTTCTTAGCGTCCTGCTGTGGGAGAAATCATGCTGCAGCAGAAAAGACATCAGATGCACTGGATCCACATTGAGCTGTTTTGGCCAATCATAGTATACACCTGTCTTCAGCTTCCTCAAGCCATGCTTGCTGTTCCTCTTCATGTACTTGAAGAATCTCCTGTAAGAATGATGCGCATCAGAAAGCGAGATCAGTGTCCCAGCGATCGCCGCACCGGTCAATGCTAGGAGAGCATATCTGAGCCACATACGTTGTTCCAGGTCTTTTCTGAATATAATCTTTTCCTTTCGCGAAAGATTTATTAACTTCAATATCCAAAATTTATACTAGAAATATGTTGAGGTGAAAGATGAGAAAGATCCAGTTGTTCCTTGCAATTGTCGTGGCATGCAGCCTAGTGCTTGCCGCAGGGAACTCAGATAAGGGTGGTGCTTCACAAGGAAATGAAGAAGCAGGAGCACCTCCTGATGCGATCGGTAAGGACAGTGGTTCACAGCCAGAGGAGACTGGCAATGATGTAGCTGACCAGTCTGGTCAGGATGCTAGCCCAGGCACACATAATGAGGTCCAGACTGAGAACCAGGGTGCTGAAAGCCAGATAGCAGCCCGCGAAGAGATGCGCCTGAAGGTACAGCAGAAGAAAGCAGAGCTTGACGAAGAGCTGAAAGGAATGGGAGAATCCCAGAAGAAAGTCTATCAGAACCAAAACCAGGTGAGGCTCGCAGTGCATGCTCTCCTTGGGATGAAAGATTCTCTTGGTGGAATAGGACCAAGGGTGTCTGAGATAGCAAGAGAATTCGATAACTCCTTCCAGGCGACTGTAAAGGCAGAGGAGAAGATCCAGGCAAAGTCAGGTCTCGCAAGATTCTTCTCAGGAGGAGACGAGAAGGCAGCAGCTGAGCTTGAGTCTGAGACGAAGAAGAACCAGGAGAAGCTGACAGAACTGAAGTCACTCAAAGACAACTGCGACTGCGGGGAAGAAGAGAAGACCATGCTCCAGGAGCAGATACAGAATATGGAGCAGGAACAAGCCCGGCTGGGAGAGCTTGCCCTGAAGGAGAAGGCAAGCAAGGGCATCCTCGGCTGGATGTGGAAGTGATTTCTTTTTTTCCATATTTATTTGAATCATGCGAAAGACTGCTTCTACCATGGGAATAACTGATGCATCTTGAAAAGCTCGCAGAGGAGAGTCCGACAATCTCAGTCTACGCGGAAGCCAGTCCTTTTATGGCTTCTGGTGAGCCAGAGATAGCGTCTCTGCAACCCGGAAGGTTTCCTCGGGTCCTAGAGATCAGGGAATATGGATTTCTTCGATGTTCGTGGCCTCATGTTCTTAAGACAACATGAGATAACAATGGGTTCTCGGTTTTTATTGGAGAAGTAGATGGATCAGTGCAACAGTGGAAAGGATAAAAGAAAAAAGTTCAAAGTATCTCCTTTAGCTTCTCCTTGTATTTGGTGTAGATGAACGACACCAATAGCAGGATCAGACCCAGCACCATATAGGATATCGTCCTGTATAAGGTGTCCAGGCTTCTTGTGTCATAGAGGAATACCTTTGTGATCGTGAGCGCCAGTATGACCATGCCCTGCAGCCTCAGGTGTCGCTCCTTCCAGACAAAGCCGACGACAGTCAGGGCGAGTGCCAGGAGGCACCAACCGACAGATACCCAGATATCCCGAAGCTGGCTGCCGACAAGGAAGAACGCAAGGACTGATGCAGGGTATGTTAGATACATCTTCCTCTCTCGCAAGGCAAGGTACCAGAATGCCAGGATCCCAGAGACTGAAGAGAGGACTGCCTCATCCCTGGCAAGCGAAGGTGAGGAAGTCAGGGATGAGATGAAGAGTATCGCGGCAGCAGCGTAAGCTTGGAATCTCCGTCTGCTCAGTTCAAGCAGGATGACAAGCAGAGCAAGTATGGCTGAGACGACCTCGATGTCGAACTCGAGGAATGAGATGATGACTGCAAGCCCTACTGCAGCCCAGCTGTAGATCGTTGATATGGTCCTGTCTTCCTTCATGATCTCAGATATCGCATAGAAGCATATCACAGTGACTAGGAACGAGATCAGCCTGGTGCTGGCAGCGATAGCAGTGATATCGAATGCCTCCAGCACCCAGCTGTCATAGAAGATGACCTTTAAGATAGTGAAAAGGGAGACACCCCAGCTGCTGTACATGAATGTCTTTGAGCTGGTCTTCTTCGCAAGCATCGCCAAAGCAAGCGCCTCGAATGCCCATATGGATGTGACAAGGCTCTTGTCCAGCTGGACAGCGACCGCAAGCGTGGAGAACAGCACAGTCAGATACATGTACGCGTTAGATGTGCTCTGCTTGATACCTCTAGCAAGCAGGAATCCGATGTATGATACAAGAGCGACTCCAAGTGTGAAGAGTCCAGTGTAGTCAGGATGATATCTCTCAAGCTGGATGTATGAGAGCACATAGAATGCTGTGGAGTTGAGGACCACCATGCCCAGGTCCTGATATCTCGAGCTCCTCATGAGGAAGAAGGACTGGAGCGTGAAAGCGGCGTAGTATGAAGCAAGAATGAAGGCAGCGTATGAGAATGAGTTGTTCTCCCATATCGCATAGAGGAGATATGATGCGAGGATCCCACCGAATCCGATGGCATGCCATTTCTTGACAGAGACCACATACACAAGTCCCACAGCCAGGATCAGGCCATATGCGAGCATCAGGATCCCTGTTCCATCGCTAAGAAGCGAGGTGATATAGCCGAGGAAGAATGACTCTGCCGCTATGACCTGCGAATTGTCCTTTATCGAGAATACCACTGCGAAGAAGACGACAGCTGCAAGAAGCATGATGTCTGCCAGCTGGCTGATCCCCGTCGCCTGCCTGTAATCTGCGAAATGATATGCCGAGAATACGACGAAATATGTCAGCGCGAAACCGCCTCCTGCAAGAGTCTTGCCCCATATAGAGTATTTTTCGATCCTTGATATCCTGTCCCCTATGACTACCATGGCTGCTCCAAGGAGAGCCCCAAGGATGATCCTTGTGAGATGGCTGATCCAGTTGTTATCTATTGAATACTTTACGAAGAATCCTATCCCTATGACAAGCGCGAGGATGCCGATCCTGGCGAACCACTTCATCCCCACGTCCTCCTCTATGGAACCCGCAGATTTCGACTTAACAGCTTCTGGGGGTCTTGTGCTTGTATTCGAGGTTTCACCACTTGGTTCGGCACGCTTCTTCGGCCGTTGCTGCGAGGGCTGGCTTGACAAAGTCATTATCCCCCATATTATGAGCGGGACTCCGACAAGCGCTCCGACGAGCGTCAGGCTCAGCAGGCAACCGGTCGCGATGAGGAATATCCCGAGTATAGTCTTCTTCCTTGCCTCATTCTTCTCAAGCATGTCCAGCCTTTTCTTTATCAGCATGTTCTCATGCTTGAGCTCTTCGATCTCCTTCTGAAGTGTGGTCGCCATGAGACAGTCGCAGCTCTATTGGTATAAATATATTTTGGAAGCTTTATCAGACTGGCGAATCTTTATATCTGCATATCCTGACTATATCAACGATGATCGAGAAGGCAGGACCTGGGGACAGGGCGCAGATCTCTGAGCTTGTTTCATCTTCAGGCCTGCCGCAGGTCGGTCCTATCGACCATTTCTTTGTCATCAAAGGAAAGGAGATGATAGGATGCATCGGCATCGAGAAGTATGGTGACTCCGGCCTTCTCAGGTCCCTGGCTGTCGAAGCGTCCCATAGGCATTTAGGCCTTGGCACCCAGCTTGTCAATCGTGCTATCTCCCATGCAGAAGATATAGGTATAAAAGAGCTCTATCTGCTGACAAAGGACGCCAAAGACTTCTTCAGGAGGTTCGGCTTCACAGAGATAACAAGGGAAGAAGCAAACGAGACCATAAAGCAGTCGTCCCAGTTCCGATCCCGATCAAAGATTGCGGTCTGTATGCGGAGGAAGCTATCTGCTTGGGTGAGGGATCTTCGGGAGGATGAGCGCCACGACTGAAGCCATCAGCCCAGGTATATAGTATCCATACCCGAAAGCCATGCCGATCGCGGCAGCGAACCATATGGAAGCAGCTGTAGTGAGATTCTTGACCTTCCCTCCCTCCTTCAGGATCAGTCCTACCCCGAGGAATCCTACTCCAGATACCACCTGGGCAGCGATCCTTGATGTAGATTCAGGATCCACATTCTGAGACAGGTATGTGAACAGCATCGAACCCACGATCACAAGCGAATGCGTGCTGATCCCTGCATCCTTGTGTCTTGATTCCCTCTCTGCTCCGATGAGGAAGCCTATTGCAAGGGATAGCATGAGCCTTATGAAGAACACGATCTCCTCTGTCATTGGAGGTAGAACTCTCAACTCATATATAAATGATTAGAAAAAGAAAATTCAACTACTGGACGATGAATCTTCCGACCATCCCCATCTGGCGATGCTGGCCGACGCTGCAATAGTACTCGAACTCCCCTGCCTCGTCTGCAACAAACTCGACGACAGTCGTCCCTCCGTCGCTGACCTGCTCGGTCCTGGCATCGAACTCATCAAGGACCCAGTCATGGAATCCCTGGTTGCTCTTGAACTCGATCCTCACAGTGTCGCCCTGGTTCACTGTTATTGTAGGGTTCTCCTGCCCATCCATCATGAACCTGAAATTCTCGCCAGTGATCGAGAATGTCCTCTGGCTCTCCGTTATCCTTGGCCTGTTCAGGTTCTCATCAAGGAAGTCAAGCGTCTTGTTCCACGCATCCTGGGTCTCTTCGCTCGCGAAATTGTCTCCAGTTGGATTCGCGAAAGCATGCCCTACCCCTGGATAGATATGGACCTGGCTCTCTACGCCTATGCTGTCAAGTGCCGCCTTGAACTGCAGGACATCTGCGACAGGGACGACAGTATCATTCTCCCCGAATATGCCGAGTACCGGACCGCTGATCACCTCCAGTGCTGAAGGTTCAGTCTCCAGCTGTCCGTAATATATTATGGTCGCGTCAAGTTCCTCAGCCAGGCTCAGCTGCAGGCTCTGGGCGCCGCCGAAGCACCAGCCCAGGGATGCGACCCTGTCTGCGCCCCTGTCCCTAAGATATCTGACAGCGCTTCTCATCTTCTCTGTGGCAGCATCCTGGTCCAGGGAGGATGATAGCTGCATCGCAGTCTCCGCGTCTTCAGCCACTTTCCCTTCATAAAGGTCGATCGCATAGACCATGTAACCTTGATCAGCGAGGCTCACTGCCATATCCCTGATATTCTCATTCAGGCCCCACCACTCATGTATCATGACGACTCCGGGATAATCTCCTTCTTCTGCAGGCATGGCCAGCAGGCCGTCAGGCACCTGGAGCACAGTCACAGACTCAGGCTCGCCAAAGATATCCTGGCATGTGCCGTCGACCATGACCTGCCCTTCTGCGCACGCCTCCAGTTCAGTCCCAGCAGTGCATGCCGCAAGGAATAATAATGCAAAGATCAATCCATTTCTCATTTCGCATCACCTCCTAGCTGGCATAGGCCAGTCCATAAATATGATTCTCCTTTGGTTAAGAGGTGTCACCGATCATGGCTTGCTTTCTTCTTGCTGATATGAGGGATCCTGGGTATAAGCACCGATGCGGTCGCGGCAGCCAGTCCGATGACATAGAACCCGAATCCGAAAGCCATGCCGATGGCTCCTGCGAACCATATGCTCGCAGCAGTCGTCAGGTTCTTCACATTAGCCCCTTCCTTGATTATCAGGCCCGCCCCGAGGAAGCCTATCCCTGATACTATCTGCGCAGCTATCCTCGAAGTAGAATCCGGATCCACTCGCATGGATATGAACGTGAAAAGCATAGCGCCGGTGATGACAAGGGTGTGGGTGCTTATGCCTGCGTCCTTCCCCCGCGCTTCCCTCTCAGCCCCAATCAGGAATCCTGTTGCCAGCGAGTGCGCCAGGGCTATAAGGAACTGCACTTCATCCATAGCAGTTCCATGCAGGCAAAAAACAAAAAGATGTCCTTTTGGCTGGAAAACCTTTTATACCAGGATGCCATCAGGGACCCTATGGAGAAGGTCATCGGCGTCATCCCTAACAACATGAAGAAGAAAGGCCTCTTCGGCCAGGAATGCATCAATGTGGTGGTCACAGACAAACGCATCATACTTGCCCAGCTCACATCCAGGATGATCCAGGATGAGGCAAAGAAGGTCGCAAGCGAGCATAAGGGAAATTTCATCACGAAATTCTTCTCGACAGCCACATGCGGCTACCAGGTCTACAAGAGATATTTTGAGATGCAGCCAGACGCCATAGTCGGGGAGAACGCCGGCAACATCTCCCTTCCCCGCGAATCCATCGAATACATCAAGTTCGAGAAGCGACGCGAGGAGAGGAACAACCTCGATACTATCGTCGTATACATGAAGATAAAGGCAGCATCTGTAGAGCATAGGATGCATCTGGCGAACATGAGCGAGAAGGAGGCACGAGAGATGCTCCTCTCTGTCTTCCCAGATAAAGTGAAGTAGATGGACCTAATATTCCTGGCAGGGGTCTTCATCGGCACATATTTCCTAGGAAGGCTTCTGGAGAAGGTCAGGATACCTTGGATATTCTCTTCCCTCATCATAGGCCTTCTGCTTTCAGGCCTTGGACTCTACAGTGAGGCTGTCTCAGATCCAGCCTTCATATTCCTCTCTGAGATGGGCATGTACTTCCTCCTGTTCATAATAGGGTTCGAGCTATCGCTCAAGGAAGTTTTCACCCAGAGCCGCTTCATCCTCAAGGTCACGATTGCCATGCTAGTCACTGAGACCCTCCTTGGGATCGCCTTCATCCATTACATATTCGGTGTCGACTGGTTTGTCTCAGCTCTAGTCGCGCTTAGCTTCGCGACAGTCGGGGAGGCCCTGCTGTTCCCTGTCCTTGATGAGTTCCAGCTTGTCGAGACAGATCTGGGCCAGACCCTGCTCGGCATTGGCGTGCTTGACGACCTGCTTGAGATCGTCACAGTCGTGACAGCGTCGATACTTGTCGCGAAGAGCGCAGGCTTCAGCTCAGTCTCCATCTGGTCGAACCTGTTCATCCTCCTCATGATGTTCGGTCTTGTGTTCCTGCTTGTCCAGCTGCATAGGACTGTGCATGTATTCAGGTTCAAGGACATCCCGTCCTTCTTCCTGTTCGTCATATTCTTCCTGTTCCTCTTCGTCGGCATCGGCACGCTCGCAGAAGCCGCGGCCCTCGGCGCATTCCTCGCAGGGATAGCTCTACGCAACCTCGTCCAGGAGAAGAACCTCAAGATCATAGATTCTGAGACAAGGACGATATCATACGGGCTTTTCGCGCCAGTCTTCTTCCTTTGGGTAGGGATGTCGACAGACATCGCCTATATGTTCGACAGTTTCCTCCTGGTCATCCTGGTCATGGGGATCACTGCAGTAGGGAAGCTCGCCCCGTGCTATCTGCTTGGGAGGCATAAGCTGGGGCACCGCAGGAGCATCCTCCTTGGGACTGGGCTCATGGTCAAGCTAAGCACAAGCATCGTGATAATCAGGGTGCTGTACCAGAACGGTCTTATCGGACAGCATCTCTACACAGTGCTGATATCCTCGACCGCCCTCTTCAGCATACTTGTCCCGCTGATACTATCGCTCCTCCTTGAGAAGTGGAACATCGGGATCAAGAAGGTCAAGGTCGAGGAATATGCCTAGAATTCTTAGGATCAACTCCTATTCCCATATGATTCCCAGTTATCAAAAGGATTAAGCGTCCAGGACATCCCATGTAAATCATTCAGAAGATACGAGCAGTCCCTATACGATTTTTGGTACCGAAGTTCCCGGATAGTATTCATCAACTCTTAGGGGTCTCCTGTCTTCATCAGTTCTGTCCTCTTTGCACTTATCCTTTCAAGTCCTTCTTCATCAGGATGCGAGATGAAACCTCTGACCAGGTCAGCATAATTAACAAGGTTACTGCTTGTCTCTCGAAGCAAAGGGTATCTCACGTAAGCTTCAGCAGGTATTGACGAATAATGGTCTTCAAGAAGAACCAGCTCGCTCAGTAATTCATCAGATCTTCTCCCTCAAGAAGTTCGTAGCATTTCGCATAGACACCAAGGACGCATGAATCCCTTCGCATATGTCCTCAATATCAATTCAAGGTCCAACAGCAGATCCATCTGGCAGGCAGATACTACCTTATCTTTAAGACTGTATTTTTCCATATCATTTTCACATAGATTATTTACGCTATCAGAGGTGGTATCTACATTGACTGCATGGGCTGTTATTCATATCTATGACTGATAACCGGAAAAATTTTATATATCGGAGGAGGTTACGGCAACAAAAAAGGGGTAGAAAACATTTTGGGGTGAAAAATGAAAATACAGTATGGAATAGCTTTGCTTTTTTTGGTGGCTATGGCAAGCGCTGCAGTCTTTCCAAGCACAAACGAAGCCAATGTCGCCAATAACTGGGCTTATGTCGAGCAGGTCAGTGTCGGTGCTGGAGAAGTGACTCTGAAGTTTGTCCAGCCAAGGAACTTCTATGCCTGTTTTGAGGTGAGGACTGACGGAGACACATCAGAAGTGCTAGCTGAGAATGGCGGGAACAATTACAATGCTCTGGTCTCTGATGGACTATACACATATTATTGCGTGAAAGCCGGAGAGAGGACTGAGACGATATCTGCTGACAGCTATGTCGAAGTCAGGATGGCTTTCGGCGCTGAGAGCGACGAGAGATTCGATTGGACCACATTTGATGTGCTCCCTGTCCAGAATGATGTACCTGAGTTCGGTGTCATCGGAGCAGCAGCAGCACTAGCTGGAGTGGGTGCAATCACCTTCCTGAAGAGGAAGTGAACATTTTTTTCTATTTTGAGCAGCGCGATCCTCAACTGTTTTTGTATAAAATTTTATATATCAGATAGATTATTTACCATTGTATCTAAAGGGGGTATCTACATTGAAGAGACTGTATGTGCTTGTTTTCTGCCTGCTCATTGCCACATCATTCGCTGAAATAAAAGGTGACGCGAAGAAGAAGAGCGATCCGCTCTACATGGACCTGCCTGACAACCTGCATCATGGGTTCCCTCAGGTCGTGACCCTTTACATAAACGATAAGTTTGTCCAGGAGGAGGCTGATGCTATCGAGATAAGCATGGCGTCAAGCCCTTATGGACCTGGTGTCGTGCACACAGATGATGGAGCGTTCCGTGAGACTATCAAGTACAATGGGGAGAAGACAGTCAGCTTCGGCATCAGGTCTTCCACGATGCCAGGCCAGATGACTTCTATCTCTGTAGGATTCTACAAGACAAAGGTCGTGGATACCATGCCTGATACCTTCAATGATCCTGCGTTCTCCGGTTACAATTGCAACAATGAGAATATCGACATTTTTTGCGGAGAGGGTGAATGCCTTGTCTGTGCCAAAGCTGTAGCAGCTCTCGTCAGGGAGTACGGAGTAAGCTGGTCAAGGCACAGCATCCAGCTTCCAGACAGGTATGAATTTGTCGATGGCAAGAAATCCAAGGATGGCAGGGAGAATTTCGCATCAGGAGCATCATACTCCTATTCTGGGGAAAAGACATATACGAACAGCCAGGGGCATGAGTTCAAGACAGCAGACATATACAGCATGACGCTTGACATCTCAGATTATCCCTGGGGCATAGATGCGAGGAAAGAATCAGTCGAGAGCTTCTTCAAGAAGGGTAAGGTGGAGAATGCAGGAGCTCCTGGGGGCATGACATCAGGAAGGGCGATCGAGGCTATCGAGCAGGCACCTTTCACGCATAAGGAATATGATGATGTCAACCTGAGGTACATGCTGATAAGCGAGCTTGATCCACCAGGCAGCGGACTGATGGAACTTACTGTCAACAGGAGGATCCAGATGACAAAAGGCTCTGGCGATGGCGAGTTGGAGAAGGTGATCGCAGAGGCGAAGAAGATGGCATCGAGCTTCCAGATACACAAGGATGACGTGTACACTCCTGACAGGGCACTGAGGCATGAATACCACATATACAAGGACGAGGAGGAAGAGGAAGAGCCAGGTGTCCTGAGTATCTATGGCAGGATCACTGACACCTTCGGTCAGCCTCTCCCATATGTGACTGTTGTCGCAGTCGTCAAGAAGAACGAGTATACGGGATATTCAGACAAGGACGGAAAATATACAATCCCGCTTGCAGGTCTTGAGCTCAAAGAGAGCGAGGATGATGTGCCTATCGACTTCTATGTAGATCTCTCGTATGTCCGTGATGGCAAGAACTACTTCGCGATCAAAGGTCTAGATCCAAGGGACAATAACTGGAAGACTATCTCCTTCCTGACTAAAGAGCATTCGATAAAGGACTTTTCAGACACGAAGATCGATGCGAAGATCGATGGGAATTTCAATGCTGCGAAAGTGGGGACCACAGTGACTTTCGCGAAAATGCAGCAGATGTCTGTCATCTATTTCCATTCAGCGCAAGCTATCGAATATTTCCTTGAGGTGCTTAAAGCAGACATAGATTACAAGCTGCCTGTGGATGTCTGGGTTGGAAGTGATGACGGGAGGACCCTCTATTCTCCTGACGGCTCTGATATCCTCATCAGCGCCCAGGATGCTCCATTCACTTCGAAGAACAGGCCTAAGAACAGGGAATACCATGAGTTCGCGCATCACCTTATGTTTGCTGTCTATGGCGACTGGCCTGAGGGGAGGATGAAGCCAGGTGTGAAGAACCATGACGGCATGTGGAATGCTAACACAGGGGACTCGTACCTCGAAGGCTTCGCAGAATTCATGGCGCTTGCGATCTCAGATCACTTTGGCGACAAGAAGCCCGATATCTATGCGAGCTTCGGAAGCATGGAGGAGGATTATAAGCCCTGGGACGGTAGAGGCTACTATGAGGAGCTCGCTGTGGCTTCTCTCCTGTGGGACATGTATGACTCAGATAATGAGGGGGGAGACAGGCTCACCCTCACTATCGATGAGATGTGGGCGGTGTTGAAAGAGAAACATGCGGATTACTCAGGCTACTACGAGGCATTCGTGAAGACATATCCTGACAAGAAGAGAGAGATCGACCTTGTGTTCCAGAAGCATGGATTCTTCGCTGACACGAGGGTAGGCAACAATGATTTTGATGCAGGTGAACCCTGGAAGTGGAAGGATCAGGCGAAGACAAACAAGACTTTCATCGACCTCTCGGATAACGCAACATTGATCAAGTGGGCAGATGGCCTTGCCACAGGAAAGGCCGCTTCCTACCAGCGGCCCAACAGGAGCCAGGCAGTCATGCTTAAGGGAGCATTCATCTCAGTCCCTGAGGACGAGGTGGATTTCTATACTGTCACAGTCACACATGAGGGTGGATTCACCTATGACTATGAGACACAGAGGGCTGAGGGTAAGATATATGTGAGTCCGCTTCCGATCGGATCAAAAGCAACGATCTCTGTCAAACCATATTCGACAGCATATGTAGCGCAGAAGCCACTCGAGATCGATGCAGCTGAGTATTATTCCATGATCGATGAGTCGAAGGACTTTGCGATGGAACATGATTTCGACCTCAAAGCGACAGGGGAGGAAGAGGAGCATGCAGCTGTCCTTTTCGCTGGTGTCAAACCATCCTACCAGTACAGGGGGGACCTTGGGGAAAAGGTCGAGCTTGAGTCGGAAGACGACGAGAGGGACCTGAAGGCAGGAGAGCCTTCGGGTTCATCTTGGTTTGGTTCCCTCCTTCCATTCCTCCTCATCGGAGCTGTGGTTGCAGGATTCGGGTACGGATATGTCAAGGTCCCTGCTTTCAGGAAAGGTTTGAACACAGCAGCCAAGAAAGCTGGCGAAGCAGCAAAGAAGGGACTGCATGCGTTCATGACAAAAGGCATACCTGCGATAAAGAAAGGAGCAAAGGCAGCTGCGCATGGTGCAAAGGTCGCATACCAGAAGGCAAGGCCACATGTGATTAAGGCAGGGAGATCGACAGCTGCATTTGTGAAGCAGACTGTGAAGAGGATCAGGAAGTGAAATTTTTCTTTTTTTTAATAAATTAGAATTTCCACCCTTCAGTTCTGAACATCTCAACAATATCTACACATTCTACTGATCTAAGATGACAGACGTAAGGAATCTTGATTTTGTTGCCTCTAAGCTTCTCTTCAGTCACAACAATTCTCTTGATATTGACAAGTGTTTGTTGAGATTGGGAAGAAAGCTCAATCGCAAGTGCTATTACCCAGGGATCTGCTGAATGTCTAGCATCCACATCGACCAGGGCAGGATATTCCTTCAGAATTTCTTGCACAATTCTTATCTGCTTTGATGTTGGCATTTTGAACAGTTTTTTCTGTTCACTAGCCCAGCTTGAAAGCGCATCATCATAATCATTTATCTCATCTAAGACTTCTCGGGGTGCTACTAATCGATCATTTTGGATTAGCTCACTGATATTTTTCCAGACACTGACATATACATCCATCGCGTTATGCTTGTTCAGTGCGATAAGTGAAGAGCTATCGATGATGTAGACATTAGTGCTCATTTTTTTGCCTTCGAAAGAACCTTGTCAAAGCTTTTGGATTTGATTGACAGATAATTCAGAGCATCAGTATAGGTTATGTGGTTCTTATCATAATTGTTTGCTACAAGAGAAACAAACTTGTTGCCAACTTCAGAGAGACACTTGACTTCTGATGAGATACCTCCCCCTCCCTTCTTTTCTCTAGCTTTATCCAACAGAGTCCCTTCCCTGTATTGGCTTAGTTTATTCTCAAATTCGATTCTGGAGATATAATCCAGCTTGAGCATACGGAGTAGAAGCATTGCTTTGCTCACTTTGTACCTGTTTGAGAGAGTCTTTAAGGTTTGCCTCTCTAACAATTGTCCTCTGCTCTTGTTAAATACAGTTATTGCAATGTCATTAGGGAGCAGGAATGCTGATGCAAATCCATTGCACCATCTTTCTACATTATCCTTGTGGACAATGGATGCTTCTGGTAGATCAATTACTGATTCTCCGAGGAGTATATGACCAAACTCATGGATCATGGAGAATAATCTTGCTTCAATAGAATCCTTTGTATTGACAACTATTACATTTGGCGTCTCATCAGCAAAGACAAAACCTCTTGCATCCTCAACAGGCATTGAGAACTGGAACAAGAATATATCGCAATCTTCCAGAACATCCCTTAAATAATTGAAGAATTGGTAGGGATTCTTGAATTTTCTCTGTCTTTCTTCACTCAAATCAAACATTTCTCTGTATTGCTTCGCTATAGATTCGGGATTCTCGCTGATCCTGACTCTCTTGATTCTTGAGCCAGTCTCATAAGCGATATTTCTTAAGAGTTCTCTGCTTAGATGTTGAAGCTTCCTAGCCTTTCTCATGACCAAGATGGTCTTCTTGTCAAAGATATTGGTCTTGCCTGGAAGCATCCGATAGTCCTTTGGTTTTGGTTTTTCAGGAACAGGTCTTGACAATAGGAAAGATGCGACAGGTCTCTTGAATATTATTGCCAGCTCTTCCAATTGCCTATATGTCGGTTTCTTATCCTTGCTCAGGAACTTCTCAATAGACGCAGGACTGCTCTTGAGTCTCTTGGCTATCTCTTCCTTTGTCCATCCTGAACTATCTATAAGCCACATCAAGACCGATGGTTCGATGTCCACGAGGATTGGTTGTCTTTTCATTTATAGGCTTCAAGACTGAAAGATTATCATTCAAATCATTTAGTTGTAGTCTTTTCCTACTCAACTATCTATTGACTTTTCAATATAAATTTATCGTGGCAATGTCCTGTGTCAACATTTTTCGTTACATATTAATACCTGCCGGAATTGGAATTAGAGATGAAACTGACATTTCTCGGCGCTGCAGGTATGGTCACAGGCTCATGCTACCTCCTTGAGACTGCAAAAGGGAAGATGCTCATCGATTGCGGCATGTTCCAAGGCAATAAAGACACGACGAAAAGAAACTTTGAGGAATTCGCATTCGAGCCGAGGAAGCTCTCATGCGTCCTCCTGACCCATGCCCACCTTGATCATTCAGGCCTCCTCCCACGCCTTGTGAAAAATGGATATCGAGGTCCTATATACGGCACTTCTGCGACTATCGATCTCGCGAAGATAATGCTTCTTGATTCTGCGCATGTCAACGCGATGGACACGCAGGCAGAGAACAGGCGAAGGAGAAGGGAAGGACTTGACGAGAGGGAACCGCTGTACACAGAGGAGGATGCCAAGACAGCTTGCACACTTTTCCAGAAGATTCCAAAAGATGTCATGCCTGGAGTCTCTGTGGGATTCAGGGACTCAGGACACATCCTGGGCTCAGCATCATTCATCCTAAGAGCAGAAGGGAAGAGCATCGTGTTCTCAGGAGACATCGGGCAGTGGGACCTGCCGATAGTCGAGGATCCGCAGACCTTCGAGGAAGCAGACGCCTGCCTGATAGAATCGACATACGCAGGCATGCACCATGACAAGGCAGACAGGGATGAAGAACTCCTGAAGATCATCCAGGACACATACAGGAAAGGAGGGAAGCTCCTGATCCCATGCTTTGCCATCGAGAGGACGCAGGAGCTGCTTTATGCTCTCAATACAATCGAGAAGAGGATGCCCAGGCAGAAGATCTATCTTGACAGCCCTCTTGCGATCAAGGCAACAGCTGTCTTCAAGAAGCACCCGGAATGCTTTGACAGGGAAGCAAAAGCAAAGAAGAACCCCTTCAGCCTCAAGGAGCTTGAATGCACGACGACCACCCAGCAATCCATGAAGATCAATGCCCAGAACAAGCCATGCATAGTGATCGCAGGCAACGGCATGTGCACAGGCGGCCGCATAAGGCATCATCTCAAGCATGGCATCTGGGACCCGAGGAACACGCTCCTGTTCGTGGGCTATCAGGCAGACGGCACGACCGGGAGATACATCCTCTCAGGCGCTGACAGGATAAGGATGATGGGCATGGAACTCGTCGTCAAGGCAGATGTACGGAAGATAAATTCATTCTCAGGCCACGCAGACAATGACGACCTTGTGAAGTGGGCTTCTTCCTTCTCCCGGAAGCCCAGGTTCTTCATAGTCCACGGCGATCCAGATCGGGCGCAGAAGCTGCAGCAGCAGATCGGCGGCGAAGTCGCGGAACTGGGGGAGACAGTTGAGGTGTGATGGAAACCTCCCCTCGCCTTCTTAATTATTGCACGAACTTAAAGAATGCATTCAATATCTTGCATTTATGGTAAAGAGACCGACAATAGATATCCTCAAAGCTTTTCTTGATGCCTTCAATCGCCACGACCTTGATGCTATCATGGTTTTTTTTTGTGATGATTGCATCCTAGATATGCCTCGTGGTCCTGAATCAAGAGGCCGCCGTTATACAGGCAAGGCAGAGGTCAGGGCTGGGCTGGCAAAGCGTTTTGCTGGACTGCCAGATGTCCATTATAGCGATGACAGGCATTTCATGAGCAAAGATCGCGGATGCTCGCAGTGGACCCTGACAGGCACAAAGCCAACGGGGGAAAAGGTTGTGGTACAAGGATGTGACTTGCTGGAATTCAGAGGCGATAGGATATATCATAAAGACTCATACTGGAAGATTGTCGAGACATGAATCAGAGATTCTCGGAAAATCATTAATCCCCCTCGAACTCCACAAGCGCATGCACTTCGTATCCTTCCAGCTTCTCCCTTCCTTTCAATGCTGGAAGTTCAACAAGGAACACAAGGCCTGCCACTTCTGCTCCAGCCTTCTCGACAAGCTGGCATGCAGCCTTCGCAGTCCCCCCAGTCGCTATCAGGTCATCGACGATAAGCACATGATCCCCTTCTTTGACAGCATCGACATGCATCTCTATCTTGTCCTGGCCATATTCAAGCGCATATTCCTGCGAGATGGAGAGCGAGGGAAGCTTCCCTGGCTTCCTGAGCGGGATGAATGGCACGCCAAGCTTGAGCGCGAGAGGAGCGCCGAAGATGAATCCCCTGCTCTCGATACCTGCCACAGCATCTACCTTTCCCTTGACCTTGCCATGCATCTCATTGATGGCATGGTCGAATGCTTCTGGATGCTTGATCAGTGTTGTGATATCGCGAAACATTATTCCCTTCTTTGGAAAGTCCGGTACTGTCCGTATGTGCTCTTTGAGGTCCATGATTGGAAAAAGTGGCAGAGTGGATAATAATGTTTCGGTATCCCTGGGCACACCTGTCCAACGCGTCATATTTTTATACTTCTTCTCCAACAGTATCTCATATGAGGAAGACAGCGAGGGAACTTGGCATCACCATCGGCAGATTCCCGACAGGCCAGTACAATGCCATAACAGACATAAAAGGTGTGGAAGTAGGTCATATAACTCACATACAGGATGATGTGCCTGTGCCTGGCAGCATTGAGAAGAGCTGCATCAGGACAGGTGTGACTGCTGTCCTCCCAAGCGGAGGGAACATCTATGACAGGAGACTTGTGGCCGGTGGGTTTGTCCTCAACGGCATAGGGGAGATGACCGGACTCACCCAGGTGATGGAATGGGGCTGGATCGAGACGCCCATCCTCCTCACAAACACGATGTCGATAGGTACTGTCCACAGCGGCATTGTCGACTACATGATGAAGAAATACAAGCTCGGTGCCAAATCAGAAGTCATAATCCCTGTCATCGGGGAGACCGACGATTCTTTCCTGAATGATGTAAGGATACCTTCCATCAAAGGTTCAGATGTGGCAGATGCCATAATCAGGGCAAAGCCAGGGCTTGTCGAGCAAGGGTCAGTAGGCGCAGGCACAGGCATGACAACACTCGATTTCGCAGGTGGGATAGGTACCTCTTCCAGGGTCCTACCGGAGGACAGCGGAGGATACAAGATCGGAGTCCTTGTGCTATCGAACTTCGGCAATATGGTCAACCTTACAATCGACGGAGCAGTCATAGGGAGGGAGCTTGACCAGATGTTCGACAGGAATCTGCGGAGGATGTATAACTATGGTTCCATAATCGTAGTTATCGCGACAGACGCTCCTCTGATGTCCACGCAGCTCTCCAAGATAGCCAAGCGCGCAGCTTTGGGAGTCGGAAGAGCCGGCTCATTCGCATCATCGACAAGCGGCGAGATAATGATCGCATTCTCCACAGGCAACAGGATCAAGAGGGAACAATACGGCATGCGCAAGATGAACAGGATCAAGTTCCTAAGCCAATCCCATATCAATCCGCTCTACGAAGCTGTGATCGAGGCGACAGAAGAAGCTGTACTGAATGCGATGTTCTGTTCAGAAGGCATATCAGGGAGGGAAGGAAGAAGAAGCCCTGCCATCCCGGTCGACAAGGTCATGAGGCTGCTTGGGAAGAGGAGGGAAGTGAGGCTGGCATGATCTTCAGGAGGATCTTTGTCATCGTCATTGACGGTTGCGGCATCGGAGGCGCACCTGATGCAGCTGAGTTCGGTGATTCAGGAGCAGATACGCTTGGGAACTGCGCGAAAGCCAGCGGAGGGATCCATGCTCCAGTCCTTGAGTCGCTCGGGCTTGGGAACCTGGGAGACTTGAGAGGGATAAGGCCGATCAAGCCTGAAGCATGCTATGGCTCTATGATCGAGAGGAACAAGGCAAAGAACACAGATGCAGGCCACTGGGAGATGATGGGATTTGTGAAGGAACCTCCATTCAGGAGGTATCCCGAGGGTTTCCCTGCGGATCTGATCAGCTTGCTCAGAGAGAAGACAGGGAAGGACTTCATCGGCAATTATCCAGCATCCGGCACAGAGATAATCGAGAAGCTTGGTCCTGAGCATCTGAGTACAGGAAAGATCATAATCTATACTTCAGGAGACAGCGTGCTGCAGCTAGCAGCGCATGATTCCATCCTCAGCCACGAAGAACTGTATGATATATGCAGGATCGCAAGAGAGATATGTGTAGGGCCTTGGGAGATCGGGAGGGTCATCGCCAGGCCTTTCACAGGAAAGCCAGGGAGCTTCAGGAGGAAGAATGATCTCCGGAAAGATTTCCCACTCATGTTCTCAAGCGATACTCTTCTCGATGCGCTGAAGGATGCAGGCCTGCATACAATCGCTTATGGGGAAGTGGGCGAGCTCTTCGATATGAAAGGCATAACACGATACCAGGAGACCAAGGATAACAGATCAGGGATGCGATTCTTGATGCAGCTCCTCGACGAAGACTTCAAAGGGATGGTCTTCGGGAACCTTGTCGATACAGATCAGCTGTACGGCCACAGGAGAGATCCGGATGGATACAGCAGATGTATCGAGGAACTTGATGCGATGATCGGAAGATTCATATCACAGATGAAGCCAGATGACCTTCTCATGATCACAGGGGACCATGGCAATGACCCGACATTCAGGGGGACAGACCATACGAGGGAAAGAGTCCCGCTTCTTGTGTATGGAGGAGCGAAAGGCAATTATCTTGGTGAGAGGAAGAGTTTCTCTGATCTTGGCAGGACGATAGCTGAGAATTTTGATGTGCGGATTGATGCAGGTGACTCTTTCCTTGGGCAGGTGAGACTGTGAAGATTGGAGGCAAGGAGATGCGGTCTGTGTGGTTCGAGAACCAGCATATCATGATGATAGACCAGAGGCTTCTCCCCTGGGAGAAGAAGATCCTCAGGATCGCTACGGTCGAGGATGCTGTCGAAGCCATAAGGAACATGTCAGTCAGAGGCGCTCCAGCGATCGGGGCGACAGCCGCATATGCTATGGCGCTCGCAGCTCTGACTTTTAGAGGAGGAGAATGGCAGAGACATCTCAGAGAGAGACGGGATCTGATATGTGCAGCAAGGCCGACTGCGCAGGATCTCTTCGATGGCGCAGATCATGTGCTTACGAAAGTCAGGGGTATGACACCGCAGCGTGCAAAAGAGGCTGCGATCCAGGCAGCCTCTCAGTACGCGGACGCCGGAGTCGAGGCATGCAGAGAGATCGGGAGGCATGGTGAAGCACTGATCCCTGGCAATGCGCGCATCCTCACCCACTGCAATGCAGGTGCGCTTGCGACAGTCGATCATGGGACCGCACTAGCTCCTGTGCGGGCCGCTGTCGCAGCTGGCAAGAAGGTGTTCGTCTTCGCAGATGAGACAAGGCCCAGGCTCCAGGGTGCCAACCTGACTGCCTTCGAGCTCTCTGAGGAAGGGATACCTCACGCAATCATAGCAGACAATGCGGCAGGATACCTCATGGTGAGAGGAGAGATCGACATATGCATCGTGGGAGCGGATAGGATCGCTGCGAATGGTGATGTCGCGAACAAGATCGGCACATACGAGAAAGCTGTGCTTGCGAAGGAGAATAATATTCCCTTCTATGTGGCAGCCCCTATGTCGACCTTTGATTGGGACTGCGCGACCGGGAAGGACATCCCTATCGAGGAGAGATCAGAAGATGAGGTCCTTTACGTCACAGGTCTCGGCGAAGATGGCAAGGTGCGTAATATCAGGGTCGCGCCGATGAAGAGCCATGCGAAGAATCCAGCATTCGATGTGACGCCTGCCAGATACATAACAGGGATAATCACCCCTTCTGGTGTATATAAGCCTGGGATGCTGAGGCGATCGCTTGGGCATTCTCGCTGAAGAATCCTCTGATGGCTATGATCTGAGGTGACAATTCCTCAGCTCGCTCTCGTCCGCCATATCCTCCTCTGGCAAAATCAATAACAGCTTGCTGATAATGATGCTGAGCCTCTCCCAAAAGGCTTGCCTGCTCTAAAAGATCTGTTTCACCTGATGCGAGGTTCTCACAGATATTGCCAGCCCTTCTCCTGAAGAAGCCAGAGTTCATGTAGACCTGCATATCCCGCTCCATATCAGCAGCTTCCAGGAACCTGTCTATGCACCAAAGCATAGTCTCTTTTGTCAGCATCAGGGACCCTGATCTACGCAGCGTATAGCGAGCAAGGTCTCCTACATAATCAGCGACTATGTTGAAATCTGTGTTTTGCATACAAGCATGTCTCTCTTGATATATCTGTTCTATCAGATCAAGATTGCTGGAGAGTATGGCAAATTCCATTGCTTTCTTCAAGGTGACTTTCTGTTCCAGGAGGATCTTGTTGAAATCCAGTATCTTCAAGGGGGATTCCCAGAATACATCCAGGCATCTTGAATAATGATGGCAGGCCTGCTGTTTGGCAAAAGCAGCTTGTTGATATAGCTGCCTTGCTGTCATCACTCTTTCATCCAGTGATTCTGAGAATCCATACATCAAATGATCATCACATTCAGGTATCAGGTTGATGCCATGGAACTTACGGATGCATGCTTCCCCGAGGAGGAAATAATCTTCTCCGAGATGATCGAGCATCGTACCTAATGAGAAATCCAACATCAGATTGTACGCAGGATCAGCTGCTTCCTGTCTCCTGAGCGATAGCGATCTTACCGCAGACCTTCTCAAGCCTAGGCCTACAGATATGCCGGAAGGAAGGTCGCCGTCCTTGGCAGGTAGGTCCTTCAACTGTCTCTTGCCTATGAGCAGCGATGCCCAGGCCAGCACATGTGCTGTCTCAGCTATGGCAGGCGTGATCATATTATTCTCGACATAGGTCGTAAGATGCGAAGCCATGGTAATGACTTTCTCCAGCTGCACAAGCTCATACTGATCGATCGGCCTGGATTCCTGAAGCCTCTCTTCAAGAGCTGAAAGATAAGGATATTCACCGCATTCTCCAGCTCTAACAAGGTTTTGAGGGAACTCTTTGAAAGAATAGGACGGATCAAGTCCGGAAAGGATCCTGATAAGGCCTCTGTAGCTCACATCTTTCTCAAAAAATGTGTTTTCTCCACCTAGGACATTTACAGGTGTAGCTCTTGTACTTCTTACCACATTCTGACTGAGAAGTGACAATATATAAAATTAACTTAAGAAAGCGGCCCGATCTCAGCATTAAGTTTTTTGATGGCCCGCACTGCTGCTCCTGCGAAGTCATCAGTCCCTTCCTTGAGGTAAGCATAGTTGATCTCCGATGAGCTGTTGATCCTGTGGATGAGGATGTCATTGCCTGTGGACCTAAGGGCTTCTGCGACCTCTGCTGCTGAACCTCCCTGCGCACCGACGCCTGGGATGAGGAATGGCACTTCCTTGCCGCTGTTGACAAAGAAGGATGACAGTTCCCTAAGCTCATCGAGATATGTGGCTCCGACAACTGCTCCAAGCCCTGGCTTATGCCACTCGAGCATCTTCTCAGCAGTCTTCTGGTATATCTTCTTCCCATCGCTCTTGATATCCTGGATGTCGACAGCTCCTTTGTTCGAGGTCCTCAGGAGCACATAGACTCCTTTTCCTTTCTCCCCCCAGCTTATGAAGGGTCCGACAGAGTCCGAGCCCATGTAAGGTGCGACCGTCACAGCATCTGCAGCCCAGAAGTCAAAGACTGCTTTTGCATAGGCTTCGCTGGTCTTCCCTATGTCTCCCCTCTTGGCATCCAGGAGGACAGGGATGCCTGCTGAATGGTATTTTGCGATGAGCCTCTTGAGGGCATGCAGGCCTTCGAAACCATACTGCTCGTAGAAAGCGATATTCGGCTTGACGACAGCCGGCTTTGTTCCCTCCCTTTCGATAGACTCGAGGATGCGTGTATAGAATTCTTCGATCACCTCAGCAGGGCTTCCCTTGAGAGGGATCTTGTCAAGTAGGGGATCCATCCCCATGCAGACTATCGAGCTGTGCTCCCTAGCCTTGTTCCTTAGTCTCTCCACATAGTTCATGCGATTCACCTTTGGACAATTCTTTCAGTATCTTCTGGACAAGCTTCTTCGGGTCCTTCTCATAGATTATGACGACATGCTTCTTGTTGTAGAGGCATGGGACGATCTTCTTGATCGAGTCGCTCACCCCTCCGCTCCCTTCGAGGATCCCGATGATCTTGCTGTCGAAATATGCGACAGTGAATTCGTTCAGTGTGCCGACACCGCCATTGATGAATATCACAGCATCGCTAGTCCTTATGTTGATTATGTCCCTGTTCAAAAAACCTGCTCCTGTGCATATCAGGATGTCTGTTGCATCAAGGGGTTTCTTGTACAGCTCAGTATGCTCTGATTTGCTTGCTGCCGGACTTATCCCGAGCACGAATCCTCCCTCGCTCTTTGCTCCTTGCTCTGCGAAGTGAGGAAGGCCGCTTGTCGCGCCTGTGAGGAGGATGCAGCCGCTCTTCGCAATCTCAGCACCGATAGAGAATGCCTTGTCGCAGAGCTTCTTGTCGCACTCAGCGCTCGTTCCCATGACTCCGATTATATTTCTCATTCCAGGAACTTCTTCTTCGAAGAAGGTATGTTCTGCTTCTTGACTTCAGCTATCAGACGCTTCACAAGCTTTGCAGGATCATGCTCATACACTATCTTTGCGCCAGTATTCTTCTTGCATATCTCGACGATCTCATCGATGAATTCCGAGACTCCGCCGCATCCTTCGAGGATCCCGATGATCTTGCAGTCCTCATATGCGATAGTGAACTCATTGAGCGTACCCATGGAACCTCTCAGGAAGACTATCGCATCGCTTGTCCTGATATTGACGATGTTTCTCAGATTGAATCCGAAGCCGGTGTAGACGATCGTATCATAGTACTTTGTCGGGAGCTTGTATTTCTTTGTGTGTTCAGCTTCATCGACTGCCGGGCTGATGCCCATCACGAATCCATCTTCTTCCTTGGCGCCTCTCGCAGCCTCGTCAGGAAGGCCTGTCGTAGCACCGTTTATCAGGATGCATCTGCTCCTGGCGATCTCCCTGCCAAGCTCCCTCGACCTCTTTATTATCGTCTGGTCAAGGACTGATTGATGGGATCCCATCACTCCGATCTTCAGCTTCATGTCTCTACCTCTCCAATCCCTGTCGCTGGCCCCAGCCTTGTGGATCGCTCTTCCAATCCATGACCATCTCCTTCTCCTCCGGCTTGATGTATCCTGTCCTTGCTGCTGCCTCGATTATGGATGTGAAATCAGTGATTGTGATAAGCTTGACTCCAGCTGCCTTGAAAGCATCCTCTGCCTTCTTCATCTGGTAAGTCGAGATGGCAAGGCAGTATTCGACCACACCTCCCTGCTGTCTCACACCTTCGATAGCCTTGAGGGAGGAACCGCCTGTCGAGATGAGATCCTCGATCACAAGCACCTTCTGCCCGTTCTCCAGCTTGCCTTCGACAAGGTTCTCCTTGCCGTGTCCCTTCGGCTCGCTCCTTATGTAGATCATCGGCGCCTCAAGCTTCTGTGCGACAAGCATCGCATGGGGGATTCCTGCGGTCGCGATGCCTCCGATCACATCATAGGTGATCTTCTCTTCTTCGATCAGCCTGATGAATGCGTTCCTTATCGCGGTCCTGACATCAGGGTAGCTCATCGTCATCCTGTTGTCGCAATATATCGGGCTCAGGATGCCTGATGCATAACGGAATGGTTTTCCCGGGGAGAGGGAAACAGCCTTGATGTCCAGAAGCTTCAGCGCTATCTCTTCTTTCATTTCTTTCACCATGTCCTTCGAACAATCGGTGGTATTTAATGATTTTCATTCCAAAAGATTTATATAATCTTCAGGCGTTGAAGTGTATAAAAAGAGGTGGTCGCTTTTGATCAAGTATACAAAGAAGCATAAGATTATCAAGACTCACAATCCGCATGTAGGTCTCGTATCGATCATATTCGCATTCCTTTTCATCATCGGCACAGTGCTCTTCGTCAAGATACTCTCAGTCGATGAGATACCAGATGCGAATTACAAGCTGCTAAGCCTGGGGCTGTTGTTCTCGCTCAACATCGTGATGATCATACTGACTGTGATATTCATGGTGTTCTATATCGAAGTGAAGGATAAGTATATCGAAGAAGATTAATTCCTGAAAAGCACGAAGGTGCTTCCTTTCTTCTCTACCAGCCTTGCGCCTGATTTCCGGGCGACCTCTTCCATGTCTATCTCGGCTGCGCAGTTCTTCAGCACCTTTATCTTTATGAGCTTGCGTTTCCTGAGAAGCTTGTCGATCTCCCCATAGACATTCTCTGTTATTCCGTTCTTCCCGAGTCTCAGGACAGGTTCTATCTGCTGCGCCCTGGCCCTCAGCTGTATATCACTCTCCAAGGCGGACACCTCCGGAAGGGAGGACCCTGATGATCTCGTCAAGTTCCCCCCCTAGCTTGTGCCTGATGGTCTTGGCAGCTTCTGACGGCTTCTCCTTTCCCTGCTGCACACGTATCATGCTCTTGCAATGCTTCTCGACTGCGCTCCTGGCGGCAGCCATGATCTTTCCGTCTTCCATCGCGCCGATCCAAAGGTCCATGTCAGCAAGCACCGTATTCTTCTTTCCATAGATCATGAAGCTGCCTTTCTGGATGTATTCTCCAGCAGGCGCCTCTTTTGTCACCTGGTCAGGATTCACATGGAAGACCTCCATCGATGACATCCCCAGCTTCCATGCCCTTGAGAAGCAGGCCACGAACTTCGAGGTCTCTTCGATAGTCTTCTCCCCAATCTCTTTCCCGTCGCGCTTGATGACTGCGAAAGGGCTGCCTGCCATGCTGGTGTGGAATACCAGGTCATCCTTGTCTGTCTGCTTTTTCATTATGATCTCGTTTGTCGTCGCATCCCTCCCTGCGATGACAAGGAATCCTTCAGATGAGAAGAACCATCTGAATTTCTCATACCAGTCGGTCTTGCGCTTCTCGATCTGCTTCTCCTCAGCTCTCTCCTCGTCAATCCTGTCCTCTATCTTCGCGAGCTTCCTGCGACTGTCTTCCAGAGCTGTCCTCGCTCCTTCAGCCTTCTTCCTTATCTTCTTGGCCTTCTCGAACTGCATCTGCGCATTCTGGTCCACAGTCTTCGATAGGTCCAGTGATATCCTCATAGGAGAAGAGAACCTATATGATGTTTTTATAGTTTCCTTCTCTGCGCTTCGATCTGAGACTTCTTGAGTATCCTGGATTGCACCTGGTCGTATTCTATGCCGAAGATGATGAGTGTCGCGTGGAACAGGACAAGCGATGCGACCATGAGGAGGAGTCTTGTGATGAGCTTGTCTGAGATGGCCATTATGGTGATCGCAATGGCGAACAGCACAGATGTGAGGAAATGCAATTTCATGATACAGAGGATTGTTGACAGAGATTAAAATGTTTAGGGATTTGGTCTGTTCAAGATGACTGTTTTTTCGATTGGCTCGCGATTCTGGACACAGTGTCAAATGGAAAAATTATATAAAGAGGTCTCAAGAGAGAAGTCCTATGGAATGGAGCATAGATATAACCAAGTTGCCTAGATACAAGGACGCGATCCTGGTCGAAGGTCTGCCTGGGATAGGCAATGTCGGAAAGATCGTGGTCGATTATATCGTCCAGGAGACAAAAGCTAAGCGCATCCTCGGATTCTCCTCATTCTCGATGCCGAACTCTGTCTTTGTGAATGAAGATAACCTGGTAGACCTTCCGAAGATGGAGATATTCCATATCAGGGGGAAAAGGGATATCTTGCTCCTGACAGGCGATTATCAGCCTGTGAATGAGGAGAGTGCGTACCTCTTCTGCGACAAGGTCCTTGATGTCTCGAAGAGGATGGGTGTGAAGACTGTTGTCGCTCTCGGAGGGATTGGCCTTCGCGAGGCGCCTTTGGAACCGAAGATCTTCTGCACAGGCAGTAGCAAGAAGGCAGTGGAGAAGTTCCCTGCCATCAGCATGGTGAATAAGGAGGTCTATGGTGTCGTCGGTCCGATCCTTGGAGTGTCCGGACTCCTCCTCGGGCTTGCGAAGGGAAGGAAGGCAGATGCCATCGCGCTTCTTGCTGAGACGCACGGCAATCCCATGTATATCGGCATCCCCGGCGCCCTCGAACTCCTGAGGGTGCTAAACAGCGCCTATGGGCTTGGTGTGAAACCTGAGAACCTGCAGAAAGAGCTGGATGAGCTTGACAAGGAATTGAAGGAGAACCCTGAAGAGGTCCCTGAGAAATCAAAGCTCCTCAAGGGGATACTCAAGAAGAACGAGACCAGCTATATCGGCTAAGCTTGCAGGTAAATTTATAAATGAGCCGGATTTCTCCAATCTCCACAGCGGGGTAGGGCAGCCAGGAGTGCCCGACGGGCTCATAACCCGTAGGTCGGTAGTTCAAATCTATCCCCCGCTACTGGTTTCTTTTTGGCTCCACCTGTCAAGATCATCTCGGTAATTGAATCCAGAATCATTGTTTCCCATTTGGGGAATGGTGGAAGTTGAGACGCTTCCGATGCGCTCGTTCATCTGCTAAAGAGTAGGCAGTCACAATCTCGCGACGCATAGATGTGGCAGATCCCTGTCTAGTCCATGACCGACGACGAAGTGAGAATCGATGGTATAGCCGACCAGGACCCCGTTGATCGCCAGCTCTTCCTCCGCTTCCTGCATCGTCTCATCCTTATACTTCACTATCTTGTCCTGGAAGAATCCGATCCTTGATCTGCGTCCGGGATTGTTGAGCATGGCAGCGATCGTTATGGTCTTAGGCCCATATCTAAGCAGTTCTCTGACCACATCAAAGAGTGTGAAACCTTCGTCGATGATATCTTCAACCAGAAGGATGTTCCTGTTCCTGTAATGGTCTGGCTCCTTCAATGTGAATTGTGTCATACCCTGTCCTATCGTCCCTTCAGGATATCTGCTTGTCGACAGATATTCCTTGTACGGAACATTCAAGCCTGCCCTCATTGATGAGTTCATCATAGAACCTTGCTGCACCTTTGATCATGCAGATGGCTAGAAGATCATGCATACCATCTGATGTACACATCCTGTTTATGTCAGCGGACATCCGGCTGGCTCTATCTCGCAAGTCGCCATTGGTGATAAGGACTCCTTCAAGTCCTTCAGCGTATTTTTCAGGGATATCATATGCTGACACAGGTCTGAGCTGTACACCTCTGATATCAACCCCGATCAGTCCATCATAGTCCATGTCATCCCCTGGATATACTCAGAAATGCTTCCTTAAATAACTGTGGTTTAATCAATAGTATTTTATATTGAAACATAAAAACCGGAACGATGCCAGATCTTCAGACATATATTGATGCGTTCAGGACCTTGCCAGGGATTATGAAGCATGCCCTGACAAGATCATCTCTCAACGGCCATCGTGCCTTCGCGATAGGCAGGGATCCTCCGGATGATCTGACAATAGCGGATCTCTCCTGCACACAAAACTCCGTCAGTTCGGAAGATCTTGGTGATGGGATGGTCTATCAGTACAGGCTTTGCGGAGCGCCTGCAGGACTCGAAGGACTACGGATAATGCACCTCTCTGACCTGCATCTGAGGAATGCTGCTGATGGAGGACGGCTCAGCAGATATGTCGATGCTGCAGGTCCAGTGGATATCGTTGCAGTGACTGGTGACATCGTTCACCGTGATCCTACTGGATTGCAGGCGAGCGCTTCGGTATTGGAAGGTATCTGCGCGACGAAGGGCAAGTATTTTGTCCTCGGAGACCATGATATGCCATTTTCTATGGAAGTGGTCCCTCTTATGAATGATCTTGGTTTCATGCATCTGGGACAGGGTTATATATGTGTCGATGGAGTGATCCTGGGCCTCGGTACCCCTGGGACTCAGATGCAAAGGCCTGCAGATTATTCAATTGCTCTGGCTCACAATCCTGATGATCTTGATTCGAAAGCCTGCTTCTCCCCGGATGTCTTCCTTTCCGGCCACACACATGCTGGAGAGACTCGGTTTTTCGGATTCACAGGGATAGATTTCCTCAAGGCAGGAGGCAGTTTTCGGGAACTCAATGGTCATTATTCTGGATTCAAGGCGCTAGCGAAAGGGACAATTTCTTATATCAGTCCAGGCTTTTATTCATATTTCAACAGGCCGGCAGGTTTTTTTAGGCCAGGAATAACAGTCTTCACCCTATGCCCATGAGAGATATTCAGCTTGCAGACAAAGAACTGTTCGACAGTTATCTGCGCAGATTCCAGCCTAGGATATCAGAACTCACCTTCACAAATCTCTTTGCATGGAGGAATTCAAAGAAGCATGAGTTCGAAGAGAGGGATGGACACCTCCTGATTTCCTTCAAGAAGGAAGGCCAGAGGATATTCTATCAGCCAGTCGGCCCTGACCCCGCAGGTCTGATAAGCAGGATGCAGGATCCTTTCGAGCGTGTCGATGAGATGATCGCTTCAAGCCTTCCTGCTGAGATGATAACTGAGACGCCGGACCAGCATGACTATGTTTATGAACGCTCCAGGCTTGTGAGCCTTGAAGGTCAGGACCTGGCCTCCAAGAGGAACTTCATCAAGAGGAGCCGACAATATGATCCCCAGGTCTGCGTCCTTTCGAAGAGCACTGTGCATGGGTACAAGAAGCTGCAGGAACAATGGTGCGACAGACGGGATTGCAAGAACGATCCTGATCTGTCTGCTGAGAATGAAGCTGTCAGAGAAGCGCTAACGCACTTCGACTATCTTGGCCTCTTGGGAGTATGCGTCCTTATCGATGGGACAGTGGGGGCTTTCTCGATAGGGGAGAAGCTTAATGATGAGACCTACGTGGAGCATTTCGAGAAAGGCAACAGCGATTTTGTCGGCATGTACCAGCTTGTCCTGCATGAGTTCGTGAAGTCGATCCCAGGATCAATCAAGTACGTGAACCGGGAACAGGACCTTGGTCTTGAAGGGCTTCGGAAAGCCAAGCAAAGCTATCAGCCTGTCTTCATGGTGAGGAAATACAAGGTAAGATGAATGAGGGCGAACTGTCGTGGATCCTGGATGCTGTGATCAAAGGAAGAAGAGACATAATCGACAGCCTTTCGAGGGAGGATCTGGACAGGATACTGCTGATGGCATCCCGACGCATCGAGACACATGAGCAGTCGATTCCTTCCTTTCCTGCGCAGTGGGAAGTGCCCAGATGGGTCATAGAGTTCGAGAGCGGACAGGGTCTTCCTCCCTTGAGATACTTCACTAAGGTTGATGGCAAGGCAAGCTATTTCTGAGATAAGTAAGGCACCTGGCGTATAAGCTTCCCATGATGTTCTCGCGTGCAAGCCTGAATTCACCGAGATATTTCTCTGCTTCCTCCCCAGGCGATCTAGCTTTGGTGATTGGGCTTCCGATCGTGAGACAGCTAGGCATCCTGAGATCCAGTCCTACGCGTCTGCTTAATCTTTTCACAGCATCGGTGACAGGTATCCTTCCAGGAAGGCTTCCTATCCCGCCAGCCATATGATATGGCAATTCCTTGGGCATCGCCTCTATGGTCCTATGCATGTTCTTGTATCCATATGGTTTTCCACAAGCGACCTGTCGATCATACACATTTCCTATTGGGCTGAAATCTATCATGGCCAATCGGGAGCGTCCTCCCTCCTTAAGCAGAGCGTCCGGATACATCGTGGTGGGCATGAACCAAAAATCTCGATAATCCTGTACAACTTTATCAAGGCTATTCTGCAACTCTCGCCTGAATCTGATAGGATCATCAATCGCATTCGAGGTTGGCCATAGGGCGATGATGCTATGCTTAAGTACGTCAGGGTTGTCTTTTATGTATCCTAATAGTTCCCAGGATGGTGTGAGGATCACCATCTTATCAAGTTCAAGTATCCTGTCGATCACTGCAGCAAAGCCAGGAACTATCCTTTCCATGATGTAGTAGCCAGAGGCGGTGTCTTTAGTGGCTTCGATGGTTGGCAAGAAATCAGTACCGTGGCTATTTGAGACGAATAGGTGTGGTGGTTCCTTTTTCAGGAACTCCTCAACAAGTACCATCTTGTCAAGTCTTCTATAGTATTATAAAAAATTACTGATGGGTGGTGAAATTGTCAAGAAATGGAAAGTTTGGGCTGCGTCGCCGCAGGCCCAGTCCCTCCCCCCAGATTCGAACCGGGGACCGTTCGGTAACGGCTGGCTGCATTTCATCCATCGCTTGTGCGTTGTCATGCAGTGAATTCCTTCTACAGCCGAACGCTCTACCGCTGAGCTAGGGAGGGGTGCATCCCAGACTTGAAGTCCAGAAGGTTCTGGAAATTCATGCCACTTTTAAACATTTCGTAGAAGTAAGAATAAATGGAGAGATCAATGCCTTCTCCTGAATATCACAAGACCTATCCCTGTGAGTGCTATCGCTCCTCCTACAAGGCTGAACTCAGGCACATCCTGGGCGCCTTCATAGGAGACGCATCTCCATGTGACTGTGTACTGAAGATGTTCTGCGTTGCCGCCAACACCATCATAATGCTCGATATCCTGTCCGCAATAGCCGCAGACTGTGCCGCATGTTCCTCCCACAGCATCCACGCCAGTATAGCCAAGTTCTTCGCAGACATTGATCGGGCTATATGTGCCTGAGGAATCAGCAGATATCCATGCGCTATCACTATCTGCCCTGCAGACTACCCAGTCATATGCTCCGTATGTTGTGTCGACTCCTTCCTGACCTGCCTGCGGTATCGCCATGGCAGATGCAGAGATCAATGCTAGTATGATCATGTATACGTATCTCATTTGATTACCCCCTGATGGAGACCGGAAAGCCACTTTATATATTAAAACGTTGCGGTCGATTGCTTTTTATTCCTCCTACCCTTCCTCTTCCTCATGCCGACTGAATTCGAGATGCGAGTATATGAGCTGACAAGGAGGATACCTGAAGGGAAGGTATCCACTTACAAGGCGATAGCAGAGAAGCTTGGATGCAGGAGCTACAGGGCTGTAGGCCAGGCACTGCGGAAGAATCCTTTCGCGCCTGATGTGCCATGCCACAGGGTCGTAGGCGCAGATGGAAAGCTATGCGGATTCAAAGGCAAGAGCACCGGTTTCACCCTACAAGAGAAGAGGAAGATGCTTGAAAGAGAAGGGATCCAGATGGAAGAAGGCAGCATCAGCCTGGAGAGATACTTCTATGCTTTCTTGTAATCAAGCTCTTGAGGCCGATATCCATCTGGGAACAGATTGATCCCGAGTGAGTCCATGAAAGCATACAGGATCTTTGCATTCTCAGGTCCAAAGTTCCTGATTGGTCTATACTTTGGATCTCTTGGATTGAAATGTTCTCCAAGGACTCTTACCTTGTCAGCGTTCTGGATATTCCTGCCTAAAGAGAGTCGATCCTGGTATTCCTGGCTGTAATCTAGCAGATCTCTTAGGGTTCGCAGTCCAGCTCTTAAAATCGAGTTGAAGGTCTTTGTTGCCATTTTCTTGTCAACATTGTTCTCTTCGACAAAACGCTGATACCTATCATCCAATTCAGAATCAAGTTCTAATCCGCTAACTTCAGGATAGATTGATTGGAGGACCTCCCAACTATATAGCTTGGGTTCATTCAATTCACTATGCCGTGCGAGCATCTCGAGTGCAGGCCCATGTATCGAGATGTATTCTTCAAGCGGCCTTCGATCTGTGATTCGGGTTTGATTGAAGGATTTCCTAAGTATGTCTGTCAGATTTTGTTCAAGGTTACTCATAAAAAGTAGTAAAAAAACCTAATATTTAATTATTTCCCTTTCTTCTTGAGCTTCTTGATATCTTTCTCAAGTCCCAGCTTGTCTAGGAGCTCTTTATAGCGGTTCCTTATCGTCACTTCGGTGACACCTGCGACATCCGCTACTTCTCTCTGCGTCCTCTTCTCCCCATTGATGAGGGCTGCGACATAGAGGGATGCTGATGCGATCCCTGTAGGGCCTCGCCCGCTTGTGAGTTCTGCCTTCTGCGACATCTCGATTATCTCGACTGCCTTTGACTGGGTCTTGGCTGAAAGCTTGAGAGATGACGCGAACCTAGGGATATAGTCGCCAGGATTGCTGGGGAGGATCGTTATCGCCAGTTCCCTGGTTATGAACCTGTATGTCCTCCCGACCTCTTTCTTCTCGATGCCAGAAGCCTCGGAGAGCTCCTCAAGCGTCCTCGGCACCTCATGTCGCCTGCATGCAGCGTAGAGGGCGCCAGCGACGACAGATTCCATGGATCTTCCTCTGACAAGACCTCTCTGGACAGCAAGTGTGTATATCCTAGCTGCCTCCTCTTCGACTGACTTTGGAAGCTTGAGATATGATGAGACTCTCTTCAGCTCAGCGAGCGCGAGCTTGAGGTTCCTCTCTATGGCAGTGGAGATCCTGTACTGCCACTTCCTGAGGCGGAAGAACTTGTTCTTCGATTTCTTCTCAAGGCCATAGAGATCTGCCTTCCTCCCGACCTCTGTACCGAGTCCCTGGTCATACTGGGTATAGGTGATGGGGGCGCCGGTCCTCCTCCTCTTCTCAGCGCTCTCAGGATCGAACTCCCTCCAGTCCTGGCCAAAGTCCACCATCTTATCTTCGACGACAAGACCGCAATCCTTGCATATCACTTCTCCCTTGTCCTTGTTCCAGAACAGATTTATGCCCCCGCATTCAGGGCATTTCTTGACATAGTCCCTCATTTCAACTTCCCTCTTATGAGTTATGGATTTGCCAGTGCCAGCCCTCGAATCGCTGTAGAATCCCTTGAGGGAATACTATTCTGACACAACAAAGTTTATAAGGTAAAACATGTGAAGGCTTATAAAACTTTCGGAATTTGTTTATAAAGGTTTCGAAAGTTAATTAAGAAGGACAGGTATACAATCCTCCTTAAGGCCATGCAAAAGCATTAAATATGTTCGTGGACTTCATGGCCAAAGGTGACATCTTATGCTTTCTGATAAGGAGATAAAGAAACTGTACAAGCCAAGATTTTGGGCAGAACCTGACAAGTATTACCCTACTGCAGTCCTCAAGGAGAATGGATTCTTAAGAAGGTTCTGTTCCAAGTGCGAGAAGCCTTTCTGGAACAAGGATCCAAAGAGAGATGTCTGTGGGGATCCTTCATGCTCGAATGAGGAGAGCTTCTCATTCATAGGGAACACACCTGCGAGGAACTCGATGTCCCTCATCGAGACTTGGCAGAAGTTCTCTCGGATGTTCAAGGAGATGGGATATACGCCAGTCAGGAGATATCCTCTTGTCGCGAGGTGGAACCCTACGATGGAATATACGAATGCTTCCATCGCTGCTTTCCAGCCATATGTCATCTCCGGAGAAGTTGAGCCCCCAGCAAATCCTCTTGTCATCCCTCAGTTCTGCCTAAGGTTCGGAGATATCGACAATGTCGGCATCACGATGTCCCACATGACTTGCTTCAACATGATCGGGCAGCATATGTTCGTCCCCCCAGACCAGTGGGATCAGAACAAGGTGTTCTCGCATATCAAGAAGTGGCTCAACGAGGGGCTTGGGCTCTCTGATGAGGAACTCACATTCCACGAGGATGCATGGGCAGGAGGGGGGAATCTTGGATGCTGCATGGAATTCTTCTCCAGGGGATGCGAGATAGGCAACCAGGTCTATATGCTCTATGAACAGACACCTTCAGGTGTCAAGGATCTCAAGATAAAAGTCCTTGACATGGGCACAGGGATGGAGAGGAACGCATGGTTCTCCCAGGGGTCGAACACGATCTATGACGCCACTTTCCCGACAGTGATCCAGAAGATACTCGAAAGGACTGGTGTGATGGAAGACAAGGAGATGATCCGGAAGTTCGTCCCATATGCAGGTCTCCTGAACCTGGATGAGGTCTCAGATATCGACCAGGCATGGAAGACTGTCTCTGAGAAGACGAGCATACCTGTCGATTCCCTCAAGAAAGGGATATCAGAGATGTCTGCTGTCTATTCTATCGCTGAGCACACCAGGGGACTCCTTATCGCGATAAATGACGGCGCTCTCCCAAGCAACGTCGGAGGCGGCTATAATCTGAGGCTCCTCGCCAGGAGGGCGCTCGGATTCATAGAAGAGAACAACTGGAATCTGACGCTCGGCGAGGTATGCAGATGGCATGCTGAATACCTTTATCCGATCTTCCCTGAGCTCTCCGACAACCTGGACAATATCGCCAAGATCCTCGAGGTCGAGAAGAGGAAGTTCCAAGAGACAAGGGCCAAATCCAAGAACGTCCTCATGAATGTCCTATCAAAAGGAGAGCTGACTGAAGATAAGCTGCTTGAGATGTATGATAGTCAAGGCATATCACCAGAGATGGTGCAGAAGGAGGCAAAGGCCCAGGGAAAAGAGATAGACATCCCCGCGAACTTCTATGCGAGGGTCTCTGAAAGGCATGAGAACAAGGCGAAGATACTGGAGAAGAAGGATGAGCTGGACCTGCATGGGCTGCCTGAGACAGACATCCTTTACTACAAGAGCTATGAGGTCATAGACTTCGAAGGGACTGTATTGAAGATCATAGGGAACAATGTGGTCCTTGACAGGACTGCATTCTACCCCACATCGGGCGGACAGGTGCATGACCTGGGTACTTTGGGGGGGATCCCTGTCGTAGATATCTACAAGCAAGGAGGTGTCGTTGTCCATGTCCTGGGAGAGGCACCAGGAATCAAGGAAGGCGATGTCATAAAGGGAGACATCGACTTCGAGAGAAGGCTGCAGCTTGCCCAGCATCACACATCCACCCACATAATCAATGGCGCAGCCAGGAAGATACTCGGAGAGCACATCTGGCAGGCTGGAGCTCACAAGGATATCGACAAGGCCAGGCTTGATATAACTCATTACGACAGTCTCACAGATGAGCAGACACTCAAGATCGAGGAGCTGTCAAACAAGATCATCGAAGAGAATCTCCCTATCTTCTCATCCCTGATGGAAAGGCACATCGCTGAATCGAAATATGGGATGCGCCTGTATCAGGGAGGAGCAGTACCTGGGAAGAAGCTGCGGATAGTCGGGATCGAGGGATTCGATGTCGAGGCATGCGGAGGTACGCATCTCAACCTCACAGGAGAAGCGAAGAGGATCAAGATAATCAAGACGACAAAGATCCAGGATGGCATCGTGAGGATCGAGTTCGCAGCCGGCGACGCTGCAGCAAAGGTTCTTGAAGGGGAGATGGGCATCCTCCAGGAGGCTGCTCTCATACTCTCCTGCGACCTTGATCAGGTCCCTGGAAGGGCAGCAGAGCTCTTCGAGAAGTGGAAACTATCGGGGAAAGCTGTCAAGAAGAAACAGCAGCTTGCGCCGGGTGACCTTGACCTTAAGTCGATGACGGTATATGAGGGAGACCTGCTTAGCCTGACAGCAGAGACCCTCAAGACACAGCCGCAGCACATTGTCAAGACTCTGGGCAGGTTCAAGAAAGAACTGGAAGAGAACAAGAAAAAGCTTCAGTAGACACGAGGAGAAGCACTTCCAGCGCTTGCTGCAGCTCCCAAGAAATCCTGAGAAAAGCTCAGCGCATACATTACTCCTTGCTCAAGGTTTTGGAGATATTTGGGTAGTTCTTGCCTGGCATCTGAAATAGCGCCTTTCAATGCCCATGCCAAAGGATTGTATCTCATGTTTGGAACAGAATTGCAGCTCAATGCAAGCTTATCCAATGCTTTGCTCAAGCTTATCGGCTGGTTAGGGGCTATTGTATTGGTTGGATCCTGAAGGACTGTCAGTTTGACCTGATCTTCGGTTTTTGCCTTACGGTTATACTCAAGTCTGAACTCGATCTGTCCCACATTTGGCCCATCGGAAATATAGTCTAGTTTAAGTCCATCTTGAGAATATTCATATGTCAGACTATCTGCTGATGCCGTTGTAGGCATGCGGGAGAGTGCTAAATTGCCAGCGATTTGGATAGGTATTCCACGTGTCATAAGTTGGGTCTGATAATCATGCTGATCTCGCAGGAATGTTCTTATAGCTTCTGTAGATGCACGATTATTTGCTTGGATCTGGCAGATAGCTTCATCAAGTGTCATGTTTCCACCTCTTGGTGGAGACAGACAAAACGTAGAAGTATATAAACTTTTCGCAAAAGTTGTTATTAACTAGTGGTAAAATGAATCAAAAGAAGGAGGATCTTCAGACTTCTCCTTCTTCGAAGACATGTATCCCCATGTCCTCGATCTCCCAGATTGGCAGCTCTTCCACCTCTTCAGGCATGAATAGATTTCCATTCTTGTCTTCATATAGCATGTCAACACCCCCGTATTTATGCTGTACCATACTATGCAAGAGGTGCTTATAAACCTTTTGGCTATTGGTTACCATGAAAGGAATCCATTAATTCAGGAGTAGTATGGAGTAGTTGAGCAATGCAGCAAAGCTCACCCATAGGAGATATGGCAGGAGCAGCAGGGCAGCCAGCCTCGATACTTTCCAGAACAGGGCGATTGTCCATGCTATGAAGGCCCACAGTATGATGATCCCTACGAAGGCTGCGAGGGAGGAACGCATGCCGAAGAACAATATCGACCACAGCAGATTGAGAGCGAGCTGCGCCCAGAACACAGAGAGGGCAAATCTCCCTGCCCTCTGCTGCCAGGCGATGTAGAGGGCGATGCCCATCAATATGTAGAGTGTTGTCCACACTGGGCCGAAGACCCAATCAGGCGGATTGAACCAAGGCTTCTCAAGGGTGCGGTACCAGGTGTCTATTGAGCTTGCTGTGAAGAATGAGCCGGCAACTCCTGCGAGAAGCGGCCCACCTATGCTTATCATCAATCTGAGAAGTCTCATGAGAAATGGATTGGAAAGCATATTATTCAATCTTGTCTTTAGAAAGGTTAATAATCCTAGAGCACCAACTGATATGTCATGGAATGCTGCCCAATGTTCGATCCCAGCAGATGGGAAGGAAAGGCTCACTCATGGAAAGGAAAAAAGTTCATCAGGGAGACCGTCCCTCAGCTGTTCCATATCCCGTTCCCTCCGATGATAGGACAGAAGATCACAAGGATGTGGAAGATGGCCTGTGAAGTGAAGATGGCGTCTGGGAAGGAAGACGCCCTGGTCCTCTTCTATGATCCCAGTCCATTCAAGTCAGAGATATATTTGTCCGTCAAAGGTGCTGTGCCAGGAGCAGATAACGTCGAACTGTCAGGGAAATATTACTCAAAGGTCTTCGACGGACCATACAATGCAGTTCCGAAGTTCATCAATGAGATGGACCAGTTCCTCCAGAAGAAGGGGAAGGCTGCAAAGAAATATTATATTCATTATGCCTCCTGCCCGAAGTGCGCAAAGGAGCAAGGACACAACTACCTGGTAATGTTCGCTGAGGTATGAGGGAAGCCAGAGAACCTAGTGCGAGGCACAGGATTCGAACCTGCGTACCCACTAAGGGAACAGCTCCTGAAGCTGCCGCGTTTGGCCACTCCGCCAACCTCGCATAGGCCCTTCGGAAACGTATCTATCTTTTAAACATTGCTATCGAGGGTCGATGTGGATGAATGCCTTATCGATGCCTTCCATCTTCTCGACCGCACGTTGCACATCCTTGCCGATCTCATGCGCTCTCTGGAGTGTCAGGTCCTTATGCATCTCGATATGGATCTCCACATGTATGAAATTGCCCACATAATGCGCTCTCACATCATTTAGCCCGGTCACTCCCTTTATGGACAGTGCTTTCTTCCTTATCTTCTCCATCTCCTCCTCGGCAGGGGAGCGCCCCATCAAGTAATCCAGGTTTTCGATGGCGATCCTGTAGCCTGAATAGAATATGAACAAGCTGATCACAAAGGCAGAGACGCTATCAAGCCGCTCGATGCCAATCCAGGGCCCGACGACTCCCAAGAGGGCTATGGCACTGACAAGGACATCATTTCTTGAGTCAACACCTGCCGCAGAGAGGGCAGGCCTTCTCAGTTCCCTCCCTTTCCGGGAAAGATAATACGACATGGCAGATTTGATCACAATCGTCCCGAGGAGGACGATGATGCCGATTCCCTCCTTCGACACAGGCTCAGGATAGAATAGTCCTCTTACCGCGCTCCTGATTATCTCGAACGCGAGGATGCCTGCGAAGATCGCGACGATGAGGCCAGCGATAGGCTCTGCCCTGTGATGTCCGAACGGATGTCCCTGGTCAGCCTTCTTATTGGAGATCCTGACCGCTATGAAGATGCATGTGTAGGATATTATGTCAGTCAGGGAATTGAATGCATCTGAGAGGACAGAAAGGCTCCCGGTGATTATCCCTGCAAATAGTTTTGCTATGAACAGAAGAAGGTTCAGGCCGATCCCGGCGATAGATATCCTCTCGCTCTTATCCATCGCAAGGCTCAAGTGCATTGGCTATTTAATATTTTCTCGCATGGCATCTGATGCTAGATATCGAGTTACTACTAATAAGTGGATAATAATCGAAAGATATAAATATGCTGACGCACTATCCCTTATCGAGGTGGTGCAGATGAATCTGAATCTTATAAGGAGGATAGTAGGACTCAAGAGAAGGAACCTGGAGCAGCTCAAGGGACTTAACTGCGTACCGCTGCAGTGCAATTTCCCATATCTCTGATTCTCTTTTTCTTGACAACAACAAATAATAAATACTCAGCATTCTGCAGGAATACTGGGTGATATGATGGAACTGAAAGCCGAGATAAAGAAAGCTATAGAGCTTGAAGAGAAGGGACTTGAACTGTACAAGAAGGCAGCTGCCAGGACGAAGAATCCTGTAGTGAGGGAGACCTTCAAGTATCTGGCAGGACAAGAGCAGATCCACAAGAGGGTCCTGGAGGAGTTCGCTCTCAAGCATGATATTGATTTGGATGATAATAGGGAGGAAGTGATCAGCTTCTTCAATAAGACTGTCAAGGAGTTCCAGGAGGACTTGGAACTCACGAAAGACGATCTCGACGCGCATAAGAAAGCACTGGAACTTGAGAGATCAAGCCATGACTTCTACCGTAGGCAGCATGAGAAGGCTGAGGGAGAGACGAGGGATTTCTTCAGGATGCTCATGAAGCAGGAAGACATGCACTATGAGCTGATCGAGAAGGCATACCATTACATGAAGGATCCGGTCTCATTCCACTCCAGGGAGGAGAGCTGGCTGCTTGAAGGATAAACCATCGGCTAGCGAAATATCAAGGAAACGAGAAGCATCACTGCGTTGACAGGATCCCGGGAGCCAGGCCCCAGGTAGCCGCAGTGGTCGCCTTGGATTTTCGTTGTAGCGAATAGATGAGCACAGTATCTGCCGCGAGAACCAAGCCGATGTAGGGAAGGAAGCACAACGTGATGCTCAGGACTGACGCAAAAGAGTGAGATCCTCTCTAGATGAAAGGAATCTTTTCCATTTTTTTCTATGATCTGAGAAGATAAATATGTTTCTATAGTCATATTTGTAGAAATGACTGATGATAGGATACTAAATATACATTCATACATTCGAAATCCGGACCTTGGCCTCATAAACCAAATTCCACCTTTTTGAGTCCTCCAAAACATTAAGAAATCAAAGATTTCTTGTGTCCTAGGTAGCAAAGCTACCGGGACGCCAAGACTTAAGTCTTTCGCGCACAGGGAGTGTCCTTCCTTGTGAGGTGGAGCCAAAAAGAAGGTGAGGGGGACGGGATTCCATAAGACGAAGTCGAAATGGTTCGAGAACGAGAGTGAACGAACGTTCGAATCCCGAAAGAAATGAGGGGGACGGGATTCCATAAGACGAAGTCGAAATGGTTCGAGAACGAGAGTGA